>CAVGQQ010000006.1:0-96240 GCA_963631525.1 bacterium
ATACAAACATATTATACCATCCCCTTCTTTACAAATCAATAAAGGAGGGATTTTTATGTGGTGTGAACCTAGAAAAAATGGAACTGTAGTCTATCGGGAACGGTATAAGGATCCTTTGACGGAGAAAACAAAGATTGTATCTGTAACCAAACCCAAAGATACCCCGCAGAATCGAAACAAGGCGCATAGAGAGCTTTCTGCTAAGATAGAGGTACTAATTCAAGCTACGCAGTCTAAAAATGTCTCTGTGACGCTCTCACAGCTTCAGAGCGAGTATCTGAAAGCACAGGCACTTGTATTCAAGCAATCAACAGTCAAGAGGAATCGGATCATCACATCAAAGATGATCGAGCTGCTTGGTTCAGATTCCATTGTAGATAATCTGAATGCACAATATGTAAATTCAATGCTTCTCAATTCAAATAAACCAATCAGTACTATCAACAATTACTTAACAAGATTTAAGGCGATGTTGAACTGGGGATACGAAAACGACTATCACGACAATCTAAAACTGATTAGCAAGCTGAAATTGTTTTCAGACACCAGTCAGGAATCGGATACAATTGAAACGATAAGTGAAAAATATCTGGAACCTGAAGAAATACTTACTTTACTTGACTATATGAAAAAAGAAAAGCTCTGGCATTGGTACTATGTTACTTCTCTTCTTGTATTGACCGGATTACGTCTTGGAGAGCTGATTGCTCTGGAAATAACCGATGTTGACATGAATCTCCGGATAATTCACATAACGAAGAATTATGATCCAAACAACGATATTGTCACTACTCCCAAAAACACTACATCGGTTCGTGATATACATATCCAACCAGATCTATATACAGAATTAAAAAAATGCATGTTGTGGAGAAGTGAGGTATTACTGGAAAAGGGATTTCGAACTTCATTATTGGTTCCAAATCTCAGAACCGGATACTATATGAACCATAGAGCATACGAAAAATTCTTTCAAGAATCTACAGAACAACAGCTTGGCCATCGCCTTACGCCTCATGCACTTCGACACACTCACGCTTCTCTCCTGGCATCGAATGGAATGACGCCGGATGAAATTGCAAGAAGACTCGGACATAATAAAAGTACAATAACCAAAAAAATATATATCCATGTCACAAAGAAAATAAAACAAAATGATAATAATAAATTAGATCAAATCAAACTGTTTTCTTAATTCTGCACACTTTTTGCACACCTTGGCATTTTATGAATATAAAAAAATAGCGGAAGCCCCTATATTCTAAGGACTTCCGCTTTTCAAGTAGAAAGCTGGTAACGGGAATCGAACCCGTGACCTCCGCACTACCAATGCGACGCTCTACCGACTGAGCCATACCAGCTTGCTTTATTTATGCAAAGCACAAATGAGATAATACTTTATTTATAGTTTTCTGTCAAGGGGGCAATCTTATTTCCTTGATAATTTCCCACGGATACGCTGCAATGCATTGTCAATCGACTTCTCTGTCTTTCCGAGCTGTTCTGCGATCTCCTCGTAGGAAAGTCCCTGCAAATACAGCTTTAACACCTGCTGTTCAAGCTTGCTAAGCTCTTTTTTGATACGAGCATTCCGATCTTCGATCTGTTCGCGTGCAATCAGCAGCTTCTCCGGGTCTTCTTCCCGGCTTGTGGAAAGACGTTCCTCCAGCATGAAGTTGTCGCCCTCCTCGCTGTTCATATACAAGGATACATACGAATTCAACGGCACATGCTTCTTCCGGTTGGAGTTTGTGATTGCATTCTGAATCTGTCTGCGGATACAGACACTCGCAAAAGTAGCAAAGCTGGCTGCCTTGTCCGGGCTGTAGTCCCGGATTGCCTTAAAAAGTCCAATCATTCCCTCCTGTGCCAGATCTTCGGTTTCCGCGCCGATCAGATAGACTGTACGCACTTCCCGCTTGACCAGATATCCATACTTCTGCAGCAGAAACTCGGTTGCCTCATCCTCGCCTGCCCGTCCAAGCGCAAGTATTTGATTGTCGTCCATCTTTGTATAATCCAACGCTTCTTCTCCATATCTCTACTGCATTCTCTGCCGTACAACCTCATAGGCAAGCACGCCGGCTGCAACCGATGCATTCAGGGAATCAATATCGCCCTTCATCGGAATTGATACAACATAGTCACATTTTTCTTTGACAAGACGGCTCACACCGCTTCCCTCATTTCCGATCACAAGTCCAATCGGTCCGGTCAGATTCGCACGGTACATTACCTCGCCGCCCATATCAGCGCAGGCAAACCATAAGCCCTTTTCCTTTAACTCTTCGATCGTCTTGGCGATATTCGTCACCTTGGCAACCGGTGTATAGTGGATTGCGCCTGCAGAAGCCTTAACAACTGTCGCAGTTAGTCCGACTGCCCGACGTTTCGGAATGATTACGCCGTGTGCGCCACACAGATTCGCGGTACGGATGATTGCACCTAAATTATGCGGATCTTCGATCTCATCCAAGATAAAGATAAACGGATCTTCGCCTTTTTCCTTTGCCTTTTCTAAGATATCGTCCACTTCCGCATAGGAAAATGCCGCCATGATTGCCATCACGCCCTGATGCTTGCGGTCTGGAGACATCTGGTCAAGCTTTTCCTTGCTGACAAAATTTACAATCACATCTTTTTTCTTCGCATCCCGCAAGATGGATGAGATCACGCCATCGCGCAGACCATCCTGAATATACAGCTTGTCGATCGTCTTTCCCGCACGAAATGCCTCTAACACCGCGTTTCTGCCTTCAATCATATGCTCGTCCTGCGGTTCCTGTTCATTTATAATATTTTTATTCTCACTCATTTTGTTTTCCTTCTTCCGCCCGCAATGTCATACATTCGGCTGGCGGTACCTACATCTTTACTGTTCTTTGCCCGCGAGATACTGCCGGATCATGCCGTCCACAAAATACTGTAGCCGCTCCATATCCCCTTTGAGATACAGATAGCCATACAGAGCCTCTAAGCCGGTTGCTTTGCGGTACTGTCCCATCGTCGCATTCTTCGCCTTGGAATGGGTATTTGTATTTCTGCCGCGCTTATAGACATCAAGCTCATCCTCCGACAGCTCTTCCATGATCTGGTCGATATAATCCGCCTGATTCACCGCCTTGACGATCTTGCTGACCTCCACATGGTACTTATGTGGCTGCATGTTGGAATGTGTGACAAAATATTTCTTCACAAGCAGATCCAATATACTGTCACCCATATACGCAAGCGCAAGTGGCGAGTACTGATATGCATTTACCTGTTCGGTCTTTACGCTCTCTTCCATCTTACACCTTCTCTGGTATCTTCCAGAATGATTCCCTTCTCTGTGAGCAGATCACGGATCTCATCGGCTCTCGCAAAGTTCTTTGCCTTTCTGGCTGCCTGACGCTCTTCGATCAGATTCTCGATCTCCTCATCCAGAAGCACCTCCTGCTCCTTAATATCAATACCGAGAATATCCATCAGCTGTTTCATTGTATCATAGATTTTCTGCGCAAATGCCTTGCTTGTTACACCAGCCTCGACATTCGTATTTGCGAATTTTACAAGCTCAAAGATAACTGAAATCGCATCGGCTGTGTTTAAGTCATCTTCCATCGCATCTTCATAGCGCTTTACAAACGCTGGAATCTCTTCTGCAAGCTTTGTCTCTGCCTCTGTCATTTCAGCAACTGTACTGTTGTTGATTGCTTCCTCTACCTTTGATGCAGATGTGCGGATTCTGTCCAGTCCATTCTTGGAGCTTTCCACAAGCTCTGCGGAGAAGTTGAGCGGACTTCTGTAATGTGCAGAAAGCATGAAGAAACGGATGACCTGCAGATCATACTTTTCTCCAATCTCTCTTACCGTGAAGAAGTTTCCAAGTGACTTGGACATCTTCTCGTTGTTGATCTTCAAAAATCCATTGTGCATCCAATACCGCGCAAACTCTGTATCATTGGCTGCCTCACTCTGTGCGATTTCATTTTCATGGTGTGGGAAGATCAGATCCTCGCCACCGGCATGAATATCGATAACGTCGCCAATATATTTCTTCGACATAACCGAACATTCCAGATGCCAGCCCGGTCTTCCATCGCCCCAAGGAGATGGCCATGATGGCTCGCCCTCTTTCTTCGGCTTCCAGAGTACGAAATCAAGCGGATCTTCCTTCTCGTCCTCACCGGATACGAGAAGCTCGCGGTTTCCGGCACGCAGATCGTCGATATTCTTCTTGGAAAGCTTGCCGTAATCAGAGAACTTTCTTGTACGGAAATATACCGTTCCATTTACTTCGTATGCATAACCCTTCTCGATCAGCGTCTCTACCATCGCGATCATATCCGGAATTTCTTTTGTTGCCTGTGGATGTGTCGTTGCCTCCTCTACATGAAGTGCCGCCATATCCTTTTTGCACTCTGCGATGTAGCGCTCGGAAATCACGGAAGCGTCCACACCTTCCTCATTCGCGCGCTTGATGATCTTATCATCAACATCGGTAAAGTTTGATACATAATTTACTTCATAGCCCTTGTACTCAAAATATCTGCGCAATGTATCAAATACGATCATCGGTCTTGCATTTCCGATGTGAATATAGTCATATACGGTTGGTCCACAGACATAGATGCCTACTTTGCCCTCATTGATTGGCTGAAATTCATCCTTATGTCTGGTAAGTGTATTAAAAATCTTCATACCTGTTCGTTCCTCCTGCGATCGTTCCAATTTTCTTTTTCAAATATGTCATGCAATCCGCGGTTTGTCAAGCAAAAGCTTAATGTGCAAACTGCGAATTGTACAGATTCGTATAGAAGCCGTTTTGTGTCATGAGCTGCTCATGATTACCTTTTTCGATAATATTTCCATCTTTCATAACTAAGATCACATCTGCCTCCCGGATTGTCGACAGTCTATGTGCAACGATGAAGCTTGTTCTGCCCTGCATCATACGGTTAAATGCCTTCTGAATGCGGATCTCCGTACGTGTATCGATCGAAGATGTCGCCTCATCTAAGATAAGCATCGGTGGCAGCAACAACATAACCCTCGTGATACAAAGGAGCTGTTTCTGTCCCTGTGACAGATTACCACCATCCTCGGCAATCACCGTGTCATAGCCCTGTGGCAGACGGCGGATAAAGCTGTCAGAATGTGCAAGCTTCGCTGCCTGTACGATCTCCTCATCGGTAGCATCCGGCTTTCCGTAAGCAATATTTTCACGGATCGTGCCGCTCTTTAACCATGTCTCCTGCAATACCATACCATAGTTCTGGCGCAGGCTGTCTCTTGTCATATCCCGAATATCTGTACCATCGACGGAGATGGAACCGGTATCCACATCGTAAAACCGCATCAGCAGATTGATAAGTGTACTCTTTCCACATCCGGTTGGTCCAACGATTGCCACACGCATACCCGGCTTTACAGAGAGGTTCAGATTCGTGATAAGTGTCTTATCCTTCACATAGGAGAAGTTCACGTCCTTAATCTCGATTGCGCCCTTTGTATCGGCTAATACATGTGCGTTTTCTTTCTCCGGTACCTGCGGTGTCTCATCCAGAAGCTCAAACACACGACCGGCACATGCCATCGCATTCTGAAGCTCGGTGATGACGTTTGATATCTCATTAAATGGTTTTGTATACTGGTTTGCATAACTGAGGAAACAGGTAAGCTGTCCAACAGTAAATCCGGTCATAATCGCGGAAATGGCACCGATGATACCGACTGCCGCATATACAAGGTTGTTGACAAATCTCGTACATGGATTGACCAGTGACGAATAAAACGTTGCTGACATGCTGTCCTTCTCCAGACGATCGTTGATCTCCTCGAAGCGATCGAGTGCATCATCCTCATAGCCAAATGCCTGCACGATCTTCTGCTGTCCGACCATCTCGTCGACCAGTGCTGTGATCTCACCACGTGTCTCTGACTGCTGGTGAAACAGATGATACGTCCGCTTCGCGATGAACGATGCCACGAACAGAGAAAGCGGTGTCAGGATAACGACAACCAGTCCGATTGGTACATTTACGACCATCATGAATCCAAGCGTTGCAAGAATCGTTACGATTCCGGTGAACAACTGTGTAAATCCCATCAGAAGTCCGTCTGCAAACTGGTCGATATCGGATACGATACGGCTCACGATATCACCGTGCTTGTGTGAATCGATATAGGAAAGCGGAAGCTCTTCCATGTGATTAAACACTTCGATACGGATATCCCGCACAACGGAATATGTGATATGGTTGTTGATAATATTCATGAACCACTGTGAAAGCACGGTCACAACGGTTACCATCAAAAATGTGTAGATGATGTCTTTGATTCCATCGAAGTCAACCAGACCTTTTCCGACGATCAGGTCAATCGCATCACCGGTCAGGATCGGTGCATACAAGGTAGAGGCAACGGTGATCATCGCACAGATGAACGAAAGGATGACCAGAATACGGTATTTCTTGATATGGGTCAGTACACGTTTCAGCACAGCTTTATCAAAGCCCTGTAGCTTCTTTTTCTTATCCTTAGACATTTGCCTTTACCTCCTTGTTCTGGGATGCGTAGATCTCCTGGTATACCGGACAACTCTTCATCAATGTATCATGATCACCAATACCAGCGATCTTACCATCGTCCAAAACGACGATCTTATCTGCATACATAATAGATGATGCACGCTGCGATACGAGGAATACCGTCGTGTGATCGGTCTTCTCCTTGATTGCCTTCCGGAGTGCTGCATCCGTCGCGTAGTCAAGTGCGGACGAACTGTCATCGAGAATCAAAATCTCCGGCTTCTTCACAAGCGCACGTGCAATCGTCAGTCTCTGCTTCTGTCCACCAGACAGGTTTTTACCACCCTGATTCAGCACGAACTCGATACCGCCCTCTTTCTGCTGTACAAAATCCTCCGCCTGCGCGATAGAAAGTGCTTCCTCGATTTCCTCTTTCGTTGCATCTTCCTTGCCCCAGCGGATATTATCTGCGATCGTTCCGGAAAACAGCACTGCCTTCTGTGGAACGACACCAATCTTAGAGGTCAACTGTTCCTTCGGATATTCTTTTACATCCACACCGTCGATCTTGATGCTTCCCTGCGTACAGTCATAGAAACGTGGGATCAGATTCACAAGTGTGGATTTACCGGAACCGGTACCTCCGATAATACCAATCGTCTCACCGCGGTTCACTTTCAGGGATAAGCCCTCGATGGAGGATTCCTTTGCCTCTGCATACGTGAGTCCGGCATCGACAAACTCGACCTTCGGAATCGCTGTACCACCGACCGCTTCTACCGGTGCTGTCTCATATGTCTGGCTGCTTGTCGTCTCGAAGATTGCACCAAGACGGTTTGCACAGGCAACTGCCTTTGTCTCGGTAATGATCAGGTTCGCAAGCTTTACAAGCTCGATCAGAATCTGTGACATGTAGTTTACAAGCGCATAGACCTGACCCTGCTTTAAGATACCGAGATCTACCTGCTTTGCGCCACCCCAGATCAGGGCAACAATCGACAGGTTAATCACCGCGTAAGTCAGTGGATTTAAGAAGGAAGAAATCTTTCCGACGAACAACTGTCCCTTTGTCAGTGCTTCCGTTACCTCGGCAAACTCTTCCTTTTCCTTCTTCTCCTGATTAAATGCACGGATGACACGCACACCGGACAGATTCTCTCTGGACTTCAATGTTACTGTGTCAAGCTTGCTCTGTACTTTCTTATATAAAGGAATTGAAACAAGCATGATTCCAAATACAATCACGATCAGAACCGGAAGCGTGATGAAGAATACACGCGATGCCTTCGCATTCACAGAAAATGCCATGATTGTTGCACCGAATACGATAAACGGCGAACGCATAAACAGTCGCAGGAACATATTGATTCCTGTCTGCACCTGATTGACGTCACTCGTCATACGTGTGATGAGTGTCGCACTACCAAGCTTATCAATCTCTGTATAGGAAAGTGTCTCGATATGCTTGAACAGATCATACCGGATCTCCTTTCCGATTCCCATTGCCGTCTTCGCCGAGAAATACTGCGCTGTGATGGAACACCCAAGTCCGATCACACCGAGTCCAACCATGACAAATGCCATCTTATAAATATACGGCTTGTCATTTCCTGCGATACCGTTATCGATGATTGCCGCCATAACGAGCGGTACTAAAAGCTCAAAGGTTGCTTCCAACATCTTGAATAACGGTGCCAAAATTGCTTTCCATTTGTAATTCCTAAAATACTGTAATACCTGTTTCACGTTTCTTTCCTTTTCTCTTTCCCTTATTTTATAGTTGACCTATGATACAAATTCCCTTAAACTATTATAGACAAGGATTTTTCTTTTTCAATACAAAATCCAAAAAACGTAAAGGAGATTCATACTATGGACGATAAAAACAGACCATTTCCAGCAGATAATACCGAAGACGATGACTATGTAGATATGGTGTTAGATGATGGCACAGAGCTTCATTGCAGTGTCATTGCCATATTCCCAGTCGAAGGTCAGCAGTATATTGCATTGCTTCCGGACAAAGTCGTAGAAGGCTACGAAGAAGAAGACGTCTTCCTCTACCGTTACACAGAGAAGGAAGGCGACGACGTCGAACTTGGCATGATCGATTCCGAAGAGGAATACGAGATTGTTGCTGATGCGTTCGACGAGCTTTTAGACAACGAAGCCTACGAAGACATGTAAGCTTCTCTATTCTGTAAGGTCATAGATTTCCACTGTCTGTGTTTCAAACCGGAAGCTGTAAATGTATGACCAATGCGTCGTTCCGTTCAGACACAGATCGACGTTTCCGTAAAATATACAATTATCATTTGCATCCAATGAAAATCCATCTACTGTCACACCGTAGATGGATGTTTCTTTGTCTGACAGCTCTTTCATCCGCAGGCAACTGTCGATCACCATCTGCCGCACATCATCGAGTGTCGTTTCTTTCATCACAAGCGCATCCGTCAGCGTAAGCTTCATATCCCGAATCCGGTCATAATTGTAGCTTGCAATATCCCCATAGCCACCGACAAGTGGATATTCGACATAGCGTACAACTGCCTGTAAATACTGATTCGTGCTATATTCTGTTGTGCGGATCTCCGGGATGATCTCTTTTCCATCTTTGTCTTTGTCATAAATTGCTCCCGGTCCATCCATGATTTCCTGATTCAATTCTTCGATTACCGTACTGTCATGTGTCGATGTAAATTGCGGAAGTTCAATCGCATGTCCGTCCAGTTCCGTATGTATTGCATAGGTCAGGGAAGAATCCTCCGATGCATAATTTACCGCTTCGGTTGTCTCTTCCTTTGCTGCACAACCAATCAGGCACAGACAGCTTCCGATTGCTGCAACCAGTATAACCATTTTGCTCTTTTTTAAGATTCCTTTTGCCATGTTATATCCTCCACAAACCGGCTCCTGTCTTTCGCCTTTCCTGCGATTGTTTTCGGCACATAGATATGCAGCGCATGTCTTGCCCGTGTCATAGCAACGTAAAACATTCGCCGTTCCTCTTCGAGTTCCGCTGCTGTCTTTGCCTTTTTATACGGTGTGATTTCTTCCACTGCATCAAGGATATACACCGTATCAAACTCCAATCCCTTTGCACTGTGCATCGTCATAAGGTTAACACCCTTCCGCATACGTTTTTTCTCCTGCTGTCTCACAAGCTGTTCCTTATATTGATCTATAAATGTAAACAGCTCTGCGTAGCTTTCCATATCTTTTATCATATATCCAAGCTCATCTAAAACCTCATACATCTCCGATGCATCAAGCTGGCGGTATTCCGCGTAATCCTTGATATACGTGTCATAGCCGATAAAATTTCGTATAAAATTAAGTGCCGGATACGGGCGCAGCTTCCGCAGCATCTTTACATCTGCCATCAGCTTGTCCAGATTCTCCACAACAGATTCCTTGTTGCGAAGCCGGAACCGCAGTTTATCATAATCAACCGGGTCTTCAAGCAAGGCATCCCGGCTGATATAGCGCGACGGTTTATTGATGATCCTTAAAAATGTCGCCCGCGAGGTATCGCCCATCGCAAGCCGCATATAATCCAGCACATACCGCACTGCAAAATGGTCAAACAGATTCGGCAGCACATCACTCAACGTATATGGGATATTATATTGATTGAGCTTATAGGCAAGCCGACGCGGCTGTATGTTTGTCCGGTACAATACTGCCTGCCTTTCATACGCGATTCCAGCCTGATACTGTTCCCGGATGCGCCGTATGATACACTCGTTTTCCTCTGCTTCATCTTTCACAGTATGCATCTGTACAATCCCAGGTTCTTTTGAAACCGCTCTTAGTTCTTTCTTGTATCGTGTCCGGTTCTTCTCAATCACCTGCGTTGCCGCCTGCACGATCCGGTAATCGGAACGATAATTTTCACCGAGATACACAATCTTACAATCTGGAAAATCCTTTCGGAACTGCTGCATGATCTCTGGTCTTGCGCCCCGGAATCCATAGACCGACTGGTCGTCGTCTCCAACGATACATGCATTTTGCCGTGGATTTGCCAGCATCCGGAAAATCTCATACTGAATCCGGTTACTATCTTGAAACTCATCCACCATGATATACGGAAACAGACTCCTGCATTTGTCCAGAATATCCGGTCGTGCTGTCAAAAGCTCATAACAGAGCACCATCATATCATCGAAATCAATCAGCTTCCTGCGTTTTAACTCCGCATCCAGCCGTCGGTACAACTCCCGAAACGCATGCTCCGGCATGTCCTTACTATAATAATTTTCCACATCCATCATGTCACATTTGACAAGGCTTACCTGAGAGACAATGCTGCTTACAATCTCTTCCTTGTTCTCGTAGCTAAGCTCCATCGTATGTAAGATCTGCTCGATGATTCCCCGCTTTTCTTCCTCGGAAATCACCCTCAGCATAGATTGCCCATATGCAGTTTTTAAAATCCAATAAAATATGGAATGAAAGGTTCCAAATCGAACCGGATATTCCTTTCCAGGTGTCATCGCACGAAAGCGCTGCTGCATCTCCCCTGCGGCTGCCCGTGTAAAGGTTATAACAAGAATATCTGCGGGTGAAACACCCGCAGATTCTATCAGATACTTGATTCGTTTTGTAATTACAGTTGTCTTCCCGGAGCCCGGTCCTGCAATCACCATCATAGGTCCATCCACATGCGAAACCGCCTTGGATTGTGCCTCGTTTAATTTCATATTATGCATTCGCTCCACAGCACTTCTTATACTTCTTTCCACTTCCGCAAGGACATGGATCGTTACGTCCAACCTTTGGTGGCTTTACGATTGTCTTGGAAGACTTCTGGATTTTGTACAGTTCCTTTCTTCTCTCAGGAGTCAGGATCTTATCCCACTGTGGAAGTGTATACAACCACTCTGCGTTGCAGTCTACCATGTTCATGTAAAGCTTCTCTGGATCATAGCCAAGTGCTACCTGTGAGTCTTCTTCCAGCTCATCGACCTTATTTGGCACGATCAGGCTGTCCTCGATACCATCCAGAAATCCGATCATCAGCTCAATGCTCATATCGTACTTCTCAGCCAGTTCTTTGACTGTACCACCCTCGATCTCAACCGGATTCTCAAGAATCTTCTCATAAACTGCCTTTTCTCTCTGGAAATAACCAAGCCAGAACTCCTTTCCTTCTGGAGTTCTGTCATCAAGACTATATGCATGCTCACGCCATTCTGTTAATAAACTCATAACCGTACCTACACAGTGTTATCCTGTGTTTTCCTTTCATTTTTTCATCCAATCTAGTATAGCAAACCAGCCTTTATTTTTCAAGACCGATTCTTTTTGTGATTTTGCAGAACCTTCCCCAGCCAAAGCACCACATAAATGAGTATTGGCACTATGATCATCAGCGCAAGACTTGGCATAAAATATTTGCTACCCGTCACACCGGTCACGATTACCAATACGATCAATGCAAGAATCACGACGAGTCCCACCCACGCCATTACACGTAAGACTGGACGTCTGCGTATACTTTGTTCATATGTTTCTGTCTTTTTTTCTTCTTCCATATTTTCTCCATCGTCACAGCATTTGCTTATTCATATCGAAGTGCATCGATTGGATTCAGGTTCGATGCCTTGACTGAAGGAATAAATCCGAACACAATTCCAATCACCATAGAGAAGATTACCGAGATTGCAATCGCAGCTCCACTGATTGCGACTGGAACCGATGCGACATCGGAAATCAGATACGCAAGTCCGACTCCGGCACCAACGCCAATAATACCACCCATGCTTGTAAGCACGGCTGCCTCTGTCAGAAACTGCATTAAAATCACAGATTTTCTTGCGCCCAATGCTTTCTTCAAACCAATTTCTCTTGTTCGTTCAGTAACGGATACCAGCATGATATTCATAACTCCGATACCACCAACCAGAAGGGAGATACTTGCAATCCAGATTAACTGCTGGCTTGTCGATGCACTGACCTCCTGCATCGCCTTCGCAGTCTCAAGCAAATCTTCACTCTTATACTTGAAAGAACTGCTGCTCTCTTCCTCCGATCCACCTTCCGAAGCATTCTCACTGCTCGTGGCTGGCATGTACGAATTCATAATATCAGCAGTTTTCTTTCCTGCATTTGTCATGGCATCCGTACCCGCTGGCTTCACAACCAGATTGTATGGCTCATCAAACGAGAAGATCAAAGGCCAGTTCACATCTGTGATAAACACTTGACCAGAAGATGTATTTCCATAATAAGTATACCAGTCATTCATATTGGTAACCTTCGGAGTAAATCCATCAATCTGCTCGACAACCCCGACAATGATAAACGGTTCCCCCTTGATCTCCAAGGTCTTGCCGATCGGATTCTCGCTTGCAAACAATGTATTCGCTGCAACCGTATCCAGAATCACACTCTTTGTACAGTTTGTCCAGTCCAGATCCTCAAACAGTCGTCCGGTCTGCACCGTATATCCCATCACACTGAAATAATCTTTATCTATACCATAGACCGGGGCATTGCCCAGATCCTTTGTTCCGCTGTTGATGCCCTCGTAGAGTGCACCATAGCGGTAAGATGCGACAGCAGTTACTTCATCCACTGCCAGAATCTCATTTTTAATATCATCTGTGACCATCGGCATATTCTCCGGTGTAGAAGAATCGCCGGATGTATAGGTCCATTCACCCTGATACAATTTTACATTTACAATGTTATTTCCAGAGCCGACCAGATTCTCCTTGATCTGCTCACTCGTTCCCTTGATCGTCGATACGATCGCGATAATTGCTGCAATACCAATAATAATACCAAGCATGGTAAGAAGGGAACGCATCTTATGTGCCCAGATACCTTGGAACGATAATCTTATATTTTCTAACATAGACTAATTTCCTTTCTTATCAATTATACAGATCATCCGTCGACTTCTGTACAGTCTTTACGCCTTCCACTGCCTCATCGAGATATGGGAATGCAATGTAATCCTGCATCGTCAGACCACCGAGCACCAGCACGGAATCGCCGGATGTCTTGTTTCCTACCTTGATATAAGTCTTCTGAAGCTTACCATCGACATCCTTCATCACATAGTAGTTGCTTCCTTCCTGCTTCATAAATGCCTTTGACAGATAGAAGCCATTGCTTGTATCCTCCGAATCGGAATTCAGCGTAATCTCCATATACATATACTGGCTGACATCCGTCGCATCGGTCAACGCGATCTTAATCGGATAATAGGTTTCCACTTTAGAATTGTAATTGCTATAATTCTCATTCGGAAAGGTAGAGATTTCTGTAATCGTTCCTTCGTAATTCATACCGGTATCATAGCAATACATCGACACGGTATCACCAACCTTGACCGTCGACATCGCAAGCTCACCAATCTGACTTTCGACCAGATATCCGTCCGCTGCACTGACAACTAAGATTGGATCTCCGTTCGAAGCTGCTTCATCTGCGGTTGTCACACTCTTAACCACGCCATCAAAATTCGCAAGCACTTCTCCTGTGGAGTTCTGCAATTCCTCCATCTGAAGCTTGACCTGTGCGATTTCATACTGCGTCTGCATCGTTTTGATTTCCTGCTCTTTTTGAGCAATCTGATTCTTCAATTCTTCTCTTGTCGGAGGAATATCTGCATCTGGATCTGGATCTGGTTGCGGTGCATCCGAACCGGTTGCAACCGGAACGACTGGTGCCTCCGTCGTCGGAATATCCTCTAACGGTGTAGTTGCCTTTAACTTCTCCAGTTCCCGCTGTGCATCTATGATTGCTACACGGGATAATTCCAGCTCCGATCTTTGCAGTTCCAACTGCAAGTCATTGGCAGTTGTATCATAGACAAGCAGTACATCGCCCGCCTTCACGGTCTGTCCTTCTGTCACCTTGATCTCCGATACGGACTGTGTCTTTCCAACATAGACCTTCTGCTCAGAATTCACGGTAACATTTCCACTCAGTGTGCTGTTGTCCCACATATTGGAAGCGTCATATCCAACATCACTGACTGCATATACGCCTGCAGTTTTACTATTCTGATTCTTCTGCTTCAAAGTGCGGAGTGCAAAATAAATACCACCAAGCACAACGACGCAGGAAAGAACGATAATGATTATTTTCTTTGCCTTATTCATGCTCATCACCTCCGGTCACCGGCTGAGCATCTCCCTCATACAGCTCACCATCAATGATTTTTACAACACGATCTGCATAAGACGCAATCTCATCAGAGTGCGTGATCATGATAATCGTCACACCCTGCTTATGCAGTGTGTCAAACAGTTCCATCACCTGTAAACCGGATTTGGAATCAAGTGCTCCGGTCGGCTCATCGGCAAGTAGGATCTTCGGATCTGCTACCATTGCACGTGCAATCGCCACACGCTGTTTCTGTCCACCGGAAAGCTGTGTCGGCTTGAAGCTGACACGATCCGCCAGATCAACCATCTCCAGCATTTCTTTTGCCTTCTGTTTACGCTTCTTGATTGGCACCTTGGCGTACTGCAGCGGAAGTGCCACATTGTCGAGCGCACTCTGTCTTGGCAATAAGTTAAAATTCTGAAATACGAATCCGATCTTCTGATTCCGCACTTCGGAAAGCTCTTTATCTTTGCATTTTTCAATCTCCACATCATCAAGCAGATAGGTTCCTGAAGTCGGCTTATCAATACATCCGATGATATTCATCAGCGTGGACTTGCCAGAGCCTGACGGCCCCATGATTGCCACATACTCGCCTTCTTCTACACAGAGATTGATATCCTTTAATACAGGCACTTCCATCGTGCCCTGAATATAATTCTTATAGATATTTTTCAATTCCAGTAACACTATTGCACCACCTCGCTATCGCTGTCTGGCTCAGGTGCCACCTGTGGTGAAACCTCTTCCACGGAACCATCAATACCATCGGTATTCGCACCATCATCAATGCTGTTTATGCCACTGTCATCTAAAATACCGTCATCGGTATATCCATCAATATAGCCATCATCCGTGTAACCGTCGATGTAGCCATCCTCTGTATATCCGTCATCGATACTTCCGTCATCATAAGAACCATCGTCGATACTTCCATCATCCCCTGTATCGTCGATCATAACGTCCTCATAGTTATGTGTGACCTTCATGCCTTCCTTGACACGATCCTCTGGGTATGCAATATAATCATCCTCCGTCAGACCAGACAAAATCTGATACCGCATCATATCCTCATCATACTCGCCAAGCTCCACCTTACGCTTCTCGATGTATCCCTTTGCATTTTCTGCCCATACATAGGCACCGTCGTCCTCCTGCATGATGTAATACTCATCCAGCCACAAACCGTCCTTCACAGAACCCTGTCCATAATCGACTTCCACGTAAACATGCTGTCCAAGCATCAGTCCATCTGTGCTGTCCAGACTGATATAAAATGGATACTTTGTTGCGGTTGTTCCTGAATTTCCATAATAGTCATTGCTGTTTCCATTGTCCGGATGCTCCAGATCAATCTTTGAAACCGTACCAGTCCATGTCGAATCATCCACTCTCGAACGAACGATCATGCTCTGTCCCTCTGACATACTACGAACAGTCAGCTCACTTGCGGTTGCCTTGATCCGGTAATCGCCCTTTGCCATAATTGTGATATATGCATTACTTGTAGAATCTGAACCATTATCAGAATCACTATTGCTGCTATCATCATCTGAGCTGCTCGTTGAATTGTTCTCATTGATCGTCTTGATGATACCATCCATCGGCGCAACGACCTTTGTGTTCTCCATAGAGAGCTTCTGACGATCGATCTCCAGCTGCTTTGCACTTGCATCATAGTTTGCCTGATTGACCTGTGCCTGCAGATTCTGGATCTGTGCACTGTAGCTTAACTGCTCCTCGGCTGGTGCAGCCGCCTTCTCTGTCGTAAGCGATGCGATCTGCTGGTTCAGCGTCGCAATGTTATTGTTGAGGCTCGTAAGCTCCAGCTCCAACTGGCGAAGCTGCAGCTCCATCGACTCGGTATCGTACTCAAACAGTACGTCACCTGCCTTGACCTCATCTTCTTCCTTGACATACAGTTCCTTGACCTTCTTGTCACTGTCACGGTTCACGCCCTTGACCTCCTGTGACTCAACCGTTCCCATATAACGGCTTTCTGTCAGGTCATATCCTCCATTTAAGTCGGATACCTTTGTGGCATATACCAACTCTTCGTCTGATGCCTTTTTGTTATGCAGAACATAATAAATTGCTCCGGCTGCGCCTGCAAGAACAAGCAGTACTACAATTAAAATGATGATTCCCTTTTTCTTCATTTCCATACCTCTTACTTTTCTTTTTTTATCAGGTGAAACCAATCCTGTATATGCTTTTCATATCCGAGATTCCCCGGCTTATAGAATGTTCTCCCTACTAACTGATCTGGCAGATACTGTTGCTCCACATAATGATTTTCATAATCGTGTGCATACTTGTATCCGACATTGCCAAGCTTTGCCGCCCCGGAATAATGTGCATCCCTAAGATAGACCGGCACCTGGCAGTTTCCAACCTCTTTGACTGCCTGCATCGCATCAGAGATTGCACAGATCACTGCGTTGCTCTTCGGTGCACATGCCACATAGGTTGCCGCCTGTGCCAATATGATCTGTGCCTCCGGCATACCGACACGTTCCACTGCCTGCGCACATGCGGTTGCCACCTGTATTGCCTGTGGATCTGCGTTACCAACATCCTCACTGGCACAAATCATGATTCTTCTGGCGATAAACGTCACGCTCTCCCCTGCGTATAACATCTTTGCCAGATAATACACGGCGGCATCCGGATCGGATCCGCGCATGCTTTTTATAAACGCGGAAATAATATCATAGTGGTTATCTCCGTCTTTATCATATCGTATGGAGCGCCTCTGGATGCACTCCTCTGCCACAGGAAGATCGATCACAATCTTCCCCGTCTCCGGATTTCGCTCGGTCGACAGGATTCCAAGCTCGACCGCATTCAGTGCATGTCTCGCATCGCCCTCCGACATATCTGCCAGAAAATCGACTGCCTCCTCCGTGATCTCTGCATCATAGCTTCCCATACCCTTTTCGGTATCGGTCACCGCACGCCGGATCAACGTCTTGATATTCTCCTTCGACAACGGTTTTAGCTGAAAAATAGAAGAGCGCGATATCAACGCAGAATTCACTTCAAAATAAGGGTTCTCCGTTGTCGCGCCTATCAGTATTACCGTTCCATCCTCTACAAACGGGAGAAGATAATCCTGCTGCGCTTTGTTAAACCGATGAATCTCGTCCACAAAAAGAATCGTCTTCTTGCCGTACATTCCGAGATTATCTTTTGATTCCTTTACCACTGCCTCGATATCCTTCTTCCCGGCAGTCGTCGCATTCAGTTCCTTAAATACCGCACTTGTCGTATTGGCGATCACCATCGCAAGCGTTGTCTTCCCCGTCCCTGGTGGACCATATAAGATAATCGAGCTGAGCTTATCCGCCTGTATCACACGATACAACAGCTTATCCTTTCCAAGGATGTGTTCCTGCCCTACTACCTCGTCCAGTGAAGTCGGTCGAAGTCGCTTTGCAAGCGGCGATTCGCCCTTCTTCATGTTTGTCTCTCTCATATAATCAAATAAATCCATTTGTTTTTACCTAGATGATCTCAAGCTTGCGAATCAAACTGTCAAATTTCATGATATCAATTGGTTTACACATGTACTCCTCATAATCATCACTCGCATAACTTGCATCAAATCCTTCATCAAGTGCACTGATCATAATGACCTTACAGCGCTTGTCTCTTGGTGTGCCAAGCTTCCGCTCTGCATCCCGGATAGACGCCAGCGCCTTATATCCATCAATCTTTGGCATCATAATATCCATACAGATCAGATCGAACCGTTCGTTCGTGCTGACCGCATTTACAAATTCATCCACGGCTGCGATTCCATCTCTTGCCAGTACGACTTCACCATACTTTGACAACAGTTTCTGCATAAATTTTCCACTTGCCAAATCGTCCTCTGCTACTAATACTTTCATAAACTGCCTCCCAATCCTATTCTCACGCTTATTTTTTTATCTGAAGTAACTGCATCCATTTCTGAATATTATCCATATATTCTTCCTTGAACGACTTCTTGTGATAAGAAATTCTGCGTTCCAATATATGACTCATCGCCATACCCGTTACATTGTTTGCCAACACAGGCGCCAAAATGACGTCTGAAAT
Organism: bacterium; assembly: GCA_963631525.1. GTDB lineage: Bacteria > Bacillota > Clostridia > Lachnospirales > Lachnospiraceae > Coprococcus_C. Next base: position 18,729 of record CAVGQQ010000006.1, read on the forward strand.
TTCTCCGGCGTCCATTGCTTTTTGAAACAAGTCTCCCAGAAATGCCAAACGTTCTGTGATACACCATGCAATCTTCTCCCGTGTCTCCACAATATGTAACAGTTCTTCATACTGAAGCATCAATGTGGAAATCGCATAATAATTATCATAATACGTTGCATACGCTTCCAGATAATCGATCAGTTTTTCCACATAGGTTGCATCCTTTGCCTGCACCGTCTGACGAATACCTTTGTCAAACTTCAAATATGTCTCGACTACCTCCACGAGCACTTCATCAATGCCGCCAAAATATTTGTACAGAAGTGCCTCTGACATATTTTCCTTCAGAGCAAGGTTTTTAGTTGTAAGAGCTGATAATCCGGATTCGCTGATAATTTCGATTGCAGATGCGATTATTCTATCTTTTCTCGATACAAAGCTGTCCCCCAATAGTTTTCCTCTCCGTCCTATTTTTTACATACGTTCATTCTATGCCATTTGCCTGTTTTTGTCAACAAAATACAAAAATAGGAGCCATCGTTTTGCACGGTGACTCCTACTTTGTTTCACTCAATAAATATAACAAATCCCAATTCAAAATTCAGTATAACAATGCATGCAGAATCTATAAAATATAGGTACCCTGTTACTTGATTAAGCTAAACTACTTGATAACAGTTACGTTTGTAGCCTGTGGTCCCTTCTCGCCATCAACAACATCAAACTCAACCTGCTGATTCTCTTCGAGGTTCTTGTAACCTTCCATGTTCAGTCCTGAGTAATGTACGAATACATCCTTGCCGTTCTCGTCTGTGATGAATCCAAAGCCCTTCTGGCTGTTGAACCACTTTACTGTACCTTTTGTCATGACAAATCCTCCAATTTTTAAAATCGCATTTCTATCTGAAAATGCGTCTTAACAATAGCACACACACGTGCATTCGTCAAGCATTTATCCTACAATATTTCCCAATTCTTTATCGTAAAAATAGACCGCATCTGACAGAAATTCCGTGTCGGGAACTACAAATTCATTGACTTCCCGCAGTGTATTTTCTAACATTTCCTTTTCTTTTTTTGCATCTGTAAGACACAATAACAGCTCGTTCACACTCGATGGCACGATATAGACGCTCTTGCCCATCTGCTCTGCAAACGATGCGACCACATCCTTGTAGAGCAGCATCGTGGCGCCATAGATAAACTGCCGGTTTGAAAGAATATAGACCTCCGGCTCTTCCGGATACACATGTTCCTGTGGAAACCGTGTCCGCAAAAACTCATCCAGCCGCATAAGAAATGGCGGAAACAACCGGATCGTATTCTCCTTTGCCATACAGTACAGTTCTTCCACTGTACATGCGCTCTTCTCCATGCTGTCATAGTCAATCAACGCAGACGCAATCCCCGCTTCGTCCATCTTTACAAGATAGCGGAACGTGATTGCCATATCATGAAATGGAATATACGGGCAGTTTGCAAGTGTCTCCTGATTGCGTTCGTAATTTACCAGACGCAAAAACACACGGCTCTGCATCTGATCCAGATCAACCGCCAGCGGTTCCTGCTTTTGCAGGCAGTCTTCCACCCGTCTGTATTCCTTTGCAACCAGTTCTAACACATCCGAAAGCGATGCCTGCTGCCGCACCATATACTGATAATATTGTTCCAGATAAATCGTTGGGGAAACACAATCTCCCTGCAATAAGATCACAAGTCCGACATGCTCGACGCCATTGTTATGACACACCGTCTCCAGCCGGATGCTCTCGATCTCATACTGCAAAAGATACTCTGCGATACCGTTTACCACGGCATTACAAAAAGATTTAAAATCCATACGCTCCATATTTAAAACTCCTTTATTCTAAATAATTCGCGTAGGAAAATTCAGACCGGACATGTCTGAATGATGACATCCCCTATTATATTTTCTTTTTTACAAAAGCACAACCACTTACAGCAAAGTTTTCAAAAATGCAACAAATAATTGCATTTCTTTATCGGTTCCAATGCTGATACGCAGATAATTGTCAATCCTTGGCTTATCAAAATACCGTACGAAAATCTTATTTTCTCTTGCCTTCTCGAATATCTCTTTCGCCGGAATCGTCTTGTGTGTTGCAAATACAAAGTTCGCACTTGATGGAAGCACAGTAAATCCAAGTGCCTCGATCTCCTTCACAAACCATGTTCTTGTATCGACAACCTTCTTGACCATCTCCTTGAAATAGTCATCTGCCTTGATGGAGCACGTTCCAAGCTCGATGCTTGTCAGATCCATCGTATAGGAATTGTAGGAATATTTCACATCGTTTAAGTAACCGATCAGCTTCTCATTTCCGATCGCATATCCGATACGGAGTCCTGCCATCGAACGGGACTTCGAGAATGTACGGACAACAAGCAGATTGTCAAATTCCTTCAGAAGCGGCAGTGCTGTCTGTCCACCGAAGTCGACATATGCCTCATCCACGATCACGATCACATCCGGGTTGTGGCTTACGATGTCACGCACAAATTCAACCGGCTCTGCGATTCCGGTTGGTGCATTCGGATTGGGGAATACAACGCCGCCATTTTCCCCATAATAATCGGACACCTTGATGCGGAAGTCCGCATCGAGCGGCTTCGTCTCATATGGAATCCGGAGCATATCTGCCCACACATCGTAGAACGAATATGTAATATCCGGGAAGAAAATTGGCTTTCCCGAATTGAAAAATGTCATAAATGACATTGCAAGTACATCGTCGCTTCCGACACCGACAAATACCTGCTTTTTATCCACACCGTGATACTCTGCGATTGCATCAACCAGCTTTGTCGCTGCCGGATCCGGATACAGACGCAGATTCTCTAACTCTACCTGCTTATTTAATACCTCTGGTGCCGGTGGGTATGGATTCTCATTTGTATTTAACTTGATAATGTCCTGTTCCTTTGGCTGTTCACCCGGTACATACGGTACAACCTTTCGTATATTTGCTTCCCAGTTTCCCATAAGTCTCGTTCCTCCAAATTATTTCAGTCTCTTTAAAATCTCCAGTGTATATTCCCACGTTCTCTGCACACTGTCAACATGCAATCGCTCGTTCGGTGTGTGGATGTCATACATCTGCGGACCATACGATACGCAGTCCAGATTCTTCATCTTATCCATGAATAATCCACATTCCACGCCCGCATGGATCACATCCAGCTTTGGCTTCTCGCCGTACAGCTCCTCATAAACAGCGACCATCACATCACGGAGCTTCGAATCCTGCTTATACTCCCATGCCGGATACGCGCCACTCTCGGTATACTGTCCACCCAGACGTTCACACAGCGTCCGGATCTGTAACGCAAGCAGATTCTTCTCACTGCCGACGCTGCTCCGCACGGAAAATCCCATCTGTACTTCATCTTCCTTCATCGTGAGAATTCCAAGATTGAGCGACGTCTGCACAAGCCCCGGCATCGCATCACTCATCTTCTGCACGCCATTTGGAAGCAGTACCAGTGCATCAATAATTGCATCGCCGCTCGCACGGTTCATCACCTGTGCCACTGCTTCTGTGCATTCTTTCATCTTCAATGTCACATCCGGATCACTTACCTGGTATTCATGGCTGATCGTTGCCTGCAGCGTCTGCACTGCCTGTTTTACAGCATCCTTCGCTTCCGCTTCCACAACGAATACTGCCTGTGCCGCACGTGGAATCGCATTATCCTTCCTGCCGCCATCGATTGACACGAGCCGGATGTCTGCCACTGCCCGTATCGCCTTTAACGCTCTGCCTAGCGTCTTGTTCGCATTTGCACGCTGCTTGATGATTTCCATGCCGGAATGTCCGCCGAGCAGTCCATCCACGCTAAGCTGCATACAAACTGGGTGTGCCAGATTACATGCTTCCCACTCGATCGGCATATGGCAGACTGCCGTCATACCGCCGGCACAGCCGACCAGCAGCTGCCCCTCATCCTCTGAATCGAGATTCAACATATATGATGCCTGCAGATCCTCTGTCGTGATGCCTGCCGCACCGAGCATGCCAATCTCTTCATCGACGGTGATTACAACCTCCAGCGCCGGATGCGGAATATCTGAGGCATCTAAGATAGCAAGTGCAAACGCAACGGCGATTCCATCGTCACCCCCAAGGGTTGTCCGGTCTGCATGGATCACATTTCCATCAAGCACCAGATCCAATCCCTGCGTATGGAAATCAATCTCCTTATCGTCCGTCCTCTCACAGACCATATCCATATGTCCCTGCAACATCACGACCGGCGCATCCTCGTAACCGCTCGTCGCCGTTTTCTTGATGATGACATTACCGAGTGTATCCTGTCGGACATAGAGATTCCGTTTCTTTGCAAATGCAACCAGATAATCGCTGATTGCCTGTGTATCCGAAGATCCGTGTGGAATCCCACAAATCTCTTCAAAATAATGAAAGACTGCTTTGGGTTCTAACTGTGCAAGCACTGCCATATTGGCTGCCTCCTTCTATCTATTACATTACTGCTTTTTAATCTCTTTTATGCTTTCTTCAAAGGCTGCAACAAAATGTGCCACCTTCTCTTCTGTCCGCAAATGTGCATCGAGATATACCAGAATTTCCCGCAGAGACTTCTGTGGAGAGTACTGATAATTGTTCTGGATCACGCCGATATCCCAGCCCTCGGCTGCCCACGCCTGATTTGCTGCTGCAAGCAGTGCATCATCCTCGCAGATGACCTTGAGCTGTGTATCCACGCTGTAACTATATGGAGACTTCACATCGAGATAGATGCGTGTCTCGCCAAATACATCCTCCGCTGCCGAAGAGGTTGCAGCCAGAATATCATAATAACCTTCCTCCACTGCAAACTGTTCGAGATCCATATCATACGATGCAAGATCGCGGATTGCAATCGCAAAGGTTACATCCTTATTCTCGCCCGGTGCAAGCTTTACCTTCTCGAAAGCTTTCAGCTCCTTCTCTGGCTTTGCAAGTGTGCTGTACGGATCATGAATATAGATCTGTACGACCTCACTGCCTGCGACCTTGCCTGTATTCTCTACGATTGTATGAACCCGAATCGTATCTCCATCAACTGCCGCATCAGCCAGCTTACAGTCAAACGTCGTATACGACAATCCATAGCCAAATGGATACCGTGAACGGAGCTTCTTCTTATCATAATATCGGTAACCGACGTAAATACCTTCGCCATAGGATACATGATACCCATCTCCTGGGAAATTCATGTATGTTGGCATATCCTCGATCCGCTCCGGGAATGTAATTGTCAGTTTACCGGATGGATTTACCACGCCTGCAATCATATCGGAAAGTGCCTTTGCACCTGCCATACCCGGAAAGAACGTTGCAAAGACTGCCTTTACATTATCTGTGTCAATCTCACGCATATCGATTGGTCCGCATGTATTTAAAACTAAAATCACATTCTTATCAGCCTGTGCTAACCGTTTCAATACTGCCAGATCCTCATCGGCAAGCGCAAGCGTCTTCCGGTCATTTCCTTCCATGCCCGGTACGATGCCGATCACGACTGCGTACTCTGCCTGTGCCTCGTCAACCACATCAAAATACCGTGCAAACTCTGCCGCTACGTCGCCATGACGGCTTGTATCAATACCCGCAGAACCAGAACCACACTCCAGCATCTGTGCATGTCCGCTGCCAAGCAGTGCGATCTTTGTATGCTCTGCAAGAGGACAGGCTTCATTCTTAAGCAATACGATTCCCTCGCAGGCTGCCTCGTATGCAGCCTCGTCCGTCTGCTTTATAATTTCTTCTACCGGAAGCTTGTCTACGTCTTCCTTCTTATAATTCTCTGTAATCCACTTGATCGCACGAAGTACACGTGCACACGCCTGATCGACCTTCTCCTCTGACAATGTGCCCGCTTTCACTGCATCATAGATTGCCTGTGGTTCGCCCGGTCCCGGCATCGCAAGATCCGTTCCGCCAGCAAGTGCCTTTGCAGGATCTAACACAGCGCCCCAGTCCGACATTACCATACCGTCAAAGCCGAAATCCTTGCGCAGCTTCTCGTCCAACAACCATTCACTCTCTGTACAACGCACACCGTTGATCCGGTTGTACGCATTCATAATAGACTTCGTACCGCCCTCTTTCACGCACGCACGGAAGCCCGGGAAATAGATTTCCTCCAATGCCCGCTTCGAGATTGTCTCGTCAATTCCTACCCGGTTTGTCTCCTGGCTGTTCGCCGCATAATGCTTCACCGTTGCAGAGACACCATAATTCTGGATTCCCTTCACGATCTCCGGTGCAAGCTTCGATACGACACACGGATCTTCGGAATATCCCTCGAAGAGACGTCCATTTCTCGGATCACGCAGAATATTGACATTTGGGCCAAGCAGGAAATGCACGCCATAGACACAGCACTCCAAACCAAGTGCCTCACCAACCTTGTGGATCACTTCTGGATTCCACGTACAACCAAGCAGGATGCCCGGTGGATAACAGCCCGGTGCATAGTCCTTTCCCTGCAGACGCACATCCATATGCTTCTTCACCCAGCCATACAATACCTTCTCATCCTCGGAAAGCTTCTCCGGCTCGAAATAATGCTCGATCACATGCACAAGTCTCGTGCTTCCGATCATATTGACCGGCTTGCTCGTATCTGCGTCAATCTGCTTACGTTCTTCCGCGTTTGACCAGTCCTCATACTCGGTCATATCGCCAAATACCTGCTCTAAATTCATGCCAGTAGCACCATCCAAAAGCTGCATCCGCGGCACACCGAGACGGTCGATTCCATAGCTTCCGAAGAAGGTCGCACCATTTACCAGATGCGCCTTCTCTTCGAGCGTCATATTCTTTATAATTTCCTGTATTTCCATTCCTTTTCCTCCAGTATAAAAATAGCTTTATGCAGCCAGTGCAAAATATGCGATCACAGCGATACCGAGAATGATACGGTAGACACCGAACGCCTGAAAATCATGTTTTTTGATGTAGCTCATCAGGAACTTAATGACCACCAGTGATACGGCAAATGCTACCGCACAGCCGACGATCAGGATGATAAGCTCGGAGCTTGTGATTGCCACGCTCATCTTGATTACCTTCAGGAGAGAATATCCAAACATAACCGGAACCGCTAAGAAGAATGTAAATTCTGCGGCTGCCACACGGGATACGCCGATCAGCAATGCACCGATGATCGTCGAACCGGAACGCGATGTGCCCGGCACAATCGATAACACCTGAAAAAGTCCGATCAGAAATGCCGTCTTATATGTGATATCTTCCAGCTTCTCCACCTTCGGTGTCCGCGTCTTGTTCCAGCGTTCCACGATGATAAATACAATACCATAGAAGATCAAGGCTCCTGCGATCACATATGGTGTCTCAAAATGTGCACTGATATAGTCATCAAAGAGCAGTGTCACAATCGCGCCCGGAATACAGGCAGCAACAACCTTGAACCACAGGGAGAACTTTTCTTTCACGCAGACCGGCTTCGTCTTATCCTTCATCTGGAACGGCCACATTTTGTCCCAGAACAACAGGACAACTGCGAGAATCGCACCAAGCTGGATCACGACAAAGAACATATCCTTGAACTCATCAGATGCCTGAATCTGGATAAACTCATCCACGAGCAGCATATGTCCGGTACTACTGATTGGAAGCCACTCGGTGATTCCCTCTACGATACCCAAAAATACAACCTTCAAAATCTCTACTAAACTTAACATGTTTTCCTCCTGCATACACATACGTGCATGCCTGCATTATTTATTTTTTAATTTTTCTTCTATCGCATGGATCACTGTCTCTAACGCTTTGATCCGTGCGTATTTTTTATCATTTGATTCCAGAATCTGCCAAGGCGCATATGTCGTGTTTGTCTTCTGCAGCATTTCATCGACTGCCACCTCATATGCATCCCACTTCTCCCGGTTCCGCCAGTCCTCATCAGTAATCTTCCAGCGTTTCTCCGGTGTGTTCTGGCGAAGCGTAAACCGTTCTAACTGGGTATCCTTATCGATCTGCACCCAGAATTTCACGATGACGGCACCCCAGTCGGCAAGCTCCTTTTCAAACTCGTTGATCTCGTTGTACGCCCGCTGCCAGTCATTTTCAGAGCAGAAACCTTCGAGCCGTTCCACCATCACGCGTCCATACCATGTACGGTCAAAAATCGCAACATGTCCGCTCTTCGGCAGTCTCTTCCAGAAGCGCCACAGGAAATGCCGGTTCTTCTCATGCGGTTCCGGGCTTGCAATCGGATGTACCTCATAGCCTCGCGCATCAAGTGCCGATGCAATCCGCTTGATATTGCCGCCCTTTCCGGCAGCATCCCAGCCCTCATAGGCGATGATAACCGGTATCTTCTTCCGGTACAACACATTATGAAGCTCTGACAACCGCTTTTGCAGCTTCGACAGCTTCTCCTGATATTCTTCCTCCGAAAGCTCCTTGTTCAAATCCACATCCGCAAGCTTCGGGATTGATGCCAGTGGAAACAGGTTCTGCAGAATCGGTACTGCGTGTCCTGCATTTGAAAGTGCGGTCTCAATATTCTGATTGATGCGCTCTAAGATCTGCAGCTCCGCCCATTTCTTACTTTTGGCATCAATCGCATACCACGGTGCATATGACTGGTTTGTCTGCTCCATATAGACCTGATAAACCTCTGAGCACTTCTTATGCTTTTTGTTCTGCCACAAATCCTCATCGGAAACGCGCCATGCCGTGTTCTCATCTGCAAGCAGCTCCTCCATCCGTTTCTTCTGCTCTTTCTCATCGATATAGAAGAAGAATTTCAGAATCGTATAGCCATTGTCCGAGAGCGTCCGTTCAAACCGCTTGATACTGCGGAGCTTCTTCTCAAAGGCTTCCTCGTCCAACTGCTCATGCACGCGGTCTTTCACGATTTCTTCCATCCAGCCGCCGTCCATGAACGTGAACTGTCCATTCTCCGGAATCCGCTTAAAATACCGGTATAAAAATGGTTTTCGAAGCTCGGTCGGCTCCGGCTGATCCATTGTCTCAACATGGAAAAAACGCGGGTCCATATTCTTAATGATCTTACTTAACACACTGCCCTTTCCGGCAGCTCCAAATCCCTCAAATAAAACGAATACCGGAAGCTTTGCTTCTTTGACCTTGATCTGTAAGGCAGCAAGCTTCTCTCTCGCTGCGGACAGTCTTTTGCCAAGCTCCTCATCCTTCGGTTTCGTGATTGATGCGATCGTTTTCTCCATAGGCATCCTCCTTCTTACCTCTTACGGCAAATCAACAAAATGGAACTTCTTTCTTCCCTGTGCATAGTCATCGACAATATGTCCATCGCCAAACAGCTTATATTTATAGCTGAGCAGTCCCTCTAATCCGACCGGACCTCTCGCATGCAATTTACTTGTACTGATACCGACCTCTGCTCCGAAGCCATAGCGGTAGCCATCGGCAAACCGTGTGGAACAGTTCTGATAGACACCTGCCGAGTCAACCATCCGCATGAAATGCAATGCTGTCTCCTTGTTCTCGGTCACAATGCTGTCCGTATGATGGGAACCATGCCGGTTGATATGATCGATTGCCTCATCCACCGATGCCACAACCTTGGCTGACAGAATATAATCAAGATACTCAGTATCGTCGTCCTTCTCCGTCGCAGGTACGCAATCCACAAGCGCCTGAATCTCCTTCGTGCCGCGAAGCTCAACATGCTTCTCCTTCAGTGCCTGTGCGAGCTTCGGAACCAGCTCCTTCGCGATATCCTTGTGCACGAGCAAAGTTTCTACCGTGTTGCAGGCGCTGACATACTGCGTCTTCGCATCCAGGATAATCGGAATTGCCTTCTCAATATCTGCGTCCTTATCCACATAGATATGACAGATGCCATCCGCATGCCCCATAACCGGGATATTCGTATGACTCATAATATACTGTACAAATGCATTCGAGCCACGTGGAATCAGCAGATCCACAGAGCCCTGACAGGTGAGCAGCTCATTGATCTCACTTCTTGCTTCAAGCTGCAGCATACATTTTTCCGGAAGTCCTGCTTCCCGCACCGCCGCATAGATCGTATCAAATAAGATCTTGTTACTTTTCGTTGCCTCACTGCCACCCTTTAAGATCACACAGTTTCCACTCTTGATACAGAGTGCGGATATCTGCACAAGCGCATCCGGTCTTGCCTCGAAGATCACACCGATCACGCCGATCGGACATGTCTCACGGTACAGGGTAAGTCCCTCATCCAGTTCTCTGGCAAGCTTCGTCTGAAACAGCGGATCCGGCATCTGCACCAGATCATGAATACCATTTATCACGTCACGCAGCTTTCCCTCGTCGAATTTGAGACGCTTCAAAACAGGCGCAGCAATCCCGTCTTTCTCTGCCTGTTCCATATCCTGTCTGTTTGCTTCAAAGATTGCATCCTTGTTGTCTGTTAACGCTTTCGCGACCGCCAAAAGTGCCTGATCACGAAGCTCTCCGGTTGTGCCGGCAAGCTTCGGGCTTGCAAGCTTCACAAGTCCTGCCTGTTCTTCTATCGTCATATGCTCCTCCTTACTGTGTGCTCGAGAAGCTCCTCAGACACACATTGCATTTTCGTTCTAATTATCGTATAAAATTCGTCTGGTTCGAGCGGTCTGCCGTCGGCGGCACAAGTCCTTTCTCCTTACCAGCCTCCAGGCATTTCAATACCCATGCCATATTGTGTCCGAGGTTCCGCATCGTCTGCATACCTTCGAGATCCTTCGCCGCATCATCTGCATTTCTTCCATGCACCTGATTCCAGTAGGTTGATCCAACCGTGATCATCTGCGTGATACCAAAATATTTGTTCAGCACATCAAAGGACGTCGCAGTACCGCCACGTCTGGCAACTGCCACCGAAGCGCCCGGCTTATGTGCAAAATATTTGCCGCTGCTGTAAAATACCCGGTCTAAGAAAGACTGGATACGTCCACTTGGATGCGCATAGTAAACCGGCGTGCCAAATATGTATCCATCGGCTGCTTTTGCCTTCTCCACAAAGGCATTTACCGCATCATCCGAGAAGATACATCCATTTTCTGTACACTGTCCACAGCCAAGGCAGTCCGCAATCGGACCTCCACCAATCTGAAAAATCTCATACTCAATGCCGTCTTCTTCGAGTGCCTTTCCAACTTCTGTCAAAGCTGCCATCGTCGTTCCATTGATATGGGAGCTTCCGTTCAACATCAATACTTTCATTTTATTCCACTCCTTATTCTAACTGATTTCTCTATAAAATTATAATTTTAACCAAGTGCCACATCGAGCACCATCATCAGTGCAAACCCAATCGCTGTACCAATGGTTCCGATATTCGTGTGCTCGCCCGCCTGTGCTTCCGGGATCAGTTCCTCCACAACAACATAGATCATTGCACCGGCTGCAAAAGACAGAAAATACGGAAGGATCTTCGTCATCTGTGCCGCAAGCAAGATCGTCAGAAAACCAAACACTGGCTCCACTGCACCGGATGCCATACCACAAAGGAATGCTTTCGGCTTTCCCATTCCCTCGCCCTTTAATGGCATAGAGACAATTGCGCCCTCCGGGAAATTCTGGATTGCAATACCGAGTGACAACGCAAACGCACCCGTGATCGTGATTCCTGCATTGCCAGCCAGCGCACCCGCGATTGTGACACCGACCGCCATTCCCTCTGGGATATTGTGCAGCGTAACCGCAAATAACATCATCGTCGTCTTGCTGATCTTCGCGTGTACACCCTCCGGTTTCTCACTGTTTAAGTGCAGATGCGGGATCAACGTATCCAGCAATAACAAAAATGCAATACCAAGCAAAAAACCGATGACAGCAGGCATCCACGCAATGTCGCCCTGCGCCTCCGTCATATCAATGGAAGGAATCAGGAGCGACCAGACGGATGCGGCAATCATCACACCGGATGCAAAACCAAGCAGTACTTTCTCGATCTTCGGAGCAATTTTTTCTTTCATAAAAAACACCATCGCCGCACCAAGCGTTGTTCCTATAAAAGGTATGCCAAGGGCAATCAATATATTCATATCTGCCTCCTTATTTTACAATTACCTATATTATATACAAAATGAACGGAAACGGCAACAAAGAATAAAGGATTGCACGGTATAAACCAATGCAATCCTTTCCCGGGGGTTCAGATAGAGTTAAGTAATAATTCTTCTATTTGTTCAATTCTGTCACAAGCATTGGAAGTGCCCGTTCAAAATTCACACCATACCAATGACTATCAGCTGTCTTTTTTATACTGTCCACAACAAAATCCGCTGCCAGCGCCGATGCTTCCCGGATTGTCCTTCCCTGCATCATTGCACCGGTAAATGCTGCTGCATAACAGTCACCGGTTCCATGAGAGCTCTTTGGTACCTTCTCTGTAAAATAGTACTCTGCCTCATCCTTCATGCAATCATATACCACCACACCAATCTTGTCCTTCTCGAAGCTGATTCCCTTCAAAACAGCCTTTTTACAGCCAAGCTTTGCCAGTGCCTTAAGAACCATCTGCACATATGCTTCATCCTGTCCATCTAACCGCAGCTCACTTCCTGTCATAAATGCCGCCTCTGTGATGTTAGGAAGGATAATATCCGCACTGCCACAGAGCTTAGCCATCTGTGCAACAAATGCATCATCAAATCCATAATACAGACTTCCATTATCCGCCATAGCCGGATCTACAATCAACATGCCTTCCTCTTTTACTACCTGCTTTCTTAAATCATACACATATTCAATCTGTGTGATGCTACCAAGATATCCGGTATACAAACAGTCAAACTGAATTTTCTCCTTTTTCCAGTGATCCATGATTCCCGGAATATCATCGGTCAGATCCCGGAATGTATATCCGGTAAACCCTCCTGTGTGCGTTGATAATACCGCCGAAGGCAGAATAATCGTCTCCACACCACACGCTGAAATAATCGGAAGTGCAACCGTAAGCGAGCACTGTCCCACACATGAAATATCCTGAATCGTTAAAACCTTTTTATCTGTCATGCCTAACTCCTTTTTTTATTTTTACCAACTATATCGTTTCTGTGGCTTTGTGTAAATCTCCAATTACGAAATATATAAAAATGTCAGATTTACAAAAATATAAATATAGTATATACTTTCCTGGGGGGAAACAGTCAATTATATATAACATCACGGCATTTACAGCTTACAATGCCAGAATACAAAAAAAGGAGCTTATCATGTTAACCTATTCCTTTGATAAACGCGGTAACCAAAGCCTATACGAATATCTTTATAACTGCATGAAAACCGACATTATAAACGGCGTTTTATCTCCAAACGAAAAACTGCCATCCAAACGTGCATTTGCGGGCAATCACGGTATCAGCATCGTCACCGTTGAAAACACTTATGGGCAGCTCATGGCAGAAGGATACATTTATTCCAAACCTAAAAGCGGATTCTTTGTTTCGCCAATACAAAGTCAGATCGTTTCCGCAGATAGTAAATCTGACCTTATCGTGATGCAAAAGCGACCTGATAACAGCTCTGCTATTAATCTGGTTTCCAATCATACTGCTTCCGACAATTTTCCCTTTTCCATCTGGGCAAAGCTGACACGACATATCTTAAGTGAGCAAAGTCCAACACTGCTAACTCCCCCTCCTTCAGGAGGTGTACCGGAGCTGCGTACCGCCATTGCAAAGCATCTTCACGAATTCCGTGGTATCACAGCCTGTCCGGAACAGATCATAATTGGTGCAGGAACAGAATACCTGTATGGTCTGATCGTACAATTACTCGGACGCAGTCTCATCTACGGACTGGAAAACCCAAGCTCCAAAAAGATCCGAAGCATATACGAGGCTCTCGGTGTGAAAATAGCACCTCTCGAGATGGATGAGGAAGGAATCCTCTTAGATGCACAAAATCTGACAGTCCCCGATATTATCCAGATATCACCCTCCCACCACTTTCCGACCGGTATCGTAACCTCCGTCAGCCGGCGATATGGTCTGCTTCAATGGGCAAACGAATCAACTTCCCGTTATATCATAGAAGATGATTACGACAGCGAATTTCGTCTGCAGGGGAAACCAATTCCATCCTTGTTTTCAATGGATACAACAGACAGGGTAATCTATTTTAACACCTTTACCAAAAGCCTTGCTTCCACAATCCGTGTAAGTTATATGGTTCTTCCAAAGTCACTGTTGCATTTGTATTACAGCAGACTTGGCTTTTATGCCTGCACAGTTTCAAACTTCGAACAATACACTCTCGCCGCATTTATCCGGGAGCAGTATTTAGAAAAACACATTAACCGTATGCGAAACCACTATCGCTGCCTGCGCGACGAACTAATTACCGGCCTGCAAAACAGTCCGCTTGCAAGGGCAGTCACGATCAGTCAGGAAAATGCGGGACTGCATTTTCTGTTGCACATTAACAGCTGCAAAAGTGATCAGGAATTACAATCACTCGCCCGTACACAGGACATCACGCTTGCATTTGTATCTGATTATTACAGCTTTGATTTCAAATCTGATATAAGCCGTTACGACCATACTGCAATTATCAACTATTCCGGCCTTAATATACAGGATATTCCGATAGTCATCGAACGGCTCAGCCGGGCATGGAGCAAATCTCTTTAACCGGCTGTGGAATGATCTGATTTTTATCCCGCATTCATATATATTCGAGAAAATGTATATTTTCTTCTCAAATAACAAATGATATACTTATACTTATCTTTTCTATAAAAACACAAAGGAGGATGTTATGTTCACTTATACTATATGGCAATGGATCGCTTTTTTCGTCATCTACTGCCTGATTGGCTGGATCGGTGAAAGCTTGTATGTATCCTGGGAGCACAGGAAATGGGTTAATCGTGGATTCCTGCATGGACCATTTCTTCCTATTTACGGTTTTGGTGCTGTTATCATTCTGATATCCACCATTCCTGTCCGCAATAATTTTTTTCTGATCTTCCTGTTTGGTATGCTCGGTGCCACCTTGCTCGAATATTTTACCGGATGGGTAATGGAACAGATCTTTCATGTGAAGTACTGGGATTACACCTACGACTTCTGTAACCTGCATGGGTATATCTGCCTTGGCTGTTCCCTGACATGGGGGGTCTGTGCACTGCTTCTGACCGGACTTATTCATACCCCGATTGAAAAGCTTGTGCTTTCACTTCCGGTCGTGCTACTAACAGTCGTTGATATCCTGTTCGCAGTCTATTTCATCTGGGACATGATCTCCTCTGCGCAGGAAGCATTTGATCTAAAGAAAATAATCCTCGAAAACGAGGAAGTGCAGCGTATGCAGAAGCGTCTTGATGTCGTTCTTGCATTTGCCGAGGATGATAAAACAAAATTCCAGGATTATCTGAAGGAAAAAGGAATGGGATTTAATAAAATTAATAAAAGTAAGGAAGAACTGGCTGAAGAATTCCAGAACCGGCTTCAGGCAGCCAGAGAACGCGTTGAACACCGTTCCCTGAAAGCACGTATGCACGCCACCCGTATCTTACGTCGTAACCCAGACTCCGTATCTTACAAGCATAAGACGGAATTTGAGTCAATCAAAGAACGTTTAATCAACATGAAAAATAAATAAGCATTCCTACAAATCCGGATATAAAAAAAGTATCACATCCTCTGCCTGCATTTTCTGAATATGGTACGGATCTGTTGTTTCATCCGTGTTCCATCGCATACTAATCGATTTTTCCAGATAGAAATGTCCGACTCCGCATTCCGGATATCTGGCATACCATGACGGATACTGTTTCTGCATCACCTGTTCTGCCAGTTTCACTGCATCACTCTTCGTACCATCTGCCAGATATGTTCCGCAGATACGCACGCCGGGCGGACTTGAATGTACAAGCAGCACACTTCCATCCCTGCACTGCCCTAAGCTCATCCAGACATGCCCCTCCATACTACATATATCTCCCGGTCGATAGTCCTGTTGTATGAGATACCCCCAGCCACGCGCAGCACACGCCTGCGCCATCCCGGATGCACCGGACACATATCCGTTTTCACCGTTTTTGGTATGAAATACATTGTAGAGCAGCCAGCCAATATAACCGGAGCAATCCAGGCCGTCATGACTTTGATATCTTGTCTTGTCATAATCATACTGTTCATTCTGCCCTGCAGCATATTCGGTCCATCGTCCGGACACTCCAAGTGTAACGGCTTCTTCCCCGGCACCTGCGTCTTCCTTACTCCAGCCGCCACCCCAGATATACATTGTCTGTCCAACCGGAAGCAGTGATGTCCGAAGTAGCCGTTCCATAGAAAACTCACGCAAATACTCTGGTGCCGGTCTCTGCAATATAAAACTGAAATAAATTACAATCAAAAATAGCAGGACTCCTCCTGTCACCTGCCTGTTTCGCTTTGAACCGCTCATATGACCTCTTTTTATGCCTTTCCTTTATACATATGAAACAGTCCGGAAATAAATACTATACTAAAGCTTGCTCCTTTTGTTTTTCCACTCATAGCGACGCATAAATATTCTGCCTTTTTCGCGAATCAAATCCATATCTTCCGCTTCACTTTTTATACTGTCTACCAATGAATCAAAGGAAATATCCGTATTTTGGTTGTTTTCGTAATCCCGTTGCATAATCTGACCTATTTTTATGTGGGCAGACTCCTCCTTCGGTGCAGCAAGCTCCCTCTCCGGTAATATATTTTCCTGTTTGACCGTATCTATCACATGACTCTTTCTTGTAAGCAACAGATCCATTTCTTTCACATGCATGCACCCCTTTCTACATCAGAGATTTTTCCATACGGCACACCTGATAATCCTCAGCCGGTGTACCAAACAACACATTATACGCTTCTATCTGACGCTGGTTCTCTACATAAAAATATACCTTTGCCTCTGCACTGCGAAGCTGTTTCATCATCTCTACAGTCTGGGCAAGCATAACAAGCAGAATACTCCGGTTTTTAAGATGCGAGCTCAAATATAACGCATGAATAGATAGCTCGTCTGCTCCATTGTTCCGTACCATCACTCCTGCCGCCAAATGCCCTTGTACAGAGTAAAAAAGACTCTTTTGCCAATCTGCCTCATTACGGATAATCTTCCGAATCATATATGGTATACTCTTATCCTCATGTAGCATATATGTAATCTGCCTCCGGTTCAGCGAACAAAAAGTAAGCTTCTGCCCACGGAATCTTTGTATTTCCCTGCTCTGCTCAATCGACTCAAAATGATATTCCAAAATATGCCAGTTCATATCCAACAACACATATCCGTTCCTTGTCAGAAATGTATTCCATACGGTCATACGATTTGCAATGTCCGAAAGGTTAAAGCATATCTGTTTTACTCCCTGTTTTTTAAACATATCCTCCGCGTAACGCAGAAGTCCGGATGACAGACCATTATTTCTACGCTCCGGCACTGTGTACAGATACAGACATTCCACATTACCATCGGAAAACTCATCATATGAAAAAACTCCCACTCCGGTCACAGCTGCATTCTCAACAGCACCTATGACACAAGCATCCTCTGTTTCGATTTTTTTTCTGACATCCTCCGGCAGATACTGCCCAAGCTGCTCTGTCTGTCTGTGGTTTAATACTATATATTCCATTTGACTATCTCCTGAAATATCTATTCCCATTCATCCTCCTGATCTCCCAGTCCGACCATGTATGCATAAGGCTCAAAATCTGCTCTTGTAAATACTTTTCCGGTCTTTACAAACTCATATTTGATTGCCTGCAGATAGTGGCGCATATAAACCTTATCGCCCTCGCCATCTGCTGCCGCAAGGAATGCTGCATTTAAAATACAGTTTTTTATATTACCACCTACAAATTCAAACCGTTCTGCCAGAAAACGGATATCCACGTCATCCCCCAAAGGTGTTCCCTTGGGAATAGTTGTACGCCATAGCATTTCACGTGTATCCGGATCCGGGAACTGGAATTCAACGATATATTTCATACGTCTGAAGAATGCGGGATCAATATTATGCTTGTAGTTTGTCGCCAATACAGAAACTCCATCATAAGCCTCAACCTCCTGCAGCAAAAGAGCTGTCTTGTTGTTGTTTGAAGCCTGATTGCTTCCACCATCATCCGAACGCTTTGCAAACAAAGTATCACACTCATCAAAAAATAATACGACGTTACATTTTTTTGCCTCCCGGAATATCATGGAAATTGATTTTTCTGTTTCGCCGACATATTTATCAATAACCTTAGAAAGATCCACACGGTACAGCTCTAAGTTTAATTCATGTGCAATAACCTGCGCACACATGGATTTACCGGTACCTGGTGCACCAAATAAAAGAATCGAAAGTCCGCGTCCATAAGGATATTTCTTTACATAATTCCAGTTATCATAAACCCGCTTTTTAAAATTCATCTGATCTATCGCATGCTGCAGGGTCTCCCTCTGGTTTGCATTCATAACGATATCCTCAAAACCAAAATTTGCCTTTACCTTTGTTGCCTTCTGTGTCAGCTCAGAGCTCATCTGGTTGTTGCAGCCCTCGAAAAGCTTTGCTCTGGAAATTAAAATCTCATGATTCATGATAGAAAAGCTCTTTGCCTGATAAAGGGCTGATTTGATCTTACCCGGTGTGAACAAAAATTTTGTTGCCATCTCCAAAAGATCTACTTCCTCTGCCAGAGAATATTCCTTTGCAAAATATCTCCAACAGTCTTCCCGTTCCTGCGTGGTCGGTGTAGGAAGCTCAAGCTCTGTGAAATCCTGGTCTGTCACAGCTTTTAACGGCAACTTATCACGGCTCATCGTGAATATCAGGATGTTATACTCTCTTAATTTTGAAATTGCGAGATCCATATAACCAATATATTTTTCTTTTTCCTCTTCACGGAAATCCAGTTCATTCATACAACAGCAGGAATCTGTAAAGATACACTCACGGTTCACAGCCCACAAAGCTTTTTCCACAAAACTATAATCATAAACGAATAGTTTTTTGCAGTTGATTGTAATCGCATTTAATCCACGTTTTTCACAAAAATGACGAATAAAAAATCTACGTCCGCTTCCATCATCACCTGTCCAGCTGAATATGCGGACACCCTGGTCATAAGAAATTTCCATAGCCTCCAGCTGGATAGCGTTTGCCATAATCGGATCCAGCGGCTTTCCATCCGTCAGCATCCGGAAAAAGCGGCTGTAATTGCCATCAAGCCTCAATGGATTGTTTCCGAACAAAAAGTCGATCAGACGTTTATCCGGTGCCAGGATTGTGGAAAACGGCATATTAGTATTTACACGAAGATCCATAACCGGCATAAGCTGTTCCAGACACACGGACATCTCTCCGTATGCTGCCGTAATGGAATAATCTTTTCCGTAATACAGGCGCCCTATAGATTCCACTGTCGGAGCTGTCAGATTTCCGTTTTCATTGACAATCTGATATACAGACGCATAGCTTGTCTGCGTGGATGACAGAACCGCACTTGCTAAAGCAAATGTGCTGAAATGCCCAAAACCAAGCTTATTGCATAACTCATAAAACGGAAGCATGACCTGTGTAGTATCCGTCACTGCAAGTCTGGCATCAATAAAGTCCATCATCTCTTCTACAGGTATACGAAATGCAGACAAATCAGTTTTCTCACTTCCTGCGCCCAACAAATCAGCAAAATCCATACCATCCTGCTTGGAATCTGCCAGGTCATCCTCTGTGTCCTCGTCTTTATCAAACACAGCCAGAAGGTCATCCAGCTCCTGATTAATCTCAGGAAGCTCCATTTCCGTTTCCTCATCGTCCCTTGCATCCTCCTGCATAAATCTTATCATATGATCACTACACAAATCATGTGCAATCTCGATATCCGGATATAAAACATTCTTATAATTTCCCTGTCCGGCATCATATTTATTCATCAAACCTTCGATGTAATCAGATAACCGGAAATTAACACAGGCAAAAATATAATCCATATATTCGTTGTAATCCTCAAACGGCTTGTTTTTAAGTTCTTCACGAAACCTTGTATTATGCTTCATCGTGTTCATCCCTTCTATCTATATTCCGTCATGTTTTCTACCATGAACACTCCATATACAGACAGTTCCTGTTATCCTTGTATTCATATCGTATCTGATCTGCTATCTGCTTTACCATAAAGATTCCAAGACCGCCAATCTCTCTTGCCTGCACAGATGCCGTTATATCCGGGTCTTCCTTCTCGAGTGGATTATATGGCATGCCTTCGTCTGCAAACATAATGCGTATCGCACCTTCAAACACTTCCTCCTCGATCTGCACTACTCCATCATTTTCGGGATAAGCATAGCTTGCAATATTAATAAATATCTCCTCCGCACAGATCCGTATCATTTCAATCTTTTCTTCCGGACAGCCTCCATCCTGAAGATCTCTGGTAAACACATCCAGTAATGGTTCCAGAAGAGAACGCTGTGCTTCCAGTTCAAGGCTTCTCTTTGTTTTCACAATCCAAATTCTTTCCATATCGTATCTCCTTCAACTATTTTTCCCTTTTCTATTCTAAACTCACGATGTTTCAAATCTCTTATTGCTTCTATATCATGCGTAGCAATTAACACGGTTATACCAAGTGTCCGATTAATACGTTCCAGCAAAAGCATAATTTTTCTTGCATTTTCCGGATCCAGATTCCCGGTTGGTTCATCTGCCAGAATAACATACGGACTATTGACAATGGCTCTTGCAATTCCTACACGTTGCTGTTCACCGGCAGATAATTGCTCCGGATGTCGGTTATATTTATCTTCAAGCCCTACCATCCTTAAGGCTGACGCAACCTGTCTTCGGATTTCTCTCTCAGATGCCCCGGACAGAATCTTGGCAATCGCAACATTCTCATACACAGTCTGATCGGAAATCAAATTAAAATCCTGAAATATCATTCCAATTTTCCTTCTGTATATGGAGATATCCCTTGTTTTCATATCCGTGATATCTTCTCCGTTCACAAAGATGCGACCTTCCTCTGGACAGATTTCCTTTAGCAGAAGCTTCAGTACTGTCGTCTTCCCGGCTCCGCTTTTTCCTGTCAAAAAGCAAAGTTCCCTTGGATATATATGAAAGTCCGTGCTTTGCAATATTTCTGTTTTACCTCCGGAATATGCCTTTGTCACGTGTTCAAAGCAAATCATAATTAAACGGTTTCCTCTACAGTCAGGATTGAACTGAATCCGGACATGTCAAGTACATTCTTAACAACGGTATTTACATTTGTCAGCTTCATGCTTCCACGTTTAGATGCCGCTGTCTTCTGCCCAATCAGAAGCGCACGCAGACCCGCACTTGAAACTGCAGGTACGTTCAAAAAATCAATCACAATATCATTCTTTTTTTGAAAAGCATTTAATATTGCCTGTTGGAATTGTGGGCTCGTATTTGTATCCACACGTCCCTCCACCATAAGTCTGATATAACTTCCACAATCATTTGAAATAATATTCATTTCATAATCCTCTCTTTCGGGTACTCATACTATTGAAGAATAATTGCACCATCCACAAGCGCTGATACATCCAGATTACCTTCCTTCTGTGTAAATGTCACTGCATTCCAATCAAGATATGTATGTCCATCCAGAACAACTCTCTGCTTTAAAAACAGAATATGTAGTCTGCACCGAATCGGCTTAAATTGTCTAAGAAGATGAAGCAGCTGTTCCTTCCTGTGTTCCTCCACAATGTTATTCATTACAAGCGTCACATCATATGGACTATCTCCATAGAGACTATCATAAACATCCTGTTCATTATTCCTGACATATTTCTGCATCATACCACGTTCCACAATCGTCGGCTTTTCACCGACAAGCAGTTCACAAAGCCGTTCTATGCTTCTTCTCGTTCCTTTGTATTTGATCAGTTCTCCCGATTCCCGCAGAAGCTTCCTTAAGTCTTCCTCCTCAAGGAAGCCTCCATCCACATTAATTCCCATCCATTTTAGGAAAAGCTCCAGCAGCTGCTTTGGTGCAGTCGCCACGTCAAGCATATCCTCTCTGTGATCCAGTTTATCCTGAAAATCATTATGTATACTTGAGAAGATAGACAGATAGCGGTGAAAGAAGCTGTTTTTCTCCCGATATACTTCCGGGAAAAGATCCATAAAATTATCTCCCGGCACCTGAACCTGCAGCTTGGATAAACTAACACCTTTACCAATTACCTCAATTGCAATCCAAAGATATCTCCCCTCAATTTCATATAACAGTACATCCGGTTTGTTAATGAAACGGAGACATTTCAATCCGCTCAGATATTTTTTCTTATCATCCAGTCCAACTGATGGATCCATCAGATATTCTCTGTGCCTATCCTCGTTACAGGCAGCTGCATAGATATAACAGACACAGTTTTCCGGAAGCTCCATCATACATTTCAGACGTCCCCACGGGCAATCGTCAATACCACTGTCTAATGGTGGGAGTATAACATATTGCATTCCTCCATTACCGTTGCAGGTGACACCTCCGTCTTCGCTATAAGACATTCCCTGATATATTGCTTTTTCAAGAAGCCCCTCTTTAATGGAAAAAACGACTCCGGTCATGTGTCACACCTCCTTTTTATTTTTAATGCTGTCCGGGAGTGGCAAGATATCAAGCTTCATGCTTCCCGGATATAACAGACAGTTTTCCGCAGGAACAATATCTGTTCCATCCATTGACGCATAAGTCATGTTCTGAGGATTTACACTTAATTCATATATATACGATACACATTCCAGACTTTCAATCTCATGAAATAACCTGTCAAATCTAAAAACCTGTCCGAACTGCTGTTTTCCTGTTATATAATCCAGATTACGACGGATAACCTCTTCTATCTGAGTTCTGCACCCCTCATAATGTGGTTTTACATAAATAGTTCCACTCGTAAACACGGCCATATACACCGGCTGTCGCACACGGATCCTTGTACATAAGAGCCGACGCTTCTCCAACCATTTTTCTATTTCTGCACGATATTTTTCAGACAACTTCGGATACATTTCACCATTATCCGGAAGAATTACTGCCTGCACTTCATTCCCTGCATAATCCATCCATGCATGCACCTTCCGGATACATAATCCCGGTGTCCGGCGGATCAGACTTTCATAATCCGATGGCACAACTGCTGTCTCAGGCATATTTAAATCGTTAATAAAACGCTTTCTGACATCCTCTAAATTCTCCTTGAAGCATCCTCCCATCCCCGGAGCCGGATTGAAAAAGCGTATCGGCTGTTTCTCATCAAGATCCACAGGTAAAAATTCATTTCCCTTCCGAACATTGCCCTCCGCTCCAAGAGTTACCGCAAGCGATCCAAGATATAGCTTTGCACCTACATAAGAACCCGGATTTGTGATCTGCAGTTTTCCCTCATTCTCATATAACACATATGTCATTTCGCGTTCACCGAGATGCCCTGGTTTCAGAAAATCATAATATTTCTCTCCATTCAGTGTTTCCCTCTCCGCAATTACAGAAAACGTAGCATTTACTATATGTCCCTGAGGGAGCATAAATTCCTGGGCATCATATCCCAGTATCTGTCCAAGATAATACTTTCGCATCATCTCTTCATTGTAAACAACAACCTTCACAGCATTTTTTACGTGTCCCGGAGCATAACCGAATGCTTCCCGGTCAAACTCAAATGCGTATTTTCCTGCCTCCAGCCGTTTCTTCCGATAGAATCGTCCGGTTCTGCCATCATCCATGCTTTCCGTATACTCCAGATAGGAGGTTCCCTTTTGTTCCTTTGCATATACCCTGATATAGCCGCTCTCCAGCATAGCACTGTTTATGATGACAGAGGAAGCACTCTGGAACGAATGTGTGATAATCATGGTCTCCTTCTGATAAACCGGAAACAGGAACCCTGTCATATAGTTAATTACCGGAATTGTATCATATTCTCCCTTTTTTAAGACAGCTCTCCATACATATCCCGATATTCCATCCTTCTCATAATGGGCAGCCTCAGCCGCTGGCTGCCTGAAGGTTATATATCCGCTTTCAACAAATCCATGCGTTCCATCCCTTACCTCCAGTGGAACAAAGCCTTCTGTTGTGTAACATTCCCATACAATTGATGAGAACGAAAGCTCCTCGTTCTCCTGAAACGGATTTCGTTTGTAAGCCTCTATTGTATTCACATAAATAACCCCCGTCTCTTCCGCCATCAGAGGTGTATCCATCACAAAATAAAGTATTTTCCCTTCATCGGGTGCATCTCCAAACACCTTTGCCTGCAACGTTACATCCCTGTCCAGAATATAACTGATATCTGCCATACCTTTTTCTGTGTAGCTGTAAAGCCCGGTCAAGTGGCTTGCTGTAATATGTCTCGGAAGCGTTGTCTCAAAACTGATATCGCCAACCATAAATCTCTGATCTGCCGGAATATCAAAAGCCTTACTTATTCCAGATGGTTCCAGATATATCTCAGCACACTTTCCCCTTTTGGGCTCATATCCAAGCATTTTTAAAAGCTTCGCACGGATAGCAGGGGATACCTCGTCTATCTGATTCTGCTGAACAATCTGAACGGCGGACAGGTTTTCCAGAGTTGTAATTCCCGGATCTGCCGGATTATAATTTGTCCATTCATCAGAATATACCGAAATCTTGTTCAGGTTCTCCTCCATCAGTTCTTCATATGTTTTTATAGGAATACTTTTGGGTTTCAGCATATTATACTTCCTTCTTTTTTATTCAAAGTGTATCTTGTGTTCTCCGCTGGTAACAATTGCATATGGGTTTCCCCGCAATGTTTCAAGCTCTGTCTCATGCACACCATGTTCATCGCGATAGCGGCATGTAATCATCGTTTTGCGAATAAGGGCACTGCCCTTCTCCATATTAAGCTTCAACTCGATCTGGCTTTCTACTACATCCCTGCCAATCTCCCAGCCATTATTTTTCACAGGATCAAGATAATCATTCAACATCTCTATCAGTCTTTGCTGTATCTCAAAGCTGTCATCCTCATCTACAACCCTGATCCATGCCTCAACCGAAACTTCCACGAAAAGTGGCTCGACAACCTCAAGGTCTGTTGGAGAAATTGTGAGCTCACAACGCTTAGTTAAATGATCCTTTAATCTTTTTCTTAAATTGACAAAAGAAAATCTTCCATCCTTATAATCCTCCATCAATAAAACAACAGTCACGGAATTCGGATCATAAGAACCATCCTTCTTCTGTCCCGAAATCACCTTCACCTGTGAAATACCATGAGAATAATCGAGCACCTCCCTTTCATAATCCATCGTGGTAATCAGTCTTCTTCTGGTATTCAATATTGTAGTACCTCTTCGCAGAGCCTCCTCAACTGTTTCCATGTCCATGCCTCCGTAAGCCTGAATTGGATTGCGTATTTCCTCTACAAATTGAAGATTTCCCATAGTGTCATCTACCTGATTTCTCGTCAGATTTGCACTTGCTCCATCACAGCATTTTATCACAACCTTAAATGCAGGTCCTCTGGTTGCCCTTGGAATTTTCACATTGATACCATCTCCGAAATAAAGGCGGTTATTCATACGATCCACTACATAATGCCGGTCTGTACTCTTAGAGCGGTCGAAGCTGTCTACTTCCTCCCACTTTATATAGAACTCCCGTATCTCGCCATGCGCATCATACTCCGCATAACTGCTTTTTGGATACTCCATGAGAATACGTTTCATATCACCAACTGTATAATCTGCAGTCTCATTTACCCACACATCCACACGCAGTATGTTTGTCGCTGTCAGTGGAAAGCTCATATCCGGTCCATATGCATCGATATAATACTCTTCCTCATTTAAGGTTTCAATATTGTCAACTTCTACTGCATTAAGTGCAATCTCCTGTATCAGCGGTCGTCTCTCCGGATTTTTTTCCAGATAAAGATCCTCGTCTGTAATCTTAATCCAATACGCCTCCTGCCCTTCCAGAGTGCATCTTGCCATATCCGTCGGAGGCATAAATAAGATCGTTCCTGTGTGATTGAGCCCGTCTGTCCTGTCTGTATACTTAAGACGGGAAAAGCCTTCTCTGGTTGAATAATAAAAGGCCCTCTTTCCTCTTATCTCCTGCTCGGTCTCACCTATACGGAACAATAGTCCAACCGGACCATCAACCATTTTCTTATCAAATCCGATATACAGGGATGTATCATTATAATTACTTCGGAGTAAAACCGGACATACATCGTCCTCTGCCATTCGATTTGTAATATCCCATTTTCTGCTGCCCTGAAAGCTTATCAGGCGTTTCGGACGTTCATAACGGTTTTCGTATGTATAAGAGACCTTCATATCTGTAATAACCGGACAATGATGCATGGATGGCTGAAAATAACAATTATCTGCCCGGAGCAGCTGTATCCGGATGCATGCTCCATCATAACCGCCTGTTTCTGTCCTTTTCCAATCCTCCGGACAGACAAATGATATCCTGCAATGTCCGGATGAATCATCCCGGAACAGATTTCCTACAGGTGTCTGAACCGGCAGCTTCTTCCAGCCCGTACCGTTATAATACTCCATAGAAATCTCATCTGCATATACCTCAGCGACTGCACCAACCACATCCCTCTTCGGTTTTCTCTTTATAATCTTCAGATTGTCCTTTTCCTTTGTCTCCGGAAGTGCATACAGATTCTGTTCAAAATCGACATTAAATTCCATCGTGACAAGAGCGCCAGGGTTCTCAAAATAATGATGCCCCATATAGAGCTCTGAAAACAAAGACATTCTCTTTCCGAACGGATAAAATCTGTGTATGTCTACCTCTCTTGCACTATCCACTATATAATCCGGAGATGTCGCTTTTCCAGATGCCGAAAAACGGATATCCGATACCATAACATTCTTCTCAACAACCTCTTCCGGCTTCAGAAGCATTGCCGAATACTCTTCGTTCCCAAGACGTACCTTTTTGCACTTTCCGGATTTACGAAATACAAGATAATGATCTTGTTCCATTCTTATGTCTGTAATCGGAACAAAACCATTCTCTCCATAATAGGAGAGACTGTACCGGCCATTCAGTATTTTATCTGCCAGATCATCTGAATGCGGGATGTCCATCCATATATCATTATCCACCTCATCAAACAAATGCGTATGGTACATGACAAGTCCGTTTTTTCCATAGCCTTCTTTTGAAAAATCAAACATCGTAAACGTTCCCGTAGCAATACTTGTGTCCTGTTTTTCCTTATCAGACACAGAAAACGTCAAAGCTTCTACGTCCATTTTCTGTATCTCATCCTCTTC
Organism: bacterium; assembly: GCA_963631525.1. GTDB lineage: Bacteria > Bacillota > Clostridia > Lachnospirales > Lachnospiraceae > Coprococcus_C. Next base: position 46,005 of record CAVGQQ010000006.1, read on the forward strand.
AACCGTAATTTCCATATCACGCGTAATAAACTCTATCGGTGGAAAATTACCCTTGAGCGGAATTACCTTTCCTGTCAGACCGGAGGCCATAAACATACTTGTGAGTCTTGCTTCTGTGATATAGATTCCATGCGCTGTCTCAAATATGATTCCTTTTTCTCTGTTTTTTGCTCCAAGAAATTTTGTTCCCCTACGTAGCTTCTGTCCCGGAACCGTGTCTTCAACCATATTCATAAGTACAATGCTATGTGCCGGATATGCAGCTCTGGGAGAAATTCCCAGCATATTTGCAAGCTCCACATAATCATGTTCAAGCGTCATATTATATCGCTTGATATTGTCCTGCAGCTGATCGGCAAACAGCATGGCTAGCACTGTACCAATGTCAGGATTCTCATCATCAAACTGCCATTCCGGTGTATAAGAACGTGCAAGCTCCTGAATTTTGTTCAGAATATCCTCTTTTCTTTGATTGTCAATGATATAATCACTCGACGAAATTATCTTCCACTGTTTCATACTCTGTTTCCTCTTCCTTCGGCTGTTTTCCAAGATAGAATGGAAATACCATGTTCTCTGCTACATTTTCGCCCCGTATCATGTACTCAATATTAATAAACAGGCATCCAGGCTTTGTTGTATAATCCAAGCCTACATTCACACTCTGTATTCTCGGCTCACCGGATATAATGCTTGACTCAATTTCATGTGACATTATGTTTAACATCGTTGAATTCATCTCTTCAAAAACATATCCCGCTGCCCTGCTTCCAAATTCCGGCCGCATAAGACGTTCCGTCTTCTGCGTCATCAAAATAAGATAAATACTTTCCTTTACACTTTGTTGATTCTCCGAAGTAACAAACCTTCCGGTAGCCGGATTTACCTGCGGCGGAAATTTCATTCCTCTGCCCAAAAATGTATTCTTTATCATATTCTGCCTCCTTATTAACCAATCTTTACCGGAGAACCGCCAATTGTACTGATACCACTACTGTTTAATTTAAAGGATGCAGAGGCATCCATGACAATATTTCCCCCACTCATGCCAAGCTTGCCGCTTGTTGTGAGTTTTGCACTCTGATCTGCTTCAATCTTTAATTTTCCGCATTTTACCTGAATAGTCTCTGAATCTCCATTTAATGTAAGCTCTATGGAGTCACCGACAGCTATTGTCAGCTTATGCTCTGTCTTTAATTGTATATTACCATTTTCTGTCTGAATTTCCAGTTTATTTTTTCCATCCTTATCGCTTAAGGCTATACTTCCTTTTTCGTTATCCAATGAAATCTTGTGCGATTTGTTTGCGGTCTGAATCAGAATCTTATCCTCTTCTCCATCCTTCTCTGCTACATCTGTAAATTCAATCGTATTACCATTCTTTGTAACAATACGCTTACATTGGTTATCGGAATTTACAGAGCCCGTCAGAAACCGATTTGTATCCTTTGGGATACTCCCTATAATATAAGGCTTCTCAATATTACCGTTTTCAAATGCAACAAGTACCTGATCTCCAACCTCCGGTAAAAAATAAAATCCCCAGTTTACTCCGCTATACGGCATGGCAACCCTTGCCCATTTCAATTCATTCGCCGATGCATCCCTGACCGGAATTTCCACACAGACACGCCCCGGCATCTGTTCATTATAATTAGATTGCACAACGCCTATCACAATACCGTTCATCCGGTTATCTCCGGTTTCCGATTTCGTTACCTTCCTCGCCGCAATCTCATCCATAATATCGTACAAGCTCATCCCTGTCTACTCCTCTAATCCTGCTGCTTTTCCTTCCAACTTAACAATATACTTTCCTTCCTGTGTCATCTGATGAATAACACGGCTGACGTAAAACCGGTTGTTGATACCTTCACCCAGACCTTTAAATTCTATGAAATATCCGGGCAGATATTCCGGCAGACCCTGAAGCTCGCATTCCAGCGAACCGAACCTGTAGGATACTGTTTCCATCAAAGACTGTGCTCTGTATTCCGCTTCTTCCTTTGAAGTAACCGATGCATCAATATAAATCTTTTCATTGCTTTTAATCAATGCCTTTGCCTTATTGGGAAGGCTGTTCTGGTTCTTTTGTGCCGCCTGTATAACTTTTGCCTTGGAAACATCGGTAGCACGCACCGTTATTTTATTTACAAGCCCTGTAATATCATAAGCTATATCAAAGCTATACATTCCCATTTCCGGTTTTATCTCAATCAACGTATTGGTATTTGCTTTCGCCTTCCGGAAATATACATGACCGCATTCCGTGTAAAATTCATAATTATATCGCTTGGCAGCCTTCACGATAAATTCGTAATCACTTTCTGCTACCATCTCAATTGTACGGTCACTATCCTCCGGCTCATCGGATGCTCCCGCAGAATCAAATGCCCCGGAAGCTGTTCCCCCATCGCCAAACATACCGCCCCCCATTGAGTCCAACCCGGAGGATTGCTTATCCGGCGTATCCGTCACATTGATGCTTGCAATAATTCCGGAGGACTGCATGTTTACATATGCACTTCTCTCCAATATCTCCTGAACAGCTGCGGAATAGCTGGTTGCTTTCAACTGTCGGGAATAATTACTGGCCATCATGATTCCCTTCACATCCATCGCTGTTACGCGGATACATGGAATCTCTCCGTTGCCATGTCTGTAATTAACCCTCATGATAGCACCAACAAAAACTATCTTTGCCTCAGTACCATACCCGATTGCGATTTCCGTCTTTGCACCAAGCTTTGTATACTTCTTCAAGGCACTGCTGATCGTATAACTTGCAGTTGTTTTGTCATATACATCATAGAGGGAAAACTCTGCAATAGATGCTTCATATCCACACGTAAGATCGATGTAAACATCGGATACCGGAAATCCTTTCTTGGCATCTCCGACTTCCTTGTCATCGATCCGGATTATCAAAACCGGCTCCTCAAAATTATCATATGTTTTTGCTAAATCATAAAATTCGTATCTTGCCATTCTAATATCTCTTTTTTCTTATCAATTTTTAAGGTTAAGTATACTGGATACCATGCTGCTTGAGGATGTCAGCTTCTTGTTTTTCTGAAGCTTTTCCGCGGCATCAAAGAAATTATTATAAGTCTTCTCCCATGACATATCCGATGGATTTGCTCTGTCATCCTGACGAATCTTCAGATGAACCTTTGAACGAATTGGATTTCCCTCATTGTCAAACATAGTATATTCCACGGTTGCTCCGCAAAGCTCTCCCCAGAATATCGTCTTGTTCCACGCCACACAGATTGGTCTGCTATACGCATTACAGATGGCAGACACAAAAAGCTCTGAGACATTTTGTACAGAATACGTTTTACTGGCACTGCCTGTCGTTACCTTATTGTATATAGGCAGTCCCGCCAACCCTTTCACAGCTCCCGTCGGTGAAGCAATTCCCGAATCTGTCACAGAGAAGGCTTTGGAATTCACGGTCGCATCAAAGATCAATTCCATATGCAGAACTGCCTCATAAGGTACATTAAAAACCTGGAATTGTCCGCTTCCATTTCCTCCGACACCGGGATTTTGATTGTATGCCATACCACTGCTACTGGAAAAATGAAGCGTTGCCGGATTATACTGCACCTCCATCGGGAAAAATTTTCCTTCTGTGTTTATCCCCTCCAAAGCATCTGACAGATTTGCTTCCTGCCCTATTGCCTTGCTCGCTGCATTTGACAGGCTCTCACCTACCGCAGCAATTCTGCTCATATATGATTTTATGGTACTGTTGTCATCATTCTGCAAATCCTCATCTCTGCTTGGTTTGTGAAGCAATATATATGCCTTATCCACAGTTCCTGTTATATTTTTTCCAACCATAGATGCCAAACCCATCCGTCATCATCTCCTTTTCTAAAACTGTAGATTTATCAGATTATTTGCAATATTGGATGAATCAGAGACACCCTTCTTTATTATATTGTAACCGGTCTCATATTTTGATGCCCATGCATCCAGAGATCCGCTTCTCTGATTTGTTAAAATGCTTATACTTACCTCAGCACGAATCGGTTCTCCCGATAGATTAAACATCGTATATACGCACTGAACTGAATTCATAGTTCCCGAATAACTAAGCGGACCCCAGTTAAAGGTTACCATACGTGTTTCATGGTTTCTTACCAGTACGATAAACCCTTCTACAATCTGACGAACCGAAAAAACATCCTTCGATACAATGTCCGTAACTGTTTTTACCGGACTGTTCAATATATTTAGTTTATCTGCCATAAACGCATCCGTGTTGCGTTCTGCATCAAATATCACCTTGAAATCTACCGTTATGTGCGTTTCGATCGGTCCATATTGAATCGCACTTTTCGCATCGGCAATTGCATTTTGTCTGCCACTTGCCCTGTCACTTTGCTTGGCAAAATTCTGAATCGGACTCATACCTCCTCCAAAAGCACTGATTCTTAACGTAGAGGGATTAAATTGAAATTCGAGCACCTTACTCTTATCAGATCCAATACCATAAGAAAGCTTATTTGCCTGACTATCTACCCTTGCCAACTCATAATTCATCTCTGTATTGCTTTTTATGTATTGTTTCATTATATCGTTAATATTACCAAAGCCGCCCTCTTCAAGCAGTTTTTTCCTTTGGTCAGCATAATTCTGCATTATCTGTTGCTTTACCTGCTCCCGGACCGTTACCTTCTGTTGCTTTCCTGTCTCATTTATCATAAATGTCAGTTTTGCTTTTTCCAGACCCATTCGTCATTCACCTCCCGAACATCATATTTCTCTTAGATACCGCGCCTGCGTCTTTCAGAATCCATACGCTTTTCCAATTTGTTGAATACCTGATCAGACAGTGTATTTAATTGTTGTTTTACATTCTGGCTGATTATGCGCTCTATATCCTGATCCTGCTCTAACCGCAATTCATTGACCTTATTCGTAACAAGCTCTGTCACATGAGTCATCTCCCGTTGCTCTGTCATCGTCCGTATCTCACTCTGCGTGGTCCTACGATTCCTTTCCTCAAGCTCCTCAAGTATCTCTTCATTCAGGACACTCTCGTTTTGCTTATGAAACAATTCTGCCTGTTGCTTAACTGTCTGCTCCCTGTTTTGTTCCTCCGGCACTCTTTCGAGCTGACGGCGTTCTGTTTCTTTTAACACTCTCTGGATTTCCTTGGAGCTTTCTTCCTTGACACGGTTATTTACGATCTGCTCACGTTCTATCTGCACCTGTTCCACCCGTTCTGCCCGTCTATCTGCAATATCATGCATCAGCAGGCTCACAGCCCGGTCTTCCGTAATTGCAACATTCGGATAACGCTCCAGATGTTTCTTGTAGTCTTGAAGAGTCTCGAATATACGGATTGTATCCTCAGCTGACTGCTCCCCGTTTTGCCCTTTCGGTACTTTCTCAAGCTGATGACGTTCTGTTTCCTTTAACACTCTCTGGATTTCCTTCAAGTTTTCTTCCTGAATCCGGTTATTTATAAGCCTATCATACTCTATCTGCAGCTGCTCCACGCGTTCTGTCTGGCTATCTGCAATGTCATGCATCAGCAGATTCATAGCCTGTCCTTCTGACGTTGTAACATTCGGATAACGCTCCGGATGTTCCTTGTAGCCTTGAAGAGTCTCGAATATACGGATTGTATCCTCACCCATGACCTCTCGTAACCGTTCTCTATCTACCTTCTCTGTTTCCGTCTCCTTGGTGACATTGTTCAGATATTCCATAACAACCTCGTCCGAATGCTCCAGCGCGCGCAGACCATCCTTTCTCGCTTGTTCTCTGTTGATTCTTGCAGGCTCGCTTATTTTCTTTTCTTTCTCCATGGTTTGCAGCCTTTCCAACCGTTCGAGGTTACTCCGGTTAATAATATCAAGCTGCTTTATTATTTCTTCCTCGCGCTTCTTTTCCGAAATCCTGAATACATGCTTATGCTCATCCTTCTGATGAATATGAATCTCATTTAACGTATCCTGTATAAATTCCTTTTCTTCTGTGAGATTCTCCTGATTCAGATATTGAAGAGACGTTTCCGACATATTCGTCTCTCCGGTCTGCTTCAGCTGCACCTCTTCTTTATATTTAACTAACCTGTGCAGAGATTTTATTTCCTGATTTTCATATTTCTGCAGAGTTTCGTAATATTCATCTTTATCCTTCCTTGAAAGACTGAGGCGGTTATGGTAGCTCTCAAATCTCTGGAATGTATTTTGTGCATTTACGTGAATGGCGTCTGTAAGCCACTGCCACATAGATGCATTTGAAGTCAATAACGTATATCTCGTATGATACATCTGACTGATTGCATTTAACAGTACCGCCTGTATCATGCTGCTCATTGTCTGTTCAAAGTTTTCTGACACATTCTCCGTGTCCCCTGCTTCATAGGTATTAATCTTGTTATATATAAGTCCTTGTTCCTGAAGAAATGTTTCATTTCTCATACGATTTAAAGTAAGCTGCTCCGCATACATGGACTGCTCACAGAGCTGCATTTCCTGTCTGCTCACACTTGTTTGATTCCCATAACGGATGTGTATCAAATTTGCCAGCTCCTGATAAATTTCCTCTGTATGAAGCCTGTTAAAAATCTCCTGTTGCAGCCAATATACCTGTATATGCTCTTCGTCCGTTTTCTTTATATCCTGTTCCCCACGTTGCCTGTTCTCTTCTGTCCGGTATTCACGAATCAGCTTTGACACTTCATCTCCGGAACGGTACAGGGTCAATAATTCCCTTGTATTGTGTACCTCCTGTTTCATCCGGTTTACCTGTCTGATAAATTCCTGTACATCTGTTACACCAATTTTATTTAAAATATTTTCCACAAACACACGATCCTGATATGTCATATCTATATGATCTGTCAGGAGAATTCTGTTTAAAACATTATTAATCAACTGCATATTTATATTTTGGATATTGAAGGCCCTGTTATTATTCACCAGCGGTGCCATACCTGCCTCTTCCACATACATCTCCGGTGGAGCTGACACAAAATGCAGCATATCTGTCGGGGTCATACGCTCCTCCAACATCTGATAATTTCCGGAGATACGCTCTGCAAATCCATCGCCCAATGTTCCCATGACTGTTCCTGTTTTTAATTTTATCGGTTCTCCCATAGTTAACATGTGAGCTTTCTCCTTTACATTCTGTTATCTTCCCGGAAAGAGGTCGACCACGGAGTATCCACACAGGCCATCTCGCGAAATGCAATTGTTGTTGTCTCAACAAGCAGTCCACTTCGTTCTGAATTCAACTCTCCATAATCCTTAGCTGTTACCGTGCAGCCGGTAAATGTATAATAGCGGTGTGCATCAACTGCATTTGACATGACCGGTCTGTCATAAACCAACAAAATAATCGGAAGCGTCAATTCCGTGCCAAGCGCAAGCGGGTCAACCGTATCAATTCCTGCATAACGCTCTACCTGAAAGGTGAATGGTCTAGTAATCGGTTTTCTCTTCATATGTACATAATCATTAAGTCCACCCTCCTGTATATATTCAAAATCATTTTCCCGGTGCAGATTCTTTACGGCACGACACGGCACATCAATGATGCCTTCTACACGAAGTATAAAATTAAATGCCGGCATAACCAGTTCGCCGGTGTTAGATACAACGATATTGCTATACATACATCCTCCTTCTCCTCCTATCTAAAGAATGAAGTAGGCTTCATCTCTGTCAGAGGTATTTCTTTTCGACTTTCTTTTGAGGGATTAATTCTCTTGTGTATATCCGAAATCTCCCGGCACCACCTTCTCCGACTCCTATGATCAAGCTGCATCACTTCCTCACCTGACCAATGAAAGTAGTAAGAGATAAACGCCATTTCCTGATACAGAGCTTCGGAAGAATAGAGACTTAACCCTCCGTAGTAAAATTTACGGGCACATCAATCTCTTTCCCACAATCCGGACAGGTTACATGCATCACAGGAGCCTCAACATTATTGATTTTCTGATACATATCCTGTAAAAAAGCAAGATCTGCGGTAAATAAACGTTCGATCGTTGTTCCCGAAATGACTTCAACGCCCTCAATCTCCACGATTACACGGCTTAACAGTGCAATTGCAAGATAGGACGGATTACTTAATACTCTCGGATCCCTGGTGGCACCAATCTCATCTCCGGCTGTTGCCAGACGCATCTTTCCTTTTCTGTGTGCTTCACCATTTCCATCCACATATCCTTTTGGTAGTGTGAAATCATAAACTGTCTGCATCCTGCGGTTCCTCCTGATTGATTGCAGAAAATCCGGCAGCGGATTATCCGCCGCCAGACTATCTGATAGTTTTATTTACTCATTACTAAACCAATTTCTTACGCACCAGCCGGAATTGTCAGTCTCTCGAATGCGATCTCCAGTGTTTCAATTGCGATCTCACTCTGCATGGCGTTCATATCCGGTGCAGTATACTTGCATACCCAGGCATCTTCAAGCATATACTGGTTTGAAGTTTTTGTGACTGTATCACTATTATTAATACCGTTTGATACATCAAGAAGCTCTATAAGAACCTTTGTACGCGGCATTACCACATCTCTTCTGTCTGAAACGCAGCTTGAAGCCCACTGACGGAAAGCGTTGCTTTCTGTATATCCATATTTCAGTGTAATATTTCCATGCTTCACAAGTCCCGGTACCTTAACAGGAGAAAAGCTTTTGGAGTCACCCTGGCGAAACTCGATTACATCAATCGTTGCCTCAATTCCAGACGCTTCACTAAATGCTGCTGTCGCAGTTTGTCCCTCTCCACCTACATTTGAGACGGTTACGAGGAAATTCATCTTAGTCCATGGATATACATTATCCATAGAATTGTGTTTATTTGTCGGCGATGTTGTTGCCGCTTCTTGAGTTGCATTACTTGGCATAAAAAATTACTCCTTTCTATTTGCGCGTTTAATTATTTTTCTCATTTATCCGTTTACGCCTCTTCTTCGCCACCTGCAGCTGCTGCCTCTGACGTAAACTGCGTTACACGGAATATTACAAACTCTGCCGGTCTGGATGGTGCAATACCAATATTGCAAATCAGTCGTCCGTTTGCAATATCATCCCTGGACATAGTCTCCGGTCCGATCTCAATGAAATATGCCTCTGACTGTGAGCCTCCCGCGAGCATGCCGTTTCTCCATAAGCTATCAAGAAAATCATTAATTGTAGCTCTTACACGATCCCAAAGTGATGCATCATTTGGCTCGAATACAACCCAATTGGTATTATTCTTGATGCTCTGCTCTACAAAGATAAACAATCTTCTCACATTAACATACTTAAAGTTAGAATTGCTACTTGCTGTTCTTGCTCCCCAGATACGGATACCCTGTCCCGGAATTGCACGAATCAGATTTACACCTGCCGGATTTAAATAATCCTGTTCTTCCTTATTGTAATTTACGCTTAAGCCTGAAGCAAACACGGTTTCATTTGCCGGAGCCTTATGTATACCTCTTATAGCATCCGTTCTGGCATAAACGCCTGCAACTGCTCCTGACGGCGGAACAAAATCCACCTTACCTGCTGAACGGTCATATACCTGAAGCCATGGATGATACATCGCTGCATAAGATGAATCAATGATTTCTCTATATTCAAGAAGCTCTGAAACCTTATGTGCATCCTTCGGCATATCAAGAACGGCAAAACGATCCTTCAGATTTTCACACTGACCAACCATCGCAATAACAACCTCAGGAATTGTAACTCCCGGAACAAGCAACATGCTGATATTCTGATTCTCAACAAATGCCTCCAGACCGGTTCTTGCTCCCGGACCGTTATCCTCGCCAATGAATGTGCCTGCTGTGATCTTATTTACACTTCCATCCTGACCACCTTCGAGTGTAAACATTCCACTCTCATTGCCCTTTCCAAGAATGGCAGCAACCGGATTACCTGTCTGCATATCAGTTTTTACATCAAGCTTAACAAGATTGCTGTTTGCCATACGATATGCAATATAATTCGGATTAGCTGTGTTGAAGCTGATTCCTCTATAGTTCTCAACCTCCTCGCCATAACGAACAGAAATATCCGTCTCCACAAGATAAACAACTACCTTTGGGACAAGGGCGGTGTCAATAATTTCTCCCTTAAATGCCTTCTCAAAAGAAATAGTATTGTCAAAAATAGTTTTAATTCTGTTATACTCACCATTGCAGCATACCAGATCTCCCTCGCGGAAGCCATCAACCGTCTTTGCAACATAAGCTTCGCCATTCTTTCCTACTATCTGCATTTTACGTTTTGCAACAGATGTAAGCGTAAGCTGGATACGATTGCCCCATTTTCCTTCATTTGCAGCCTCTACACTAAGGATTCCCTTAACTGCAACAGCCTTCTTAGCGCCCGGAAGAGCTACACGTACAACAAAGCAGCTGGAGCCTCCGTTAATAAAAAACTGCTCTACTGCAGAAGCGAGATAACGATAATCTCCATATTCAAATGTGCTTAACGGTTTACCAAACTGACGGACAAAATCTCTGTAGCTTGTTACAAGGGACGGTGCCCCCTCTACGGGTCCTCTTTCTGCTAAACCAACAAATCCTGCTACGGACGTGCCAATTCCTTCAACTGATCTGGGAGAATTATCAAATTCCTCTACATATACTCCCGGTGATAAATACTGAGCCATAATACTCTCCTTTCTAATTAAACAATTGTCTTAGTCTGTCCGGGGTCAACTATACTGATTGTTCCGGATCCGAAGCCGCAAACAAGAGTTGCATCACCAGTCAGACACGGCACTCCGCCAACCAACACTTTTGTTCCAGCTGCAATCCAGGTTCCCGCAGGAACCATAGAACACGGCTGCGGCGTCAGCACTCCAAGGGCTGCTGCTGTAGCTGCCGCCACTGTCGGATTGGCAAGAGATGTGCACATTCCGAATGTCGGCAAATTAGTTCCCGGCTGCATATCCTGTATTGTAGCGATTGGTCTGCCATCTGCCATGCAGCTTAACTGCGATGTTACCTGCAAGGTGCAGGGTGTTGTTCCGAATGGACAGGTGCACTTTGCGCCTGCCACTACCATCACTCCCATTTATTCTATAGCCTCCTATGCTCGTCTTCGTGAAAGACAATTCTTTTAAAATTTGTTATTCCATTTACAACATATCGGATCAGGTAATCTGTTCCTTTCTCATCACTTCTGACTCTCAGGAGATAGTCTCCGGATCCTGTCGTCCGTCCCCTGACAATCCGAGTGATAACTTCCTCCGGTTTACATGACGTTTCAAGAGGTGCTGTTAATTTAAGTATCTGCCTGTTTTTTGCCGGCAGAATGTGAAATTCTTCAAACGACTCCGGCTCGCTGTGAACAAGCGCATATGCTGTTTCAGTCAATCTTTTGGAAATATACACCTTAAGCTGCTGTTTTTTTCCCTGATATGCCTGTGCACTCGCATACGACTCATTCATGGATATCGCTGCAACAGATTCGATTCCAGGAAGATTGCCCTTTATCTCCAACAAATCTGTATATCCATATACCGGTTGTTCCGGTATCAGATTGACATAGATTTCCGGATATTTTTCCGAAAGCTTATCATAACAGATCTCTACCTCCTCCTCCAGATAACCCTTTACCTGTATCCGGAGTCTCCGGTCGTTTCTGCCGGTATTCATGCCGATATAAAGCCCATCATCCTTTCTTACATATGTCACCGGTATTCCATTCTCATAAAATATTACCTGATGCTGCGTTACCGGATTTCCGGTTGTTGTATCCAACAGGTATATGATAATGTCCAATGAATATGATATCGAAGCTTCCACTTAACGCTGTTCCCTCCTTTCCCGTCCTATCATGTCAATTCCAAATGTAGCCTCTGTGACACGTGGAGGATCTACTATAATCTCGCTGGATACATAAACAGGTGCCGCCTTATAAAACAGGCTTATTTCATATGGCTTATTGATTGCCTGCCACACCCTTACCTTCTCCTCAAGTGCCAGCTTCGCCTGAGACAGCACAATCGGAGGTTCTGTTGCATCCAGCCAAGGCTGCAGATCATGTGGATAAACATAATTATTATCACTTACAATCTGTGCAACCCTTCCTATAATTTTTTGTATATCCGGCGCTTTTAACCCCATCTGGGAAGAACCGTTGATAAACACCATATAGTATAGGCTATATGGCACCGGCGGCTTAGTTAATGTCGTTCCACCCGCTGAAACTCTGGGTGTCTGAATCCTCACCCCCTCCTCCCTCACATCATATAGATACAGACCTATAATATAGTCCACGTCCTGTGAGGTAGGTGAAGAAATTTCAATATTATTAGGGGATGGTACTGGCTCCGGACACATTCTTTCTCGAAGCATCTTACAAATATAATTGCTGACATCTGATATAATCGTATACTCTGCCATCTTTAATTGCCTCCCCTCATCAGCATCTCATATACCTCCTGAATGGATGACTCCATTGCAGAAGTACGAACCGATGCATAAATGCTCTTAGGTATATAATATCCCGTACTGTCAAAGATGGCTTCTCCATCCTCGCCCGAGATATAAAGCGTTCCCATCAGTCCAGCGGCTTTCTGCATAATTCGGGATCCCTTGCTGGCTGAAACATAATCCACACTATCCTGGGTGAACAGATAATATTCCTGTGCCTTACTCAAGGTTACCGTATAATGAGCATTATCAAATATATAACGATATCCCAAAACAGCACCAAGTGCCTTGAGTGAGATATATTCATTGGTATCTTTATCATACTGCTCATATATATAGCTGTTGCCATCAGATGCCATTTTTCCGGCCAGTGACGATGCCATTGCACGCGCGTCTGCATTATCGGTTGCTTCCGCATACATAGATAATGCAATTAAAGCGCCTGCCTTCTGCTGTTCCGTAGCAGATGATACTCCGTTTCCTGTATATTCGCCAAAATAATCTGCAAGAAGACTCTTCAAAGCATCGGCGGAAAGCTTGGAAGCACCGGATGCTGCTGCAGCTGCTGCAATCTGTTCTTCAAGCTCTGATACCTCTGAGTCAAGCTGAGCCTTCACGTCTGAGTCAATATTTGATGCATTGTCAAGTGCATCCTTAATCTCTGCAAGTGCAGCAGCCGCTGCATCCGGATCATAGCTACTCAGCGATGAAAAAGCTGCCATCTGATTCAATATCGAAGACGAGCCATAGCTATCCGAGCTGTCTCTGATTCCGGAAGTGATATCCGACGCGAGACTGGTCAGTTTTTTTGCTGTACTTCCGGCTGTCAGCCCCGCAAGTGCTCTCGCTTTATCTGCCTCTGTGCTGTCCTCAGAATTCAAAACATCTGTAAGATCCTTTGTCAGCTCATCTATATCCGTCTGCTTTGCCTCTATTTCAGCTTCAAGCTTCTTTGCGGTGCTTAGATCATTTTTATCAAGAGCATCTCTTCTCTGTGTTTCCAGCTCATCCTTTTGCTGTTTTAACGTGTCAAGCTCTGAGGAATCTGACGATTGTTTTACAAGCTCTCCAAGCTCTGTCCGAAGCCAGCTCAGATGCTCTGCTACCGTCTCCAGCTGGTATGTCTTCGCATCATCCGACGGAACCAGTTTTTCAAGATCATCAATCCCATTGATACGATTCTGTACATCCTGCTGTGCCTTTGCATTCGACATACGTTTCCATGCTTCCTCAAGCATACTCTGATACTCTGTTCTTGCCGCATTCGTATCATTCTTTTGCTGCGTCAGATAGCTTATTTTCACAGCTTCGGAGGCTCCGTCTGTAATCGCCTGTTTATATTCATCAGACACTCCGGCAGACAATTTCTTCTTCCATGCATCCAGAGCTTCCTTTAATAACACATCCGTCAATGTACTGAGTTCTCCATCTGCATCTCCGATAACACCCTGTGCTATATTTTGAAGATTTACCAGCTTCTCTGTTGCGACATCGGCACCTGAAACATCGGAAGCACTTGCACAGCTGATCAGATCATTTGTATACTTGTAAATCTGTTTTGTCGTCGTTGTTGAGCCTTCCACTATAATCTTAGCATTATAGGATATAATGCTCTCCTGCACGTCAGCCTTAGCCTGTGAAATCGCATTTACCAGTTCTTCATCCTGCTGGTAATCACTATTCAGACTAACACTGTTAAATATACCGCCTCTGCTTTGGCTTGCCTGATACTCCTGTTCGATGAGCTGTTTTGCTTCATCACTTTCCGCTGCCGCAAGCCTTGTATTATACTCTTCCTGAGTCATAACTTCTTCTTCCTGACCCATAACCTTCTTCAGCAGCTGATTCAAGTAATCATCAAGAATTGTCAATGCTTCAACCCGCCTCTGTGCATCCACAGAGGCTATAACCGTATCCACTGCCGCAGTCCAGGTTTCAGGTTTACCACGTCCCGGCAATCCGTTTTTGTAGATTTCAAGTACACTCAGTCTCGCATCATTCTCGTCTGTGATTGTATCCTTCAGGCTCAGATCGTAAAGTACACCGATCATTTCAATGTTCTTATTATCGCTGTCTGATCTGGTTTCCTTTTCCTGCAATAAATCATATCGAAGCTTAACCGGCTCCAGCTCCGCCAATTCCCCCATATTGTAAGGATCTGACACATTATAGCTGGCAACTGCCGCTCCGGTTCTCAAATCCGTAATATTCCCCTCTGCATCTACCTTATGTGTAAACTCCAATGTCTCTATAACTGAAGCAGCAACCTGAGTACCTTCAGAGGTAATATCTGCAATGGATGTTGCATCTGTAATCTTGTACCATTTGCCGGATGCAAGCTCCGACTTATAATACATATCGTTTTGCGCAAACTGTGCTGCTGAATCCTGTGCCAGAGCATATATATCATCCGACAGACCATTGATATGAATAAGATATGTACCAATTACCAATGTTGAATTTTCTATCTCACTGTCCGAGACATGAACAGACTTTACGCTTGTATCACTGTCACTTGTTATAGCTTCCAGTATATACAGATGTCCGAACACCAGAGATGCACCTATAACTACCGCCAATATCGTCGCCCAAATTTTCTTCTTCATGATGTCATCCCTCCTTACTTATTCAATTTTATATATCATCTGATCATCTGTATTAAAGGTTCCTTCATAAAGAAGCTCGCCATTGTTATCGTAGAAGCTGATTACCAGCTCCTGCAGGCTGTTGCTTGCAGCCGGAAGATATTTAAAATCATCATCAATAGGAATTTTATCATCGTTGATCAATGATGTTCCCTGATCATTTCTCACGACATAATAAGCAATTTCCTCTCCCTGCATCGGGGTGATCGTAAGCTTTACAAGTCCGGAATTCATCGTAGAAACGGAATAATACGCCACCGCCAAATCATCTGTGGTCTGCTCTACATGATAGCTTGTTATCGCAAGCCTTCCTGTATAAACTGTCGGATCAATCTCACAATCATCCACAAAGGTATCACCCTCGTACAGCCTTATCACTACTTTTTCCGCATCCTTTGTATCCAGAGCCAGGTGACGGATTGTCTTCTCTATATCCGTCCTTTCACCGACCTGCACTCCATCAATCCAAAGTTCATAAGCATCAATATCCGTGTCGTAATCCTCTGACACACTCAATCCTACCTCAAACAGATTGTCCGAAACAAGTGACCGGATATAATAGTAGATTCCGTCTCCCTCATCTTCAACCACATAGCTGACTCCGCTATATGACGCATCCATAGTCATATATGCACCATCCATATACTCAGATACCTTGCCACAGGTCAGCCTGTTATAGCTGTATAAAATAGAGGCATAATCTGCCTGTGCCTGTAAATAATCAAGCTGTAGCTCATCATACTCATCCTGAATTTCGGAAAATTCTTCATATGTCATTTTACCCACCGAATTAAGGTAAGTGCTTTTCTTCAATTCCTGTTCTTTTTGATAGATATTGTCTTCTGCTGTCTCACAGGCATTACGGGCTGATACATAATTTTCATAGCTGTCCTTAACAGATTGTGTAATATCTTTCTCTGTTGCTGTTTCTTCTGCCAATGCATTCTGGTACTCAATTGCTGCCTCATACAGGGCATATGGCTCATCCTCAACATAACGAACACCATCAAGCTCGCCCTTCAGCCATTCCTTAGGAAATGTTATAAAAAGTATCCTATAATTTCCTTGCCACGGAGCATCGACTGTATCAAGAAATTTATTATAGCTGAGCTTAAACGCAGCTGTGTCGAGCTTTTGTCCATTCTTCGCCTGAGTAATGTAGCTGTCTATAATTGACATATCCTTGGAGCCGTAATGCTCTAACATCAGACTGTAGTTTGTATTTAAAGACAGCAGTGCGTTGGAAGCTTCCTTTGCTGCCTGATAATAGGTGTCACTCTTGTCCAGCGTAGCATCTATCAGCTCCTCCAGATCATCCCTTTCCATATCTGCTTCCACAAGTGGCGATGCAAAGGTATATCCACTGCTAAGATCCAGTCCTGTAGCATTCCCAAGCTTCTCCTTTGCCGCCTCAAGACTTCTCTCATCAGATGCAAGCGTATTCTCGAGTGTGCTAATTTTCGTCTTAATAGAATCAACATCAGCCTGTGTTGCTTCACCAGTCAGAAGTCTCGCCTGATTTTTCCTGAGTGTTGTCTGAGCATCTGTCAAAAGCTCCTCATTATAGGAAATCTTTTCCTGTAAGCAATATGCCTCGACAAACTGAAGCTCCACCGTCTCATAAATCTCATATACGATATCATCCAGCTGATGATACAATAAATCCAACTGCGACTGCATCTCTAACGGCTTATATGCATATTCGTATGCCTCCGATAAATTGGGTTCTTCTGGAAACTTGAAGCTCAGTAACGGAGAATATCGAAACGACGCCTGATTCTTCTGCTTCAGCTTCAGTTTTTTTACCGACTGGTCATATTGAATTTTCGCCAGCGTAATCTTATTCTGAAGCCTTGTATAATCATCGCTGGTAGTTAATGCCAACGATCTTACAGTCTTGATATCCAGCGCCTTAGGTGAAGCTGCCCTTGTGGTATCCTCCCAAGGCCAGCCAGCCGGAATGAGCAATATTAAAATTAAAATTATTGAAATTAAACGTTTTTTCAATCTGCCATTCCTCCCTAGTTATTACTCAATCTCATACATAAAGAATGCTCCCGTTCTGTTTTCCGATACAAATGTATATGTACTTTCTCCTATCTTGTATGTATGAAGATATAACAGTGCGTTTTTATTATATTCATTTACAACACTGACCTCATCAAACACCGTATCCATGCTCATACCTGTATCAATATTCATTGCCTTGCCGCGGTTCTGCATCCAGCTGATTCCAACCGCTTCCAAAAACGTCATGTAACTATTACCTTCATACTCCGGCTCACCTAACACCTCAGTGAGACCTTCTATCGTATCAATCGTCTTGTTTCCGTAAACAAAGCTTGACTTCCCGACACACAAAATATCCGACCGCATCGTACCATCCACACTGGTAGACGTATCTCCCGAATAATATATTACATCTATGTCTGACAAAACCACCGCATTCTGCGTTGCCTCTGCATTCTGGTATATCAGCTGTCCGCCTGTATACAGGCTTCCGATTTCCTCTGCGCTTTTGTTCAGAAATTGTGTATAGACAATTTCATCACGATGAAAGCTTCCGGTAAATACGGGAGAATCAGAAGCGTTATAAAACACTCCGGTTCCCTCCCTCATTCCATTCTCAAAGGTGCCCTCATAAAGCTTTGCACCACTTTCCCGGTACTGTGTACCGGTTCCCTCAAACAAATTATCCGCAAAAGTGCCCGTATACTCTAGCTGTCCAAACGGATAATATAATTTTCCTTCGCCATTATATTTATTCTTCTGAAAAGCGCCTTCGTAAACGAGTGTCCCTTCTTCATCATATAATTTTCCTTCGCCATTTACATATCCACCACTGACCTCACCCTCATAAGCAATATATCCTTCCTTCGCCTTTATCCTCACTTTGCCGCTGGCATACCGAAGAGAGATTGATGAATATTTATATACTGGGAGATTCCCCGTTTCGCCACTACTCCTCTTAAACGGATGCGTAACCGTAAGATAGAACAGGCAGCCAACCCCGGCCAGAATCAAAAGAAAGTTCACAAGCCGCCGGCTGACCATCCATCCGCCTATAGTGTAATAATCTTTTTTGTTTTTGGGTCTGATATCCATCAGACGACCGAAGAAATTTCGGATTCGGACTACAATATACTGCAATAAATATGCAGGAGATGAAAATCTCTTAAATGTAACTATAATCCGGTTCAGCCTAAGCTTTATCGTCTGTACCAGAGCGTTCCAAATCTGCTTCATATGTTGTCACTCCTTATTTCTGTGGGAACAATGCATAAGAACGATTATCCAAATCCTCGTCATTCAGACTATTCTCACATAAAAACAGATACCATTTTGCCACTTCATCCGTTGGACAACTCCGTAAAATTTCCGAAAACATATTCCTTGCAAGATAAAAATCACTTTTATAAAACAAGCCCAACGCTTTCTGAAATCTGGGTCTTAACTCAAGCCGCTTTCTGCGTTCATCTGCCGGATATGCATCCAGAATTTCATATATTTTAAATGAATATTCCGGATTCTCGATATATCCGATGTACCTTGTAGCAATATCGTCCCCGATCACATCGTAAACATGATCCGTAACAGCCATACGTACCCCGATATTTCTTATGGCATCCACATAGCGGTCAAGTATCTTCATGTCATTGGAATGTACATAGGTAAATGCCTGCTCCTCGTCCCCTGCCACTCCATATACAAACTGTGTCCGATGAAGTAAGATAAATGCATCTCCGACCGATTCATCCGTCAACTCCTTTGTTGCCAGCTTGATGCCAAAGCCAATTGCTTTTCCTATCTCCTCGTTAAACATCAGCTTTACTGCACTTAAATCACTGTTTCCTGAGATAATAATACCATCATATTCCTTTCGCACATCTCCCAGATGTGCATAATTCTTTACCATCTGCCGCAAGTATTCTCTCTCAGTCATACCTTCCTTTTCAGCAAAAGAAACAAATGCAAGAGATGCTTCTGTTGTTACACGATCCAATGGTTCAACATCCAGAATGGTTTCTTTATGCAGAATTCTTTCAATCTGCTTCGGCGCAAAACGATAATACGCCTGAAGGATTCTGTATTTGGAATAGTTCATCCATTCTATATTGGAAGCAATCTGCCACAGGCTGTTCTGCAGCGTACGCATCTCTGTGCTTTTGCGTCCCAATGTAAGTTGTTCTGTCTTAAGACTTCCCCATTCTTTTTTTCCTTCAGCAACTCTGCTGACAAGCCGAACCATTCTGCGGATCTCATGCTCCTGCAGCACCACCACTATCAATGTCAGTAGCATCCCCGCTGCCATAAAGCTCAGACTCAAACGAAAATATCTGCCTTGAAGCTTCGAAATTTCTGTATCCAGCGGTTCTCCTGAAATCCTTATAACTACAGCATACGAAGGGGCGATCCTTGTCTTATCCGTAACCGCAAAAAGGAAGTCCTCATCCTCTGTCCTGCCGCATTCGACTGATCTTCCATTAACGGAAGCCTCAATCAGTCCTGTTGCATCCGTCTGTATGTCATTCCAGAAGCTCGTATCTTGTCCATCGTGGTAACACTCATAGTAAGCACCCGTTTCATCCTTATGTACGAGTGTCAAATCCGTATATCCATCCGGTATCTGTTCATTCTGCACTACGGGAAGCGCATCAGAAACAACCGTTGACACTTCCTCCATGACATCTGCACTGTTATAGGAATAAATTTCTTCATTACTTTCCAATTGCTGCATGTAAGAATAGACACCTCCGAGCGAAACCGTATACAGCTTCTTATACTGTTTCTCCGCAAATCCGGAAGCCTGCTGATATCCGTAGAAGGATACTCCTCCTATTGCCGCTATAAGCACAACGCCGATTACGCCCATCCTCTGCAGTGCCTGTGACCTGCTAAATATCATTATTATCATTATGATTAATAGAATTACAAGGCATAATAAAATTACAATGTTCATATATCTTTCCTTTACGAAACCAACGACTCGGTTCCTATCGTTTTAAAATGATTATAAAATATTCTCAAAAAAGGAACATCTCCAAATATCGCTTTTGAAATCAAACAAATCAATGTAAATACAACAAGAATTATACATATTATAAGCATTACACGAAAAAAAGTTCCATGTCTGCCGTCTCTCCATAGCTTTAACCTTGTATGTAAATCCTGTTTTTTCCCAGCTTTTCCTGTCACCTTCAAATCGCGGTATAACGTCTGGAGATCTTGATAATCCTCTCTTGGAAGCTTCTTTGATAAAAGACTGTAGCCAATGTTCCTTTTATTCTTTTTTTTCTGCAGAAGCTCTCTTACAAGAAATGCACATACATCGGCACATTCTTTCTCCCCGATCGTCTCATCCAGCTCTGAAAAATCCAATGTATAACCAAGCTCAATATTGTAATCCTTCAGCAAATGAATCTGTTCCTGTCGCAGTACCAGATACAAAAGCGGATACGGAAGCTTTGACAGCATACACTGAAGCACAAGATTCTCACAGATTTCCGTACAGACATCCAACGACAACTGAGTTGCCATATAAAAATCTGTCAGTTTTCTCTCCTTTACCTCCGAGAAAGCCATACAATACCGATTTTGATACTGGAAGAAGTCCAGACAGCTGTCATAACCATACCTGGAGGTCTCCAATATCCTTATCAGCTTTTTTACCGTCTCGTGATCCTTAAAAACGATCAATGTATAAAAACTGCTTCGGTTTGTATCACCATCCCTGCAGATCAGGATATCATTCACCGGACCATTGGAGACCATCATGACCGGGCAATATGTTATTCTATCCGATTTATATATCATGGCAGTCCCTTCTTACGATTCTTTCTGTTCCGGAGCCATTATCTCCGTGACACTCGGTTGTCTTAATACCGCATCCTCGACCAGCTTCTTTTTTACAATGGCATAAGCATACGTACATATCAACGGCTTTTCTGTACAATAAATACGTATCTCATACACACCCTCCCTGGATGGTGCAGTGTAAATACCCTCTGCAGAAATTTCTCCGCTTCCCTGCTCCGTCAATTCGTAAGACAGCGAGCAACTCTTCATATTATTGAATTTTATCTGGAAGTAGTAGCTTTCTTTTGTTCCAATCACAACCGTAGGCGTAACGACACTGATGGACTGAATGTTGTTTACATCCATTTCATCCTTTGTTTTCTCACTGTCATACCGGATTGCCACCCAGCGATAAGAAAGTACAAGCATTTTGACATCTTCCTCCAGCCTGAGTGCCACAACAAAGCTTCCCTTATCGTTGAATACCTTTACGGCAGTCTGGGCCGCTACCCTGAGTTCCCCCTGATCAAAAAGCTTCGGATCTCCATATATGGTAGTCTTGGCGTTTCTTCCCAGCATCTGATTTTCCTCAAGATATTCATATCCAACCTCAACGTAGACATTACCTGCGCCCAGACCATGCATAATCTCACCGGAATAGCATATATCTCCTCTCTTTGCATGATCGCCGACCGGAATCTCAACAATTCCGGTTGCAATTTTAGGCATAGGAAAGCTTTCGCTGTCTCCCTTATTATCCTGACATGCTTCACCCACCACACTGTTTTTTGCTGCAAGGAAAGGATATTTCTCACTGAAGCAGCCTGCATATTCAAGGCGTTTCCAAGCATCAGCAGGTGTTTCAATATATTTTCTGACCGATTCGTCAACCCTCTCAATCAAATATGCCGATTCTGTCCGTACAAGAGCAATATCAGCCAGCCGGATCATGCCGGTGCCTGTTCCAAGCGCCCGCAGTTCAAGACTTACCCTGCTCGTTTCTCTTGCCGCAAGAAAATCCGGATTCATATCAACTATATTAATCTTATAGGATGTCCCTATACTTACCGGACAATCTATCTGGTTCACTGACGCTTTGGCACTTCCCGCCTTTACCATGATACTGGTGTCTTCATATTCCTCTGTCTGTGCCAGCATCCAATATTCTCTTGTAAGCTTTTGATTTTTTTCAAGCTTTACACCCTCAAGGCTTACTATCATCTCCTGATTACCCTCAAGCGACGTAAGCACAGGCGTCTGCAAGACACCCTCGTAGAAAAGCGTTGCATTATCATCACTGAGCTTCTCTGCTGTAAGCTCTACCTTTACATAATGTCCAGCACAGATATTCGCAGGCATCCGAAGGCTTACCTGATAGTCTTTGTTCTCCATCAGTACTCCACCGGTGTAGAATTCGGTTTCTGTCTCAAATTCTTCCTCAACGGAATCACTGTCAATCAAAAACAATTCATAATCGTCTTCCAGACGGTTATACTCATATTCCTTACCGCTATCCTGTCTGCTGATCGAATAAACAGGCTGTTCCTCTTTTTCGACATAGCGGACACACAGACTCGCCTGATTTGTCGTGAGACCCTCAAACCCTTTAATCGCAGATAACTTCTTCACCACGGAGCTGTTTACAACAATCTCACGTCCCATATCATCAAGAGCTGCTCCACTCTCAATCATCAAGGATAGGTCATCAAGGCTGATAACGTTCAAACCACATGCAATTCCAGAACCAACAATCGTTTTATTTACAAAACGCCGTTTATTGTTCATATAAAGCTGTTCTGCTTCGAAATCAGCTGACGTCAATATCTTCCCTTTATAATATCTGTTTCTACTGAATGTTAATAAATCATTATTTTTCACCAGCTTACCTCCTCTCTTGTTTTCCACATTTTCATTTTCTTGATGTTATTTTAACACATATCTGATTCATTTTTGTTTAAGGTTTATTAAAGTTTTTGTCAAATGATGGTCAAAATATTTGTAAAGCCCGTAACCTCAAAAACCTCACGGACAACCTTATTCACGTTCTTTACAGACATTTTCCCACGTTTATTCATAACCTTTTGCTCCGAAAGCAAAACACGCAGCCCCGCAGAAGAAATATAGTCTAATCCCGTAAAATCAAACACGATCTCTGTTACATCCTCCGAAATCTGCTTTAACTCAGCTTCCAGCTCAGGAGCTGTAATCGTGTCAAGTCTTCCCGATAAAACAAGCTCTAAGCCAAACCCATCCTGTTTTTTTTCAATTGTCATTTTCCTTCTGCTTCCTCCGTTCCCTTATAGTGAAATGCCAGCATTGTCAAATCGTCAAACTGTGGTGCGTTTCCCACAAACTTATCCACATCTGTTTTCATGTGTAGTAACAAATCCTCTGGATTTGCCTCCGGTACCTCATTCAATGCCTCTACCATTCTGTCGGTATCATAAAACTCCTCAGCCGCATTTGTCGCTTCCGGCACACCATCCGTATACACAAACAAGCGGTCCCCCGGATTCAATTCAATCTCATACTCCTGATAAATACTTTCCTCCATCCCGGCAAGGACAAAGCCGTGCTTATCATTCAACAGCTCATATTTCCCGCCTTTTCTGCAAACAGCCGGAAATTCATGTCCCGCATTTGCACATACCATCTTTCCGGTTGAGATAGTCAGGATTCCGATCCACGCCGTCACAAACATATTGGTTTCATTGTTTTCACAAAGCTGATTATTTACCGTATAGAACACCTTTTCCGGACTACTGCCGTTCAGGGCTGTATTCTTAATCAAGGCCTTGGCAACCATCATAAAAAGAGCCGCCGGAACTCCCTTGCCTGATACATCTGCAATAACCAGTCCCAAATGATCCTCGTCAATCAGGAAGAAATCGTACAAATCCCCTCCAACCTCCTTTGCCGGAGTCATGCTTGCATAAATATCAAACTCTTTACGTGTTGGAAATGCAGGGAACACACATGGAACCATTGTTGATTGTATCTCTGTTGCCATGTTAAGCTCCACATCTATACGTTCTTTCTCCGCAGTAACCGTCGTCAAATCCCGGATATACATATTGATATCCTTTTCCATCTGCTTAATCGAGTTGGATAAATTCTCGAGCTCGTCGCCTGTATGTATATCAAGCTTTGATATTTCAGAGACACCTTCCTCACGTCCCTCCTGCTTATCCTTTACAAAAGAAGCTGCCGCACCGGATAAAGAATCAATCGGGCGAATAATTGTACGCTTCATCAGGAAATTAATTACAGCTACCGCAAGCACACTTACCAGAATCATAACGACAGCAAGGCTCCGAAGGAATCTATATCCATCCATCTTTACATCCACCATGGATATATCAATAACGATGGTTCCAAGCATCTCGCCATCCTCCGAATAGATGCCCTCACCGACAGAGCAAAGCCATCCATATTCCGGATAATCTGTAATATTGGGTGAAAAACCGTAATTCCCCTGACTGATTTGTTCCTTCGTCACGTCCTCTGTTTCGTCTGCCGCTCCTACCGGGCTCACTTCATCTGTAACAGAACCATCAACCAAATATATTCCATAATTTTCATCAAGATGCCCGATATAAATGGAATTTGTACCATTATCTTCCGAATACTCCTGCAATACGGCTAGCAATCTCTTATAGGCTTGTGATTCATAAACCGATTGGTATCTTGCGTAATAGTTTTCCATATCCTTATCCGAGTAACTGTCAAATGGAATACGACCTCCATTCTCGTCCTGAATTTCATGGTAAATCGAAAGAACCTCATCCCGAAGTTCCCTCACGTCCTCCTTATCAACAGCAGTTACCAATGTTCTCGCAAGATTCTTCGCCATATTTTTATAATGCGAATCCACCATGGACGCATATAGTCGATAGCTTAATATACAGGCTGCTGCTGCCATGATAATTGCCATCTGTATGATAACAACATTAACCCGGCTTTTTAATGATTTCTTCATCGTTTGAAAATTTCCCCTTTCTATATTCTCATAATAGTTGTATTAAAGCCCTGATATCTGCGATAGAAGAATTCCTTTGACTTTTCTGTCACAACCTGAATCCCCATCATATCAAGCTTTGTTTCCTCGTCCATTTCCTGAGAAAACGGATCAAAATCCTTTGCATTGTCACGAAAATGTAATTCCATCATCTGATCTTCCTGTGCAATCAACGTAATTTCTATATAGCTTTCCTCCTGCTTTGTAAATGCATGTCTCATAATCATCTGGCTGACCTCTTCAACAGCCATGTTCACAAAATACTTTTGCTTTTCTTCCGCCCCCCATTTCTCACAAAACATCTGCACCTCAGACAGCAGACTTGAAAAATCAGACATTTTATTCTCGATCACACAATTATAAACACGCGTTTCATCAATCTCCGGCTTCTTAAGCTTCTTCTCAAGCAGCTTGAAAATGCCATATGAAAGATATTCATTCAATGGATAAAACAACCACAGCACCGGCATTCCGAAAGGAACGAGAGCAACAGCAACCGGAATCTTTACCACTGCACTACGCAATGTAGATAGCGCGTAGGCAGGCTTCTCATCCTCTCTGGACTGGTAATAATTCTCAAGTATCGTATTGACACCTCCCACCAGACCTCCAAGACAATAAATACGGATTGCAATTTTTCCCATGGATATGAGCTCGGTTCCTCTAAGTCCAAACAGCGCACAGACCTGTGACGGGAACACAAACATGCATACACTGATTACAATTCCAACCATCGAACTACAGCGTAAGCCTTTCCTGTAGATATGCTGCACGCCCCGCTGATTACATTCTCCACTATAAGTGCTGACCAGAGGCTGCATAGCTTTTGCCGTATATTCGTATACATAAGTCAACAGATATGACATGCTTTGTACCATATCGAATACAGCAACGCCTTTTTCCCCGGCGTAATGCATCAGGGAATGATTGATTATTAACAGGAAGATAAACTGCCACAGATACTCAATAGAGCTCGAAAAGCCGACCCGGAACCGTTTCATTATCTTTGAGATATTTCGGGGAATCATTTCCGCAATCCGGAATCTTGCAATCCCCTTTGTATCAAAAAATCCTGGAAGAAAAATCAGAATCGAGATTACCTGTCCAAGAATCGTTGATATGGCCGCACCAAATACGCCCATGTTAAGCACAAGCACAAATACAATATTCATCATAAGATCTGACAGATTACCAATCGTAAATCCGATTGCAGCCAGCGTCTGATGATCATCATTTCTTAGATAATAATTTAGAATATAGGAAGCAAACAGAACCGGAAATCCATAAAGCAGCACCTGCACGTATTCCTTACATGCCGCATAAACCGCTCCATCCCCTGCATCCACACCTAAGACGTGCAGCAGCGGAATTATTCCGATATTTCCAAGAATAGCACAGACAATACTGATCAGCAGCGTAATTCCAAACACCTGATTAAAGGAATGCACTGCCTCTTCTTTTTTTCCCTGCCCAAGAAGCATAGAAAACTTCACGGAACCGCCAATACCGAATCCGTGAACAAACACATTAATTACCATATATATAGGTAGTGCCAGACTCACTGCCGCAAGTCCGGTAGCCCCCATCTTCTGCCCTACCACTATGGCATCTGCCATATCTCCAAGCGAAAGGCCAAATGCCATTACCATCGACGGTAGCCATAGCCGTCTGAACATCTTATCTGAAAATAAATTTCTTTTTTCCTTTGTCTGCATACTCATCTATCCTTTATGTATTGCTGTATAAATACGGTTCATCCTACATGGATTTAAATGTCTTTTCATGCTTCTTAACCCTGGAATTCCAAGATCTTCCTCGCCGTTCAGATATCGATAATTGCCCGGAGCCGCAAGAAGCATCGACATCTGCGTATAACAGGATAAGCCATCTATCTCTTTATCATGACACTCCATACATCCATCTATCGTATCCTCGTTCAAAGGAAAGCCAAAGGCTGTTGCTTTTATCGCTCCATCTACCCAGACAGTCACGCCATAGCATCCAAGCTCACTCCTGTACCTGAATACCCGTTCCGATATATCATCATCCCGTAAGCCTCTATAACCGGTCTGATGCATCTGAACATTGTAATGGTCAATCAATGCTTTTATCTGTTCTGCATCTTTTTCCTGAAACGGAAGTGCTTCCACCCGGTGTTCCCGCAAAAGCCGTTTTACCTGTTTACGTACGTTAGAGTACGCTGAACCACTGAGTGTCTCAAACCCACTTCGTTCATATATATACTCCTCTGACTCTGGAATTTCCTGATAGGAAAACTCCCCAGGGAAAAATTTTTCCAGAAAATCCTTATCCTCTTCTCTCATGTAAAGAAAGCTTGCCCCCGGTTTTTCCATTACCCGTCGCACATAATGAAGCTTTGCTTCCTGCGAGCCACATGGAAAAAAAAAACTGGAGTTATCTTGTTCTTGTGTCTGCACCAAAAATCCATCCTCTGATAAATCTATGGAGAGCTTCATATTCTTCTGCCACACAAAAAGACTTGCAAACGCATGTGAAGATAATACATGCCCGCAATCCTTCCTTATCTGTTCTATATATCTTTTGTCCTCTAATCTAATACAGCGCAAGGTATATCCTTCTTTCTCTTAAATTATATCAAAATCCAAATATCTTCACAAGCATTTTACATCTCTTGTTTTTGTATGTTTATTTAGGAAATGTCATATATATTCCCATTCCTTTGCCTTTTCCCGTATGTATCTCGATTGTTCCGCCGCTTTTTTCAACCGCATCTCTGACCAGATACATACCAATGCCGTTTCCTTTTTTTCCTGCATTGCTGCCCTGATAATTCAGATGAGTAATATATTCTGCCTCGTTCTCATCCATTCCTTCTCCGTCATCTCGATAAATCACAAGAATCTCTTCCTGCATATCCTCAATCGTCACGCAGATATTTCCGGGATGCTTCATATAACGGACTGAATTTTCAATCAAATTATAAAATGCGCGAATCAGAACAATACGATTTCCATAGAATAATATATTCGCTCTGCTGCTGTTGACGGAAACATTGATATTCGCCTTCTGGGTTATGGATTTGACATACTCAAAGGCCTCTCGTCCGCATGCCAGAAGATCAAACCATTCTTTTTCCTCCAACAACTCCTCATTACTCTTATCATCCAGAAACACCTTAAGCAGGGTGTCCAGAAAATCTATGTTTTTACAAATTTTCCCTATGCAGTCCAACTCCTCCTCACGATTTTTGCATTCTCCGTTTTTTAACATATCTCCATATCCTGCAATAATCGTCATAGGCATGCGGATATTATGAGAAAACAATCTACGTAGCCAGAGACGTTCTTCCTCATCGAGAGTCAACTGGACAGCTGTTTTCTCCTGGTCATCCGGTTCGGAAAGACTCTCATCCTTTCCAGTATTTTCTGGTATACTTGTCTCGTTCACATCAGCTATACATTTCTCTTTTATGCAAAACAGATTTTTTAGTCTTTTTTTCATGTATCTTCTCCTACCTTTTATTCATCCTCAAAAATATATCCTACCCCCCTCACCGCGCGGATTATCTCAATATTATCCGGTGATATTTTCTTTCTCAGATTGGAAATATGAACCATCAGTGTTCTCAGATCATCCAGATCATCCTGCTCCCAGACATCCTTATAAAGCTGTCTGTATAAAACAATCTCGCCCTGATGATCAATCAGACTCACAAGCAGATGATACTCCTTTGGTGAAAGAACAATCTTCTCCTGCAGCACACCATCTCTTACTGCATACACCTCATGAGTTCCCTGATCAATCATAAAATGATGAAACCATTTTTTACGTGTACTCTTATCACTGCGTCTTGATTTTTCCAGATTAATTCGAATGCGATCCCTCAGCACATCTGTCTTTGCCGGCTTTACGATATAGTCTGTTCCGCCTTTCCGGAACGCCTCCACAATATTGTCTCCGTCCCCCAGGCAGCTCAAAAATATTACCGGTCCGTCAAAGCCGGATTCGCCTCCGCGTATCCTGTCACAGAGTTCATGCCCATCACAGTCCGGCAGCATTACATCAAGAAGAATAATATCAATTTTTTCCTTATTTAGAACATCAATTGTCTCCTTGCCATCCGCTGCGCCAACAGCTGCATAACCGCATTGTTCAAGCTGCCGCAATGTAATTAGACGCAAATCATCGTTGTCCTCAACCAAAAGCACTTTATCTTTCGTCTCTTTTTCCATGATTGACCTCTTTATTCTACATCATTTTCAACTTTTTTCGTTTTTTTTCGTTTATTTTGTTTATTTTTGCATATTTTTCACTTTATCTTGACAATCACTTCCCAGATATCTTACACTAAAGTTTAAGATAAGTAAAGAAGGAGTTGTTGACATAATATGGATAATTTTCAAACAAACAACAAAATCAGTTTTCACGAAATAGCATTTCTCGCAGGATCCGTCCTTTGCATCACGGCATCTATCGTATTCCTGTTGCGTGTCGAATTTCTGTTTTCCCTTATTTTTATTTCTTTACAGGGATTTCTGACCATTGTCCACCTTGTGATTTGTCATACACAGCGTGTGAAGCAATATATACCGGGTCCGGCTGTACAGGATATGCTCCACGGATCGCCATATGAGCTTGTAAATTATGATAATGCACAAATTACAAAGCTTCGTCAGGAAAACGATGAGTTATCATATAATAATGAGCTTCTTACAACTCAGCTCACTGAATTAACAAAGAAAAACCAGGAGCTGGTACAGCTTCTCGCAGAAGCCCGGCTCAAAAAGGTTGAATCGCTCGATCCTGATGTTGCATCAAGTATCCTCCCTCCTGCGGAAAAGGTTTCAGAATTTGACCTTATCGCATCAGCCAATCAAATCATCAATCAGATGCAGCCATTATGTGCCAAAGCCGGAATCCGTCTGGAGCTTTCTACATCATCCACATCCCTCTTCTTCAAAGCGGATGAACGTTACATAAGTCTGATGTTAAAAAACATCATCGACAACTCTATCAAGTATATGCAGCAAAACGGAAATCTCGTCATTACAATCTCCAATACAGGAAGCAGTCTGTTTATCGCCTTTAAAGACAACGGACGCGGGCTTCCGGAGGACGAAATGCCTAATATTTTTGATTTAAATTTCCAAGGTTCCAACCGCATCAGCGGCAACGGACTTGGACTTGCGCAGGTAAAGGCGATTGTTGAACATTATCAGGGAAGCATCTACGCACACAGTGCAAACGGTATGGGCATCTACATCCAACTCCCGATTGATGCTTAGTTATTTGATTGCACAACACATCCCAAATGTCCAAATACTTTTTCTTCTGTAGTCACAAGATTTTTCTATAAAATAATTAAGAACGGCACACCGATCGGATGCCGTCCTTAATTCAATAAAGCAAACCCCTTTACTTTTCATTCATCTTCACAAGCTTTGCAGCCTGGTCTGCCGCAATACATGCATCAACAATCTCCTGAATGTCTCCATTCATAATCTTATCCAATTTATATAATGTCAAACCAATCCGGTGATCGGTTACTCGTCCCTGTGGGAAGTTATACGTACGGATCTTCTCCGAACGGTCACCCGTACCAACCTGACTCTTACGAAGATCCGCTTCTGCATCGTGACGCTTCTGCATCTCGATATCTAACAGCTTTGTACGAAGCAGCGCAAACGCCTTTGCCTTATTCTGAAGCTGTGATTTCTCTGTCTGGCTGTAGATGACGATTCCGGTCGGAATATGGGTCAGACGTACAGCAGAATCCGTTGTGTTGACACACTGTCCACCGTTACCGGATGCACGCATGACATCAATACGGACATCCTTATCCGGGATATCAATTTCGTCTACCTCCTCAGCTTCCGGAAGCACAGCAACACTGGCTGTACTTGTGTGGATTCGTCCGCCACTCTCTGTCTCAGGCACACGCTGGACACGGTGTACACCACTCTCGTATTTCAGTACGGAATATGCGCCGTTACCAGTTACCATCGCTGTGACTGACTTCATACCGCCGATACCGATTTCCTCGGCTTCCATCAGTTCTACCTTCCAGCGGCGGCTCTCTGCATAATGCACATACATACGGTAAAGCTCTGCGGCGAAAAGTGCTGCCTCATCGCCACCAGCACCTGCACGGATCTCTAAGATGACATTACGCTCATCGTTCGGATCCTTTGGCAGAAGCAGGATTTTAAGCTCATTCTCACACTGCTCGACCTGCTGTTTTGCGGAAGATAACTCCTCTTTCAGCATCTCTCGCATTTCCTCATCGCTCTCGCCCTCCAGCATGGACAGGCTATCCTCGATCGTCTGCTTGGCTTCCTTATATTCCTGATATTTCTCTACGATTGGTGCTAAGTTCGCCTGTTCCTTCATCAGATTCCGGAAACGCTCTGCATTGCTTGCCACATTCGGATCCGAAAGTTCATTTTGCAATTCGTCCAGACGGGCTACCAAATCCTCTAATTTATCAAACATGTTTTTATCCTCCAACTATCCTCTTCGTTTGAATCAAACGAAATCATTTTTCTCTTCTTTATTACACACAGGACTTTGGATACCGCGCGGCCACGATCCGGTCAAGTCCCGCATAATCTTTGATTCCTTTTATATCTGTATATCCGTTCTCTACAAGGAGTCCCCGAACAGCGTCCAGCTGATCCTGTCCGATTTCAAACAAAATATATCCATCTTCATACAGATACTCCCTCGCTTCCCGAATAATCTTATCATAAAAATACAATCCATCCGCTTTTCCGTCAAGTGCCAGATGTGGCTCAAAATCGCGCACCTCTGCCATGAGCTTCGGAATCTCATCCGTACGGATATACGGCGGATTTGATACTATCATATCATATTTTCCTTCAATCTGCGCAAATAAATCGGTCTGTATGACCGTACAATCTGCCTGTAACCGTTCTCGGTTCTTCTTCGTCAGGGCGATTGCCGCATCTGAAATATCTGCCAGATCAACCGATACGTCTGGAACAAGTTTTGCCACACTGATTCCGATACAGCCGCTTCCACAGCACATATCTAATACGCGAAGCACACCTGAGCCTGTCAGTTCCCGTTTTTTCTCTCCAAGTACCGCCAGTCTCTCGCATGCCTGTTCTACCAAAATCTCCGTCTCCGGTCTTGGAATCAGTACCTCCGGCGCTGTTGCAAATTCCATGCCCATAAACTCCTGTGTCCCAAGAATATACTGGCATGGCTTATGTGTCATGCGCTCTGTAACATAGGCATGCAGCTTCTGTGCCTGCGCCTCTGTGACCTCATCTGCCATACGCAGGATCAGTGTCGAATATGTACAGCCTGCCACATCCATTGCCAGAAGCCGGATATCACTGTCCGCCTCCGGGATGTCTGCCTGTCTCAGGCGTTCTAGCTCTTCCTTCATCAATGCCTGCCACGTCATAGCTTTCCTCATTTCTCACTCTTTGCCTGTTCTGCCAGATATGCGCGCCAGTCCAAAACTGCCTCCACCGAAGCGATGGCAACCTCGACCATATCCTCGGTTGGCTCTTTTGTTGTCAGTCTCTGGATCAGAAGTCCCGGTTTACTGAGCAGATTGGCAATCCATGACTCACTGTTTCCTGCAAACCGGATAAATTCATAGGAAATTCCTGCAATCACCGGAACGAGCAGCACACGCAGCAATAACCGCAGCCACATCGCATCGACCGTGATACACATAAACACTAAAATACTTACGATCATAACGATAAACAGAAAACTCGTTCCACATCGTTTGTGGAACCGTGATGCCTGCATGACATTTTCTACCGTCAGATCGTTTCCATGTTCCAGACAGTTGATCGTTTTGTGCTCCGCACCATGATACATATATGTCCGCTTGATATCTTTCATACGTGAAATGGCAATCACATACCCAAGGAAGATTGCCAGACGGATGACACCTTCGATGAGTCCGATCAACACATGACTTTTTATCACATCATCCAACAGCGATGCGATCCACGCCGGAAGCAACATGAAAAGCCCGACTGCCAGTACAATCGAAAATGTAACAGTTCCAGCCATCTCCGCTTTCTCCGCACGCGCTTCCTGTTCCTTCGTCTTTTCTTTCTTCTTTTTCTTTTCCTTCTTCGGTGCTTCCTCTTCCTCGTCCTCGAAGAACTGTGCCGAATACATCAGTGTTTTCACGCCGATGGTAAGCGACTGCACAAAGCTGAACACCCCGCGCACGATCGGCAGATTACAAACCGCCGGACGATCCGAGGTGCCTGTACACCGATTCGTCTTTACTTCTATCTGTTTATCTGGTTTCCGGACTGCGACAGCATATCGGTCATTGTTACGCATCATGACGCCTTCCATAACTGCCTGTCCGCCGATATTTATTCTGCTCATACTCCACCTTTTTCATACATATGAAAAGAGGCTTGCTACATTATTGTAACAAGCCTTATTCCATGTCATTTCCGTATTATGCCTGAACACCGTACTTACGATTGAACTTATCGATTCTACCACGAGCCTGTGCAGCCTTCTGCTGACCTGTGTAGAATGAATGGCACTTTGAACAAATTTCAACGTGGATATCTTCCTTTGTTGAACCTGTTACGAACTCGTTACCACAGTTGCAAACAACCTTTGCCTGATAGTACGCTGGATGGATTCCTTCTCTCATTTCTTTCACCTCTTAAATCATACTTGCTACCATGTGCTAGACATAGCAGACTGTTTATTACACAACATACGGATTTTATCATACCATATCAAGAAATTCAAGCATTTTTTTGATATTTCTGATAAAATTTGTCGCATTTATTCTGGCTGTTTTCTATCTTCTGCCGTATGGCAAAATCTTCTTTACCATCTCAATAAATTCGCGGTTATTCTTCGTTCTTGCGAACAGCTTCAGGATCTCATCGGTAAATTCTTCCGACTTTGAAGAGGTCAGTGCCTTGTGAATCATATTCACTGCTTCCTGTTCCTCCGGTGTCAGAAGCAGATCGTCACGTCTCGTACCGGACTTTGCAATATCAATCGCCGGGAAGATACGCTTCTCGGACAATTTCCGGTCGAGCACCAGTTCCATGTTACCAGTTCCCTTGAACTCCTCGAATACGACATCATCCATACGGCTGCCGGTCTCTACCAGTGCCGTTGCAAGGATCGTCAGGCTTCCGCCCTCACGCATATTACGTGCCGCACCGAAGAACCGCTTTGGCATATGCAGCGCTGCCGGGTCAAGACCACCAGACAACGTTCTTCCACTTGGTGGTACAGTCAGGTTGTAGGCTCTTGCCAGTCTTGTGATACTGTCAAGCAGGATCACAACATCCTTGCCATGCTCGACCAGACGCTTTGCACGCTCAATTACCATCTCCGATACACGCTTGTGGTGATCTGGAAGCTCATCAAATGTAGAATAGATTACCTCGACATTTTCACCCTCGATAGACTCGCGGATATCTGTCACTTCCTCTGGACGCTCATCGATCAGAAGCACGATCAGATGCATGTCCCGGTTTCTTGTACTGATACTCTTTGCAATCGCTTTTAACAGGGTTGTCTTACCTGCCTTTGGAGGCGATACGATCATACCTCTCTGTCCCTTTCCGATTGGGGAAAGCAGATCCACGATACGGATAGCAACGGGAGCACCTGTCTCATCAAGTGAAATACGCTCATTCGGGAAGATCGGTGTCAGATCCTCGAACGGTTTCCGCTTTGCAGCGACCGATGGCAGCATGCCATTCACATGACGGATAAACAAAAGTGCTGAAAATTTCTCGCCCTGTGTCTTGTTCCGCACTGGACCACCGATGATATCTCCCTTCTTCAGGCAGAATTTCCGGATCTGTACCGGGGATACATAGATATCTCTGTCTCCCGGCAGATAGTTTGCACTACGGATAAATCCATAGCCCTCCGTCATAACCTCCAGAATACCATTTGCCTCGGAACCACTGTCCAACTTCGGATTATATTCCTGCCCGTCAAATACCTGAATCTCCGCTTCTGTCTCGCCTTCCTCCGGTTCGATATTCCGAAGCTCCTGATAGTTTTCTGCCGGATTCTTCGTGCGGTTTGCCTGTCTTGTATCCGGGCGCACCTTTGCCATTTCCTGTGTTTTGCGCTCCGCAGCTTTCTTCTGCTCAGCTTCTTTTTTCTTCGCTGCCATCATCTTCTCCATATTCTCCAGAAGTTCGGCAAGCTCGGCTTTTTTGAGTGTTGAAATATTGCGGATTCCCTTTTCCTTCGCATACTCCCGCAACTCAGCCAAAGACATTTTTCTAAATTCCATGCGTGTCTCCTTTTCGAAATAAACTACTTTTATGTTGCATTTTGTACTTAACTATTTTTATTCTCTAATTCTGGGGCATCTCACTGAATAATGAAGTGATACTTTATACCTTTAGAAAGATTATGTTTATCTTAGCACACTTATTGCACCTCGTAAACCTTTATTTTTGCTTTTTTTCTTGATTTTTGCTTTCTTGTAGCGTAAAGTAAAAAAGGACACAACAGGAGGAACGTATCATGGAAGGGTTATTACTATACAAACTGATGATTTTATATATGCTGGATCGGACAGATTACACGATGACGAACTCTCTGATCTCCGGCTTTATCGTTGGAAAAGATTACACGAGTGTATTCAATCTGCACGAATCACTTAGCGAGCTGATCAATGACGAATTCATCTCCACGGACACGATCCGCGACACGATTCATTACAAGATCACAAGCTCCGGTGAGGAGGCACTGTCCTATTTCGAGAACCGTCTGCCTTACGCCATCAAGGAAGATATCTTAGAATATCTCAAGGCAGAGCGTATCAACGTAAAAAAAGAGTCCGAAATCTATGCGGACTACTTTTACAACGATTCGAACTGGTACACCGTACAGTGCATCATCAAAGATCGAAAGGAAACCCTGATCGATCTGAAATTCGATGTCCCAACAAAATCACAAGCCGAAACTATTTGCAACAACTGGCGAAGCAAAAGTTCCGGCATTTATGAATATCTTGTCAATCAACTGTGGATGTCTGAATAGAATCCTCAATCAGATTCCAAATCTCCTCTTTTCCCTGTTTTGATACAGCGGAGAAGGGGATTATTTTTGTCTCTTTTCCACATCCCAGTGTCTCTCGAATCACTTTTATGTTCTTGTCTTTCTGACTCCGCTTGATCTTGTCAAGCTTCGTCGCAATGATAACCGGCTCATATCCATTTGCCACGATCCAGTTATACATCGTTACATCATTCTCTCCCGGTGCATGCCGGATATCGATCAAAAGCAATACTGCCTTTAACTGTGTCGATGCATGCAGATACCGTTCGATCATCTTGCCCCATTTGTTACGGATCTCCTGCGATACCTTCGCATAACCATAACCTGGCAGATCTACAAAATACAGATTCCTGTTGATATTGTAGAAATTGATCGTCTGTGTCTTTCCGGGCGATGCCGAAGTCCTCGCCAGCGATTTCCGGTTCAATAAACCATTGATCAGCGAAGACTTTCCAACATTTGATTTGCCCGCAAAAGCAATCTCCGGGAATGTATTTTCCGGCAATTTACTCGTAATGCCGCATACTGTTTCTAATTCTGCTGATTTGATAACCATTACGCGATTGAATCCTCTTGCTTTATCCGCTTACGGGAAGCGTTTTTCTTCGTTCTTGGTTCGTCTGAGCGCTCGATGATCGGACCTGCAACGCCATCCACCATATCCTTTGTGATACGGCAGCTCACGACAGTATCATCAGAAGGAATCTCATACATCTGTTCCATGATTGTCTTCTCGATGATCGCACGCAGTCCTCTCGCACCCGTCTTTCTTGTCATTGCTTCCTTCGCAATCTCGCGAAGTGCATCTTCGTCAAAGATCAGCTCGACACCATCTAATTCAAACAGCTTCTTGTACTGCTTGCAGATGGAGCTCTTCGGCTCTGACAAAATCCGTACCAATGCATCCTCATCCAGCAGATCCAGCGTGACACTAACTGGCACACGTCCGATAAACTCTGGAATCAGACCATACTTTACGAAATCCTCTGGCAATACCTGCTTTAAAATCTCGCCAACCTTCTTGTCGGAAGAACGGTCTGCGATTTCTGCATTGAAACCGATGGATTTCTTACCGATACGGTTGTCAATAATCTTCTCCATACCCTCGAATGCACCACCACAGATAAAGAGAATATTCGTTGTATCAATCTGAATAAACTCCTGCTGTGGATGCTTTCTTCCACCCTGTGGCGGAACGGAAGCAACCGTGCCCTCGATGATCTTCAAAAGTGCCTGCTGTACACCTTCACCCGATACATCTCGTGTGATAGATACATTCTCAGACTTCTTTGTAATCTTGTCGATCTCATCGATATAGATAATACCATGCTGTGCACGCTCGATATCGTAATCGGCTGCCTGAATCAGCTTCAATAAGATATTCTCTACATCCTCTCCGACATAACCAGCCTCGGTCAAAGCGGTTGCATCTGCGATTGCAAATGGAACATTTAAAAGCTTTGCCAGTGTCTGTGCCAGATATGTCTTACCGGAACCCGTAGGTCCGATCATGATGATATTACTCTTCTGAAGCTCGACATCAAAATCCTTCTCTGCCAGAATACGCTTATAATGGTTGTATACGGCAACCGAAAGCACTTTCTTTGCCTGCTCCTGTCCAATCACGTAATCATCCAGGAATTCTTTGATCTCCTTCGGCTTCAACAGATTGATCTCTGAATCCGAAGGCTCATTATCAAATTCATCCTGTATAATTTCTGAACAAATCTCAATACACTCATCACAGATATATACGTTTGGTCCCGCAATCAGTTTGCGTACCTGCTCCTGTGATTTGTTACAGAACGAACATCTCACTTTTTTCTTATCGTCTGAACGATTTGCCATTCTAATTATCTCCTAACTCAAGTGAAGCTTTTTGATTAAACTTCCTTACAATTCTCGCCAAGGAATTCGAGTGCCTTTCTGGAAGCGATATCCTTCTTGATATTCTCCAGCTCTGGTGCACCGATCATATCTTTCAGTTCCTCTGGCTTCATCTGGTACTGTGTAGCCATATCCTGAATCTCAGCATCTACATCGTCATCACTTGCAACGATATTCTCAGCAGCTGCAACTGCCTCAAGTACAAGGCTTGTCTTGATTCTTGCGATTGCATCTGGCTTTACACGCTCTAAGAACTCTTTCTTTGTTGTTCCCATAAGCTGGAGGTACTGCTCCATCTGAAGTCCCTGATACATCATTCTCTGAGACATCTCATTCATGATTCTTTCCTGATTGTACTTGATCATTGCTTCTGGGATTTCAACCTCAGCTGCCTCAGCGATCTTCTCAACTACCTTAGACTGCTTCTCGCGCTTTGCCTGCTCTTCCTTCTTTACTTCCAATGTCTTCTTCTTGTCTTCCTTGTACTCAGCAAATGTCTCGAAAGAAGAAACATCACTTGCGAACTCATCATCCAGCTCTGGAAGCTCCAGAGTAGAAATTGCAAGAAGCTCTACCTTGAATACAGCCGGCTTACCCTTCAGATCCTCTACATGGTACTCTTCTGGGAATGTTACGTTTACATCGAACTTATCGCCAATGTTCTTGCCAACGATCTGATCCTCAAATGTATCGATGAAGGAATGTGAACCAAGTGTAAGCTTGTAGTTCTCGCCCTTTCCACCTTCAAATGCAACATCATCTACAAAGCCTTCGAAGTTGATTGTAACTTCGTCGTCCATCTGTGCTGCTCTGTCTGTTACATCGATCTTTCTTCCGTTTTCCTTCTGATCCTTCAGAATCTCAGCCATAACATCTTCGTCTGTTACTTCTGTATCGATCTTCTCGATTTCAACACCCTTGTACTCACCGATCTTGATTTCTGGCTTTACTGCAACAGTTGCTGTAAAGATGAAATCCTTACCCTTCTCGATCTGTGTTACGTCGATCTCTGGATTCGATGTGATCTCTTCCTCGCAGTTTTCGAGTTCCTTTGGATAATACTCATTTATAAGCTGATTTGCAGCATCTTCATAAAAGATAGCAGCACCGTACATTTTCTCGATGAATGCCTGTGGTACTTTTCCCTTACGGAATCCAGGTACAGAGAATTTACTCTTCTGCTTGTTGTATGCAGAAGTGATTGCCTTTGTAAACTCCTCAGCTGGTACTGTAATTGTCAATTTTGCCATGCTTCCGTCTAATTTTTCTACTGCTAAACTCATTTGTTTTTTTCCTCCTTAACTTGCAACGCCTACTATCCATTGTAAGCACTATTCTCTGCATTATAACATAAGATTTTTCGCAAGTCTATATATTTACTCAAAAAAAGAGCTTGTTTCTATATCTTATGCAATAATGTTTCCCATTATCACCGATATAGAAACAAACTCCCTTACATGGTCTTACTTAGCGCATATCCATCTGGTCAGATTGATTACTTACCAGACATCTGCTGCTCCTGCTTCTTGATCATCTGTCTGACCATCTCGCCACCGATTGAACCGCTCTCACGGGAAGTAAGATCTCCATTGTAACCCTGCTTCAGGTTTACACCGAGCTCGTTTGCTACTTCCATCTTGAACTTGTTCATAGCTTCCTTAGCCTCTGGTACGCTTGTTGTGTTGTTTGAGTTCTTCATAATTATCTACCTCCATACTTTTGAATTAAGACATGTTTGTCTTACTCTTATTATGTTCGGTATGCGAAGAACTATAACTGTTAATTTTTAGAAACTTTTTCTCTTTTTAATCGTAACTACGATTCCTGCACCTGCAAATACAAATGCACATACAAGCAATACGATTGGTGTTGCATCACCTGTCTGCGGAGAACCAGTTGCACCCATATATGTATACTTCACTGGGTTCTTTGATGTGTTCTGTCCGTCGTTTGCTCCATTGCCATTGTTACCCGGTGTCACATTTGCATCCGGTGCCTTTGGTTCCTCCGTTGTGCCCGGCTGCTCTGTCGTACCCGGCTTCTCTGTTGTTCCCGGATCTTCCGTTGTATCATCCCGCTTTGTCGAATAGAACCATGCGAGAATGACCATATCCTTCGTGACATTTGTATAATCCTGATCCCAGCCTTCGAAAGTGTATGTGTAATCCTTGGTTGGTGTCTTGGTTGGTGTACCCTCTGGCGGTGTTGCAGAAGCACCCTCTTCTACGGTCTCCGTCTTCAGGATATTTCCATCGCCGTCCTTCCATACAACCGTGTAAGTCTTCGGCTGTGTCACACGATACAATGCATAGGTTGAGAAGCGGTCTGTGTTGATGATTACATAATCATGTGTCAGTGTCACTTCGCTTGCATCTGTCCAGCTCTTGAACGAATAATCCGTTCCCTCTGCATGCAGCGATGCTACCTTGATGTTCTCACCTGCCAGATCCTCCAATGGGAAGGAGATCGTCACAGGCTCATACAGTCTTGTCAGATTCTGTGAATACTCTAAGTTTCCAAATTCATTATATACATTTTTTACGATATATAATCTGATATAACGAACAATCTCTGTCCTGCTGCCAAGCTTATCTGCGAAGATGCCCTGCTCTTCGGATGTCACATCGCTTACCTTGATATAGCTTGCATGCAAGGCAATGTCGATCCGACCGCCGTTTTGAACGATCCGCAGATCATCATCCGTTACATTTCCCTTGTAATAGCTGTTGTTGTAGATCTTGTCCAGACCATCCACAGCGATCTCTACATCGCCATCATCCAGAATCACATCCGTTGACAGACCAGAAAGTACGAAGTTAATTCCTCCGGTTGTCGAATAAGTCTCTGGATAGGTGATCATACCGTCCGCAACTGTTACTGATGCCTCTTTTGTCAGAGTCCCGTTTGTTGCAACGATCCGGTAGGTTCCATCCGATACACCAGTAAACATATACCGTGTATTGTCTGCGCTTGTAACAACCTCACCGCCGACAATCGTATTACCACGGTACAGGTTGATGTAGATTGGCTTATCCTTTACATCGTCTGGCAACGAATCATTGTAAGCTGCCGTACCATAGATTGTAGTCGTCGAATTACCAGACAGTGTCTTAAAGCTTCCTTCGACCACACGCTCCTCCGAAGAATTCAGAGTTGCTGCATGTACGCGGTAATTATATACCGTATCTGGTGTCAGCTTGCTGAAATTGTAGATCATCTCAATTCCGCTTGCTGTTTCTGTCTTGTTGACAAGTACGGTATCGTAGCTTGTCTCTGTTGCTTTCTTATATTCGATATAGCACAGACTCTTTGACAATGGGTTTGTTCCCTGAATGACCTGTGCCTCGATATGTGCGGTCGTATTGGTAATCGCTGTTACTGGTGTTACTTCCAGACCAAGCGGCTCAAAGCTTACCTCTGCCGACTTGTTGCCTGCATTATCATACGCAACAATCGTGTAAGTTGCACTGCCGTCTGCCTTGAAGCTTCCCTTTGCCACACCATCTGTATCCGTTACCGATACAGCGTTGCCATTTACAAGTACCCGGTCAATATCTACACCACTAATCAGATCGATTGCCTGGAAATTGATTGTCACATCACCGTTTGCATCAACCACAGAATCTGTGATTGTCACAGTCGGTCCATCAATATCAACCTTTGCATCCTCAGAAGCAGTATCACTTTGACAGCCTGCCTCGCTGACTGCCCATGCTTCCACTGTCACATCGCCCTGTCCATCCAGTGCAAATGTATAACTCTCTCCAGTAAAGCTGTCGGAAGACTCATGCTTTCCACTTGCATCTGTATAAATCACTTTATAATAAGTCTTAACCGGAACCTTATCGCTTGTCTCTGTTGTTGATTTGATTGTTACCTTTGGCTTATCCTCGATCAGCCAGCCTGCATTTCCGATTGCACCATTGTCACCCTTTGCGATCGATACACTCGGCTTATCCGGTCTCTCGGAAGAAATGTGGCTGTAAGTTACCTGCTCGGTAGACTTGTTGCCTGCAATATCCGTTACAACTAAGATATAGGTTCCACTCTCTGTTACAGCATAGCTTTCTGTCCAGCTCTTTTCACCACTGGCTGACCATGTCTGGATTGGCTCACTATCTGTGCTGTCCTTGTACAATGCAATACTGTCAATACCGCTTTCCAGTTCGCCCTCTGTCGCTTCCATCGTAATCGTGACGTCAGACTGAAACTGCGTCTGGCTTTCTCCATCATCGGACAATGTCACTGCCGGCTTGATGCCATCAAAAAGGAATGGTCCCTGCTTCTCCACATCTACCGTATTGCCTGCATTAT
This sequence comes from bacterium, assembly GCA_963631525.1. GTDB lineage: Bacteria > Bacillota > Clostridia > Lachnospirales > Lachnospiraceae > Coprococcus_C. The sequence goes on from CAVGQQ010000006.1 coordinate 88,135, forward strand.
CCTTTACTACCGCCGAAATATAATACTTTCCCGGCGTATAATCATTTGATGCCCCACCTGTAATAATCTGGTGGAATGTATAGTCTGTAATCTTTGCATCCTTTGTTGCATTGACACCATACGCAGATGTTGTAGCTGTCACAGTTGGACTTGGTGTCTCAACCGTCCATGTCACTGCATCCAGTCCACTGTCAATATCGGTTGCTACGATTGCTGCATCCAGTGTGTTATACCACTTTTCTGTCAGAGCAGTTTCTCCATTTCCCTGCACATTCAGAGTAGCAGTTGGAGGTGTTCCTTCGACCATCCACTCATAATATTTATCCGTCAGACTTGCATCGGTATTCGTCGTATAGCATACCAGCTTTGTATGTGCAGATTCCTTCTGCTTCGTATCTGTTGCCCATACAACTAACTGTCCGGCATAACCGCTTCCTACCAGAAGTGTTGCCTCATACAGTCCATTTCCCTTCGATACCATCTTTGTCTGCATCGTCGTAGTCGGAACGGTGCTTGCGTCCTCGCCCGCGAAATAATAATGCAGGTAATCACAAGGGCTTTCGTCTGAACGGTATGTAACCGTCAGTGTCATACCTGTGACATTGTTCTGCGAATGATAATATGTACCAAATCCAAGCTGATTTACAAATCCAGTCGGTTCCACTGTATGGCTTACATAAACCGGAATCTTCGTATCTACGATGATCGTCTCTTTCACTGTGTAGATTGTAGAAATCGCATTGGTTGTCGAATTGTACAACTGGAACCGGATGTTCGTGTATGTGCCATCCGCTGTAATACCTGCGGACTGGTTCTTGAACAGTGCCTTTGCCTGTGCACGTGTCATCGTGTCAGTGATATCTACATCGCCATCATTCAGGATTCGAACCATATCATATCCGTTCGTTGCCACGATCGTATAGCTTGGATAATATCCTCCAACCGCAGTCTCCTTAATGGAGAAATGTCCGTCGGAGCTTTCTCTTGTCACTGAAAACTTCGGTGGATTTGCAACAACGACCTCATAGTTTCCGTTACTTGCAAAGGTTGGACGGATATAGTAATACGAATTTGCCGGGCTGCTGTAAATCTTGCGGTTTGTCTCCCATGCATCCTTGTTATTCAGTCCAAGGTATCTTGTCATAAATGCATTCGGATCTGCCGCATATGCATTCTGCTCTTCGTTGTTATTTCCCTGTGCAATATTATCTGGATTCGTGATCGTCAGTGTACAGTCCGGACTATCCTGTCCAAACAATACAGAATTCACATCGTATGCAACCTCTACGTTCAAGGTACGCTTCGTTACACTGGCTGCATTTGCCACATCAAGATGTCCCTCTTCCACATTCAGTAACTCGTAGCAGTTTGCATTGTTTCCAGATAATCTTGGTGATGTCAGACGGATCGTCTTTCCAGTTCCGACATCCTTGCCCTTCACACTTCCTGTATCAAGCATCTTCGCGGTTGCATCGAAAGTCACCTGAATCGCATCATTCGTGATGCAATCTGGTACACTGCCATCCTGTGCTGTAACAGACGCTGTGGTCTGCACCTGAATGGTATCGGAGTTATCGTATACCTTTGTCAAAGTTCCTCCCGTGGAAGCATCCTTGACTACACCGATGATAACCGGAAGCTTTTCAACAGTAAATACAAGGTTGAAGGTTGCTGTCTTGCTTGTATCATTCGTATCTGTAACCGTAAATGTATAACTCTGTGCATCCGTTGTCACATTGTTCGGTGTACCTGTTATCGTATAAGAGTTTGCTGATTCATTTACAGAAAGTCCATAAGTTCCCAGTCCGGTTGTAACTGCCTGCATACCATTCGTAAACTGGATAGACTCGCTCTCTGCGCCATCTTTTTTGTACTTTGCTGTAATGACATGGTTCATGGCTGTACCGTACATGCCTGTCACTGCCGCATCACTGCCATCCACCTTATTGCCATCGACATACAGTTCGATTTCCTTATATTTCCACTGACCGATCAGCTTAACTGGTGCAACGTTCGTTGCATCTGTCAGTGCACCATTTTCTTTTACAAGTCCACTGTCAATCGTCGCAACCATTGTTGTTGTCTGGGATGGATCAATGACCGTATCGGTACCTTCAATCTTCCATCCTGCAAAATAATATCCTTTGTTCTGAATATAAGCACTCTCATCCAAAGTCATGATAGAGACTGTATTGCCATAAGCAAATGCTGCACTCTCAACGACTGCATCCGCTGACTCTACCGGTTTAAGTACATCAACAACCGATGGATCATACAACTGGTATGTCAGCTTCATATCCTTAATTGGCTCCCAGCCTGCCTTCACCGTGATCGTGTTCGTGCGCACATCGGAAGACTTCACTTCAATGTCCTGACCAATTGTCTTATCTCCAAGACTGATATACTTATATCCTCTCTTATAGAAATGATAGGTAGCGTCTGATCCCGGTACAGCAAATGTCATTACCTGTTCGACATTACCGGTATCTGTCTCGTTTGTCGGTATGGTAACGCTTGCGACGTCCCCCTGATCACCACAGTCAGAAAATGCAAGTGTATATGCGGTTCTTGTAATCTTTACAAATACCTGATAGGTTCCATTTTCTGTCGTAGTCATCTGATTTCCAGCAATTGGTGTTGTACACTGCGCATCGCTGTACAGATTTCCGTCTGTTGTAAAATAATTTGCATCCAGACCAAATCCTTGCAGAATTTCTGCGTTATTGTTCATCAAAGTAATAGTAGAGTTTGCAACTGCACAAGCCTTTGAAAATCCAGCAATCGTCTGGGACGAAGTTGTGTATGCATAGTATGTAACATTTGCTGTTTCTGCATCCGTCGCTCCATCGTCTGCAGCATCAGCATTTCCGTCTGCATCAAGCAACTGAACCGGATCATTGGAGCCATCTTCGCCATTCATCACGCTGGTTGCATCTGTCGCGGTATGCGTCAGTGCCGCATTCGCATCATCGCCATTATTTACAGCAGATGACGTCAGGAACAACGACTGCGTGATCAGAAGCGCCACAACCATAATTGATGCGACCATCTTCTTGCCATTTCCGCGTCCCCAGCAGATGGCATGCGAGATTGCAGTTACAACCGCAACCAAAGCAAGCATCGGATAAACTAATATCCGGTGTTTCTTTCCGATATCCAATAATTTACTTACCAGCTTGTCTTTAAAGTTCATAGTTACACCTCTCTACCTTATAAACTCTCTATATCCTCGATACATTTTCCATAGTAATTCAAGTCAAACTATACCTGTCCGCAATTATAATTCATTGTACCATACTGATATGTAAAATCAAATACTTTTTATAAAATTCCTACAAAATATTGGGGTTCATTTAGAAAAAATAACTTATTTTGTATCTTCGGGCGCTGGCCAAAGCTCCTACTGATACCACGACTGCTTCCAGAGCGGAACATACGAACCTTCGTAAAACGATGACAGGTTCTGATTGAGATATGCGAGTTCCTTTTCATATTCGCTTCGGCTTATCCCTTTATAATAAAAGGGCTGTTCCTCCACGATCGATGGATTCCGAAATGCATCGTACTCCACCAGACTCTCATACTCCAGTTTTCTCGGAATGTCCTGTTCTTCTCCCATACAACTCCTCCTTCCATCCTTACCTTATACTAAGATGATAAGAGGTTTGCATGGGATTTTCAAGACATTTTGCAAAATGCAACAAATACGCGCATTTTGTGGATATTGTGGATAACTATTCCGGATAAACCAGTCTCTCTTTCGAAATATTTTCCAATACTTCCGTCAGATACTTCTTGCTCAGATATTTCGCCATCGGCAGGTTCATATCAAGATAGTTTCCGCAATCCCGCGCACACGCGCCCGGCACATCGCCCTCAAACTCGCTCATAAATGTATAAAGCTCCTTCAACAATGGCACGATATCCTTCGATTCATACTCGCCGGCTAAGATCAGATAAAAACCTGTCCGGCATCCCATCGGTCCAAAATAAATGATTTTCTCTCCGTACTCCTTATGATTCCGCAGAAATGTTGCTGCCAGATGCTCGATTGTATGCACCTCTGCCGTATTCATCACTGGCTCATAATTCGGTCTCGTCATACGCAGATCAAAAGTCGTAATCACATTGCCGCCAACATTGTCCTTTCTTGACACATACACACCCGGCAACAAATTCAAATGGTTCACTGTAAAGCTTGCTATTTTTTCCATGATTTTACCTGCTTTCTTATTTATTCTATGCATTCGCATATCCTGCAACGATTGCCTGCACAAGCTTCACGCTGTGTGCGATTGCCTTTGCCTCAAAGGTTGGATAATCTTCTGTCGCGCTGTCATCCGCCTTGTCTGAGATGGCACGAATAACCAAAAATGGAATCTGGTTCAAGTAAGCAGTCTGCGCAATCGCTGCACCTTCCATCTCGGTACAATCGCCTGCAAATGTCTCTAAGATAAAATCTTTCTTTGCCTTATCAGATATAAACTGATCGCCACTGACCACGCGTCCCTCAAATACATGGATATCCGGGTTCACACGCTCACAGCATTCCTTTGCCAGCTTGCGCAGCTTCTCATCTGCAACAAATGTCGATGTCTCCATCCGCGGAATCACGCCCGGTTTATAGCCAAAACCTGTCGCATCCATGTCATGCTGCAGTGCATCCGTCGAAAGTACGATATCACCGATATCAATCTTCGCATTTAAGCTTCCAGCGATTCCTGTATTGATCACTGCATCGACATGATACAGGTCGCACAGAATCTGTGTGCAGATTCCCGCATTGACCTTTCCGATTCCAGAACGGACAACGACAACATCTTTGCCGTTCATCGTTCCCTTATAGAATTCCATAGATGCCTTTGTCTCGACTGTGACATCCTGCATTGTTTCCTTTAATTTTGCAACTTCTTCATCCATTGCGCCGATAATTCCGAGCATTTTTGTTCCTCCTTATTGTACCAACCGCCAACTGCAAATAATCTATTTATCCAAAGTTGAATCACATTACCATTTTGCATGCAGTTGTCGGTTTCTATCATTAACATTTATCCTAAAAATGCGAAAGAGATTCTCTTGCATTTTCTATTTTGTTGCATAAACTTTCGTAGATGGTTGCAATTCCTGCGTCGTCGTAAGCGGCTTCTGGCAGGTCTGCAACATAGAACTCGTTCAGAATATACATTGCCAGCTCCTGCAGCTTCTCGCCTCGACCACTCTGCTTATGTTCCAACATCTTCTGTCCGGCTGTGCGGATCAACGCATGCCATGCTGTGACAAATTCCCGGTTCTTCTCCGGGCATCGCAAGCAGGTCCACTTTTTCACCTTGATCTTCGCAAGGTTCTTCTTAACACACTCGCCAGTCTGCAAGAAATAGGAGAACTCTCCCTTCTCATCATAAACTCTTCCAAGCGGAAACAACCGACAGATTCCCGGTCGCACATCGTGAATCCGACACCGACCATCTGCATCAAGATAAGCACAGCGATCCTGTCCTTTTTTCATGCTGAGATTCGGCAGAATCAATCCATCCACGATATTCAGCTCTACATTTCCGGTTGCAAGAAGCTGTTCAAACGTCAGTTTCGTTCCCTCCGAAAAATTCTTTAACAACCAGATATCATATGGATCCAAAATGATGGAATTCCCCATGCCTGTGCAGCATTTGAAACAGCCATCACACCCAGCCGCATCCGCTTTCACCATATCATTTTCTCTGTATGTCCGTCCATCGGATATCTCTTCCAGACTGCATTCGCGTATCATATGTAACTCCTTTTTCTGTAACTTTTTCCACGATTCGATAATAGCATAAAATTTATAATCTTATCAACAAAAACTTGATTCGGTATAATAAATCACACAAGACAATCTATAGTTGCAGACAGTAACTATATTATACCTCCAGAAAGGACTTTTTTATGAAAAATATCGACTCACTAAAGCAAAATTATCTCGAATTAAAACCACCCATTCGTGATATTGCACCCTATTTGCATAATCCGACTCGAATAACATGTTTTTCTGATTATGAAAAACAGATTATTAAAAATTCTGAATACCCAGAAGATATACGGATGCTCGAAGAAAACAAACGCTGTTCAGAAGCAGCTAGTCGCAGACATCAGATCCTATATCAGATCTTCTGCTTTTCAAATTCCGATATTGATATTACCTGGGTAAACACCATGCTGTTGAATGAAGTTTTCGCTTTCATCAAAGGTTATTTAATTCGTTACGCGGACGATAGTGAACTTTACAATGCTCTTTTCAATGAATGTTTCATTGAGATAATGAGTAATTTTCAAAATTTCGGAAATAAACTAGAATTCTATACACTTACCACATTAATTTCCCTTCCGATGAAACATGCCGTCAGTAAATATTTAAGTCAAAACAACTATAATACATCTTCGCATCATGCCAATAATGCTTACAAAGTCAGTCAAGCCAGGCATACTTTGGAGCAGCAAGGAATCGAGCCCACCGTCAAAAACATGGCAAGCCTAACTGGATTAAGTGAGAAGATTGTTCGTACTGCCATTGATACCATTCATGCTTCAAATCGCTCTGATTTGGACAACGAAACTGTATTATCCATAGCCTCTGAGCAGAAAAATCCAGAAGAAACTTTTTCTCAGAAAGTCTAAAAGAAGATCTTCGATCAAACATGGATAAGCTTACTCGTTTTGAACGTGCTTGTATCATCATGCGATTTGATCTAAATAATAAAAATGGGAAAAATGTCCCAATAGAAAAAATCGCAAAGGAACTCAACACAACTTCACATTATGTAAATAAAGCACTTAAACAGGCAATCGAGACACTTAGAATAAATTTAAGCTGACTCCAAAAGCCCCAACATATCACTATGCTGGGACTTCTATAAATTATCCTATTGTTATTTTATCATCATCAAACAGAAATGATAATTGATTCTGATCAGAACTGTCATCAGCTACAAATTCCAACAGTGATTCATTATCTTTGATTTCTTTGGCATTATACTTCTTACATATATAAACATTTCCTTCTTCCGAAGAACCCTCTTGTTCTATAACACTACCAATATGTTTTCCTGCCTTTACCGCATAAGAAATTGTATGCATCGTACCACCTGTGGTTTTTGTGCTGATTACAATAATTTTGGAAGAAAGTACTGCCTGTAATTGATCTCTTTCAACGAATCTATATTTCTCTGGTCGGATTCCTTCCTGATATTGACTGATCAAACATCCACCCTTTTCAACAATCTCCTCTGCTATCTGTTTGCAAGAAGCTGGATATGTTCGATCCAAACCACAAGGCATTACCCCAACCACTTTTCCATTTTGGGACAGAGCGCCCATCGCCGCATATTTATCACACCCAATAGCTAGTCCATTTAAGATTGTATAACCATGCTCGGCAAGAATCTTTCCAATCTGATATGCGATTGCTATGCTTCGTTCTGACGCTTCTCTTTGCCCGATTACCGCAATCACCTGATCATTTAATATGGATATATCTCCACGATAAAAAATAGCTTTCGGTGGTTTAGACATGCTACTTACTTTTGCAGGGTATAATAAGTCATAATTCTCAACTTTATTAATCATAGTACCATCTCCATTATACAGATTTACCTATCGCAAACATCGCAACTCTTTCTGCTCCATTTTGCAGAAGAATATCTCTGCATACTTTTAATGAATTACCAGACGTAGAAACATCATCCACTAACAATATCACACTTCCTGATACTTTATTTGTTGTTATACTTATAGATGATTTATCTACTTCTCGATTTCTGTTTCCTCCATAAGCTTTTTTATCAACTGTTTTGGTTCTGATCAAATAATTTACCCCATCAATTCTATTTGATGAAGCAAGTCTTCTCGCCAAAACAGCAATTCCCGACTCATTACTCGTTCCTGCCATATGAGACGGAACTACACATATAGTAATATCATCGCAAATTTCCCCATCCAATTGATTAAAAAAGAATGCAATTGCTCTCTCCTTTTTTTCTTTCAAATCAAGGATTTTTCCGCTTATCAAATCTTTCTTAAATTCCGGATTTACAGTTCCATCAGGATTCCAATACCGATGATAATATCCATAAC
>CAVGQQ010000007.1:0-88406 GCA_963631525.1 bacterium
TTCGGGACTTTAACCCGTTAGAAACGTGCGCCGCTAGGCGCACACACAAAAAAGCATGCTACTCTGATAGTAACATGCTTTTTTTGTAACATATTTTACTTATTGTGACAACCCTTCTGGGACGAAATGCATTTTTCTGGGACGAACGGTTCAAAATCGACCATTTTCTTATAATAATACCGGCTGGATCTGCTCCTTTGCCAGTGCATATTCTACCGTCTCTGCAATCTTTGTCATATCCGCCACACAGGAATTCGGCTTCTTCTCCGCATCGTCCTGTCCAAACGGAACGAAATAGATATGCTTCATCACCATGAGCTTTCCGATGTTCTGCAGATTGATGCCAAGCGCATCGTTCGTGGAAATAGCAATGATCACGGGACGCCCGTTCCGAAGGTGCGACTTTGCCGCCATCAAAACCGGAGTATCCGTGATTCCATTTGCAAGCTTTGCTGCTGTGTTTCCCGTGCAGGGTGCGATCACAAGGGCATCGAACAGCTTTTTCGGTCCGACCGGTTCTGCGCCCTGTATCGTGTGAATCGCGCTTCTTCCTGTGATTGTCTCGATCTCTTTCACAAAGGACTTTGCCTCTGCAAACCGCGTATCCAGTTCATAGGCATGCTGTGAAAAAATCGGCGTGATACTCGCCGCCTCATCCCGTAGAAGCTCTATCTGTTTTTTTATCTTTTCGAACGTACAAAATGATCCGGTAATCGCAAATCCCAGATGACAGTCTGACCGCATACCTTATGGCTCCTTTTTGTTAGTCCGAAGGAGTCTCCGTGGCGAGCGCATGCTCGTAGATGCCGGAAGCAATCACGCGTCCTGCTTCCTTTGGATACAGCTTTCCGGGAATACCCAGATAGATGTCTGCCCGGATGCCGTGTGCCTTACAATACGCAAAATCCGTACCGCCCGGACTTGACGCAATATCATAGATGAGAATCGATGGGGAAAACCATTGCAGATGCCCGGCGTCGAGCACCATCGCTGGTATCGTGTTGAACACATAGCTGTATTTGTCATAGGCGTATCGATCCCACTGCGAAAGATTCAGGTATCCATATGCATGCTGCTCAATCTCGGATTTCAGTTCCTTCCGTCTGACTGCAACATCCACATGTGCCCCGGCTTTTGCAAGCGCATCCGCGATTGCTTTTCCGCAATGCCCATATCCAAGTACAAGGCAGTGACTTTCCAAGAGCACGGCATCTCTTCCGGCGATCGACAGGATTCCCTGTGCGGTAAGCTGTGCATTTTCCGTCACCAGCTTTTCTAACTGCAGATATGGCTTACAGGTGACGCCTTTTTCCTGCAGCTTCTGCAGACATGCCGCCGACAACAGTCCGTGATATAAGATCTGGTCGTCTGTCACATACGCACATAACGCGTCCTCCTCTGCCTCCGAAAGCTTGGGCGCGGTGATTACACAGGCATCCGCAACTGGTTCTTCTGGGTTCTCATATACATCATATCCAAGATGATAAAAATATCCGGCGACACTCTCCATGCGTGGATCGTGTCCAAAAACAATGATATCTCGCATACTCTGCCACATCCTCCTTACGATACTCTATTATATGCATGCCAATCGGGAAAGGTCTCTTGCTTCTCAATAAAAAAATGCATCGAATACCGTTCCAATATAATAAGAAAAATCCTTTTTGTCTACTGTTTCTGCCGCATACACCGGATATCCGGCAAGCCGGGTGTCCCCGATGGATACCTGCAGGGTGCCGATCGTGTCGCCCCGCGCAACCGGTGCGGTCAGTCCATCTTCCGGGATAAACCGCTGCTGTACCGTCTCCGTGTCAGAGAGCAAAACGGTAAGCTTCCCCTCACACGTACCGGCAACGGTCGCTTCCAAGCCATCTGCAACTGGAACTGCCGGAACCTGCGTCCCTGTAAGCTCGATCTCCCGGTATTCATAATTTGCATCGCCATATGCAAGCAGTGCTCTCGTATCCGCCCATTTGTAATGCTTGTTGTGCGGCCAGCCACATGCGAGCAGCGCCACAATGAAATGTTTCCCATGCACGGTCACGGCACATACATAGCAATACCCGGCATTCCCGGTAAATCCAGTTTTCCCGGCGAGCACGCCATCCATCTGATCGAGCAACGCGTTCTTATTATAGACGGTAAACTGCCGTGTCCCATCACTGCTTGTAAACGTATACTGCCGTGTCTGGCAGATCTCCTGAAATTTTTCTTTTTCTTCAGAGACAAATACGCAGTACCGCATCAGCTTCGCCAGATCCTCCGCCGTTGTACTGTGTACACCGACTGCGTCCTCGGCATCCAGTCCGTTCGGTGTGATAAAATACGTCGAGGTCAGTCCGATCTCTGCCGCCTTCTGGTTCATCATCGCGGCAAATCCCTGCACACTGCCGCCGACACGCTCCGCGACGGCACAGGCACTATCATTGTGACTCTCCAACATCATCGAATACAAAAGATCCGAAAGCAGGTAGTCCTCGCCAGCGCGCAGTCCAAGCTTCACATCCGGCATTTTCGCCGCGTAGCTGCTCACGGTCACGACATCATCCGGTGTCCCATATTCGAGTGCAAGGATCAACGTCATGATCTTCGTCGTACTCGCCATCGGCAGCACCTCGTCCGGTGCCTTTCCATATAACACCCGCCCGGTATCGCCATCCATCAGCACTGCCGCCTTCGCGTACAGCTTTGGCTCCTCCGCCGCACAGGACGGAACCGGACACCCGCAGATCACAACGATCATAACCAGTAGATATACGATATACTTCTTCATGCTGTTCCTTTCTTATCTCGTTTCGCAGACATCTACTCCATTATATGGATAATTGTGACGAGTTAGACTTTCTAATTGAAATCGCTTCCGAAATCCTGTAAAATAAGTAGAAGAATTTTCGACGAAGGATGACGCGTATGGCAACACTTTTTACATCGGAATTAGAGGAAGGTATGGTCACACTGACCGACACCTATTCGAATAACGGCAAGCTGATCGTACCGAAGGATACGGTACTTACGAAGAGTATCATCCAGATGCTTTCTGGCAATGATGTTGTGTTTGTTGACGTCTCCGATCTGGAAGAACCGGTCGGAAAGGAACCAGAAAACGACCTGTCCCTCGCCTTAAATGAAGAAAAGATCAAAGAGAAACCGCAATACAAAAAGTTCGTCCACCGCTATGAGAAAAGTATCTCCGAGATGGGCGATCATCTGAACGATATCGTCTATAAGAATGCTCCGATCGACGTCGACATGATGCTCCAGAACACCATGACGACGATGAAGGCGTTAAACGATTCCCCACTCAGCATCTTCACGATGCTTTCAACCATGAAAAACTACGATGACTCGACCTTCAACCACTCGCTGAATGTCGCGCTCATCTGCAATATCTTTGCCGACTGGCTTGGACTGTCCGAGGAGGACAAGAAGCTTATCACTGCCTGTGGGCTGTTCCACGATATCGGCAAACTGCTGATCCCGGATGCCATCCTGAAAAAGCCCGGCAAGCTCACGAAGGACGAGTTCGACATCATCAAAACCCATCCGGTCAAAGGCTATCAGTTATTACAGAAGAACAAGCTTGATCCGCATATCCAGTATGCCGCTCTGATGCACCACGAAAAATGCGACGGCTCCGGCTACCCGATCGGATTAAAAGGAAACCAGATTGACTGGTGCGCACAGATTGTCACGATTGCAGACATCTACGAAGCTATGACAGCAAAACGCGTCTACCGTGGACCGATCAGTCCATTTAAGGTCATCAACATGTTTGAGGAAGATGGGCTAAAAAAATACAATCCAAAATACCTGCTTACCTTCTTAGAGCACGTGGTAAACAGCTACATGAATTGTAAAGTCCGTTTAAGCAACGGCGAGGAAGGTGATATCGTCTTTATCAACAAAGTCCGCCTCTCCAAACCGATGGTAAAAACAAAAAATAATTTCATCGACCTGTCGAAACAGACCGACATCAACATCGACAGTATATTATAAAAGGGTATCTGCTAACAGATACCCTTTTTCTATCGTTCTTTATACTTCTACCTTGATATTCACTTCGTCCATTGCCTCCTGACGGAATCGCTCGATCTTGTCCGGGGTGATCGACGGAAGCTCGTCCATCGAAGAAACACCAAAACATCTTAAGAAATCTTCGGTTGTTCCAAACAGAATCGGTCGTCCGACCGCATCCAGTCTTCCTACTTCTGTAATCAGATTATATTCTACCAGACGATTGATCGCATGCACGCACGACACGCCACGGATTGCTTCGATCTCCTGTCTCGTGACCGGCTGCTTGTATGCCACGATGGAAAGTGTCTCCATCAGAGAATCCGTCAGACTGTGTTTCTTCGGGATATTGACCAGGCTGGATAAAATATCATAATATTCATTTTTTGTACAGAGCTGATATGCATTCTCCAGCTTCACGATCTTGATGCCACGATCCTCTTCCTCGTAGCGCACCATCATATCGTCCAGAATCTTCTGCACCGTCTTTCCGTCTAACTGCAGCACGTCAGCCAGATCCTTCAGCTCAACGGCATCGCCCATGGAAAAAAGGATTGCCTCAATGGCAGCCTCTGTCTTTTTTACGCTTTCTTCCATCTATGTATCTTCCTCTCACTTTCCATCTCTTTGTCCCTATGCTTCCAGCGAATCGATGATGATATCGCCAAACAGCTCATCCTGCCGGATCGTGATATCACCGACCTTCATCAGCTCTAAGATTGCCATAAAGGTTACGATGATATTGATCTTCGTCGCCTGTATCTCCAGCAATGTCTTGAAGTTGATGCCTTTCAATCCACGGATGCTTGCCCGGATATCCTCCATCTTGTCTTCGATCCGCACCTCGTCCTTTTCGATCGTTCCGAATTTACTACGCACCGGATCGACACGGTCGACGGTTCGCTTCATCACCTGCGTGAATATCTCGTTCAACTTCGCGAGTGTCACGTCTCCGATTACTTCCGCCGGATCAATCTCCTCTTTATATTCGAGGACTTCCTTCGGGATTGTCGCCGGCTTATAATAGTTCTTTCCGGCATCGAGGTTCATATCCTTCAGCTCCAGCGATGCGTATTTGTACATCTTGTATTCCAACAGACGTCGCACAAGCTCGGCACGCGGATCCTCCTCTTCTTCCTCTTCCTTCTCCTCGCGTGGCAGTAACATCTTCGCCTTAATCGAAATCAATGTTGCTGCCATCACGAGAAATTCACTCATCACGTCCAGATTTTCCTCCTGCATACGATTCAGGTAATCCAGATACTGCTCGGTAATCTCGACGATTGGAATATCAAATATATTAAATTTGTTCTTATCGATCAGATGCAGCAGCAGGTCAAGCGGACCTTCAAACTGATTGATCTTAAATTCTAATTTTTCGTCCATACCCGGCTATTCTATCATCTTTTAGATAATAATGCAAACCATTCCGCCGTTCGAATCGTTGACAATCTTCTCCATCGTATCCTGCAGTTTCTGCTGGCTTTCCTGCGTGATCTTGTTGACCTTCGCGGAAAGTCCATCCTCCACGAGCTGGCGCACCGTCTTGCCAAATATATTTACATCCCAGATATCGTCCTGCTTCTCCCCATCCTGATGGATATACGCGATCAGATCCTTCGCCTGTTCCTCGGAGCCGACGATCGGTGCGATCTCTGTCGTGATGTTTGCCTTGATCAGATGGATGGACGGTGCCTGTGCCGTCAGCTTCACACCAAACTTGTTGCCGGATTTGATAATCTCCGGTTCGCCAAGCCGGATATCACCCGCATCCGGTGTCACCGAACCATAGCCGGTCTTAAACGACTGCATCAGGGCGGTGCTCACCTTCGCACACTGGGATTTCGTCGCGGCAAGTGACTTGACGGCTTTCATGAAATCATATTCGTTCTGGATCGATTCACCCATGATCTCAGAAAGCATCGCATAGTAATATTCCGGCTTTAACACAAGACGGATCTCCACCGAACCATCTGCCAGATTGAGTGCCTGCATCTCGATGGACTGCAGATATTCGTCCTCGACAAACGCATAGTTCGTCGCATCCTTCATCAGATACATCTGACTGAAGATCTGATTTGTCTTCTCCACGATCTTCTGCTTGATTTCATCTTTCATATCGAGTGCTTCCACCCATTTCGGGATATCGAATTTCACACAGGTGACCGGGAAATCCAGCAGCAACGCTTCAAAGATATGTACAACATCGGCTTTCCGAAGCTGGTCACAGTTGATCGGCAATACCCCGACGCCATACTCTGCTTCCATCTGCTGTGCAAGCTCCAGCGTCTCCGGGCTGGCTGGCTTTCTCGTGTTTAAAATCACAATAAATGGCTTGCCAAGTGTCTTTAACTCCTGAATCGTCTGTGTCTCCGGCTGTATGTACGCGCTCCGGTCAAGCTCCGAGATCGTATCGTCACAGGTAACAACGATTCCGACGGTCGAATGATCATAGATGACCTTCTTCGTTCCAATCTCTGCCGCCTTTGTAAACGGAATATCATAGTCAAACCACGGTGTCTTCACAAGCCGTTCCTTGCCGTCCTCCTCGTGTCCCTCTGCGCCCTGCACCATGTAGCCAACACAATCGATCATGCGGCATTTAAAATGTACCCCATCCTCAAACAGCACTTCAACTGCTTCCTTCGGGATAAACTTTGGCTCGGTCGTCATCACAGTTTTTCCGGCAGCCGACTGTGGCAGCTCATCCATTGCACGCTTCCGGTTGTTCTCATCCGCGATCGCCGGAAGCACCATCAGCTCCATAAACCGCTTGATAAAGGTCGATTTTCCCGTCCGCACCGGACCGACCACGCCGATATAGATCTCGCCATTGGTTCGTGTTTCTATATCCTTATAAATGTTCATCCAAGCACTAGCCTCCTATATTCCTACCTGACTATGTTCAATAACTCAATATAATATATGTCCACTTACATGATTTATTCCAAAAAAATAGAAGCCATCCTCTGACAGCTTCTATCTTACGTTTTATTTTTATGTATGCTTCTAAGCCTGCTCGTCGTCCCATGCAAGTCTGGTTGATTCGGATGTACGGTTTCTGGTGAGCAGCATCTTCATACCCTCTTCCGCACTTAAATCCTCAAACAATACCTGATTGACGACCGATACGATCGGCATCTCCACGCCATACTTCTGGCTGAGCTTGTAAGCTGCCTTGGCAGAATACACGCCCTCGACAACCATCTGTACTTCTTCCATTGCCTCTTTATAGGTCTTGCCCTGTCCCATCAGGAATCCTGCCTTCCGGTTCCGGCTATGCTTGGATTCACAGGTTACGATCAGGTCTCCGATACCAGAAAGACCTGCAAATGTCTCGACCTGTCCGCCCATCGCAGTTCCGAGACGGATGATCTCTGCAATACCACGTGTGATGATCGCAGCCTTCGCATTGTCACCACAGCCAAGTCCGTCGCCGACACCTGCCGCAAGCGCAATGACATTCTTCAGTGCGCCACCAAGTTCGATACCGATCACATCCGGGCTTGCATATACACGGAAGTAATCATTCATAAATGCATCCTGGATCATCAGTGCGGTTTCCTTATCCTTCGCACCGGCAACCACGGTTGTCGGCATGCGCTTTCCAACCTCCTCTGCATGGCTTGGTCCAGATAAAACGCCAACCTTGCACTGTGGAATTTCTTCCTTTATAACTTCTGTCAATGTCTTCAGGGATTCTTCTTCAATTCCCTTTGAGACATTCACGATTGTCTGCGCCTCTGTTATGTAAGGTGCCACCCGCTTTGCCGTGCTTCTGATAAATGGTGATGGAACTACCATCACAAGAAGCTCTGCATCCTTGCACACCTCTTGCTCGTCTGTCGTAAAACGTACCGAATCCGGCAACTTCACGCCCGGCAGCTTCGTCAGATGCTCCCGCTTTGTGTCTAACATCTCAATCTCTTTTGCATCCACGGACCAGACTGTAATGTCATGTCCATTGTCCGATAACAGTACCGTCAAGGCTGTACCCCAGCTTCCGGCACCCAATATACCGATCTTCATACATTAACCCCCTTTATGAAACCGCTTTTTTCGCGCCCAGTTTATTTTCCTCATGATGTAGCAGACGCACGATGTTCGCATGATGCCGGATGATTGCCATTCCACAGATCACCGCTACCACAATCACGCTTTCCACCATTGCATGATACGATGCTGCATTTGCCAGATCAAAGCTGTATTTTCCATGAAATGCGAAGATTGCATATTCGATACAGAACATCGTCACGATGGTGATAGAACCAAGAGAGACATATCTGGTGATCGCCACAATCACAATAAATGCGATCAGACAACTGACGATAATCACAGGATCTAAGAATCCGACGATGATACCCGCCGTTGTTGCGATACCCTTTCCGCCCTTGAAATGCAGATAACAAGGGAAATTATGTCCAAGCACTGTACCAAGTCCGGCATAGGCAAGATACAGATACACCTCGTTTGGATACAGATGTCCGATCACGACATGCACGATCGCACTGATAATAATCGCCTTGAACAGATCGCCGATAAATACGATCAGTCCGGCTTTCTTTCCGAGTACCCGGAGGGCATTCGTCGTTCCGGCGTTGCCGCTTCCATGCTCCCGGATATCAATGCCTTTCATTCTTCCATAGATATACGATGTCTGAAGCAGTCCAAATGCATAGCCTGCCACCAGACAGATCACTCTCGCTAGTATCATGATTATTTTTCTTTCCTCTCCCGTATAATGAACTTCAGCGGCGTTCCCTTAAATCCAAACGCCTCCCGTATTTTATTCTCGATGTATCTCGTATAAGAAAAATGCATCAGTTCTTTATCATTGACAAAGATAACAAACGTCGGTGGCTTCACAGAAACCTGTGTGATATAGTAAAGTCTCAGACGTTTACCCTTATCTGAAGGTGGCTGGTTCAAGGCAACTGCCTCCGCCATGATCTCATTCAGGACACCAGTTGCCACACGAAGCGAATGGTTCTCGATAACCATATCGATCGTCTCAAAAAGCTTCGGCAGACGCTGTCCAGTCTCCGCAGAGATAAAAAGCAGCTCTGCATATGGCATATACGAAAGCTTCTCGCGCACATCCTCGGTAAACTTCTTCATTGTCTTGTCGTTCTTCTCGATCGCATCCCATTTATTCACGGCAATAATCATACCCTTGCCGCGCTCATGGGCGATACCTGCGATCTTCGTATCCTGATCGGTGATTCCCTCTGTCGCATCAATGACGAGCACTGCCACATTGCATCGCTCGACCGCTGATACGGTACGGATGATACTGTACCGTTCAATCTCTTCTTTAATCTTATTCTTCCGGCGCAGTCCCGCGGTATCAATAAACACATACTCGGTGCCGTTGCGCTTGATTGTTGTATCGATTGCGTCTCGCGTCGTACCGGCAATGTTCGATACGATCACACGATCCTCGCCGAGCAGCTTGTTGATGATGGATGATTTACCAACGTTCGGCTTTCCGATGATTGCAATACGCGGACGCTCGTCCTCTTCTTCCTTCAACGCATTCTCGCCGAAATGCTTGACAACCTCGTCGAGCATATCGCCCAGTCCAAGCTGGGATGCCGCTGAGATCGGCTGTGGATCACCCAGTCCCAGATTGTAAAACTCATATACATCCGGCATAAACTTCTCGAAGCTGTCCACTTTATTGACAACCAGCACGATCGGTTTCTTCGAACGGCGCAACATATCTGCAACCTTTCCATCCGCATCGACAAGTCCCTGACGGACATCTGTCACAAACATAATCACATCTGCGGTCTCAATCGCGATCTCCGCCTGCTCCCGCATGCTCTTCAATATAATATCGTTGGATTCCGGCTCAATACCACCCGTATCCACGATCGTAAAATTATAATTTAACCATGTCACATCTGCATAGATTCGATCTCTCGTAACGCCCGGCGTATCCTGTACGATCGAGATACGATCGCCCGCCAGCGTGTTAAACAATGTAGATTTACCGACATTTGGTCTGCCGACAATGGCAACAACCGGTCTACTCATGTTCGTTCTCCATTTCTATTATTTCCTTAAATAATCCCACACCGCTTGATTGTACAATAATCACCGGAACTTGTAAAGCGTTTTGCAATTCGTCGACGGTCATATCGTCGAGAAAAATCGGCTCATCTGCCTTTACGATCTGGCTTGGCAGAAACAGTCCTTCGCCAAGATCCTTGCCCTGTAACTGCTTCACGATATCCTGTCCGGTCAGAAGTCCGGTCACAGTGATCTTCTCACCGAAGAAATCATTCCGGATCGGGAACACCTGCAGCTCCATTCCCGGCGCTGCCTGTTTGTATATCTGTGCCACCTGACAGACATAGTCATAAGCGATCAATCCGGTTACCGTCGAGACCTTCCGTTTCCCTTCCCACGGCTTTCCATCATGGTCTTCGAGATAGATATCGACTGCATCCTGTGCCTCTGTCAGGAACAACCGCGTCATGCCGACACCGTTCTCCAGCTGGATGTAGCCATCGTAGCGTTCTTCTCCCGGCATATCATAGCCTGCCGTGATATACCACTCGTCACTTGCATGTACGAAATGCTGTCCGAACTTCTCCATCGCCTGCTGCTGGAAGCTCTCAATGATCGAGATAACTTCCCTCGCATCCTCCTTCGTGAAGCTCTCCAGCTTGCAGAGTCCATCCCGGTACTTGGACAGTCCGACTGGAACGATTGACAGACTCTCGATCGTCGGTGCATAGGCAAGCAGATCACCGATCGTCCGCCGCAGCTCATCCCCATCATTTAGCCCCTTGCAGAGTACGACCTGCGCATTCATCGGAATATCTGCATCGTACAGCATCTGAATATAGTCCATGACCTTCCCAGCAAACCGGTTGTGCAGCATCTGACACCGAAGCTCCGGGTTCGTCGTATGCACGGAGATATTGATTGGAGCCAGCTTATAGTCAATGATTCGCTGAATATCTTTCTCCTTCATGTTCGTGAGCGTCACGTAATTTCCCTGTAAGAAGGACAGTCGTGTATCATCATCCTTGAAATAGATTGTCTCACGCATGCCCGGTGGATTCTGGTCGATAAAGCAGAATACGCACTTGTTAAAGCAGCTCCGGTATTCATCCATCAGGGACTCGCCGAACTCCATGCCGAGATCTTCGTCGTAGTCCTTCTCAACCTCTAACAGCCATTCCTCGCCGTCTGCCTTCTCGATCAGCACCTCAAGGTATTCGTCATTCACGATAAAGTCGTAGTCAAATATATCTTCAATTTCTTTGTCATTGATGGTAAGCAGAAAATCGCCTTCCTCGATTCCAAGCTCCTCCGCGATACTGCCCTCATCAACTTTCGTTATTTTATGTCGCTTCATATTTATGTCCTAAATTTGTATGAATCTCTGTTATTCGTTCTGCTTTCCTATGCCTGCTCCCGCAGCATGATCACGCCGCCCAGATTGCCGCGCTTGCCACCGGATGCCCGATGGGAGAATAACAGCTCCGGATTACAGCAGGTACATATATCCGGCATCGCAATATGCTCCGGCAATACACCCGCATCCGTAAAATTATAATAGCACGCCTGATGTAAATCAAGCTGATATTTGCCATTTCCCTTGTCTTCTAATAGTATCTTCCGTTGTTCCTCTGTATATACGCCACACGCATCTGCCACGTCCTTACTTACCTCGTAGCATGCTTTGCAGATGGATGGTCCGATCGCGCAGATGATATCCTCCGGCTTGGAACCATAGCGTTCCTGCATCTTCTGTACGACAACCATACCGATACGCCCAACTGTTCCACGCCAGCCGGAATGTGCTGTTGCAATCACACGCTGCACCGGATCGTACAGAAACAGCGGCACACAGTCCGCATAGAACGTCATAAGCGGGATTCCAGCCTCCTGCGTGATGAGCCCGTCGACCTCCGCGAAATCACGTTCCCGCACGATTCCTTTTCCACAGTCGTCCTTCGTCACGATCCGCAGGTTCGTCTTATGCACCTGATCGGAGAACACAAGCTTCGTGTGATCGTATCCGCACGCCTGTGCAAACCGTCTGTGATTCTCCATCACTGACGCTTCCTCATCACCACGGGTAAAGCTCAAGTTCATACTTCCAAGATACCCCTTACTCACACCGCCAAGCCGTGTCGAAAAACCGACAACAACCTCTGGGTATGCATCAAATATTTTATACCGAAGCACCGGAACCGGCACAGAAACGCCCTCCACCTTCGCATTATCAAAATACGTGGTGCGTTCCCGTAAGAAATGCAGATGTTCCTCTGCACGCGTCACAAGTGCCTCCGGATTTATTTTCAGATCAAACTGTACTGGTTTCATTTATCTGTTCCTGTCTCTTCCTGTTTTATTCTATCTTTTTCTATCATTCTTAAGCTTACCTTGTCATCACAAAATCGAACGCATTCTCGATATGTGTGACCGCATCCCCGTTGATGCCGATTACATCGAAGCGAATTGGGGTATTGTCGATGCTTACCTTCTTCTGATTCAGGTAAAAAAGCGCAGTCTTCGAGATCTGCCGTATCTTCGCACCGGTGACTGCCTCTAACGCATCTCCACTTCTGCCATCCGCCCGGTATTTGACCTCGACAAACACGATACACATGCCATCCCGCGCAATCAGGTCAATCTCACCCTGCCGTACCCGGTAGTTCTTCTCGATGATGAAATACCCTTTTTTCTTCAGGTACTCCGCGGCAAGGTTCTCCTTCTCCGTGCCGATCTGTCTTTTGTTATATGATCGTTTCTCCATCGCTATCCCCGCTTATCTATTTTCCAAGCTTCGCACGCAGCTTATCCATCCGGTCGACATAGACTAAGATCTCCGCAACAACGCCATACAACTCCGGCGGGATACATTCTCCAATATCCAGGTTCAACAGGGTATTCGTAAGGTCAGTATCCTTGTAGAGCGGCACGTCACTTTTCTTCGCTGTGTCAATGATACGCTCCGCGATCACACCTTTTCCAGATGCAACAACCTGCGGTGCCTCATTTCCCGGCTCATAGACTAAGGCAACCGCCTTTTTCTTCTCTTCTTTTTTCTTTGTCCCCACATTGAAATTCTGTGCCATCCGTTTATCCCTCTGTTTCATTCAGCCCATTCCATGTCACACGTGTATTTTTTCCAATCCTTTAATACGTGCATTACGTCCGCACATCGAACGAATACCGCTTCACACTCTTCTCGATATCATCACCGAACATCTCTTTTACCACAGCATTTTTCTCTGTCTCCGGGTGCAGCGTCGGCTCCCGCATGATTACCTCATTTGTAAGCGAATACCCATTCTCCGCAATCGCCTGTTCGAGCTGTGTCATATGCGCGTCGATAATCTTCGCACTTTCCTCGTCCTCAACGTAAAACTTCGTATGTACCATCGTCCCACGCAAGGACACATGAACATCCGTCGGTCCTAAATATTCCATATCCAGATGCAAAAGCGCACTGACGTCTTCCTTTTTCTCCTGCATCCGCTTCTTATTCATATAAACGAACAGATCCGCGTTTCCATCTCTTCCCTCCATGCGCACTGGAATCTGTGCATATGGGAAGAGATTACTTAAATTCTGCAGGAAATCAATCCGCTCCTGCATACCCTTCGCAGACTCGGACAGATGCTCTCCCGACGAGCTTGCATGTCCGCCCATCTGCTGCATCAGGCGATCCATCTTCTCATAGATTCCCTTGTACAGATCAGAAACCTCCTGTGGGTTCTGCATCTTCTCCGGGTTCAGCGTGAACTTCTCCTTCACAGCTGCCTCCAACAGCTCCTTCATGCCGTCCGACGTGAAAAACTCTTTCATCGTCTCGGCATCAATCATCGATTTATCGGCGGCTCCTGCAACAAGCGCCTGCAAATGGTTCGCAAGCTGCATCGTCGTGTCCGACTGCGTAAGCACCGTCTGTATCGTCTGTGCATCAAAATGCATATCCTGCAACTGCTTCGTAAGCTCTGTGATCTGTTCTTCGGTCATACCGAACTTCTCTGCAAATGCAGATAACTGCTCCGCAGATAATACAGGTGGATTGCCCTTCATATCTGTGGCTTGCAGCTCTGTACCAGCACTTACCTGCCCCTGCGCAAACAGCGTATCATTTACCGTCTGCTCTAATTCCTGCAGCATCGCGTCTGCATCTAACACCGGAAGATCCTGTGCATCGGATAATACCTGCAGCATCTCCCGCATACTGTCCGGCTCGGTCATATACGCGGTAAGCTCCTCGGTCATCCCAGACAATGCCTGCATCATCGCATGCTGGTTCATCTGATACTGCTCAAAGCCTGCGATCGTCTGCTCTGTCACCGGAAGCTGCATCTTGTTCATGGATACCAGCGTCTGGATCGGTGTATTCGGGTATTTATATGCCTGCTGCAGCACCTTCTGCATACTGACACGGTCAACCGGCATATTCTCATTTAACAGCGTCTCGGCGATCTGATAATTCTTATCCGACGGCGAGAGCTGGTTTTTCTCCAACAGATCAAAGATCGTCTGATCCTTCATCGCCTGCATATCCAATGCAAGCGGCTGGATCATCACAGTGCCTCCGGAATTGTCCTTTACGAAAAACGCAATCGTATCCCCCATATTGAGGTTCATCGCTTCCGCCATCCGCGCCTGCAGCATCAGATTTCCGTCCATCTGGATCGTCACCTGCGAGCCATTCACATCAACGATGCGCCCGGTAAAGGTCTGCCCTTCCTGCGCCTGTGCCAGTGCCGCGTTGCCGGATGCTGTCTGCGTGTTGTTATTTGCAGCCGCGCTCTCCGTCCGGTTCCCGGTCACGGTTCCAGTCTGATAGCGATTGAATTGAAGATTTGAATTGTCTATATTCATACATATTCCTTAATATACGTTCTTCGATGGATCTCGCAAGGTCCAAGCTTGTCCAGTCCGGCATAATGCTTGGCACTGCCATAGCCCATGTTGCTTGCAAAATCATAACCCGGATAAACCTTGTCATACTCAACCATCATACGGTCTCTTGTCACCTTTGCAACGATACTTGCCGCCGCAATACTCGCCGATAATGTGTCTCCCTTGATGATCGGCACCTGCTTGATATCGACCTCCGGGATACGCACCGCATCATTTAATAAAAGATCCGGCTGTACCTTCAGATTTGCGATCGCCATACGCATCGCCTCATAGGTTGCCTGCAAGATATTGATCTCATCAATCCGTTTTTCTGAGACTACACCGATACCATAGGCAACTGCTTTCTCCCGGATGATATCATATAAGATTTCCCGTTTCTTTCTTGGCACCTGCTTGGAATCATTCAGATGCAGAAGCATTTCATCTTCTGGCAGGATTACCGCACACGCCACAACCGGACCTGCGAGCGGACCTCTGCCGACTTCGTCTATCCCACATATATATCGGCTTCCCATCGCATGATACTTACGCTCAAACGCAAGCATTTTCTCAGAGCGGACATATTCCGCCTCCAACTGTGCCAGCTTCTTCTTCGTCTGCTCCACAAGTGCCTGCACACCGCTTCGCTCATCCGTGCCATAGGTATGTATAAACTGCTGCAGCATCGGCTCATCGTCTGGATCGAGTGCCTGATATGCCGCCTTGATCTCCTGTATCTTCATCGTTTCCTACTCCTTTGTTAAATGCAAAATAAGGACTGTGCATAAACACAGTCCTATATTGTTATTTGATCAGTCCAAAGCTCTTAAATGGATAGATTCGCAGGACAACCTTCCCGACGATATCCTCCCGGCTGACATTTCCGACATCCGACCACCGGCTGTCGATACTGTTGTTCCGGTTATCTCCAAGTACAAAGTATTCATCCGAACCAAGATAGACGTCCGAACCGGCGCGTCCGTTGTTCAGCATGGTCTCTTTGCCGTAATTCTCCTTGAGCAGCTTACCGTTGATATAGATATTTCCGTTCTGGTCGATACGGACTGTCTCACCCGGCAGACCGATGATACGCTTGACATAGGTCGTGTTCTCATCATAGTTAAAGATCACGACATCAAACCGCTTCGGATCACCAAATGTATATGACAGTTTATCTACCCACAGATTGTCTTTATCCTCCAGTGTCGGATTCATCGAAGAACCATCGACCTTGGAACGACAGCCTACAAAGTTCAGGATGAAATAACAGATCAGAACAACGATTCCGATATAGATGATCAGACTCAGAAGCTCCTTCACTATGTTGACCTCTTCCGGTTTCTGTGTCTTTTTCTTCTTGCTTTTTCTCTTCTTTTTCTTTTTTAAGATCGGATTTCCTTCTTCGTCGTACGATTCGATCTCCGCAGCTTCCTCTTCTGCCTTTTTCTCGATATCTTCTGTCGTCTCTACAACATCCGCATTCTCTTTCTTCTTCATCATCTATAAACTCCCTATTCCGGTATCTCTTCCAACGTCATACGTCCCAGTCTGCCACTTCGAAAATCATCGAACAAAATCGCCGCAGCCTTATCAAGATCCGGTTCATTTCCTTTTAACAAACATAATCTTGCAATCGCAATCTGCTTCAATATCTCAAAATTCTCAGAATTCTGTATATCAATATCTATATTATACCTGTCTGTCAGAGCATTACAATAATTTATTTTTAAAAAATCTATGAATTTTAACGCAAGCTCGCTTTTCGTCAGGATTTCATCGTTGATGGAACCGATATATGCCAGCCGCAGACCGACCTCCTGATCGTCGAATTTCGGCCACAGAATACCCGGTGTATCAAGAAGCTCCACATCCTTGCCAATCCGGATCCACTGCTTTCCTTTCGTGACGCCCGGCTTATTCCCGACCTTCGTACAGGATTTCTTCGCATACGAATTGATAAATGTAGATTTGCCGACATTCGGGATTCCGACGATCATCGCACGAATCGGGCGGTTGATGATACCACGCTTCCGGTCGCGCGCAATCTTCTCCTTACACGCTTCCCGGATTGTATCGGACACCGGCTTCATACCAGAATTCTTCCGGGAATCCATACTCAGCACAAAAAATCCCTTCGATTTGAAATACTCTTCCCATTTCGCGGTCTTTCTCGCATCTGCCATATCGGCTTTATTCAGGATAACCATGCGGGACTTGTTCGCAGCCAGACTGTCAATATCAGGATTCTTGCTGGATAACGGTGTTCTTGCATCCAACAGCTCGATCACAATATCGATCAGCTTTATATCTTCCTGCATCATACGCTTGGCTTTCGTCATATGCCCCGGATACCATTGAATATTCATCGCTTATTTTACCTTTCCTTTATCACTGCGCGGGAGAAGAATCGATACGACCTTTCCCTTTATCTCTGTCTTTGCTATATTTCCAACGTTTGTATAACGGCTGTCCTCACTGTTGTTTACATTGTCGCCCATGACGAAATACTCATTATCACCGAGCGTAATTTCCTCTTCCGCCACGCCACTGATCTGAATCATCATGGTAAATGGAACATCGCTGCGTCGTTCCCCGTTGATGTAGATATCGCCATTCGAAATCCGCACCTTTTCTCCCGGCAGACCGACAACTCGCTTGATATCGTAATACCCATCGCCATCCACACGCGAATACGCGATCACATCGTACCGCTTCACATCGGATACCTTATATACGATCTTGTTGACGAGCACAACCTGTGAATCTGCAAGCGTCGGATTCATCGAAGGTCCTACGACCGTCACGGTCTGGAATCCAAACGTCACAAACGCATAGCCGACGATCACGGCAACAAACACAAGCAATATCCAGCGCCAGAAGGCACGGAAAAATCGTTTGATCTTCGAATTCCGCTTCGATACATGTCTTGATAGATTGTGCTTATCGTAATAACTTTTTTGTCCTCTACGTCTCAATGCAATCCTCCAGAAAGATACTTCTCTTCATAATAGGAAACCCCCAGATTGAAATGAATCTGGGGGCAAGTTTCCATTGTCTCTGCAAGTATTACTTTACAAGTTCCTTAACCTTAGCCTTCTTACCAACACGATCACGTAAGTAGTTAAGTTTTGCACGTCTTACTTTACCTCTACGAATAACCTCGATCTTCTCGATCGTTGGGCTATGCAGTGGCCAAGTCTTCTCAACGCCAACGCCATTTGAATTCTTACGAACTGTGAATGTCTCACGGTTGCTTCCGCCCTGTCTCTTCAGTACAGTACCTTCAAATGCCTGAACTCTTTCTCTGTTACCCTCTTTAATCTTAGCGTATACCTTAATAGTATCACCTACGTTAAAGTCTGTAACGTCCTGCTTCAACTGTGCTGTCTCAATGTTCTTGATGATTTCATTTGCACTTAATGCCATTTGTGTGACCTCCTAAATAATTTAGACGTTCTTAATGCGCATCTGCACCAGAGGACCATCCCTTTTTTCACAACCACATAACTATATCATAGGATAATTATTCGCGCAAGCTATATTTTCATTTTTTTATAAAAAAATGTGCGCAATGACTCAAATCCCAGTTCTTTTGCATGTAAGATCTGCTCGGTGCTGCCAATAAACAGAATTCCATCATCCGCAAGCGCACCATGAAAATTCTCATATACCTGATCCTTCGCCTCATCCGTGAAGTAAATCACGACATTCCGGCAGACGATCATATGGATATGCTGGAAATACCGATCCTTCAGTAAATTATGCTTTTTAAATTCCACACATTTCTTGATCTCCGGGCTGATTGCATAATGGCTGTCATCCACCTTCTTGAAATGCTTATCCAGATATTTCTTCGGCAGATCGGACAGACTCTTCGCCGGATAAACTCCTTCCTTGGCAAAGGCAAGGACGTCCTCGTCCAGATCAGTCGCAATGATTCGGATCTTCGACAAAGGTACATATTCCGACAGGATCATCGCGATCGTATACGGTTCATCGCCCGTCGAGCATGCGGCACTCCAGATCGTCAGGGTATCTCCATATTTTTTTCGCAGATACGGGATGATTTCCTGCTCAAAATTCATCCATTGCTGTGGATTCCGATAAAACTGAGACACATTAATCGTCAGATAACTAACAAAGGTACGAAGTAGACCTTCGTCCTGCTTCATACCTTTGTAAAAACTTTCAAATCCGTCAAACCCTTTGCGGGCGATAAGAGATTCTATTCTTCTTTTCATCTGGCGTTCTTTATAAAGGTCTAAGTTGATATCGGTCAGTTTATACACATCCCGCTTAAACTCTTCATATTGATATGCCATGCTTACTCCTCTTCAGAAGCCTCCTGTGCATCATCTAAGGCACGAATGCTCAGGCTGATCTTCTTCTCAGCAGCCTTGAAATCTACAACCTTTGCTGTGATCTCCTGACCTACCTTCAGAACATCCTCTGGCTTCTCCACACGCTCCTTAGAGATCTGTGATACATGAAGAAGTCCGTCTACGCCTGGCTCAAGCTCTACGAATGCACCAAAGCTTGCGAAACGTACAACCTTACCTGTTACAACATTTCCGATTGCATACTTGTCAGCAGCCTTTACCCAAGGATTCTCATCCTCGAACTTCATACTGAGGGCAATCTTCTCACCGTTGATATCCTTGATGAATGTCTTAACAACATCGCCAACCTTAACAACGCTGCTTGGATCATTGACTCTGCCCCAAGACATCTCAGAGATGTGAAGGAGTCCGTCTGCTCCGCCAAGATCGATGAATGCACCGAAGGATGTTACATTCTTAACTGTTCCTTCTACTACATCGCCAACCTTGATATTCTCAAATAACTTCTTAGCAAGCTCTGCCTTCTTAGCAACGAGGAGCTGCTTTCTGTTACCGATGACTCTACGCTTCTTAGGATTGAACTCTGTCAATACGAATTCTACATCCTGATCCTGATACTTTGTAAGATCCTTCTCAAATGTATCAGATACGAGGCTTGCAGGGATGAATACCTTGCACTCATTTACAACGACATTCAAACCGCCATCAACAACCTGTGTAACCTTACCTGTAAGGACTTCACCGTTGTTGTATGCTTCCTCTAACTTGTCATAAGACTCGTCTGCAGCAACTCTCTTGTATGAGAGGAGAACCTGTCCCTCGCCGTCGTTTGTCTTAATAACCTTAACCTTGATTGGATCACCAACATTAACAACTGTTGTGAGATCTAAGTTTGGAGTACTTGAGTACTCATTTCTGGTAACGATACCGTCAGCCTTGTACTGGATATCTACGATGATCTCCTCTGGCTTAACAGCGATAACCTTTCCTTCAACTACGCTTCCAACCCGAATCTTGTTACCATTCTCTTCGGACTGCTTCAACAATTCTTCAAAACTTAATTCTGACATACTGTCATGAACCTCCTTAATAATATAATTTGGGGTAGATGCCCCAGCTGTAATACCTACCCTCTTAGCGGATTCAATAACAGTTAAATCCAAGTCAACGAGTGTCTGAATATAGTAAGTATTTTCGCATTCTCTGCGACAGATCTCATACAGCTTCTGCGTATTCGAACTGCTCTTACCACCAATCACTATCATGGTATCAACATCAGCTGCAAGTGCTCTTGCTTCTCTCTGTCGTTCCTCGGTAGCATTACATATGGTATTATAAACAATGACATTATATCCTTTATTTCTAAAAAATTCAACTATATCTTTAAATTTTACGTCATTAAATGTCGTTTGCGCGACAATATACACATTTTTATCAAGGAAATCAAGCTTTTTTTGCGCCTGTTCCACGGAATTTACGATGATCGGCTCCCGGACACACCACCCCCGGATGCCGCATACTTCCGGATGATTCTCGTCTCCGACGATCACCACGCAATGTCCCTGCTCGGTTTCCTCCTGCACGATACGGTGAATTTTTTTCACAAACGGACACGTTGCATCAACGATTTCAAATCCAAGCTGTTCGAGCTTTTTGTACGCCTCCTGCACGATGCCGTGCGAGCGGATCACGATTTCTTTTGCGTCATCCTCTTTGCCGCCACGTACCAGCATCGCGTCAATATCTTCTTCGGAAAGCACATGTACCCCCTTCTGTTCCAGATCGGAGACAACCTCCTCATTATGAATGATCGGGCCATAGGTATAAACCTTCTTGGCATTTCCGACCTGATCATAGACGAGATTCACCGCCCGCTTGACGCCGAAACAAAAGCCCGCAGATTTTGCAATCTTTATTTCTCTCATAAATGCAAATCTCCTATCCTGCGCCTACTGTGGAATTTTCCCGATGATCTCTGCCACAACTTCGTCGATCGTAAGCGCGGAAGAATCGAGATAATACGCATCCTCCGCCTGTGTAAGCGGTGCGATCTCGCGGTGCATATCCTGATAATCTCTTGCCTCGATATCTCGCTTGATCTCCTCTAAATCAGCCGGCACCTGTTTTTCCACCAGCTCCTTGTAGCGTCTGTCGGCTCTTGTATCAACCGATGCAGTCAGATAGATTTTCAGCTCCGCATTTGGTAACACAAATGTACCGATATCTCTGCCATCCATGACAACATCCTGTGTGGCTGCAAGATTTCTCTGCAGATCCAACAGCTTGTCACGCACTGCCTGCTTGGTTGCGACCTTGGATGCCATATTGCCGACGGCTTCCTGCCGGATCTCCTTCGATACATTTTTACCATTCAGATATACCTGCTGTTCGCCAGCCTCATATTTGATTTCCACCTGAATCGCTGCAAGCGCTTCCAATACAGCAGCCGCATTTTCTGCATCGACGCCCTCGTTCATGAAATACAGACCGATGGCACGGTACATTGCGCCGGTATCCACATAAATATATCCCTTTTCCTTTGCTACGCGACGTGCGATCGTGCTTTTTCCGGCACCTGCCGGTCCATCAATTGCGATATTCATATTCTCTGTTCCTCCAAATAGGTTTCTATATTATTCTGAAAGCAGCACCGTTGCGGCAGTCGACCATGCGATCTGCAGATTGAATCCACCAGTCAGTGCATCGACATCCAGCACCTCTCCGATAAAGTAAAGCCCCGGAATCTGCTTTGCTTCCATTGTCTTCGGATTGATCTCCTTCACACTCACACCACCTCTGGTAATGATCGCCTCCTCATAGCCACGCGTACCTACCACGTGCAGCATAAGCTTTTTCATACAGGCAACGAGTCGTTCCCGCTCTTCCTTTGTCACAGCGTTCACCTGCTTGAACGGATCAATCTCCGCAAGCTCTATCATAACCGGAATCAGCTTCTTTGGCAACAGCTCATCGAGCGCATTGCGCACCTGCTTGTTCTTCGCTGCGTCAAAATCCCGCAGGATACGTGCGTCAAGCTGTTCCACGGTAAGCGCTGGCTTCAAGTCAATCTCGACCCAGATTGGTTCGCCCTTTGCCTTTCCTGTATATGCGGATGCCGAAAGCACGAGTGGCCCGCTGATTCCAAAATGCGTAAACAGCATTTCGCCCTGCTCCTGATACAGAAGCTTGTCTTTGTTTTTCTTTTTTGTATAGCAGGACAATGTAACATTCCGAAGGGAAAGTCCCATCAGTTCACGGCAGAAATCTTCCTCGATTTCAAATGGCACGAGCGACGGCTGGCATTCGGTCACCTGCAGTCCCAGATCTCTGGCGAACTGCAAGCCGTCTCCGGTCGAACCGGTACGCTCATAGGAAAGTCCTCCGGTTGCCACGATCACCGCATCAAAGCGTTCCTGTTTTTTCTGCCCCTTTTCATCCTTCACGCAGACGCCAACGGCGTGCATCTGTTCCTGCACCTGTTCCGTCAGGATCTTCGTTACCATATGATGCAGACAGATTGTTACATTCCGTTTTTTCAGCGCCTGTTCCAGCGTCTTTATCACGTCGGACGAATGATCCGATGCTGGAAATACCCGGTTTCCGCGTTCGGTCTTCAGCTCCAGTCCATTTCGCTCAAAAAACTGCATCACGTCCTGTGCGTCACACTGATAAAAAGCACTGTACAGGAATTTCGGATTCGTCACCACGTGCTTCATCAACTCTTCCACTTCACAGTTGTTCGTCAGATTGCATCTGCCCTTTCCTGTGATAAACAGCTTCTTGCCAAGCTTTTCATTTTTCTCATAGATTGTCACGGTATGTCCGGCATCTGCAAGCCCGATTGCTGCATACATGCCAGCCGCACCGCCTCCGATCACTGCAACTCTCATGCCCGTTCAAACCTCTTCAAATCCGCTTTCTTCATGATGATCAACAACGGTTCCTCTGCTTTTAACGGCGTATCCGGATCCATCGCGATATTGAATTCACCGTCCTGAATGACTGCCACGACATTGATATTATATTCTTTTCTGAGATTTAACTCCCGCAGGTTCTTTCCTACCCATTCGTCCCGTGGAAGTATCTCAACCAGACTGGTGCTGTCGGACAGGTCAAAGTAATCGACAAAATGCTCCGACAACAGCTTATGAGACAACCGGATGCCGGATTCTTTCTCCGGGAATACAACCTGATCGGCTCCAACCCGTGTCAGGATTTTTCCCATCATCTCGTCCTTTGCCTTGGCAATGACCATCGGCACGCCAAGCTCCTTCACAGACATCACACACAGGATGCTCGAATCCAGGCTGTCCGCCATCGCAACAACAACCGCATCCATATTCGAGATTCCTGCTTCGCGTAATGCATCCATATCACAGACATCCAGGCTCATCGCACAGGTTACACTGTCCGCGATATCATTTACGATCTCAGGATTGCCGTCGATTGCCAGCACATCTGCTCCATTCTTATATAATTCCATCGCAATGCTCTTACCATAGCGTCCCAATCCAATGACAGCAATTGATTTATTCATATGTTGTTTCCTCCTACCCCACAATAATTTCCGCATCTGCATATTTTACGTTGTTCCGGTTCGCTGCCCGCTGTCCGAAGAACATGAACATCGTGATCGGTCCGACACGTCCAAGATACATGCAGAGTATGATCAATAATTTACCAAATACATTTAAGGTTGGTGTCACATCGCGCGACAAACCGACGGTTGCAAGTGCACTTGTCACCTCGTACAAGCCATCCGATAAGGACAGATGATTTGTCACTAACAAAAGCACCGTACAGAAAAACAGCATGCCGACACTGATCACGGTTACCGCCATCGCTCTTCGTACCAGTGATGCAGGGATCGTCTTCTTGAATGCAACGGTTTCGCTTCTGCCCTGAATCACCGACCATACGGCAAACGCCAAAACTGCGACCGTCATCGTCTTGATACCTCCTGCCGTACCAACCGGAGATCCACCAACTAACATAATCAGACAGCTTACCAAAACAGACGAATCCGTCAGTCCCTTCTGGCTGAACGATACAAAGCCAGCCGTACGCAGTGTCACTGACTGGAAAAATGCATTGAGAAGCTTGCCGCCCGTCGACATATTGCCGATTGTAAGCGGATTGTTGTATTCAAACAACAATGTGATCACCATGCCGAATACGATCAGGGAACCCGTCATCACAAGGATGATCTTCGTATGCGTGTTCAGTCTGCGCCAGATATCCCGCTTCGCGATCTCATGTCTGCGCACTTTTCCAAGCACATCGACGATATCCCACCACACAACGAATCCAAGTCCGCCAAAGATGATCAGAAACGATGAAGTAAGCAGCACTAACGGCGAACCAGAATATGTCATCAGACTGTCCGGGCCAATGATGTCGATACCCGCATTGCAAAACGCTGATATCGCATTAAACACCGAATACCAGATGCCGTGTGCCACACCAAACTGCGGGATAAACGCAATCATGTACAGGCAGGCACCAACCGCCTCTACCACAAGTGTACCCTTCATCACTCTTTTTATAAATACAACCATACCCTGCATCGTACTCAGTCCAAAAGCATCCTGGATCATCATACGATTGCGCAAGGAGAATTTTCGATTCATAAGCAGCATGACAAACGAAGTCAATGCTACGATTCCAAGCCCTCCGAGCTGGATCAGCCCGAGTATCACAATCTTTCCAAACAACGTCCAATGGGAAAATGTCGGTACGACCACCAGTCCGGTGACACACACCGAAGTCGTCGCTGTAAATAATGCCGTCAGGAAATCTGTCTCCCCCGATACAGTCGCGATTGGTAACGACAGCAACCCGGCACCGACAAATATCGCCAGAAGAAACCCCAGTAATATCTTTGAAGTCGTGCACATCTGCCGCTTCAATGTCTGTTCTTTCTTTTCCACTGTATTCATATCTATAACTTCTCCATTATGAAAGAATAAGGCGGAGAAAAAGCTCTCCGCCTTTTGATATCTTTTACCCTAGCTTATTACACTGGATATGTCTTATTCTCTGTATTTGCAACTGTAGAATCCACACCTGTCTGCTGAGCTTCTCTATACTTGAAGAACTCAGTTGCAACCTGTGGGAACAATGCATAAGAAAGAACATCCTCATCCTGCTGCTTGTACTGTGCCATTTCCTTCTCGAACTTATCAAGTGATGGCTCCAGGTCGTCTGCTGGACGATATGTGATAGGCTCCTTCATTCCAAGGCTGTCAAGTGCCTTCTTCTGGATCTCCTTGTTTACAGGTACTGTTGTTCTACCGTACTTACCAACGAGCATATCCTTTGCCTCTTTTGTAAGAGTCTTGTAACGCTCACCCATAACAACGTTCAATACAGCCTGTGTACCAACGATCTGTGAAGATGGTGTAACAAGTGGAATCTCACCAAAGTCCTTACGAACACGAGGAATCTCTTCCAATACTTCATCGTACTTATCCTCTGCATGCATTTCCTTCAACTGAGATACCATGTTGGAAAGCATACCACCTGGTACCTGGTAAAGCAGAGTCTTGATGTTAACGCCCATTACCTTTGGACTAAGCAGTCCGGACTCCAGCCACTGCTCACGAAGTGGACGGAAGTAATCAGTGATCTCAGCAAGAAGGTTCTGGTCGAATCCAGGATCGAACTCTGTACCCTCGAATGCCTTTGCCATAACCTCTGTTGCAGGCTGTGATGTACCCATAGCCAGTGGTGACATTGCTGTATCAATGATGTCACATCCAGCTTCTACTGCCTTCATGTATGTCATAGAAGCAACACCAGATGTGTAATGTGTATGAAGCTGAATTGGAAGCTTTGTACCTTCCTTCAAAGCCTTTACAAGCTTTGTAGCCTCGTTTGGTACAAGAAGTCCAGCCATATCCTTGATACAGATAGAATCTGCACCCATCTCCTCAATCTGTCTTGCCATGTTCTTCCAGTAATCCATTGTGTAGGCATCACCAAGTGTATATGAAAGTGCAACCTGTGCATGTCCATTTTCCTTGTTTGCTGCCTTTACAGCTGTCTCAAGGTTACGGATATCATTCAGACAGTCAAAGATACGAATGATATCAATAC
The DNA here is from genome assembly GCA_963631525.1 of bacterium. Lineage (GTDB taxonomy): Bacteria > Bacillota > Clostridia > Lachnospirales > Lachnospiraceae > Coprococcus_C. Next base: position 26,343 of record CAVGQQ010000007.1, read on the forward strand.
CATTTGCGATACTCTTCTGTACGAAATACTCTACAACGTCATCAGAATATGGGCTGTATCCAAGGATATTCTGTCCACGGAACAGCATCTGAAGCTTTGTATTCTTGAATCCATCACGGAGCTTACGAAGTCTGTCCCATGGATCCTCTTTCAGGAAACGGAGACAAGCGTCGAATGTAGCACCACCCCAGCACTCTACGGAATGGTAACCAACTTTATCCATTTTATCAATAATTGGCAACATCTGCTCTGTTGTCATACGAGTTGCAATCAAAGACTGGTGTGCATCTCTCAGCACAGTTTCGGTAATCTTTACCGGTTTCTTTTCTTCTGCCATTAGTCTGACCTCCTAAATTCTCTATACTATACACCAAAGATTGCGAGGAATGTTCCGGCTGCAACCGCAGTACCGATAACACCTGCAACGTTTGGTCCCATGGCGTTCATCAAAAGGAAGTTTGTAGGATCTGCCTCTGCACCAACCTTCTGTGATACACGTGCTGCCATAGGAACGGCGGATACACCCGCAGAACCGATCAGCGGATTTACCTTGCCGTGGGTTGCTTTACACATAATCTTACCGAATATAACACCTGCCGCTGTACCGAAGCAGAACGCGATCAGACCAAGTGCAACGATCTTCAATGTACTTACCTTCAGGAAGGCTTCTGCACTTGTAGATGCACCTACGGATGTACCAAGCAGGATAACAACGATGTACATCATTGCATTACTTGCTGTCTCTGTTAACTGCTTAACAACACCACACTCACGGAACAGGTTACCAAGCATCAGCATACCAACCAGCGGAGCAGTTGTAGGAAGAATCAATACAACAACCAAAGTAACGATGATTGGGAAGAGGATCTTCTCCATCTTTGATACCGGACGGAGCTGAGCCATCTTGATTTTTCTCTCCTTCTCTGTTGTAAGGAGCTTCATGATAGGTGGCTGGATAACCGGTACCAGTGACATATAAGAATATGCGGCAACGGCAATCGGTCCCATCAGAGTTCCACCCATTCCAAGCTTACCAGCAAGGAAGATCGATGTAGGACCATCGGCACCACCGATGATAGAGATTGCGGCTGCTTCCTTTCCGTTGAATCCCATCAGGAATGCAAGGAAGTATGCAGCATAAATACCAAACTGTGCGGCTGCACCAAGCAGGAAACTCTTCGGGTTCGCAATCAGCGGACCGAAGTCTGTCATGGCACCAACACCCATGAAGATGAGGGATGGCAAAATACTCCACTCATCCAACAAATAGAAATAATGTAACAATCCGCCATCAGCAATGATATCCGGGAACATGTTAACCAGGAACATACCGAAGGAGATTGGAACCAAAAGCAACGGCTCGAAGCCTTTCACGATCGCAAGATACATGAATACACATGCAATGAGGATCATTACATAATGCTTCCATGTCAGGGTTGCAAATCCTGTCTGGAGAGCCAGATTTTTAAATACATCTGTAAAACTACTCACTTATGTTTACCTCCTGTTATTATAGGAACCAGTTACTAAGAACTCTGATTAGTTCAAAGTAGCCAATACATCGCCAGCTTCAACTGAATCACCTGCAGAAACGTTGATGCTTGCAACTGTTCCGTCTTCTGGAGCTACCACATCATTTTCCATCTTCATAGCCTCAAGGATCAGGATAACATCACCCTTCTTTACGGCTGTGCCAACAGCTGCCTTTACGTTCAGGATCTTACCTGGCATTGGAGCTGTAACCTCGATGGAACCTGCTGCGGCTGGAGCTGCTGGAGCTGCCGGAGCTGGAGCTGGAGCTGGAGCTGCGGCTGCGGCAGGAGCTGCACCTGCGCCTAATTCTTCTACTGCTACATCATAAGCTGTACCATTTACAGTAATTCTATAATTCTTCATGTTAATTTCCTCCTAATATATCAATTATTTTCTTGCACGACGAATCGAACGTACAACGAGTTTATCTTTACTTACTGCACCATTGCCTGCCTGTCCTTCCGCTGCATAAATAGCGGCTGTGATGACGGCTACAAGCTCTGCATCGTTCATCAGATTGCCTGCGGCTGGTGCCGGTGTAGCAGCCTTTGCTGGTGCCGCCGGCTTGCTCTCTTCCTTCTTGAGATCTTCGATCTTCGGCTTCTTCGCGAAAAGTGCCGGAAGGAACTTAAACAGTGAAATAATAAATGAGATGAAAATCAGTACTACAAATACAGTACCCATACCGAGCAATGTATTCATACCGGCCTGCTTCATCAGCTCTGCCTTAGAGTATACGGCTGAAACAACCATCTCTTCTGGGAGATACTGATATACACCCTGCATCTCATTGTCGATGCCCTGCTGTACAACATCGTCTACACTTGAATAGTAACTGCCATACTGGGAGAAGAACTCCTCTTCTGAACCATAGTACATTGCAATTTCCTGACGGACTGCATCTGCATTGTATGTCTGCTTTGCCTGATCCAGCTTGATGTAGTAATCTGGATTCTCAACAAACTTTACAGTTACTTCCACATCTCTGTTTGCTGCCTTGTTTGTAACAGTTACCGATACAGAGTCTGCGGCATTCTCAATCTTGTAATTGACATCATTTAAATCCATGCCAACACCATTGATATAAGGAGAGAAATCCTGGAATTCTCCAACCTTATCGGTCTCCTGTGCCTGCTTGATACCCTTTACTGCGGACTGCTCGAATTCGGTTCCATCCTGAATATAATAATCAGCATATTCATCGCTCACGTTCTGATACTGGTTGAACAGATACATCGTGTCGATCACAATCTGGCTGTCATCATAGTCAAACGGCTTTTCAACCTCATTGCTGCAGGCAGTCAAGGAAAACATCATAGCTAACATGGAAATCAGAATTAATAATTTTTTCTTCATTTCATTGTCACCTTTCCTTATACTGCTCCGTGCTTCTTATATGGTCTTTCCTCGTTCTTTGTGCTAAGCATATCAAACGCAGCGATCACACGCTTTCTTGTTGCATCCGGCTCGATGATGTCATCGACATAACCACGCTTTGCTGCTGCAAGTGCGCTTGACTGAAGCTCTGTATAAGCCTTCTTCTTCTCTGCAATAAATGCAACCTTATCGGCTGCTTCTGCGATTTCCTTCTCGTACATGATCTTGACAGCCATCTCTGGGTCCATTGTACCAATCTTTGCACATGGCCATGCGTATACCATATCTGCGCCGATTGCCTTGGAGTTCATGATCGTGTAAGCAGTTCCAAATGCATCGCCCATCACAACTGTTACCTTTGGTACAGTTGCATCTGCAAATGCGTATGTGAGCTTGGCTGCTGCATCTGCGATTGTTCTCTCGTTTGATACAGTTGCTACAAATCCCTTTGCATTTACAAGTGTCAATACAGGAATATTGAATGCATCACAGAACTTCACGAAGTCTGCTGCGATATAGGCTCCGCTTGTAGAGAGAAGCTCTCCTCCATCGGCTGCCTGGTTGGCTACACAACCAACTGTCGCACCATTTAACTTGATCAGTCCAAGAACCATGTCCTTTGCATAATCTTTCTTCACTTCTACGAATACGTTGTTATCTGCGATGTTCTGAAGGACAGCTCTTGCATCCTTTGCGAATCCATCGAGATTTGGAATGATACGGTTCAGATCGTCTGTACAATCGGACTCTGCATCTTCCATGTTGTTGTCTGGGAGCATATCCACAAGGCTTCTGATGTTTGCAAGTGTTGTTGCATCATCCTCGAATACACCATCTACGAGAGAAGAACTCTCGCTAAGGTAAGCTGCAGATGCTGTATCAAGCTTTGCCTGATAGTTTCCATCCAGTGCATTTGGGCTGTTTACGAATAACTTACCGCCCTCTGCTGTCATAAATGTAAAGTCTGTAAGTGTTGGAATAAGCGCTGCTCCACCACCGCATGTTCCAAAAATTGCAGTAATCTGTGGGATTACTCCTGACGCAAGTGTCTGCTTCAGATAAACTTCGCCGAATGCATTCAATGCATCGGTTGCCTCCTGCAAACGAAGTCCCGCACAATCGATCAAACCGACTACCGGTGCGCCTACCTTCATTGCCATGTCATAAATCTTCGCAATCTTCTTTGCGTGCATCTCACCGATTGCACCACCAAGAACCGTTGCATCCTGGCTGTATACATACACCAGTTTTCCATTGATGACACCATATCCAGTAATAACACCGTCTTTTGGAGTATCATTTTCCTGCATGTTGAAGTCCGTATTTCTAGCTGTTACATATGCACCAACTTCAACAAAGCTCGCTTCGTCAAGCAAAGAAGAAATTCTGTCACTTGCTGACAATGTAAGTTTGTTACTCATTTTAAGCCCTCCACTTTTATTTATTATGGGTTTTCTGATAAGAAACCCAATTTCTTCCGATTGTAATTGTAAATCTTTTTCCGACTGAAATCAAGTGAAAATCACATTCTTTGTCACAGATTTGCAATAAAAAAGAAAAATCTGTAAAAAGCCTTAAACATTTATGTTCCATCCGCTTTTTACAGATTCTAAAGCCACTCTTATTTTGTTTCAGAAAGTACGTTTTTATTCTTCACCAGATAATCAATCAGGGAAATGATCGTCAACGCCAAAGCAAGATAGATCAGTACATTTTCAATGATATGAACCGTGCTTCCACCGAAGTCACAGATCAGTAAGATTACCATGAACATCTGACAGACCGTCTTGATCTTGCCCCACCATCCGGCAGCGATCACGATGCCGTTATCCGATGCAACCAGACGGAAACCACTGATAATAAACTCTCTTGCAATGATAACGATTACAACCCATGCCGGAATCCGGTCAAGGTCGATCAGGGCGATCATCGCAGAACAGACAAGCAGCTTATCCGCAAGCGGATCCATGAACTTACCAAAGTCCGTGATCAGGTTATATTTTCGTGCGATCTTTCCATCGAGCATGTCCGTGAGACTTGCCAGACAGAACAGCGCAAGTGCGATCCATTTTCCTCCCGGAATTCCCGGCACCATCAGGGCAACTAAGAAAAATGGTATCATGATCATTCTGAGTATCGTTAATTTATTCGGCAGATTCATCGACAATCCCTCCTATCATATCATATGGTCCTACCTCATTGATTCGGACATCTACAATCTGTCCGGACATCAGTTCATAATCACAGTTCACAAACACCAGTCCGTCCACGCCCGGCGCATCCCGGTATGTCCGTCCGACATAGACATCATCGTCGGAAGAATATCCCTCAATGATAACCTGCATGTTCTTCCCTACAAATGTCTCATTTTTATCTAAAGAGATTTCCTGTTGCAGCTCCATGATCTCATTACGCCACTGCTCTGCTGTCTCCTCATCAATCTGGTTTTCAAATGTCGCCGCCGGTGTTCCATTTTCTCTCGAATAGGTAAATACGCCAACCCGGTCAAGCTCCTGCTCATCTAAAAACGCCATCAGAGCCTCATGCTCTTCCTGTGTTTCCCCAGGGAATCCCGCAATCAGGGAAGTACGGATTGCAATATCCGGTGCTGCTTCCCGCAGCTTTCCAATGACCGCTTCAATGCTTGCACGGTCTGTGCGTCTGCCCATCCGCTTTAAAATTGCATCCTCACTGTGCTGCATCGGCATATCAATATAATGCAGAAGCTTTGGTTCCTCCTTGAAGCAGTCGATCAGTTCGTCGTAGATTTCCTCCGGATAACAGTACATCAGGCGAATCCATTTGATTCCATCGATCTTCGCCAACTCCCGGACTAACACATGCAGCCGTTTCTCACCGTACAGATCTTTTCCATAGCAGGTCGTCTCCTGTGCGACAAGCACCAGTTCCTCGATGCCCTGCGATGCCATATATTCTGCTTCTTTTAAGAGCTGTTCCATCGGCACACTCCGGTAATGTCCGCGGATATGTGGGATAACACAGTAAGTACAGAATTTGTCACAGCCTTCCGCAATTTTTAAGTATCCCATAAAGGTACCCGATGTGATAACCTTGTTTGATTCCGTGATTGTTGCCAGACGGTCAATATCATCATAGACACTGATTTCTTCCGCATCCTCGATACCGTCGCGCGCCTTCAACTCCTCGATCACATCCAGGATCTTATCAAAGCTGCTTGTTCCAAGACATGCATCGATCTCCGGAATCTCGTCAAAGATCTCATCCTTGAACCGCTGTGCCATACACCCGGTCACAATCAGGTATTTCAGGTTCTGCTGTTTAAGCTTTGCCATCTCCAACACCGTATTCACACTCTCTTCCATCGCATCTTTGATGAAGCTGCATGTATTTACGATGATTGCGTCGGCTTCCTGCTCGTCGTTCGTAATATTGTAATTGTGCTTTGCGAGCAGACCAAGCATTGCCTCACTGTCGCAAAGGTTCTTGTCACAGCCAAGTGACACCATCAATATATTCATACGTTTCTTATTCCTCACGCTCTGCGGCTTCCACGCAGTTATTCATCAGCATCGCGATCGTCATCGGTCCAACGCCACCCGGAACTGGTGTGATAGCACCAGCCACTGGTTCCACCGACGCAAAATCAACATCGCCGCATAATTTGTTGTTGGCATCTCTGTGGATACCGACATCGATTACCGTTGCACCATCCTTCACATAAGATGCGTCGATCATCTTTGGCTTTCCGATTGCAACGATCAGGATATCTGCTTCTTTGCAGATTTCCTTCAGATTCTTTGTTCTCGAATGGCAGATTGTTACGGTTGCATTCTCACGCAGCATCAGAAGTGCCATCGGCTTGCCAACGATATTGCTTCTGCCGATCACAACGCAGTGCTTTCCCTCGATGTCGATCTCGGAACGCTTCAGAAGCTGAATGATTCCAGCTGGTGTACAGGATACAAAGCCCGGTCTGCCAATACACAAACTTCCAACACTCTCCGGATGGAAACCATCTACATCCTTCTTTGGAGAAATCGCATTGATGATCTTCTCCTCGTTGATGTGCTTTGGAACTGGAAGCTGAACCAAGATTCCATGCACGCCGTCATCCTCGTTCAGATCCTTGATAATAGAGAGAAGTTCTTCCTCTGTGGTCTCCTCTGGAAGCTCAAACGCACGTGACTCGATCCCGATATACGCACATGCCTTCTTCTTATTTCCAACATATACAGACGATGCCGGATCATTTCCGACCTGAATCACAGCCAGACAGATGTTCTTGCCCTGCGCCTTCAATGCGGAAACCTTCTCTTTTAATTCATCCTTGATCTGCTGGGAGATTTCTTTTCCGTTAATCAATTTTGCCATTGTTCTATCCTTCTTTCTACTACATATAAATGCCTGCAGATGATGCATCGCATTCATATTTTCAAATATTTTATCAATTCACACATACGAAAATTAGAATAATCCGTGTGTCACACCCTCATCATCTACGAAGATACGCTCTGCGGCTGGAGACTTTGGAAGTCCCGGCATCGTCATGATCGCACCTGTGATTGCTACGACGAATCCGGCTCCGGCACTTACATATACCTCACGGATATTGACTGTGAATCCAGTCGGTCTGCCAAGCTTCTTTGCATCATCAGACAACGAATACTGGTTCTTCGCCATGCAGACTGGCATATTTGCAAATCCCATCTCCTCGATCTTCGCGATTGCACGGGATGCTTCTGCGGAATACGTTACGCCATCTGCACCGTAGATCTTCTTCGCGATTGTCTCGATCTTCTCCTTGATAGAGAGGCTGTCTTCGTATAATACCTTGAAGTGGCTTTCCTTTGTCTCTAATGTGTTGAGCACGGCATTTGCAAGCTCGATACCGCCTTCGCCGCCTTTCTCCCATACATTTGCAAGGGCGAAATCACAACCACGGTTCTCACAGAACTCACGTACAAACGCAAGCTCTGCATCTGTATCGGATACGAAACGGTTCAACGTTACAACTACCGGCACACCGTAGAGCTGTAAGTTCTCGATATGCTTCTCTAAGTTTACGATACCCTTTTCCAGTGCTTCTAAGTTCTCAGCGCCAAGGTCTGCCTTTGCCACACCGCCGTTATATTTGAGTGCACGTACCGTTGCGACAAGTACAACTGCATCCGGCTTCAAGCCAGTCATACGACACTTGATATCGAAGAATTTCTCTGCGCCAAGATCGGCACCAAAACCTGCCTCTGTGATGACATAATCTGCGATTTTAAGTGCCGTCTGTGTTGCACGGACAGAATTACAGCCATGTGCAATATTTGCAAATGGGCCACCGTGTACAAGTGCTGGTGTATGCTCTAAGGTCTGGATCAGATTTGGCTTGATCGCATCCTTCAAAAGTGCTGTCATCGCGCCGACACATTTCAGTTCTCCTGCTGTGACAGGCTCGTTATCTACATTATAAGCAACAATAATTCTTGCAAGGCGTTCCTGCAGATCCTTAATATCTGTTGCCAGACAGAGGATTGCCATGATCTCTGAGGCAACCGTGATGACGAATCCATCCTGACGCATCACGCCGTCGCCCTTCTTACCCATACCAACGATGATGTTACGAAGCACACGGTCATTCATATCCAAACAACGCTTAAACACGATACGCTTTGGATCGATGCGGAGTGCATTTCCCTGATGCATATGGTTATCCATCACAGCTGCAAGCAGGTTGTTCGCAGATGTGATCGCATGGAAATCACCTGTAAAATGCAGGTTCAAATCTTCCATTGGTACGACCTGTGCATATCCGCCACCGGCTGCTCCCCCCTTGATACCAAAGCATGGTCCAAGGGAAGGCTCACGCAGTGCAATAACTGCCTTTTTGCCAAGCTTACACATTGCCTGACCAAGTCCTACGGTTACAGTTGTCTTTCCTTCTCCAGCTGGAGTCGGGTTGATTGCTGTAACCAGAATCAATTTACCGTTCTCATTATTCTTTACAGACTGCATATACTCATCGGAGATCTTCGCCTTGTACTTTCCGTACATCTCGATATCATCCTCCGACATACCAAGCTTTGCTGCCATATTCTTGATCGGTTCCATCTCTGCCTGCTGTGCGATTTCAATGTCTGTTAACATACTCTTTTGTCCTCCTGACTCCCTTATAAATATTCCTCAACATAATTTTCAAATTCTTCCATGCTCATAAGCACCTTACGCGGTTTCGTCCCCTCTTCCGGACCGACCACACCTGCTTCGGAAAGCTGATCCATAATACGTGCCGCACGGTTAAATCCGATTTTATATACTCTTTGCAGCATACCGATAGACGCCTTATCTTTTCCGATAATAAACTTTCCAGCATCTACAAAGTAGTCATCATATTCCGGTTCTGCAGACGATGCGCCACCGCCAGAACCACCGACCTTCGTGTTCGCAATCTCCTTCGAGATTGACTCATCATAGGTCACTTCGCCGCTTTCCTCCTTCAGGAAGTCCACGACATCTGCAATCTCATCATCCGACAGGAACGCGCCTTGTACACGTACCGGCTTCGGATAGCCCGTCGGATAGAATAACATATCACCTTTACCAAGCAATTTTTCGGCACCATTCATATCGAGAATCGTTCTCGAATCGACACCCGAGGATACAGTCATCGCAATTCTGGATGGTACGTTTGCCTTAATCAGACCGGTAATGACATCGACCGATGGTCGCTGTGTCGCGATTACCAGATGGATACCTGCCGCACGCGCAAGCTGGGACAGACGCACAATGGCATCCTCCACTTCGCCGTGTGCTACCATCATCAGATCGGCAAGCTCGTCAACGATAATCACGATCTGTGGCAGCTTCTTCAAATCCTCATTACCTTCTTCACAGCCTGTCACTGCCTTTACTTTGTCATTATAGCCCTGCAGGTTTCGCACATTGTACTGTGCAAAAAACTGGTAACGGTTTGTCATTTCGAGTACCGCCCAGTTCAGGGCACCTGCCGCCTTCTTCGGATCCGTCACAACCGGAATCAGCATATGTGGGATTCCGTTGTAGATACTCAGCTCGACCTGCTTTGGATCGACCATGATCAGCTTCACGTCATCCGGCTTCGCCTTATATAGGATACTCATGATCAATGTATTGATACAGACCGATTTACCGGAACCGGTCGCACCTGCGATCAGCAAATGCGGCATCTTCGCAATATCTGCCACAACCACCTGTCCGCTGATATCCTTACCAACTGCAAATGCAATGTTGGATGGGAATTTCTGGAAGTTGTCCGATTCAAGCAGATCCCGGAAAAATACCGGCTGGCTCTCCTTGTTCGGCACCTCAATACCAACGGCTGGCTTGCCCGGAATCGGTGCTTCAATACGGATATCTGCCGCCGCCAGATTCAGCTTGATATCATCCGCCAAGTTCGTGATCTTCGATACCTTCACACCCTGCTCCGGCTGTAACTCATACCGGGTAACGGATGGGCCACAGCTGTAATCCGTCACCGTGACATTGACACCGAAGTTTTCGAGTGTACTCTTTAACTTCATCGCTGTCTCCCGGACAGATGCTTCGTTTGACTTCGTGCCCTTTCCCTTGCCACTCTTTAAGAGCTTCAATGGCGGGAATTTATATTCCTTGACTGGTTTTTGTTCGCTGTTTTCCTGAATCGTCTCAGCAATCTGGTCACGTTCCGAAAGCATTTCCTGCTCAGATTCCTTCGTCTTCTTACGCTTTCTCGTCGTTGCTTCGGTTACTGGAACCTCATCCACCTCCGGCATGGAAACATCTGTGGTATCCAGCTGCTTTTCTGTTGCACGTGACGTTCTCTTCGTATGTACCGGTTCCAATGTATCTGCAGCCGTCTCATCATAGGAAGAAATATCCGCATCTGTCTGTGCAGTTCCATTCTCCTGCCATGTCTGGTCTGTGATCATCGTTTCCTCCTGCATAGCGCCACTTGCATAGTCCGGGCGGTCGAAGAAATCGACGGTTTCTTCCTTCGGTGTATCTGGCACCGGTGGGATATCAGCCTTCGCACTGCGAAGCTCTGTCACGCCGCCTTTTTTCTTTTTCAGCAGTGACAGATCTACATATCCCTCCGACACATCCTTTGCATCCTGCAAGGTCAGATTTGGATTAAACAGGTCTTCATGTGGGAGTGGCTTTAACTCGTGAACCTCTTCCCCCTCGACCTTCTTATTTTTTACTTTCTTCTTTTTCTTCTTTACCGGCACGGCAGTTTTCTCCTGCTCCACCTTGATATTATCCAGTTTTGTTCTGCGCTTTGCCTCAAGCGCCGCCTCCGGATCAATCTCGTCCTCGTCATCATCCTCATACAGCGCATTGTAACGGTTCCTGAACTGTGCAGACCGGTTCTTTGCAAAATCAATCAGCGATACATTCATTACGACGATGATTCCGATGATGATCAAAAGCGCGATCACAATGATGGCACCTGGCTTTCCAATCAGATTGTACAGCACAACGAGCAGTCCACCTAAGATAAATCCACCGCCCTTCTTTTCCTGTGCGCCCTGATCATACAGAAGCTTCGCGGTCATATGATCGGCACCAGCCGTAAGCTGGAAGATAAATGCCGCCGCAACGATAAACAATCCCACGCAAAGCACACGGTTTACGACTGCTTTTTTCGCGCCGTTTGAAAGCAGAAATGCCTCTGTCAAAAAGATATATAACGGAAGCACATATTCTACAACACCGAACAGTCCAAACATAAACTTCGCAAAGAAATTACCTACAACACCGCACCAGCCAAAGTTGCTGATAAAGAAAAATGTACAGACTGCCAGACAGATGAACAGATGAATCTCATTCTTCCGTGCCTGCTCCTGTGCCAGTTGCGCCTTCGTCTTTCTTCCCCCTGTACGGGAAGTGGACGCCTGCCTAGATGACTGCGACGATCTTGCTTTCTGCGGTGATCTTGCCGTCGATGTCGAGCGGCTGGCTGCCTGCTTACTTCTCGTATTCGATTGTGAACCTTTATTATATGTACTGTTGTTTCCCGTTGCCACGGTATGCACTCCTTCTCTTTTCCCTCATTCTCCGAATATGACAGACATTTTTCTAAATGTAATCTCCCATATGGCAGTCTGTATCCATTTACAAACCGCCACACGGGCATATTTATGTCAGTTTAAATGCTCATACTACTCTATTTTACTATTTTTCTTTGCATTTATCAAGTCATATAAACAATTCATTGCGGTATGAATGCCGCCCATCCGGTCGATGATTCCAACCTCAACTGCCTGTCTGCCGACTAACACCGAACCAATATCCTTCGTCAGTTCCTTCGTGTTAAACATGATCTCGCGCAGCTCCTCTTCCTTGATGGAGCAATGATTCGACGTGAATTCGATGATACGATCCTGCATCCGCTCGATATATTCATAGTTCTGCGTCACACCAAGCACGGTTCCGTTCATCCGGATCGGATGCACAACCATCGTTGCCGACGGCACGATAAATGTCACATCGCCCGATACCGCCAGCGGCACGCCGATGGAATGTCCACCACCAAGCACGAGACACACCTTTGGCTTACTCAGGGATGCAATCATTTCCGCGATGGCAAGTCCTGCCTCAACATCGCCACCCACGGTATTTAAAAGCACCATCAGTCCGTCGATGCCCTCATCGTCCTCCACGGCCGCAAGCTGCGGCAGAATATGCTCATATTTGCTTGTCTTCGAGGACGAACCAAGATTCTCATGTCCCTCGATTTCTCCTATAATATTCAACAGATGAATCCGGTGATGATACCGGTTTTTCGATAAAGTAATCTGTCCGTAGTCAGTGATCAGACTCCCTTGCTTTTGCTGGTTGTCCATCCCGCTTCCTTCCTGTTTCTGCCGGCTATCCATGTGAAACGCGTGATCATTCGCTGTTTCTTCCTGTCTCTCCAATGTTTCCTACCTCCGTTCACAAAATTTTCTCACAGATATTATGTACATTTTGTTTGACTTTTATAAATGCGGAAACTATAATAGCAACGCAAAGTAGCTTATTTTGATTTTTCTATAAATTACGGAGGTTTGATGAATGGAAACACAAAGCAAAGACAAAGTATATGTCATTGGACATAAAAATCCGGATACCGACTCCATCTGTTCTTCCATTTGCTATGCATATCTGAAACGGCAGATCACCGGAAACGATTACGTGCCGATGCGTGCCGGAGAAATCAACGCAGAAACCAAATATGTGCTGAATGCATTTTCAGCAACTGTACCAGAATATATGGAGAATGTCTCCACGCAGGTAAAGGATGTGGAATACCGCCACATTGACGGCGTCGACGGAGAGATCTCCATCAAAAATGCATGGGAGATTCTGAGCGAATCCGGCGCGACCACTCTTCCATCGGTCAACGAAAACGGCAATTTGGTCGGACTGATCACAGTGCGTGACATCGCCATGACTTATATGGAGGTCTACGACAACCGTGTCATCGCATCCGCGCACACACCATACAAGAATATTATCAACACGCTCTCTGCCGATCTGATCGTCGGCGATGAGAAAGATTATGTGCATACCGGAAAGGTGCTGATCTCCGCCGCCAACCCGGACATGATGGAAAACTATATTGAGAAAGGTGACATCGTCATCCTTGGTAACCGTTACGAGTCACAGCTTTGTGCAATCGAGATGGATGCGCAGTGTATCATCATCTGTGACGGTGCAGTCGTATCGAAGACGATCACGAAACTCGCCGAGGATCACAACTGCTCGATCATTCGTACCCCATACGATACTTACACAGCGGCACGTCTGATCAACCAGAGTATTCCAATCCGTTACTTCATGAAGAAGGATAATCTGATTACCTTCTCGACCGAGGACTACATCCGGGATATCCGTACCGTGATGGCAGGTAAGCGTCACCAGTACTATCCTGTCCTGAATGAATATGGAAAATACGTGGGACTGATCTCCCAGCGAAATTATTTGAATGCGAACCCGAAGAAGGTCATCTTAGTTGATCACAACGAGCATGCACAGGCAGTCGATGGTATCGAAGAAGTCCAGCTTCTTGAGATCATCGATCACCACAGACTGGGCGGCTTGCAGACGATGAATCCGGTTTATTTCCGCAACCAGCCACTTGGCTGTACCGCAACGATCATCTACCAAATGTTCGAAGAAAGCCATGTTGAGATTCCGAAGCAGATTGCCGGACTGTTATGTTCTGCGATTATCTCCGATACTTTGATGTTCCGTTCTCCAACCTGTACGCAGATGGATGAGCATACATGCCGGAAGCTTGCAAAGATCGCGAACATTGACATCGAAGCGTACGCAATCGCCATGTTCAACGCCGGAAGCAAACTGATGAACGAGACAGACGAAGAAATCTTCCATCAGGATTACAAGGTGTTCTCTTCCGAGAACTTAAAGTTCGGTATCGGACAGATCACAGCATTTAACTCTACGATGTTAGATGCCGTCAAGCCGCGTATCCTCAAATACATGGAAAGCATCTACAACCAGAGTGAAGCCGATATGCTGTTCTTCATGCTGACAAACATCTTCAAGGAAAGCACCGAGCTTTTATACTACGGCAAGAACTCCGAAGAACTGCTTGAAAAAGCCTTCAAGCTTGACGAAGTATCCGGTGGCAGCATCAATCTGCCGGGCGTTGTCTCCAGAAAGAAGCAGATCTTACCGATGATTGTGAGTGCCGCGAATAATATGTAGGTTTTATAGACTTTTACAAAAAAAGAAATGGTGAAGTTAAAAACTTCACCATTTCTTTTTTTCTATTTTCTTGTCTGCAATTACATCGTCAGAACAATCTCATTTACATCTGCAAGCTCGCTTGCTGCAACATAGTTGTCCTTCATTTCCTTGCCATTTACAACAAGGCTCTTGTAACCGCTCTCTGCGCCATTTGGATTCTTCACAACAATATGAAGCTTCTTTCCACGGAAGTCCTTGTTGATCTCGAATTCCTTCCAGTCAGATGGAACCGATGGTGCGATACGAAGTCCATCGAAGTCCGGACGCATACCGAGGATACCCTCGACACATCCAACCATAACGGTCGAAGCTGTACCTGTCAGCCAGTGTACATGTGCTCTACCCTCGAATGGGCTGTCAGAGCTCTCTGTAAACTGTCCGTGACAATATGGCTCCAGCTTTCTGATTTCTGCCTTGTCATTCATGGATGCAGGTGCGCTCTCTGTGAAATACTCAAATGCACGATTTCCATGTCCCATCAGGGATTCTGCAAGAATGATCCAGCCCTGTGGCTGTGAGAAGATACCACCATTTTCCTTTGTGGATGGATTGAACAGAAGCATCAACGCTCCCTCAAACGCATGATCCACATACGATGGTGCCATCAGACGCACGCCATATGGTGTATTCAATTCTCTATGTACAGACTCCAGTGCTTTCTCAGCCTGATCCTTTGTAGCAAGACCACTGATAACTGCCCACGACTGTGGATTCAGCCACATATTTGCCTCTGGATCATGCTTGGAACCAATGATCATACCATCTTCCTTGTATCCACGGATGTAACGATCATCCTCCCAGCACTTTGTCTGAATGATATCGCCAAGTTCCTTCTGGATCTTATCCAGATATGCGATATATTCTGTATCATTTTTCTGCTCTGCGAAGATACGGAGTACACTCATCGCATAGTAAAGCTGCATTGCAACAAATGTTGACTCGCCCTGCTTGCCAAGACGTAAACAGTCATTCCAGTCTGCATGCAGACCTGCCGGCATACGGTTGTTTCCAAGGTGATTCATAGAGAAATCAATCGCACGCTTCAAATGCTCATATACCGTACCCTCTCCGCCATTTGCGAACAGGATTACCTCATCGATAAAGTCTGTATTTCCAGACTCTGCAATATACTTATAAACCGTTGGGAACAACCACAATGCATCATCTGCACGGTATGCCGGATGTCCGGTTGCGCGTACATAAGACTCATCATCTGGTGTGTCCTCATGACCTGCATTGTGATCAAATTTTACAAGTGGAAGTCCGCCACCATTGTCTACCTGTGCGGACAACATGAAACGGATCTTATCTAATGCCATCTCTGGTGCTAAGTGGATCACGCCCTGGATATCCTGTACCGTATCGCGGTATCCGTATCCATTTCGAAGACCACAATACGAAAACGATGCAGCTCTTGACCAGATAAATGTCATGAAGCACTGATATGCATTCCATGTATTGATCATCGCATTGAACGGCTCGCTTGGTGTCTTTACCTGGAAATGATTCAGCTTACCATGCCAGTATTCCTTCAGTTCTGCCAGCTCTGCTTCACTCTGTGCATGCACATCTGCATAGCTGTTCATCACTGCCTCTGTCTCAGCATCATCTTTCATGCCGAGCACGAATGCAATTTCCTTGCTCTCGCCCGGTGCCAGTGTGATCTTTGTCTCCAAAGCGCCACAGGCATTACCATTATAGTTCATGCAGTTTCCGCAATCGCCGTTTTCTACACCGGCTGGATTGCCATAGCCATGATATCTGCCAAGGAATGCTTCCTTATCTCCGGCATAGCTTGCGACCTCTGCGCCAGTCAGACCAAAGAATCTTGTAAATGCAACACTTCCGTTGATGGCTGCACCCTTGTTCACGTTCTCATTGATTACCTGCTTGATGCGGTTTCCCATGAAATACGTTCTTGTGATAAAGAGTGTATACTGCAGATTGACCTGATCCTGCTCATAGTTGTTATCATTTGTAAATTCACAGTAACCAAAGACTGACAGGTTACGAGGCTTGTCAGAATTGTTCGTAACCTTCAGCTTCCATACCTCATGCGTCTTGTCAAGTGGTACATAGTAAAGCACAGAGCTCTTGATGCCTGCATATTCTGCATTCATGTAAGTATAGCCTGTACCGTGGTGACACTCACTCTTGTAGCTGTCTAAATCTTTTCCAACTGGCTGCCATGAAGCTGACCAGTAATCTTTGCTGTCATTGTCACGCAGATAAATATATCTGCCCGGCTGGTCAAAGCTGTTGAAGATATAACGAAGAATTCTTCCGTTTGCACCAGACTTTACAAAGCTGTATCCTCCGGCATTGTTGGAAATGATTGCGCCGTATTCCGGAGAACCAAGGTAATTCGCCCAAGGTGCCGGTGTATCCGGTCTGTCAATCACATATTCCTTATTTGCCTCATCAAAGTATCCGTATCTCATGAGGTACCCTCCTAATTTATAGTTTTACTGCTCAGCGTCCTTCAGGCTCAGGCTGATCTTACCCATACGGTCAACCTCAAGAACCTTAACCTTGACTACATCGCCGATATTTACGACATCCTCTACCTTCTCTACGCGGTGATCTGCCAGCTTAGAGATGTGGATCAGTCCATCCTTGTTTGGCGACAGCTCTACGAATGCACCGAAGTTCATAATACGAACAACCTTACCTTCGTATGTCTTGCCAACCTCGATTGGATCTACGATAGAACGGATGATCTTTAATGCCTTGTCCATACCTGCCTGCTCAACGCCGCAGATAAATACATTTCCATCATCATCGATATCAATCTTAACGCCTGTCTCCTCGATAATTGCGTTGATTGTCTTTCCTCTCTGTCCGATGATCTCACCGATCT
The DNA here is from genome assembly GCA_963631525.1 of bacterium. Taxonomy (GTDB): domain Bacteria; phylum Bacillota; class Clostridia; order Lachnospirales; family Lachnospiraceae; genus Coprococcus_C. The sequence continues at coordinate 43,858 of CAVGQQ010000007.1, forward strand.
TCTCTGGATCAACCTTTGTCTGGATGATCTTCGGAGCAAGCTCGCCAACGTGATCTCTTGGAGCTGCGATAGCTGGCTTCATACATGTATCCATAATGAAGAGTCTAGCCTCACGACATCTTGCAATAGCACCCTCTACGATTGGACGTGTCAGACCATGAATCTTGATATCCATCTGAATGGCCGTGATACCTTCGGTTGTACCTGTTACCTTGAAGTCCATGTCGCCGAAGAAATCTTCGAGACCCTGAATATCTGTCAACAATACATAATCATCATCTGTCTCACCAGTTACAAGACCACAGGAAATACCTGCTACCATCTTCTTAATTGGAACACCGGCAGCCATCAGTGACATACAAGATGCACATGTAGAAGCCATAGATGTAGAACCATTTGACTCAAATGTCTCAGATACGGAACGGATTGCATATGGGAACTCGTCCTCACTTGGAAGTACAGGAACAAGTGCACGCTCAGCAAGTGCGCCATGTCCGATCTCACGACGTCCTGGTCCTCTGGATGGCTTTGTCTCACCAACAGAGTATGATGGGAAGTTGTAGTGGTGCATATATCTCTTAGATGTAACGTTTGTATCAAGTCCATCTATCTTCTGTGACTCAGAAAGCGGAGCCAGTGTTACAACGTTACAGATCTGTGTCTGTCCTCTTGTGAACATAGCAGAACCATGTACTCTAGGAATGATATCAACCTCAGCAGCCAGTGGACGGATCTGTGTGATCTGTCTGCCATCTGGACGCTTGTGATCTTTCAGAATCATCTTACGAACTGTCTTCTTCTGATACTGGTAAACAGCCTCATCAAGAACTGCCAGCCACTCTTCCTTATCTGCAAATGCCTCTTCGAGCTTCTCCTTGATCTGACGGATATTCTCCTCACGTACCTGCTTCTCATCTGTGAAGACTGCCTCTTCCATTGCTGCAGGTGGAACAAGCTCCTTGATTGCCTCAAACAGCTCTTCTGGAACTGCACAGCTTGTATAAGAATGCTTTGGCTTACCACACTCAGCTACGATCTTATCAATAAATGCAATTACCTTCTGATTTACTTCATGTGCTGCATAAATAGCCTCGATCATCTTTGCCTCTGGCACTTCGTTTGCACCAGCCTCGATCATGATAACCTTATCTCTTGTAGATGCAACAGTCAGCTTCAGATCTGACTCCAGATTCTGTGTTGAATTTGGATTGAAAATCAGCTCGCCATTGATCATACCAACCTGTGTTGTTGCACATGGACCATCAAATGGGATATCAGAAATTGCTGTTGCAATGGCTGAACCAAGCATAGCAGTCAGCTCCGGAGAACACTCTGGATCTACAGACATAACCATGTTGTTCAATGTAACATCATTTCTATAATCCTTTGGGAACAATGGTCTCATTGGACGGTCAATAACACGGGATGTAAGGATTGCGTTCTCGCTTGCCTTACCCTCACGCTTGTTGAATCCTCCAGGGATCTTTCCAACAGAGTACATCTTCTCCTCATACTCAACTGAAAGTGGAAAGAAATCGATACCATCTCTTGGTTTCTCAGATGCAGTTGCTGTAGAAAGAACAACTGTATCTCCGTAGTGCATCAAAGCTGCACCGTTTGCCTGCTTTGCAACTCTGCCTACATCGACACGCAAGGTTCTTCCGGCAAGTTCCATCTCAAACTTTTTGTACATAATAAATTCTCCTTGAAATATTTTTTCCTGCAATCAGACTCCGAAACGACTGAAAACACCACTTTCTGTTTTATTTTATTGTTTTTATCGCACTGCCAGTGTCAGAAAATGATTTTTTCAGTTGTCTCGGTTTTGTCTTCATGCAATCTTTTAGATTATACCATCTATTTCCTTTTGCTTCAAGATAGGAATGGTGGAAATGTGGGATTTTTTGTTTTGCTTCCTCTTCCATTTGGTATTGCCCACTTGCTGTGGGTTTTCCCGCTTGCTTTTCTCTTCCTACACCCACACCGTGGGTTTTTCCGCCTACTTTCCCGTTTTCGCACCCAAATCATTATTGGAAGCAAAAGAGATTATGAATTTTCTGTGATAAAATCATGTATCCTGTTTACGCAACAACTTATATATGCTACATTAAACATAACTCATTTATCGAGTTTTAGCGCATAGTTTTTCATACAGAAAATCTGTTTTACAACTCAGAACAACTCATATTTTACTTACCCACGTAGTTTACATTTTAGCGTGTTGTCTAACGGCTTCATGTGTTTTCGCATTATGATGGTCTGTACTATTACAGTCGTTACAATGATAATTATTGAAAGAGGTGTTTATTATTTTTATACAGAATATTCTTGAACAACAAAAACAATTAAATAAAAATATCGAAAGCTATCAAAAACTGATCAGCAGATTTCCGGCTGGTAAACTGCAATGTTTCAAGAACGGAAAGCATATCAAATCCTACAAGGTAAATGGCAATCTAAAAAAATACATTCCTGTCAAGGAATCTGCCACCATCGAAAAATTAGCTTTGAAGAAATATTACGAAAGCTGCCTGGCTGACTGCATCAAAGAAAAGGAGCTTCTTGATCGATTTATTCAAGATGTTCTTGCTTTGCCAAATACATCCCTGAAGCTTCTGGCAACTGATTCAAATTATCACACATTTTTAGCCAAGGCACTGATTCCTGATACATGGGCAAGTGTCTCATATGAGCAAAATCCTTATAAGCGTGAAGACCTTATTCACAACACATTTTCTGGGATGAAAGTACGCTCAAAGTCCGAGGAAATCATAGCAAATATTTTGTTCACTAACCATATTCCATTTCGATATGAAGCGCCGCTCACACTAAACGGGTCAACTATGTATCCTGATTTTACAATCAAAAATCCAAAGAATAATTCCTATACTTATTGGGAGCATTTGGGATTGATGGATAAAAAGGAATACAAAGATCATGCCTTGGAGAAAATCAGTACATATTGTGACCACAATATCATTCCGGATGTGAATCTCATTCTAACCTATGAAACGCAAAAGCATCCGCTTGATTCCAGTTGGGTACAGCAACTGGTAATGCGGAATTTCATGTAGAGTTCGGCTTGATTTTTCTCTATAAATAAATTCACCCCGGAAACTTTTTCATAAGTTTCCGGGGATTTCCTACTTGACTTCATTTTGGGGTTTTCTTGCCCGCTTTCCTACACCCGACACCCACATCGTGGTTTTTTCAGCTTGCTTTCCTACTCTCAAACCCAGTTTTTGCTACGAGGCTGTGTGATAAGCTTTCAGAGCGGGGTTTTCTGCTTGCTTTTCTCTTCCCATACCCACGCCGTGGGTTTTCCAGCCTATTTCTCTACTCCCTCGCCCACTTTCCGATCTGGGACTGTGCGATAAACTTCCAAAAAGGTTTTTCTTGCTTGTTCTTTGCTTCTCACACCCACAATGTGGGTTTTTTAGCTTTCTTCGCCTCTTCCGTGCCCACAACATAAAGGGATAATCGAAAGAAAAGTTTTTTACGCAAAAAATACCGCGTTCAAAATTTTTTCATAATTTCCAAACGCGGTATTATAATTCATACAATAATTTTCAGACCTATACTAATTGCCTGTTGTATATGTAACAACTTTCTGAGCACTTGCAATAACTGTATTATACTCTGTATCTGATGAATCCCAAGAAGCCTTTCCTGTTGTTGCATTATATGCATAATAAATAGGATCTCCTGTCTTCGGAACATACTTTACGGCATATACTGTATATGCTGTATGGTTTGCTGTAACTGCTCCTGATGAAGCGTCTGTTTTCTTTGCTGTATAAATCTCAAATCCTGTACACTTATCAGCAACATCTGCTACCTTAACAATCTCATCTGCAGATACTGTATTTGGCTCTGCACCCTTTGCATATGCGCTAGAAAGCTCTGTCTGAGCAGCTGTCATAACGCTCTTACCATCCAATACAACCTGCTGTCCCTTTGCCTTGTCAATATAGCCAAGCAATGCTGGTACGAGGATTGCTGCCAAAATTGCGAGAATTACGATAACAACAATCAACTCTACTAAAGTAAAACCTTTGTTTTCTTTCATTTTTTTCATAATCATTTCCTCCTTAATTCTTTTGTCTTTTTGTTATGAAAAATATTGAATATATTATAGCAAATAATGCTATTGCTATCAACTTTTTTATCCCTTTTTTGAGGGATTTTTTCATGGTAATTTTAGCCATTCATATCAAGTCTGTCCACACTACATTTTCTGTCTTACATTATTTACTTCGGAATGTGCAGTCGGATACTTAACCTATTTTATTACTATTGGTCAATTTATATCATTTCCAATCATTTTCCATAAATTAAGTTTCTCAACAACCCTTATTACAAATACTGATCAAGTTCTGCGACATCGTTCGAATATTTGTACGCCATTTGACGGTTAATCATACCACTCTGAATCAGGCGGGACAAATCACCATTTAATGTATGCATACCAACGGATGAACCAGACTGCATCAGAGAACCGAGCTGGTGACATTTATTCTCACGGATCTGGTTGCAAACCGCATCCGTACCAACTAAGATTTCTGTCGCTACAACGCGTCCGTTTCCACGTGCATTTGGAATCAGACATTGCGTGATAACACCATTTAAGACACTCGCAAGCTGTGTCCGTACCTGATTCTGCATGCCTGCCGGACATGCATCAATGATTCGGTCAATCGTCTGTGCCGCACCAGTCGTATGCAGGGTGGACATAACCAGATGTCCGGTCTCTGCCGCGGTCAGTGCTGCAGAAATTGTCTCGTAATCACGCATCTCTCCTACCAGAATAATATCCGGGTCTTCACGGAGTGCACTTCGAAGTGCAGATGCGAAGTTTGTGACATCTCTTCCAACCTCTCTCTGGTGGATCAGTGCCATCTTTCTGTCGTATACATACTCGACCGGATCTTCAATCGTAATGATATGTTCCGGGCGATTCTCATTGATATAATCAATCATAGAAGCAAGTGTCGTTGATTTACCGGAACCGGTTGGTCCTGTCACAAGAATCATACCACGCGGCTTATCTGCCAGTTCCCGGAGCACGCTTGGAAGTCCCAGCATCTCCATCGACGGAATCGAAGAATTCAAGAGACGGATTGTCGCCGCCATCTTGCCGTCCTGCTTGAACACATTCACACGCTGACGGTTGCCATCCGGGGTACGGATCGCAAAATCCGCATCTATGCCTCGTTCGAGATTCTCCCGCTGTTCATCTGTCAGAAGCTCTGCGAGCATCGCGATGATCTCACCGTCACTTGGATTGGTCGGTGCATTCTGTAAGCGACCATTGATTCGATACATAAGTGGCATACCTACCGTGATATGAATATCCGAGCATCCCATCGAACGCGCTTCCATTATCATCTGATCTATCATCATATATATCGACCTCCTCTCATATTTTTTTATGATTTTTTTGTCAATATTTTTACTTGTTTTTTCTTCTACTTGCTGTCAGCTTCCGGCACGGGCTTTCTCGCTTGCTCTTCTCTTCCTACTCATAATAAGATACACGCAACAGTTCATCTACCGTCGTTGTACCATTTTCTACGAGTTCGAGCGCACTCTTTTTCAAGGTGCTCATCCCCTGTTCCTGTACTGCGTACTCTTTGATTTCCTCGACCGAAGCGCCCTTCGTGATCATCTCACGTACCTTCTTATCGATCATCAGGATTTCATGAATGGAAATACGTCCCTTGTATCCCGTGTTGTTACACTGTCTGCATCCCTTGGCATGCTTGATCTGAGGAAAATGTACGCCTGCGATTGCTTCCTCCTGCTCGGTCATCGACCCCCATTCGCCACAGAACGGGCAGACCTTACGCACAAGTCGCTGTGCCACGATACCAACTAAAGAGCTGGCGATCATATACGGTTCCACTCCCATGTCTGCCAGTCGGACAACGGAAGAAGCCGCATCGTTCGTATGCAGAGTCGAAAGTACTAAGTGCCCGGTGATTGCGGCACGGACAGAAATGGATGCCGTCTCCGCATCTCGCGTCTCTCCAACCATGATGATATCCGGGTCCTGACGAAGCAAAGCACGAAGTCCGACCTCGAAGGTCAGCCCCGCGGTATTATTTACCTGCATCTGATTGAGCTTTGGCACGTTTTTCTCGACCGGATCTTCGATGGTCGAGATATTTACACTACGCTTTGCAAGCTCTTCCAGAATCATGTACAATGTCGTTGATTTACCGGAACCCGTTGGTCCAGTCAGATAAATGATTCCGTTTGGTGACTGCAGCATCCGCATCACCAGTTTATAGTTCCGGTCAGTCATACCGAACGTTCCCATATGATCGATCGAACCTGCCGATGCAAGAAGTCGCAAAACCGCTTTCTCGCCAAATACGGTCGGAATCACAGATACACGGACATTCAGGTTCACACCTTCAATGTTGATCCGGAAATGTCCATCCTGCGGGATTCTTCGCTCTGCGATATCGAGATCACCAAGGATCTTGATACGCGCCAGCAGGGAATTGTGAATGTTCTTCTGCAGCGTCATGAAGTCGCAGATAACACCATCCATACGCATTCGCACGCTTGTATGGTTCTCAAATGGCTCGATATGGATATCGGATGCATTGGAGTTATAGGCACGGACAAGCAAACTGTTAAACAGGTTGATGATTGGCGTATCGTCATCGCCATCCTCCACGCTGATCTCCATAACTTCACTCGTCTGCGTTGTGTTCGCGGACGCCTTCTGTGCCGCCTGTCGTGCGGACACTTCCGAATAATAATACTGAATCGAATTTTCAAGCGGTGCCTTTTCACACAGGGAAATATGTACTTCACGTCCAACGATCTGGCGGATATCCTCAATTCCATAGAAATTCAGCGGATCGTCCACAAGGAGATAATACATCGTATCCTCTACCTTGTATCCCATCATGTTATATTTCTCGGCAAGGACACGTGGAATCATCTCCACCGCTTTCACGTCCACAGACAGATCTGAAATATTGACAACCTCATAATTCAGACGCTTTCCAAGCGCCTCTAACATCTGTTTTTCTGTGATAAAGCCAAGTGCGATCAGTGCCGCACCAAGACGGACACCTTTGTTTTCCTTCTGGTAGGCAACCGCCTGATTGATCTGATCTTCGTTGATGTAGCCAAGTTCCTGCAATACATCACCGATTCGGATATTTTTATTACTGCGCATTTCCATCGTCTGGCACCTCCTTGTACATATAGATCTCCAGCGTCAATGTCAAAACGCGTTCGGTCTTGATATCGTACTCACCATCCTCGGTCAGGTTCGTGATACTCCGCTCCTCAGACCATGAATAATTGCACACACGGATCTTTTTATCGCTGTTTGAGAGATCTTCGATCAGCTGAAGCAGGTCACTCTCTTTTCCGCCCAGACGAAGTGTCACCGTCGCATTATAAATACCGGTTGTCACCGTATCGTCAAATGTCGGAAGTGCGCTCGTTTCACTGTCCGTCGACATACCGCCGCTCTCCTCAGCCGCCTCAATCTCGGAACGCTCTGCCTTTGCGCCCTGTGTTGCTTCTGTCGTATCCGTTTCCTCCTGTGCCGCGAGCATTGCCGCACGCTTCGAATATACATATGGCTCCAATGCCGTTTCTTCCTGTGGCATCTGGATAGCCAGATCATAGGCTGACAAGTTATATCCTAACACAAGCTCAGTAAAATACTTATCAATCTCTGCACTTTCCATCATCGGGAAGAATGATTCACGCACTCCCTGTATCTCGCTTGAAAACCGCTCGTTATCTGCCTCCATCATCGGCACCTGCGTAAGCTTCAGCTCATTTTCTTCCTGCGTTTCCTTCTGTGTCGTTATCTCTTTGTTCGTATTTACGATACCCTTTACAACCGGGTAGATGCCCCAGTAGCCAATACAGACAACGATTACGAATATGGAAAGCATAATCAGGAGGTTTTTGTCTTTTTGTGTCATTTCTAACTTCATAACGATTCCCTCCTTATTCTGCATCGCCGACATCCGGCAAGTTTGTTTCTGTTGTCTCTGGCTGTGCATCCGTATCGGTGTGTCTGCCCGCGGACTCCGCCAGCGTACAGGTCACATGGATATCCCACAGCTCATCGGATTCTACATACGAATATCCAGTATAATCAACATTGCTGAATATATCCACGCCGCACAGATTGCGGATGAATTTGTTGATATTATCTACCGTATCGGCACGCGCTGTCATCGTCAGCACACCCAGATCCGCATCGAACGAATCAAAGGTCACAGTTGCAAGCCCCTGCGCGCAATCTTCGACCACGCTCATCACCTCACGGTTGCAGACCGGATACGTGTATAGATTCTGATTCACTCCTGCAATCGCATTGTATTGATTGCTCAGATAAGATGTTTGCTCCAAAAGTACATCATACCGTGCAACCTCCATAATCGTTGCCGGAGACTCATTGTACTCCTTCAGCTTCTGCAATTCCTGTTTTTTAAGTGTGCGCACGGTGATACACACTGCAAGTCCCACAAGCATCACAGCAAGGCTGATCAGAATTGCAAGAAATCCCTTTCCGACTCCGCCACCTTCTGTTTCCTTCTTTTTTCCGGCATGATAGCCGTCTAAGAAATTCTGTTTGCCGGCATTTCCTGTAACAAGACCACTGATCGGGTGGAAATGTGCCTGTACATCCAGACCATTGGTTGCAACATGTGTATCTGTAAATACCTCCACACGCGCGTAAATATCAAGCTGTGAAATCGCATTCTGATATAATGGCAGATCCTGTGGATTCACACCCGCAAGTAAAACTGCCTCAATTGGATAATCCAACTGGTTTGCCTGCATAAACTGACGGATCTGGCTGACCGAACGTGCGATATCCTGCGCGTAGTCCTCGGTTCCCTGATCATGGAAGCAACGGGCACTGTTGAAATAGTAAAACTCTCCATTTACCCAGAGGATCGTCGTGATCGTCATACGGTCTGCAATCTGCAGGACGAATGTCTTGTACTGCTGTGCCGCTGTCAATGCGGTCAGACGGATCAGACTGCTCTCACCGGAATATACTGCCTTGAGCTTGACGCCGATCTCAGTAAAGATGTCCACATAATCTTTGATGAAATCGGTCGTGATGATCTCGGCATAGATCTTCTTCGTCGCCTTGTTCTGCCCAATTGGAAAATATCCGCAGATATAATCCTCTCCCTGTTTGATATCTGTAAACTCGCGGTTGATAAACTCTTCCGTCTTCTTCGGATTGAGCAGAGGCATCTCGATATTCTTACCAATAAACTTGGTCGAATTGATGACTAAAATCACATCCTTTGTCGGCAGATTATGTGTCGTCCAGAAGTTCTGCATGAAACTCACGAACGCATCCGCATCCATAATCATACCATTGATGATGCTACCGTCCGGCGCATCTTCCGTATAACAATCCGCAACAGAAATCTTTCGATTTCCGGGAGTACCGGTGATCACTTGTATCTGTTGGTTTGCCAGATAAATGACTGTACTCATATGTATGTTCTCCTTCCTGTAATAGGTTTGCTTTCTCTATTTAGTACGAATTTGCAATCGTCGCATACGAGCCGTAAATCGGCTGGATTACGGAAATAATAACAAATCCAACGACTGCCGCCATCACGACGATCATCGCAGGCTCCAGATAAGAAACCAGCTTGTTCATCGCTACCTCGGAATCATATTCCATCTGGTTTGCAATCGATACAAGCATTGTATCGAGCGCACCCGTCTCTTCACCGACTGAAATGGACGAAGAAAGCTTCTTCGTAAATCCATCTACCCGGTCAATACTCTCACTTAAATTCATACCACCACGGACATCCGCGATGACCTGATCAAACTGCTTTTCAATGTAAGAATTGCCGATCGTATTTCGTGCGATCTGCAGACAGTTGATGATCGAAATACCTGCCGAATACAGGCTCGACAACGTACGAGCAAACCGCGCAGTATAAATGACACGGCGCAGCTTTCCGATCACCGGCAGCTTCAGTTCTAACTTGTCCTTTGCATACCGCACACCCGGTATCGCAAAAAGCACATGAAAGAAAATATACAACACAACTGCCGCCAAAATCAAGACATACCATTTATTTTTCACAAAATTACTGATGCCAAGCAGGATCGTCGTCGAGGTCGGAAGCGCATCCATCTGGGAAAATAAATCCTTAAACTGTGGAATAACATACCCCATGATGATCGCAACGACTACCACAATCAATACGCAGAGGATCTTCGGATAAGTCATTGAGCTTTTAACCTTCTGGTTCAACCGGTATTCCTTCTCGTAATGCACAGACATCTGCAATGCGATCTTGTCCATGCTTCCGCTGCTCTCTGCACTCTTGATCATGTTGATAAAGAGCGGTGGAAATGCATCGCCGCTTGCAGACATTGCCTCAGAAAGCGGCACACCGGAACGCACCTGCTTTAACAGTCCGGTATAAACCTCCCGCTCCTTCGGCTTGATGGATTCATCCTCGGATATGATACGCAGTGCCTTTACAAGCGTCACGCCCGCACCAAGCAACTCACCGATATTCTTTGCGAACTCAGACACAACATCGGAACGCAAACGCTTGATGTTGACCTTGTCCGCCTGTGCCTTCGCCTGTATCAAATATTTCTTTTCCTGTTTTAAGCGCTCATGCAGATCAAGCTCATCGGTTGCCTGCATCGTACCGGAAATTGCCTTTCCGTTTTCATCCTGCGCTCTGTATTTGTAAGTAATCATAGCGCCTCCTAATACGTAGCTGTCATCATACTTTTCACATAATCAATATACATCGAGATCATGGTATCGCCCAGATTCTGTGTCAGCGATACAAGTACGCCAAACGCCAGAAATGGTCCAAATGCAAACTGCTCTTTTCTTCCCTTCTTCTTTTTAACAAGCAGATAAATGGCATACGCGCCACCGACAATGATGCCGACAAAAAATGCACCAACAACACCCTTCCAACCAAGCAGGAATCCGGCTGCAAACATCATTTTCACGTCGCCGCCGCCAAATCCGTTGAATAGCATCAGAATAAACATCGGCACGCTGATCGCAAACAATCCAATCACACGCTCTATGATCGTTGGTCCCGGCAGCACCCAGATAGCAGGGATACCAAGCAGCAGCAAAATCACATTCAACTGTGGCGGAATCTCCTGTGTGTCCGCATCGATCATCGTGATCACCATCAGATCACAGATCACAAGGAAAAACAGCAGCGCAGACAAATGAATCCCGTACATTGCAACCGAAAATACTGCAAATGCACCACCGACCAGCTCAATGATAAGCGGACGTTTCGGCAGTACAGAACCACAATATCTGCAGCGGTTCTGATAACGAATCCGTGAAAAGATTGGAATGACATCTTTCCATGTCTGCTCATGGTCACACTGCTTACAGTGGGAATGACGGATCGTCAGCTTCTCCTTCTTCGGAAGTCGTTCAATGACCAGATTCAGATAAGAAAACACGGTCACTCCCATCAAAAATACTAATATGTATATCATTGCATATAAAAAATAATTCATTTTCTACCCCTTTTACTCTGTTTTACAGTTGATCTGTGTGTCGGAATTCGCATCTAAATTATAACACTGAATATATTCCGTATATGTAAAATCGCCATACCGTGAGCTATGCAGTGTCAGACTCATATAAATAATGTTGGCTGCATAATCTCCCTTTGGCTGTGTAAATTTCAACTCCTTGATGGAATACCCCATATACGCTTTCTGGTCAAATACCCAGTCAGTACTCTTCACTTCGCCACTTGCAACCACCACCGGATAATAATGCACAACCAGATATCCTTCTTCATTCACGCCAATATAAACATGACTGCCCTGTGCATCGGTAAACTCGATCTTATTATACCCTGTCGTTTCATTCTGTCCACCGAGCGTCGCATCTGTCGACAGCTGCATGACATATGGTAATGTGACCTCGCTCGTCGTTCCATCCTCATTTTTTACCTCTGTTGTGATTGTCACATCGCGCGCACCCTCGATCTCACCACGGATCTTCGAAGCGATAATCGCAGATACCTGCATGCCATTCGCGGTTCCTTTTGCCTCATAATAGACACTCACGGTATTTGCGATCACCTTACTCGCCGCGATCATGAAAAGCCCGATCAGCATAAAGGTCACAATCATTTCCACCAGTGTGAGTCCCTGATTCTTATTATGAAATTTTCGAAAAAGCTGCTTCAGTTTTTTCATTTCAATAACTGACTCCTCTTATTCTCCTGCTTCTTCACTTTTATGTATCACCCGGAACACCGTCAGATCGGCACGATCACTATAATAGCGGTGCAGATTTGCTTCTATCGCAAAGCTCGTTGCCTGTGCCATATTCTGTGAATCTGTCTTTGTTGTGTCCACCGTCAATGTTATACCTGTGTCTGCAAGCGTCTCAAACACTGTATCCGTCCGATACATTTCCTCGTTCAGGATACGCTGTTCCTCCTGCATATCCTTGCTTTTCTTAACCAATTCTCCGGATACGCCAAGCAGATGCACCATGCATTCTGCCAGAACCATAACAAGAATCACGAATCCAACGATCACTTCCACCATCGTCGAACCTGCATTATTCATTTGTCGCACGATTTTTCTTCTCTTCATGTTACTCACGCTCCAGAAAACTCCAACTCCAATGCTCGTTTGTCTGAATTTCATTTTTCGATGGATTCACCGTATCATCTCCAGTATCCACGCCAATTTCTGCGTCCTCATAATCCATACAGGACAGATTATACTTTGACAGCATGGATGCTGTCTGGTCACCCTTTGTACAGGTTACTTTGACACAAAGCACTATATCGTTTTTTGATATCTGATAACTGCCATCGTTCTCCCAATAGATACAGACTGAAATATCATCCGCCATTGCTGCATACTTTGTCGTATCTCCGCCTGTCGCTGCAAGGGTAAAATACCGATATGCCGCTTTCTCGTCATGCCCGGTCGTACTCTCAGATTCAAAATATGGCCAGTTGCCCTGACAGACATTATAACGAAGATACTGCCACAGCAGATTTTTTCCATCTGTCACATCTTTCTTCTGCATTTCAAAACTCGTATATGCTGGTGTCGTCAACTCTTTTTCAATCTCAATACTGATCGTCTTTGAAAGCTCCCGGCACTGGTTCTGTGTCACCCGGCGCACGGAAGACGAAAACAATGCATAACTCACAAGCAGCAGAGACAGGCTGAACACAACAACAACCATGCTGACGACAATCGCCACGATCATTGCAGAACCGCGATTTTCTTCTTTATGAAATTGTCTAAACGTTCTTTTTCTCTGCATGTATCTGTTACTGTCTTTCTATTATTTTGATATTCCGTTTGTAGTCAAGGTCTGTGGTTGTGTCCACTCGGCAAGTCCATTTTCCAAAATCGTGGCAAAGCGGATCTGCACGTCTTTCACATCCTCAGTAAACCATGTATCCTTCTCCAGCATAAAGCTTGCGCTTGTCTGGTCTGCAGTATAATAAACGGACTGTACCAATGTACCCTCTGCATCAAATCCAAGCACCTGTACGAGCATCGGCTGTTCAATTGCCACTGTATAATTCACAACTTCTTTCTGCGTTATGCCACTTCCAACTGTCACCGTTGTTCCTGCAAGCTTCGGAAGCTCTGTCTTTGCCGCTTCCTTTTTCACAGTTCCAGTCCAGATCACCATATCCGCCTCCTCGGCTTCTGTAATCGCGCTGGCATCTGTTGTCGTTGCATCATCAACAGGAATCAGTTTCCACATTGCGACATCCGAGCTTTCAAAGGTATCCAGATTCTCCTCACCGACAACTGCCTGTACTGCAACGAACGTCGTTGTATCTGGAAGTAACACAGAAATCTGATTTTTCTCTGCCACCACCTTTGCGCAGATTGCAGTCGTTGTATCCTCCAGCCGTACATTTACGGCATAGCTTACATTTACTGGTTTTTCTTCCGTCAGAATACCTGCAAACTCGGTGTATGGATTTGCTTCACACAGGCTTTCTCTGCGGATCTTTGCGTTGCTTCCTGCATAGTATACATAATATTTATCGGTCTTTGGCTGTACATACAGTACGCCATATGCCCCGCTTGCATCCTTAATCTGCACCTCATAATAATCGGCGCCATCCTGTACCTCGAACCGATATGCCCGTGACTCATACGTTCCAACCAGATCTTCATCCTGTAATGGTGCTGTCAATGTCCATTTTGTTCCATCGTAATACTGCAGGACACGCACATCCTCTGCCAAACGCTTGACATCCGGTGTCTCAAGCTTCTGGACAGTCTGTATTTCTTCGGTTGTTGCTTCTGTCGTAGAATCCTGTGTATCCACATCGGTCACAACATTCTCTGTCTCATCTGGCTGTTCCGTCGTTCCAGCCATTGTCTCTGCTTCCTTTTTACCCTCTGAAGCATCCATAACAACCTGTTTCTCCTCTGCTCCATTCGATGCAAGCTGTGTAGTCTTCGAATACTTCGTTCCATTTACTGTACAATCTGCATATTGAATATCGTTCTCGATATCGGCATCTGCATATCCAACCATCGCATCTACATTTGTACCGCCTGTCACAGTTCCATCACTTGTACAGCTATTAAACTTCGCGCCCTTATAGCGTAAGTATCCAATCATACCACCCGTGTACCATGTTCCGGTAACCGTACCGTAATTGTTGCACTTTGTAAATGTCATCGCATCACTGATCTGATTCTCCATCTGTCCAACGATACCACCAACCGCAATATTTCCGGTCGCAGCCATCTTAACTTCTGCATAATTCGTAAGGTACTCCAGATTCTCACCAGACATCGAATGTCCGATAATACCACCCACAGCCGTATTTTCTCCAGCTGCTTTCGCTGTCACATGCCATGTGTCTGCTGTGATAATCTGCTCTGTCGCTGTACCCTTTACAACAGCATCCTTCTGATTACATCCAACAATACCACCAGTATAACCAAGATAGTTGTCAATCGTTGTATTTCCTTCTGCCTTTTGCGAATTATCTGTCGAAGAAACCGTTCCATAATTTGTACCAACGATACCGCCGACATTCGCTCTTGCAGTTTCATATGCAGTTCCATCTACCATGCCGCCATGCACAACGGTATCTGCACTTCCAATCGTGTTCGCCTTGACCGTAGAATTATATCCATTGGCACCAACGATACCGCCAACATTTGCTGTCACACCATTTCCAGCACCAGATATACTTCCTGTAAATGTACATTCCATCACCTGTGCCGCATCTGTATCCTCCGCTTTCTCCGCCGCGATACCACTCACGCCGACGATACCGCCGTAGCTTGCAATAGATGTACCACGATTACCTACGATCGTTGCGCTTACATTACACTGATTGACTGTACCTTTGTTCTCACCGACAATACCACCTGCAACTTCTTTCGCTGTGATGGTTCCATAATTATTGCTTGCCAGAATCTTATTATTCGACTTGCGGCTCGCGCTGATCATACCACCTGCGTAGCCAGTCTTTGCCGTTACAGTAGCCCGGTTCGTCGCATTCTCGATACGCAGAAATGTGTTTGCATCGGCGTATCCGACAAGTCCGCCGGCATAGGTATCTGCGGTCACGCTTCCACCGCCAACTTCTCCAGTCACATACATCTGCACTTCACTTGTCTGAACATTGGCATTACATACCGCATTGATTACGGCATCTTCTGATGCCTGATTTAAGGTTAGCTTTCTTACATTCTCCGCTGTCGTTCTCGCATAGGTTGTGTCCGTGCTGTTTACAAGCATCGTGTATCCGATGTAACCACCGGTAAATGCGCTGCCTGTGATCGTGCCAGAGAAGCCTTCCATGTCCGCAGAGGTTTGGATGCGGGCGTACTGGATGTCTTCCGTTTTCTGAACAAGCTTACTCGTATAAAAAATAAGCTTTGCATTATTTAAAATATAGTTGTATACCGACTCATCTTCAGAATAAAATATCATCTGATAATTTTCAGAGCTACTCTTTTGGGCTATTCTTGTAACTGATTTCGGGCTTAATTTCCAATAATTATTTGCTTTTCCATCTTCTCCTGTAGCTTCTATATATTCTTTATTCATCGAATACGCATTCCATTGATCGAATTGAATTGTTGACTCATTCTCAACAGGAATCTCAACATACCAATCAAACGCATCATATTCACTATTATTCACGAATTGAACATTCGTAATCTGATATACTGTTAAATGCTGTCCTGTCCATATTGTAGTTTTTCCACCTGCTAATTTTAATTGATATTCCCCGTCTCCTATGCCAACTACCTCGTGCCTATTTTTCTCTGTAATATTGATATTCCCCGGGTTAATCGTTGTTTTATTTCCGTCACCACCGCCATAAAATAATTCTATATCCGTAATATCAAATGAATAGAGGTCTTCATAGCCAGAAAAAGTAAAATGAAATATTTTTTCCCCACATGTCTGACCAGCCTCAATGTCCGGATGCCACTGATCAGGTTTTATAATATATATTGTTTCTGTAGCCGAAGTTTCATCATCCTTTGTAGCTACATACCCCCACTCATTGCTAGTCATAACAGTTCCTTTTCTCAGATGGATTTTAACATACCAGTCAGTCATTTTTTTATCGCTGTTATTAATAACATTAAATTTGTATTCAGCCATCGGTGAATCTGCGTCTCCCCACACAAGCGTCCTTTGCAACGTTACATAACAAAGCTTCGTTGTATTACCGGCAGAAGAATCCGTTGCCGTATCGGTAGATCCACTCTGTCCAGGCTCCGTGATCATATTCCGGTTATACCCATTCGTATTGATAATGTTCGCGCCAATCACACCACCGACAAAATATTTGCCGCTAATGTTCTGCGTGCTTACATATAATTTTTTCGAACTTCCGTCTGTGTTCTGCAGCATTGCAATCGACGCATTACATCCGGCAAGTCCGCCGACATAGCTTCCTCTCTCTCTGTCTCCGTTTATACTTCCAGCCGTTACAGCGTAATTTGTTACTTCCGCGTTGCTATCGTTATAACCAACGATACCGCCGACATAGTTTTTACCGACGATTCGTACATTGTTATCTTTTCTTGCTTCTGCCTTGATCACACCATGATTATAACCAGTGATTCCGCCGACATAATCAGCTGCATAAGAAACCGGATATGTTCCGGCAACAGTCGCTGCACCCGATGTATCAAGATTTTCAAGCAGAGAACCTGTATTATAACCACTGATACCACCTGCATACATACCGGTTGCATAGACAACTCCTGTATTCTGCCAGTTCGATACAATATTTTTCGGATTCACGGTATCGGATACAACGATTGGCTTCGCGCCATCTTCAACTAACGTCAGTGTATCGGTACTGCTGTTTCCTGTCTCTTCCTGTGTCTTTGCCAGATTAATATCTGCATTCGCACCAATCACACCACCAACATAGGAACAACCAATGACATAGTTGTCATTTCTGCCAGCCGCATTTGTATCGTCCGCACCAGAAAGCTCCGCAGATCCGGTTGCATAACCGACAATACCACCGACATAATCATGTCCAAATACATAGCTGTGTTTGCCGTTATCCAATTCTGCACGCACACCCTGAAGCGTACTAAAATAACTGTAACCGGTAATACCTCCTACATAGGTTCCAGCTACCTTGTCCGCATAAGTTGCAAATGCCGTTCCATCCTGATTTCCAAGGAATGCCTGTAAATCTTCGCTCGAATAAAGCGGTGTACTGTTGCTGTTTTTGATCGTGATATTCGCCAATGCAGATGCATTATCTGTATGATTTGCCGCATACACATTCACACAGCTTCCGGCAATACCGCCGATAAATTTACTGTCCTGTTTATCCTCATCATCTTTCACGACCGCATATACGGCACCTGTATTCTCACAGTCTTCCAATGTGATGGCAGTTGACCGATTCTTCTCTGTCCGAAGCTCACCGGCAACACCTCCCACATGCGAAAGTCCGGTTACCTTTGCGGCATTGGAAAGCTCCTTCCATGTGACTGCTGACACAACCGAATTTGAATCCGCAATCAGCGTTCCGGTAATACCACCGACATAAGACTTACCTTTTACAAAGCTGGCTGTCTCTGCATCCACATCATCATTTACAACTTCGAGATTTTCTAAGATTCCCGCTGTCTCTCCAGTCAGATTCTCACCATACACCGTGATTCCGGCAAAAGAACCAACATAATCCCCCGGCGAAGTCACCTGTACTTCATCAAGTTTCAAATTACGAATTGTTCCGTAATTTGTAGCAAATAAACCAACCGGTTTCTCATCATCCACTTTACCGGTATCCGTGTCTGTATACAACATACACAAGTC
Source organism: bacterium (assembly GCA_963631525.1). Classification (GTDB taxonomy): domain Bacteria; phylum Bacillota; class Clostridia; order Lachnospirales; family Lachnospiraceae; genus Coprococcus_C. Next base: position 62,216 of record CAVGQQ010000007.1, read on the forward strand.
ATTTCCAGCCTGCGATATAGTAAGTCCCTTGATCGTATACAATTCACCATCCGCATTTTTTCCTTCCAGAGAATCTTCCGCACGAAGCTGTTTCATTGAAATAAAGGATTCTGCCAGACTTGCAGTCTCATCATTTAACTGAATATCATTTCCATTCGTATTATAAAACGCTCCTGACGCTACAAACTTCGTCCAGTCGATATCTTTCGACAACTGGAAATGGCATGCTAACGTTTTCTTTGTATCCTGCTCATAATGCGCACTGCTCAGGCGCAGTTCATCAACAGACTTTTCAGTATTCGTTGTAATGTCTGTCACGTAACGCATATTATAAAGATGTCTTGCATTGGCAATCGAATAGTTATAATTTACAACCTTCTTTGCAGCATCTGTGTTGTTATTTTCCTCGGCAAAATAAACATACGACTGGTTACTCTGCCGTTCTGTTGTTGTATCATATGCAGCACCATACCCCTTGATGGAACATTTGATCTTATTTGCATCCAGTCCAAACCGATGGAATGTATAAGTTGACTTGAATTTAAAGTATGCATTGGCAACCGTATCTGCTTTGTCTGCATCCCGTAAAGTCGGCAGATTCAACGCATAGCTGGCAGAAGTTGCCTGAAAATCCGCTGCATCCAATACGACACGGATCGTTCCATCTGTATCGCTCCACGCAAGAATCGGGAACTCTCCAAGTTCCTGCGTACTCCAAGTTCCAGTCTCGTCTTTCACATAACGTGTGATTGCACATGCCTGCGCCTGTCGGTTCGCATAATTTTTGACCTTGGCTCCATTTAATGTGAACTTCATAACCGGAACGCCATCTATCATATTCTCACCGGTACAGAAATCAGAATCCACATCATAGACAGTAATATCATAGTTCATCTTCTGCGCAGCATTTGCCGGCTTGCTGACTTTAAACGACAGATTTAAAGTATCTTCATTATTCAATTTCACTTCATCAATGGATGGCTTTTCCTTTGTTCCCTTTAATGCCGTCGACAATGTATCCACACCATAATAGCCTACCATCCTGTCTTTTCTGTATGATTCATACCGGATAGCAATATTGACTGTACCACGCAAAGACGTATTCTTGTTGTCGTAAACAAACACTTCCTGCTCTTCGCTATTTGACTTGGCAGAATAAAGGACAGAAAATACCTGTCCATCCTCTAAGGAAAACTCGACGCAGATCGCGTCATTTAAGATAGACGTATCATACAGATACCCCTGTAAAAGCTGATATACGATTGGTGCCGTCGGGCTTGTCGTATCTTTTCCTGCCGCATACAGACTGTAATCACCCTTATTTGCACGCGCAGAAACAAGCGTACCCTTATTTACCGTTACCCAAACGGAATCATCACTGTACGCCTGTCCTTCTTCGTAATATATTGAATCCAGATTTACCGCATCCGGACTTAATTTTTTTATCTGCTTTGCAAAATCCTCGAGTGTTCCATTTGCATTATATTCCGACAACTGATTCTGCGCTGACAAAAACATGGTCTCAGCATACTCATTCGCCTGGTTAAAGTCTGACCAGTCCTGCCATGCCATAAGTCCCATGACTGATATTGTGAGCAATATCGACAGCAACATCATCGTCACGATCATCTCAACAAGCGTGAAACCCCGATTGGATCTGCATCTTCTCTTTTGTGTCGATCTCATATTAATCACCTTCTGTATAAAACTATTCGCTTTATTATACAAATATATCGGAAAAAAGGCAAACTTTATCAAGAGATTTTTTTTGCATATTTTTGCCATTTCGGTGAAAATTGTGTGATAACTTACATAAATAGCTCCAATATATACACAATCGCACACGAAACCAGTGACACCACGAACATACTTGTCCTGCGCCATGCAAGAATCAGCGCCACGACAAATCCGATGCCTGCTGCCACCATACTATTGCTCGCCGTCAGGATCGCCGGGAATGTCATAACTGCCAGCGTCACATACGGCACATAGAATAAAAACGACCGCACGGTCTTATTCTTGATTTCTTTCTTGATCAATGTGAGCGGCAGAACACGGATCAGATACGTGACTGCTGCCATCACAAGAATGTACAGATAAATATTATGCTTCATGGTCTGCCTCCTCATCTCCCGTGTTTTCATCCGGAATCGGGAACAGCACAGCTGCCACGCCAGAGATCACAACAGTCAGAATAATCACCTTCATACCGGAAGAAATATTCTTAATTACCGGTATCTTCGTGAAAAGGAAGCTCGCCGCCATCGCAATGATCACAAGCCCGCGGATCACCTTATTGTCTCTCGCTGGCGGAATAATGATTGCTAAGAACATACCATACAATGCTACCGAAAGCGCACTTACCACACCGCCCGGCAATACGTTGCCGAGTACCACGCCAAAACAGGTGCCGATTGTCCATGCCGGAATCGCAATCGACATCGCACCATACATATAACATGGATTCAATTTGCCTTTTCTGGCAACTGAAATACCAAAGATCTCATCGGTCACACCAAATCCAAGGAAGAACCGGTGTACCATTGAGAATTTCGGATCAATCTTCTGTGCAAGTGCACATGACATCAGCATATAACGTAAGTTTATGACGAGCTGCATCAGCGCAAGCTCCGCGTAAGTCACGCCACCGGCAATCGCCGTGATCGCCGCAAATTCTCCCGCCGATGTCGTATTCGTCAGACTCATAATAGTTGCTGGAAGTGCATGCACCCCCGCATTTCTAGCCGCAATACCAAGTGTAAATGCGACCGCAAGATATCCAAGCGCGATCGGAATCGCATCCCGCATTCCATCGCAGTAATTTTTTCGATTTATATTCTCTGCTCCACTCATTTTATCTCATCCATCACTTCTTCTAAAGTTCCGCGGTCTGTCCGCACGCGGATATGGCAGGCACGCGCATAGACTGGTCCCCGCTCTTTCATCATCGCCTGAATCTTCGCATACGGATCGTCACACTGCAACAGCGGACGGTTCGTACAATGCTTTACCCGCGCATAGATCGTATCTGCATCTGCCATCAGGTAATATACCGTTCCAACCTCTTTCAGCAGATCGCTGTTCTCCTTGCGAAGCGGCAGTCCACCGCCCGTCGCGATCACACAATGTGTCTTCTCCCGAAGTTCTTTAATGACATTTGTCTCCAATGTCCGGAAATATGCCTCCCCTTTCTTCTCGAAGATCTCTGGGATTGTCATCCCCTCCTGTGCCTCGATATAAAGGTCGGTATCAATAAATTCATATCCAAGTTTCTTGGCAAGTGCCTTTCCAACGGTTGTCTTACCGGCACCCATATATCCGATCAGGACAATGTTATCGCCGCGCTTCTTTCCATAGATCGCATCCTGCAGCGCCAGATACACTTTATCCGTCAGTGTCTCAGAAACTTTCAGATTATTCCACAATTCATATGCAAGGATTCCCTGATAGAGCAACATCTTCAAGCCATTTACCGCTGGCACGCCAAGCTTCTCCATCTCCTTTAAGAATGGTGTCTGTGCCGGATTGTAGATCAGGTCAACACCTGCCTTTGCCATCGCATAAAACGCATCGCCGAAATCAAACGGCATTCCATCGCCCTCATGCAGTCCGACCGAAGTGCACTGGATCATCAGATATTTTCCATCTGGAATGCTCTGATAATCCTCCGAAGCCACCGCCTGTACAACCGTCTTTCCTGCAAATGCATTCATATCGTCCGCAATCGCCTGTGCACGCGCAAATGTCCGGTTTACGATATACACCTGCTTTGCGCCATAGCTGACACACATATACGCGACCGCACGTGCGGCACCGCCTGCGCCAAGCATGATAACTGTCTCATCCTTTAACACAATCCCTTCCGTCTCTAACGCTTTCGCAAGTCCCGGCATATCCGTGTTATAGCCCTTATAGCCACCCTCCACACGGACAAGTGTATTGACCGCGCCGATCGTCTTCGCAGCTATATCGACATCCACGAGACTCTCCATCACATGCTGCTTATGCGGCACGGTAATATTCAGACCCAGCACGCCCTCGTCATACGCAAGCTTCACACAACGAGCCAGATCATCGTCCTCCACGCAGAACGGCACATACCGTTCTGACAGTCCAAGTGCATCGCTGAGCGTGTCATGGATGACCGGTGACAATGTATGTTTGATCGGATTTCCGAAGATTCCAAGCAGATGCTCTGCGGTGACATCCTCGTAACCCGGTATCGCATATTTCATGATTTCCATCGCTATTTTCCCCTGTTTCGTCTATAATTGTCTAAAAATATAATACCATAAAAGTGAAAACCTGCAACCATTTAGATACATTTCGGATACATTTGTATCCTATAATTATAGAAAGTTCTTACATATGAACTATTCCGTATCGAACGGACGCACAACTGTCAATATCGACGCCGATGTGAACACCAGTCTGTCAACACAGTCTGCTCCGGTTGCGACTATACAAATGAAGATTTCCAGGTAAGCATGAATATACCACGCAGACTGCATATGTTATAATCAGTGCCATTGACGGCAGCATCTATAACCCGTGGCTTGGCACACTGGAACAAGAAGCCAATAACCAGACAAATAAATAAGAAGCATAAAAAAAGGGATTGTATATGCAATCCCTTTTGTAGTGTGTGTGATTTTAAGTTTATTTACTAATTTGTTGTTATTACTTTCTAAGACCAAGCTGCTCGATAAGTGTTCTGTAACGCTCGATATCCTTGCTCTTAAGGTATGCGAGAAGGTTTCTTCTCTGACCAACCATCTTAAGAAGACCTCTTCTTGAGTGGTGATCCTTTGGATGTACCTTGAAGTGCTCATTCAGGTCGTTGATTCTTGCTGTAAGGAGTGCAATCTGCACTTCCGGTGAACCTGTATCACCTGCTGTACGAGCATACTTCTCAATGATCTCTTTCTTCTGATCTGCTGTAATCATGCTTTTTTCCTCCATTTTCTTATTTTGTCCAGTCGCTGAGTTATGGTCGGAGTGATCCTATAACCAAGTGACGGCATTTGATATCTTACCACAAGACTTTCATCTTGTAAAGCACTATTTTACTTATAAGTTCCACCGCTGATATAGTCCTCAGCCTTCTCACTTCCATGTATGAATTTGTAGCCGATTCCTAACCATTCACTGTTGGTTTTACCAAAGTATTTAAGTGGGTCTGCCCAGCTGTTATCTGCATTCTGCGGATCAAAGTTGTACCAGATTCCGTTGATTTTAATAACGCACCAGTAATGCTCGCCATACGAGTTATTCGATCGTAATGTCTCGCCTCCGACATAATATGCATCAAAGCCCAGCGCCCGTGCAAATATCGTCATTGCAGAACCATAATTGATACAGGTTCCATAGCGCTGACCATTGATACCCAATATCACTGGTACTGCAAAGCTGACTGTCTTTTTATCCTGCAGATTCGAATAGGTCACGGATGTGTTATTCCATGCACCTGTATAGCCATCGTATTTATAAAACGCACTATTAATAATCCACTTATAGCATGCCAGAAGCTTGTCGTAATTATCCATATCTGGCTTTACAACCTGTGCCAGCACTTCCTGTACCTTCGCATCAACGGCCGTATCTCTTGTCACAGTCGGAACCAGCACAGCCTCGCTCAGAACCTTGCGCAGATTCTCGCTGGTTGCCTTGTCATTTGCTTCCTTCTCTGCTTCTTCCTGCCGTTTCTTCTCTTCTTCCTTTTCCTTCTCGATCTGCTTTGCGATCGCAGCATCGACATACGGACATTTCGTCTCGCCCGGTGCAGTCTCGCCCTTTTCTACCAGCACGATCTCGATTGCCTCCAGACGCTTTGCAAGACCTGATGTTCCAGAAACCTCTCCATTACATGCCCAGTCAAGCCAGCCATATGTCTGGCTATGTACACGGTAATACACATCGAACTTCTCTGCCATCTCTCCAGTCAGCTTGATCTTGATTGCTTCGAGACGCTTCGCCTGTCCAGATGTACCTGCCTGCATATCATTCGTTACCCAGTCCATCCAGCCGTAGGTCTGACAATGAACGGAATAAGTAATACCACCTGTACAGCTTGTATTTGGCACATCAATCTTGATTGCCTCCAGACGCTTTCCCTCACCGGTTGTTCCAGACTGCTTACCATCTTCCACATAATCCAGCCATCCATGTGTCTGTACATGTGTCGTATACTTGAGATCTGCATCATCAGCACCATTTTTACGAACGAGCTTGATCTGAATCGCTTCGAGACGCTTCGCCTGTCCGGTCGTTCCACACTCAGTACCATTCTTTACCCAGTCTGTCCAGCCATAGGTCTGTCTGTGTACACGATATACAACATCATACACCTCAGCAAGCTGTCCGGTCAGACGGATCTTGATTGCCTCAAGACGTTTTGCTTCTCCGGTCGTTCCACACTCCTCACTATCCTTCTTTGTCCCGATGCTCCAGCCATACGTCTGCACATGTGTCTCGTATTCCACACTACCAGAAAGCTCGGACTTTACCCAGATCTTGATGGATTCCAGACGCTTCGCCTGTCCCTGTGTACCAGTTACCTCACCGTTTTTGGCAACACCAAGTCCCCAGCCATACGTCTGACAATGTACTGCATAATAAATATCTGCATCTGTACTTGCCGCTTTCGCTGTGCCCGCTGTATTTCCTGTCTGAACCAGTCCAAGCACCATCACACATATCAATATTCTCGCTAAAATCTTTTTCATCTGCTATTCCTCTTCTTTATTTTGTAACAATTTTGTAACATTATCGCACATGTACAGGAAAAAATCAACAGCCTCTTCCTATTTTTCACAAAAAGATGTATAATTCCTCCAAATGCATATAAAATATGAAAGGAATTATTACCATGGCAGGTTCTATATACGGAAAATTATTTACAGTTACTACGTGGGGCGAATCACACGGCAAAGGACTCGGTGTTGTCATCGACGGCTGTCCGGCAGGGATTACGCTTTCCGAGGAGGATATCCAGATCTATCTCGACCGCAGAAAGCCGGGGCAGAACGAATTTACAACCAAACGAAACGAAAGCGACAAGGTTTCTATCCTGTCCGGTGTATTCGAAGGAAAGACAACCGGAACGCCGATCTCCCTCGTTGTCATGAATGAAGATCAGAAATCAAAGGATTACGGTTCCATCGCAGAAAGCTACCGTCCGGGGCATGCAGACTACTGCTTCGATGAGAAGTATGGATTCCGCGATTACCGGGGCGGCGGTCGTTCTTCCGGCCGGGAGACAATCGGCAGAGTCGCCGCAGGTGCAGTTGCTGCCAAGGTCTTAAAAGAGCTTGGTATTACCCTTACTGCATACACACGTGCGATCGGAACGATCAAGGTTGCAGATGATGCGATTGATCTTAATATGGTCAATCAGAATCCACTCTATATGCCAAATAACGACTGTGCAGCAGATGCAGCCGCCTATCTCAGTGAAATGATGGAGAAAAAAGATTCGGTCGGTTCTATGGTGGAATGTATCATAACCGGTGTTCCTGCCGGTGTTGGTGAACCTGTCTTTGACAAACTCGACGCGAAGCTGGCACAGGCAGTTATGTCAATCGGTGCTGTCAAGGCAATCGAAATCGGGGATGGCACTGCGGTTGTCTCATCTATCGGTTCTGAGAACAATGACAAGTTCTATATGGATGGCAACACGGTCAAAAAGCGTACCAACCACTCTGGCGGCACACTAGGCGGCATGAGTGACGGCAGTCCGATTCTCGTTCGTGCTTCTTTCAAGCCAACACCTTCAATCTTTCAGGCGCAGGATACTGTCACACGGGCACACGAAGAGGTTGTAATGGAGATCAAAGGACGTCACGATCCGATCATCGGACCACGTGCGGTCGTTGTCGTTGAGTCGATGTGTGCGATCACCGTATTGGATCTGCTGATGCAGAATGCAACCGCAAAGCTGGACAATCTGAAAAAGATTTATCTTTCATAATGTATAGGAAAGGGATTTAGTAGAATGGTCTTTTCAAGTATTGAATTTATGTTCCGCTTTTTACCAATCTTTCTGATTGTGTATTTTGCAGCGGCACCAAAATACAGAAATATAATATTATTGATCGGCAGTATAATCTTCTACGGCGTTGGAGAGCCTTCGTATATTATCCTGATGATGCTCTCCATCCTCGTCAATCATTTTGCAGCCGTCAACATCTACACCGCATGGAAGCGGGAGGATGGCTCCCAGACATCCACAAAGACAACGCGAAAAGCCTGGCTCATTGCGGCTATGGTCTTTAATTTCGGGATGTTATTTATCTTTAAGTACCTGAATTTCTTTATCGGCATCATCAATGGAATTGCAGGTACCACCGTGCTACAGCTTGTGTCACTTACCCTACCGCTTGGAATCAGCTTTTACACCTTTCAGGCTGCTTCCTATGTAATTGACATCTATCGCAGAAAATATGAGATTGCCAATGGACTGCTGGATTTTGCAACGTATCTCTGCATGTTCCCGCAGTTGATTGCCGGTCCGATCGTCAGCTTTGCAGAAGTCAAAGATGATCTGTACAAGCAGCGTAAGATCAGTCTGTCAAAGATTGAATGGGGCACAACGATCTTCGTGCTTGGTCTTGCTTACAAGGTACTGCTGGCGAACAAGATTGCTTCCCTCTGGAATACCGTTATGACCGCTGGCGTCATGGGAATTCATCCACTGACCGCATGGCTTGGTTCATGGGGATTTTCGATGCAGCTCTTCTTCGACTTCTTCGGCTATTCCCTGATGGCGATCGGACTTGGACGTATCCTCGGATTCAAGTTCCCGACGAACTTCAAGAACCCATACTGCGTTACCTCCTCCACAGATTTCTGGCGCAGATGGCATATTACACTCGGCAGATGGTTCCGGGAATATGTTTATATCCCGCTGGGCGGAAACCGCAAGGGACAGAAACGAATGATTCTCAATACGTTTATCGTATGGCTGCTCACCGGGCTCTGGCATGGCGCAGACTGGAACTTTATTATATGGGGCATGTTCTTCTTCGTGCTGCTGACCGTCGAGAAGTTATTTTTGCTGGACAAGCTGGAACGGCATGCGATCTTATCCCATATTTATATGCTGATTGTGATTCCGGTTTCCTGGACGATCTTTAACATTTCCGATCTTCCAACGCTCGGAAATTATATCAAGCGGTTATTTTTCCTTCCGGTCAAGGGCTCGGTCAAGGTTGATACCTTCCCGAAATTTCTGGAATTGTTTGGTACCTACTGGTGGCTGCTCGCGATCTGCGCCATCTGTTGTACACCAATTCCAATCCGCCTGTTAAAGCGGTTTTACAAGACATGGGTGTGCAAGATTCTCATGCTGGCACTCTTCTGGCTCTCGGTATATCAGATTGCCTCTGGTGCGAATAACCCATTCCTGTATTTCAGGTTCTGACAACTTTGGAATCTGATTTTTCCAAAATCATATATACAGGAACCGGACTATAGATGAAATAAGGATGATGATTATGAATAATAACAAAAAGCGAAGACAACCGAAAACAATTTGGGATTTCCTGCGGGAATGTCCACTTGTATCCCTGATTCTGCTTTCTGTCATCGGCTATACCTTATATGCCCTTGTCGGTGCAATGGGTGGGGAATACAAGCTGCGGATCTCGAAAGATCATACACTCTTCATGTCTGCCATGATCAAAGAAGATCCATTTGTGAAAAAAGATGACACAAAGAAACCTTCCGATGACACGACAGCAACCGGTACAGACGCAGATTCCAATCCTATTCCTGCCGCGACATCAACCGATGCATCGGCGACCTCTTCGGATGCAGTCAATACCGACGGGAGTGAGCCGATTCCTACAACCTATATTACGGTTCCGATGCGTAAGGCGCGCTCTGCTTATTACGACGATAATGATCTTGTAGCACAGACAACCAATTACAACTACATTACTGTAAATACCGACTATTTTAACGATGCTGCTTTTATCGGTGATTCCCGTATTGAAGGACTGCATGACTACGGTACGCTCCGTACCAAAACAACCGCTGATTTCTACTACAAAGATGGTGTTTCCATCTGGGATCTGATGGATAAAACTATGGCAAACGGTGAAACAGTTTCAAATGCGCTCGCCTCTAAGCAGTACAAGAAGATTTTTATCATGTGTGGTGTCAACGAGCTCGGAAGCGGCTACGCCAAGGATTATCAGGCGCAGTACAAGAAAGTATTAGATCAGATTCAGGAATTACAGCCAGATGCTGTGATCTTTGTGATGGGTATGATGCATGTTACACAGAGCTACGCTGATAACTCGGATGTGTACAACAACGACAATGTAGATTGCAGAAATGCTCTGGTTGCAGAATATGCAGATGGACAGCGCATCTTCTACCTCGATATGAACACCTGTGTCTGTGACATGGATGGTGACGTTCCAATGGGGGTCAAAGCTGAATATTCCAATGATGGTATTCATTTACAAGCGCAGTATTATTCCCTGTGGGAAGCATACCTGTTGAAACACGGTGTCAGTGACAGCGTGTTTACGAACCTGCAGAATAATCAGTAACAAATTATCAGGCCATCCTCGCACGAGGATGCGCCTTTTCATATTCTTCCTTCAATTTGCTCTGTCTGCTGCGCAGATAAATCTGTGTGGTCGAAATATCCGAATGTCCAAGCATCTCCTGTACCGCCTTCAAATCGGCACCATTTGATACCAGATGCGATGCAAACGAATGACGGATCATATGCGGTGTGATATCCTTGTCGATACCAGCCTTTGCTGCATATGCCTTAATCAGCTTCCAGAAGCCCTGTCTCGTCATCGGCTGTCCTTTCATATTTGTAAAGAGGAACATGCTGCCATGACTGATGGATTCCCGTACCGACTTAATATAGTTCTCCAGTGCCATCTTCGCTACATTCTCAATTGGAATGACACGTTCCTTCGATACATCCCGGCATAAAATATAATTCATCGTCAGATTTACATCTGTGATTTTCAAGTTAATGAGTTCTGATACACGCATACCAGTCGCATACAGAAGTTCCAGCATTGCCTTGTCCCGGATTTCCTTTGGTGTCAGGCGTGATGGCTGATCTAAGAGCAGATTGATCTCCTCGATAGAAAGCGTTTCAGGTGCTCTCTTTTCGATCTTTGGCGGCTTCAATGCATCCGCATAATCTTCTGTAATCTCCCCCTGCTTCAACAGATACAGAAAAAACGATTTCATACTTGCAATGCTTCTGGATATCGTCGCTGTGGACATACCATGACTTTCCATATCCAGTACATACGAATTCAAGTCAGTTCCCCGAAGCTCACGCACATCCGTACACTGTCTGTCCGCAAAAAAACGGCTCATCTTCTTCAAATCTCTCCGATAGGATGCAATCGTATTCGCACTTGCATGCTTCACGCTATTCAAGTAATCAATGTAATTCTCAATCTGTGTTTCCATACCCAAAGTCCTTCCATTCCCTCGACAAAATGCAACCTTTTCCGGCTGCTTTTCGCCTTTATCTATTACATTATAATTACTATTTTTGCTAAAATCAAACATAATTTTTTCACATTTCTTCAATATTTGTAACATTTTGTAACATTTCTACAATATGTTGAAATGCACGTTTTTACATACCTATATATTGGAGAAAATTTTTTAAAAAAATTTTTGAAAGAATACTCTCGGATAGAATTCCGACAAAAAACGTCAAAATCAGAATCAGCACTGCCATTCTCTTTTTGTTCTTATCCTCCCCGACCCTGCGTACCTCCACCGCCATATAATACAACATTCCAAGATAGAACAGATAATGCGGAAACAGGCATAACAGCAGGAACCACACACCTGATATCCCTAGATAAAACATCTGACAACTGATCACAAATCCAAATAAGAATAGCAACACACTCATCCCGATTGAGAATACTGCCTTAGGCGGGAACATCTTATACAGCAGATACACGACAACTACCTGTTTTATCCGCTGTAGCAATACATAGAACAACGTCCGCTGCACCGATATCCCAGCTAACCGGCTGCTATCCGTAAACGGCAGTATAAACGCCTGCAGATCCCGATCGCATCGCAGCACGATATTGGCTAATATACAACCTGCCAGCACCATGCACAGATAATAAAACACGCGGCTTTTCATTTTTTCGCTTTCATATGGCATTGCCTTATACTCCTACTGCATAAAAATTAGGGAGTGATTGCTCACTCCCTAAAGCATATGTGCCTGTCTACTTAAATATTCCTCGACTCTTCTTATCATAATAAGCAAGAATCGCAACAATTGTCTTACTATCTACAATCTTACCCGAATAAATCATCTCTCTTGCTTCTTCCATAGATACTCGAACAATCTCGATAAATTCCGTCGGATCTAAATGCCGCTTTCCCTTCTTCAGATTGCGTCCAATATAGACGTCTGTCTTTTCATCAAAGGTTCCAACCGAAGAAATCATATTGCTTACATGGTAGACATCCTGCGGAATCCATCCAGTCTCCTCCTCGGCTTCCCGTAACGCGCATGTCTCACCGGATTCCCCATGAAAACTATATCCACCTGCCGGAATCTCCAGATCCACTGCATCTAGGGAATTACGGTACTGACGCACCAGATACGTATACTCTTCCTCATCGACTAACAGGATACCTGCACCACCACCGGATTTGTGCTTGATCAGATCGTACACAACTTCTCCTCCATCCGGTGTCTCTAACACATCCTTATACAGCGCTACAATCTTCGCATCATATAATAATTCCAAACTTTTTCTTTTAAATTCAACCATATTATGTCCCTTTCCATCTGTCCTGATTCTTAACATAGCTATAAACAGTATCAATATACATAATACAGGAAATAAACAAAAAAGGAAAGTATTGAAAACTTGTATTCTCAATACTTTCCATGAATTTCATTGATAACAAATAATTACTTAGCGTAATCGGTTACTCTCGACTCTCGGATCAAGTTTACCTTGATTGTGCCCGGATACTCAAGTTCTGATTCAATCTTCTTTGAGATATCCCTTGCGAGTAATACCATATCCGCATCTGTTACCTGCTCTGGAACTACCATTACTCGAATTTCTCGTCCCGCCTGAATAGCAAAAGTCTTCTCAACACCCTTAAATCCATTGGCAATGTCTTCCAAGGACTTCAGACGTGTTGTATATGTCTCCAACGTCTCGCGTCTTGCACCTGGACGTGCAGCGGATATAGCATCTGCAGCCTGTACAATACATGCGATTAAACTCTGTGGCTCTACATCCCCGTGGTGTGCCTCAACAGCGTTGATAATCGTCGCTGACTCCTTGTACTTTCTACAAAGATCAACACCAATGGATACGTGAGAACCTTCCATACCTGCATCATGATCAATAGATTTTCCGATATCATGTAACAAACCTGCACGCTTTGCTACACGAACATCAAGCCCAAGCTCTCCGGCAAGCAAACCGGACAAATGAGCTACCTCAATGGAATGCTTCAATGCATTCTGTCCATAACTTGTTCTGAACTTCATCTTACCAAGAAGACGTACCAGTTCAGGGTGTAAGCCATGTACACCAACTTCCAGGGTTGCAGCCTCTCCCTCTTCACGCATCATAGTCTCGACCTCTTTCTGGGCCTTCTCAACCATCTCTTCAATACGTGCTGGATGGATTCTTCCATCCACAATCAGCTTTTCAAGTGCGATTCTGGCTACTTCTCTACGAACCGGATCAAAACTTGAAAGCAAAACTGCTTCCGGTGTATCATCAATAATTAAATCTACACCTGTCATAGTCTCTAAAGTACGAATGTTTCGTCCTTCACGGCCTATGATTCTTCCCTTCATCTCATCGTTAGGCAACTGTACTAAGGATATCGTTGTCTCTGATACATGATCGACTGCACACTTCTGAATGGCAGTCACAACGTAATCCTTTGCCTTCTTATCTGCTTCTTCTTTTGCTCGTGTTTCTAATTCTTTGATCATGACTGCTGTTTCATGCTTTACTTCGTCTTCAACAGTCTTTAATAAGTATTCCTTTGCTTGTTCAGAGGTTAATCCGGAAATTCTTTCCAGTTCCTGAGTTCTTTTTGCTTCCAAATCTGAAACTTCCTGCTTCAGCTTCGTGAGTTCTGCCTCTTTACGTGATAATGAAGCTTCCTTCTTCTCTACGGCTTCGGTCTTCCGGTCGAGATTTTCCTCTCTGGAAAGAACACGCTTTTCCATACGCTGGAGCTCATTCCGACGATCCTTGACTTCTTTGTCAATCTCATTCTTCGTCTTCATGGCTTCTTCCTTCGCCTCAAGAAGTGTCTCACGCTTTTTTGCCTCCGCAGCTTTCAGTGCTTCATCTATAATCTCTCTGGCCTTATCCTCTGCCTTGCCGATCTTAGCCTCTGCGACATTCTTACGATACGCAACTGCTAAAAACCAGGTAACGAGAATTGCAACCACAAGTATTACAGCAAAGATCACATACTTGATTGCTTCGTCTGACAACTCAGGAGCACCTCCTTATTTAGTTTTATTGCATAACTACAACACTTAAATATTATACTTTTTTTATACTTGTGTCAAGGAATACTTTGTATTTTTTATGCATATTGTAAGAAAAATAAGATTACTTTTCTAATATTTTTCATAATTTTTCCTATATTGCGACACCGCTCTCCGAATATCCTCATATCGAAATCCGCGTCGTGCAAAGAACGCATACATCCTCCGCATCTGTCCTTCATCCGAAAAATCTAAGTTACCATAACGTCTTTCCAGTAAATCATAGACCGTCTCCGCTTCATCGGGTACCAGCTCCATGCATAATTCACGCGTCATCTCTGAATCTACACCTTTCCCGGAAAGCTCCATTGTGATCCGACGTCTGCCTTTTGCCCGCATCTGATTCCGAATATACGACGTGGCATATCGTTCATCATCAATATAGCCATAGGATGTCAGCTTCTCGATTGCCTCTGCAATCTCTGCTTCCTCATATCCTTTTTCTGCCAGCTTATCGCAAAGCTCCTTCCGGGAGCGATCCCGGAAGGTAAGATAATAAATTGCCGTATCAAATACACTGTATGTAGTTGGTTGCTTATGACTCTTCGTTCTCTGTCTGCTCTGCATCTACGCCAATCCCACACTTCTTCCGTACCTGCTGCTCAATCTCTTCCATCACTTCTGGATTATTCGCAAGATAGAGCTTTGTATTCTCACGTCCCTGTCCGATCTTCTCGCCATTGTAAGAGTACCATGCACCTGCTTTGTTGATGATATCATGCAAAACAGCCAGATCCAGAATATCGCCTTCCTTGGAGATACCCTTACCGAACATAATATCAAACTCTGCTTCCTTGAATGGAGGCGCTACCTTATTCTTTACAACCTTGACTCTCGTACGGTTACCAACGACTTCACCGCCGACCTTCAGCGTCTCAATCCGACGCACATCCAGACGGACAGATGCGTAGAACTTCAATGCACGGCCACCAGTTGTTGTCTCCGGGTTACCAAACATCACACCTACCTTCTCACGAAGCTGGTTGATAAAGATAACCACACAATTGGATTTGCTGATAATACCCGTCAGTTTTCGAAGTGCCTGTGACATCAGTCTTGCATGCAGACCAACATGGGAATCTCCCATCTCGCCGTCAATCTCTGCCTTTGGTACAAGAGCTGCAACAGAGTCCACAATAATTACATCTACCGCACCGGAACGAACCATCGTCTCTGTGATCTCCAGTGCCTGCTCGCCGTTATCCGGCTGTGAAATATACAGATTATCAATATCGACGCCAATATGCGCTGCATACGTTGGATCAAGTGCATGCTCTGCATCGATAAAGCCTGCGATACCACCCATCTTCTGTACTTCTGCAACGACATGCAGTGCAACCGTTGTCTTACCACTTGACTCCGGACCATAAATCTCAATAATACGTCCTCTTGGCATACCACCAAGTCCGAGTGCCAGATCCAGACTCAGAGAGCCGGTCGGAACTACATCAATTCCCATATTTGCGGACTGATCTCCGAGTTTCATCACAGAACCCTTACCATACTGCTTCTCGATCTGCGCCAGTGCCGCATCCAATGCTTTCATCTTTTCTTCGCTTGCCATACCATAAACCTCCATTATCTTCCATCTATGTTATCAAAACATATGTTCGTTTCTGTTTGTTCTACTATACTACACTTCTGTTCGAAAAGTCAATATAAAATTCGAACATTTGTTCATTTTATTTTTCTAAGGTATTTTGAAACAATGCGCTGTGAAAATTGTACCCTATACATAGTGCAAAGTAAAGCAATTATTTGTTGCATTTTGTTCGGAAAATGTTCGGGCAGACAAAGAAACGCCCCATACATTGCTTTCGCAACATACGGGGCGTTTCTTATATCTTATCAATGTTTCTTCTTTGAAGAAGCGGCTGCTTCCGGCTGATCTGCATTATGATTTGCAGTTGCACATACCTTCGGCATTACTTTCTTTTTCTTCAATGGATGTTTTGGATTCTTGTCCATATCTCACACTTCCTTCCCTTACTTTACGTCAAGTTTCAAAGTCGATTGTGTATATGGTGTAGATTTATATGCACCGCAGCTACATCCGCACTGATTATTCAATGGCAATGTAGTTATTCTGCGCAATGGCTTTCGCTTCTTTCTTTGGAATTGACAACTGCAGGATACCACTTTCATACTTCGCATGAATATCCTCCTGCTTTACATCCGTACCAACATAGAAGCTACGCATCAGGCTACCTGCATAACGCTCACGGCGGATATATTTACCGGATTTCTTATCCTTCTCGTCCTTATCCAAGCCCTTTGCAGCGGATATTGTAATGTATCCATCATGCAGCTGTGCATTCACTTCGTCCTTCTTGAATCCAGGCAAGTCAATATCAACTTCATAGGAATCATCTGTCTCACGGACATCTGTCTTCATCATGTTCTTCGCATGCTTACCATACAGCGGATTCTTTGCTGGCCGGAATTCCTTGTCAAATTCCTTCTCAAAATCGTCCATCCAATCGTCAAACAAATTTTCTCCAAAAATACTAGGTGTAAACATAAGTCATATCTCCTTTCATACTTAACAACCAATGCCTACGGTATTCTTTAAGCACTATCAGAGAAATCTGAGGTGTCGTTTGAATATCACAACTTTGCAATCTCTAAGGGATTTCTTCTATTTCATCTTTCCTTTTCTTTTCCCTCTCTTGATTGTGACTATACTATACACCCGGTTATTAGCACTGTCAAGAGGCGAGTGCTAATTTTATTGTGAACCTTTTGTGAAGTGTGTACCCAATATTTTTTTCACTATTGCTGGATCTGTTCGAGTATAAATGGATCCTTAATCTTCTTATCTTCGGCAAAGAATAAAATCTTTGTCAGCACCTCAGAGGTCTTCGGATCATCGTCCACAAATGGCAGGAATATCCGTCCGCGCCGCTGCGAATGTACCGGAAGTACATTGATCATCGGACCAGCCTCCTGATGGACTACACCGCTGCCAAGATGCACGGTATAGTTCGCACGTGCGCCCTGAATTACTGCATGATTCTTCGTAAATGTAACATTCGTAAGCTTGAAGAGCGGCATCGTGAATTCCGCAATTGCCTTCCGCATCTCCACGGTTGAATGCGAGGTCTCTGGATCAACACCACCCGCGTGTGCCACGCTCACTGCCAGATCTACATCACGCATAACCTCCGAGAATATGATATCCGGAATCTCACGAAGCTTTAGATCCTTGCCTGTCTTTCGGTCAGTGAACACGACCCATTCCAGTGTCGGGGATTCGATATCTGCCGGCGAGAACCAGTCTGCCAGCGCATAGATCCTCGCTACGATATTTTCCTTGTAATATACCTTCTGCAAACCCTCCTCGATATCGGCAACCCAGTGTCTTGTTCGCAGACACGCAACCGTCTTTTTCGGCTGGATCTGATTACCCGCATAACGCAAGGAGTGCTCCATGTTAAGCTCTTCTTCCGTCTTTACATACAGCTCACGGAACACCTGCTTGAACGGCTGGATGATCTGGTTGTCAAACACATATTTCTGAATCGTATGCCACATGCCCTGCGTGTACATCTGGAATGGATGCGCCACGGTAAGCAACGTGTCATCGGATGGCTCAATATGGTGTGAACCTATAACCTCCATGCCCTCCGCTGTGACAAATCCAAATACCGCCTGTCCATCCTGATTATGATCTGACTCACCACTACTGTCCGCTGCTCGGAACACGAGTGCCGCCACCAGATCATGGATCACAGGATTTTCCAGCATGCCCTTAATCTCCGCATACATGTATGTCTCCTGACTCTCCATCGCATCCTCTAACATCGCTTTCGTGCGGCGTGCCTGCTCTGCCATCTGCTTCTTCGCCTCGGTGATTGCCACAATATATTCATCTTTCTTAAGCTTCGAAGGAACGGACTTCAACTGCTTTCCATTTTTCTCCACAAGCAGGGCGCATTTACCGCCATCCTCCATCTCAAGCCATACAGATACTTCTCCGACTTCATGCGGCTTGAAATAGTCCGCCATGCCCTGTGCCACCAGACTCTCCATCCGAAGGATCAGTCTCGTCACATCCTGATAGCCTGCATTGATTGCCATATTCTGCAATGTGATCTGCACTGCAGCCGCCTCGCTGGCTCTCCGCTGAGCACCAAACTGTTTGCTCTCCTTCTTGAACTTCTGCAGGAACATATACCGTTCTTTGATCTGTGTCTCATCTGCAATCGGCAGGATTCCGACTGCCATCAACAGGTCTTTATTCCGCTTTGCCTCGATCTCACTGAGCAGCTCTGCCTCATTATATTTGCCGAGTGCCGCATCTGCATATTTTCTCGCTCTTGCATGCTTGGCACCATCGGAGATGTATTTTGCCGCCTTGTATATGAGCGTAAAATGCTTCTCCCCAAGCTTCTCATAGACCTCCGTAAACCACGCCCGGTCAAATGCACCATCGTTTAACTCCTCGACCGAAAGTGGTGTGTAGCGCGCGATCATCGCCGTCCGCTTGTTATCAAATGACTCATTCATATGTGCCATGAAATAATAACATCCGGCTGTAAATCCATCCCAGCCAAGATAATCACCCACAATATCAATCCACTCCGGTGAATACATTGCCGCTTCGACAAGTCGTGCCTCACTGATATCCGTCCCTTTCAGATGTGTGCCAAGTGTCTGCGCGCTGTCATTGACATCCGGCAGACACGCCTGCAACAGATGCGACAGGCTGTTCTTCTTGCTCACACTTCGTCTGACACTGGAACTGTAACTACTGTTAAAATACGTTGACCGCTCCAGCGTCTCCTTGCCGAGTGCTGACAGAATCCGCACAAAATACACCGCACCGTAGATTCTCGTCAGCCCATACACATACTGGGAAAATGCGGTCTCGGTATCGCCACGTGTAAGCTCTGCCTCCATGACAAGCCCTGCCATAGCCTGATACAGTTCTTTCGCAGTATCCACGCTCGCCTGATCTGTCTCGGACAGCTCCTTCGCCGGGTTATGCAGCAGCATTTTCCGCACATACTCCAGCCGATTGCCCGCTGTCCAGCTCCACTCATAGCCTCTTGTCTGCACCTGTCTGTCACGCTCGGTCATATATCGCACAATGTCAGACAGACACTTCAGGCTTACATCCATCCGATTGCCCTCAAATGCCATCTTATACAGGTAGTCCCGGCTGATCAGTCCCTTCGTATATGCCGCAATGTACGTCGAAAGCTTCGGCACGTGCATGATCTTACCGACATTTACCCAATAATAGCCGTTTCCATCGTTCGCAACCTCATCCGGGATTTTAAAATTAAGGCATTTCGCAAGTGCATAGTTATATGGGAAGAGACGCAGAAACTCTGTATCATTTTCTGCCGCCTGCGCCGAATCTGCCTCCACATCATTTGCACTTCCATCTTCCGCATAGCCCGGCGCAATATACGCTGTGATAACCATGATCTGTTCCTGCGTAAGCACACTTCTATAACAGATAATTTCCTTCTTAGACGCTGGATTTACTGTCTTCTTCTCCTGCACAAGCGCATCCTTATGCGAAAGCAGATAATCCGCAGCCACGACAGCAAGCTTCCTCCTGTCACTTTCCGGCACGTGTTTGTTATAAAGCTCCCGCAGGATCGTTTGCATCTGTGACATATAGCCATAGGTCGGCAGTTCCTCGTTATACCGGCTTCCATACAGATCCTCCACAAAGCTCTTGCAATATTGCTTAAAATACGCTTTGTCGGAATTATAGCCATTCACATAAATATAGATCTGCAGGCACGCTTCCGGCGTCTGTATCTCTTTCCTGTAGAACTCCTCCCAGAGCTCTGGAAATGGTATGTCCCCACTCCAATATCCAAATCGTTCTCCTAGCATACGTACTTCGCCGTTTTCACTCTCATATTCGTCGTTCTTGTGTGCATCAAACAGCGCATCCAGTTCCCGAAGCACATGATGAATGTCAGCCATATCCGGTTCTGCCTTCTTCCCGGAAGTAAATTTCGCCTTGAGCTTCACCAATACACCGGCACTCTTCCCGTCATTTCCTGTCGCAATCCCGCTCTCCGGAAAATAACGCCGGTATACATCCTTACATACTTCCAAATACGCAGAATCAAAGACCGGATCATACGCCGCATTTACATCATAGAGTCCGTATCCTTCTTCCGCATCTGCCTGTTCTGCATGCGTATTCTGGATCTCCCGGATCAGGATCTGCTCCTTCGTCGATATATTCGCTACTGTCTGCGCCATATGGTCGATCTGTGCCACACATTTTGCAAATGTCCGCTGTCTCTTCTCGTCCTTCTTCAACTGGAGCAGCAGATCCAAACCTGCCGTGCGCTTCTCTTCCTTCGCATCCGTAAGCAGTCTGCCGATCAGATCGTACAGCTTCTCCTCATCCATCTGATAGAGGATGGAAAGCACCGTCTCACGAATGTCGGATTTCTTATATTTGAGCATGTTCTCAAGCTGCGTATAATTCTCCGGTGCCAGCTTCATCTTCTTCACAAGCTTCGCTGCTTCCTGTCTCGTATATGTCTCCTTGTCTGCTACCGCATCCACAAGAATCTCCCGCTGACGGGCATTTGCAGGCTCCCGGATCAAAAATAGCATCAGCGTATCCCTGCCGTACCGCGATACATCAATATCACCCAGCATCTCCGCAATTTCTGTGATCTTATCCTCATCCCGAAGTGCGCTGGCACACACAGCAAGCCGGAAAATCAAATCGGATCTATCCAGATATGCCACATTCCACGGAAACACGCACGGATTGATTTCCAGCCGCTTGCCAGTTATCTGACGCAGAATCCCCATTAAGCAATCATAGACCTTCCGGCACTCTTCCCGGCTGTCAAAATATTTCCCAACTTCCGCATAATTCATCTTCTGCAGTGTTCCGTTATAACGTCTGCCTTTCTCATAGACAAGATCGTTTATATACGACTGGAGATCCGGCATGAGACATGGCATGATCACCGTCATCGTGTCAAGCTCATCTGAAAACTGCTTCACGAATTCCTTTGCAATGCCATGTACATACACCCTGCCTAAATGCATCGCCTCCATATACATGCCGAACACCATGCGCTGGTGTCTCGTCCCGGATAACGCAATCTCACCCATGCGCTCACAGGCATCATCCACATCATAAAATCCATAGCACCAAAGCGCCAGATAGATTTCCATTGCATCTTCACTTCTAAGCGCCTGCGCTCTGGCATTCTCGTCCTGCAAATAGGTATCGATGATATAAAGCTGCTTCTCCTGAATCCGGTCGATCTTGCTCTCCTCATTCGCGATCAGTCCGGTCCAGGTGGCAACCGCCCGCAGCACGGACGCATACCGGAGCATATCATTGTCCTTCACGACGCGGAATAACGTCTGAAATGCTTCCGCGGTTCCATAATCCATATTCTCACAGATTGCCTGACGCAATCCTTCCTGCAGACGCGCAGCTAAAAGCAGCTTGCCCAGTGCCTCGTGCAGCCGGGTATTTCCACTCATACAGATGCCACGGATGATCTCCACAGACAGCTTCGTCTGCGCACTCTCGCCAAATAAGATGTCCATGAGAATTGCCTCTAGCTTCTCATTTCCGCGGTCTAACTCCGCCTGAATCCAGTATTCCGACACAGCCTGACGTCCATTTGTGCTCTGATCCCGGTAATAGCACAGCACGTCCTGCGGCAGCTGCTCCGTATAGACCGACACGAGATCGGTTCCGTAGATTCCCATGTCATGATACGTGTTCATGATGTGGAAATAACGCCCCATAAATGCCCGGTAGTGCTTGATCCGCACCGTTCTTCTGTAATAAGACTCGCTCGCCTGCCATTTCGTAATGCTGTCGATCGTACAGCAGAAATCGTCGACCAGATACTCCGGTATCCAACCCGGCATCTGCTTTAATTCCTTCCGGAAGAATTCCGATGGCAGACTGCCCGGTTTCGCCAAATGCTTATCCAGCCGCTTTCCGACTTCCGTCAGCCGCGTCACGCCGTTATATTTGCTGCATTCTGCAAGCAGCGCCTGAATCTCCGCATTGTAAGACGCTTTCAAAGCCTTGTCTGCCTCATTCCGCGCAAGCTTAAAATCATTCGCAATCTTCGCCTGCACTTCCAACTCCTGCTTCGTCTTCTTGTCCTCTGCCATATGTAACCCCTTTCAACATATACATGTGTGGTAAGACTCTGTTCACCCAATCCTGCAATTTCCTACCACATCCTGCCTGCCAACATCGTCAGACGGATGAATGTAACCGTATCGCCCTCTTGTAACTCCAACTTCTCATCTAATTCTGTAAGCTCCGTGTCGCCTAAGAATACCCGGAACAAGCCATCCTGAAACCCAAGCATCGCCGTCTCTATAGACTTCCCGACATCCGGCGCCTTCTCTCCATACACGATGCCGAAAGCGATCTTCCCAATCTGCGCCATATCGTCGATCTGCGCATTGGTAAGCACTGCTTCGCCCCGGTTCATCGCCTCGATATATCTGCTCACACAGAGCTTCACCGTCTCTGCGATCAGCTCCCGCAGGCTGCCCGGTGCCGCCGCATAGGTAAATGGCACCCGATCCACAGTATTCCTGCGCTTGCCAAGCTGTTTCATGTTCATGTATAAAACCATGTACTACCCCCGTTTAACCATTTGTCTGCTTCATCTTCATTTTCTCATCATACATCTCCGTATCCGCCTGCTTGAGCAGGGCGTCCGCATCCTTCTCCTCTGCGTCTGTCCATGCGTAGCCAAGCACCGCTGATATGGTGATATCACTCTGCCGGTCCGCAACCGCCACTTCGTCCCGGATCGCCTGCATACAACTTCTCGTCTCTTCCTCTATCGTATCTGTGAGACTCACAACGAACTCGTCACCGCCGATCCGGTAACAATGTCCTCTGCCATCCACACCAGCGCGGATGCAGCGGGCAAGCTCGATCAGAAGCTCATCGCCCTTATGATGCCCCAACGTATCGTTGATCGTCTTCAGATTATTCGCATCAATCATAATATAGGCAAATGCACCGGTCTTCTCACCAATCCGCTTCTTCTCCTCCAGAAATGCCGCCCGATTGCCAAGCTCGGTCATCATATCCTTAAACGCCATCTGCGTGTACACTTCCAGATTCGCATTTTCCCGGATCTGCTCATACGCCGCAATACATGCTGCATACGCTAAGAAGAACACAAACGCTACGACACCTAACATATATGCAACGGAATATCCGCTCCGATCGCCGATGTAGAAGAACACCAACGCGAAAATACTGCACACACTGAATGCTATGTAACCAACCATCACGCGAAGCAGCTTCCGATTCTCCTGTCCACGCATTGACCGGATACAACCATTCAATACAAGGACAATCGTGATTCCCATCAACGTATGCTCCAGACCGATCACAGCAATAATCGGCAATGGCTTCCAGATCGCATTCACGCAATATAACACCAGCATACAAAGGAAGATATTCTGCATCGTCCGAAACTGTCTGTCATAGTCCGTCAGCATAAACGATGTAAACTCCAGAAGTGCGATCGGGAAACTGAAAAATGACACATACGATAACAGCTCCACCAATCCCGTCCGCTGTGTAAATATGAGTAACAAACTGGAATCCGTGACGATCCATATTCCTACAAGCAATATAAATACACCCAGACTGAGCAGGGCATCACACATATCCTTTCTCCATACCGAACGCATATAGAATCCGATCACCAGACTCACGATGC
Organism: bacterium; assembly: GCA_963631525.1. GTDB lineage: Bacteria > Bacillota > Clostridia > Lachnospirales > Lachnospiraceae > Coprococcus_C. The sequence goes on from CAVGQQ010000007.1 coordinate 86,498, forward strand.
CAAGCAGCAACGCTACTACCGCAAATACCGCGACATGCAGGTTCTTCCGGATCAGGAACATATACACACCAAGCGTATCGCCCATATAGAGCTTCGACTTCTGGATGGATTTCAACGCCGTCTCATCTGCATTCAGGAATTCCACTTTGATCTCATCGCTCGCCGGCACATGGATCAACTGGATGGCGCCATTGTCCGTCTCCATACTGTCATAGATCATCTCGCCATCCGCCCATACCTGATACGCTTCCCAGTGCGACCGCAACAGTATGGTTCTGTCTGTCCCCTCGTCGTCCGCTCCGGTCACAAGCTTCGCCACGACCTTCGGCTCGGAAACTCTCTCCACCGACCATTCAAGTTCCGGCATCTCCAAATTTCCTGCAAAGAAATCTCCCGTGCTTTTGTGTGTATGGATGTTCCCATACAGAACTGCCACGATGAGGCATATACTTATTATCATTAATACATATTTTAGTTTCTTCATGTGTAATTTCCATTCATTACTGTAACCAACGGCTGCTTATTTCATTAGAACTTCACAACCTTCGGTTCATGTGTAAATGAAGAAAATGTAGCTGTCGCATTCTGGAAATAAAATACTTCTGTGTTGCCATCATCTGCAGAGTACATCTTCTGCAGGGATGGATATGCGTCGAGCATCGACTGTCGCGCCTCTCTGCGGTCATCCTCAACAAGCTCGCCTGCAACACGCAGCCACTCGCCATCCTTAAATGCACAGATCTCTACCTTCGGATTCGCATGAATCTGCTTCGAAACAGACTTCGACTTACCTGTCTGAATATAGAGCTTTCCTTCAAAAATATGAGCCGTGCCAAATGGTCTTACTCTCGGCTGATCACCCTCAACCGTTGCCAAATAATATATATCTGCTTCCTTCAAAAATTTTGCTACCTGTTCCATGTGTTTATCCTCCTTGTAATTATGTTAATTTATTTATTCTTCAGGCTTTCAATCGCCCAATTCATGTCAACAAAATAATCCCGCTTGCCATCGCCCTTTGAATCAACGTACTCTGCCTTGACAGCATCATACACTTTCTGGGTAAATGGGCTGTTGCCCAATACGCCATTCTTCAGCCGGATCACAAACCGTTCCGGCTTTTCCTTGGTGATCTCTAAAAATATATCTCCAACCTCCAGATCCGGATTCGTCTGCGACAAATGCGCCACAGTCATAACCTTCATAATCTCAACGACGCGGTCATCGAGTCCCATATCGAAGATATATGCTTTCTCACGGAGCTGATTCTGAGAATGAACTACTCGTAATGTATAGTCCGTACTCTCCATGCCAGGCAACATGTCACCATTCTCCATCTTGGTAAATGTGTCTAAAATCTCTTTCTCAGCTTCCTTCGAAATTGCATAATAAATCATCAATTGTTTGTCCACCTGATGATACAAAAGTCCGTAATTAACATAATGGACTTTCTTGCATTTCGGGCAGGTATAAGCAAATAACTTGCCAGACAAAAGATCCTCCTTCGCCTGTGGGTTCAATTTCGTATTGATGCTCTGCCATATTGTAAAATCGCCTTCTGTGCCACAATCTGGGCATTTGATTTTCTGTGTGTTTTTTAGGGACATGGTGTTCTCCTTTGTTTTTTATTTTTGTGTTATGTGTGTTTGGATAAATGATACCACTTTTTTATATAAGTGTCGTCAAGTAAAGATGCATCCTTTTGTACTAACTCTACAAATATTCCTGTCAATCCGTCCCAATCTTCATAATTACCAGCAGCATACAATTTCCAATTCAACTGCTCCAATGTCCAATTGTTCTTGATTGAGTTATGTAACATAGATGTTGTTGCCCAATTTTCTTCCGAATCAGCTCCACCAAGAGCCACTGGATAAATATGATCAACTGTGGGAACAAACTCCCAATA
>CAVGQQ010000008.1:0-80512 GCA_963631525.1 bacterium
GAAAAAACATTTAGGCATGTATTTACTACAAAATATATGAACTTTTCAAGGTACTTATAGTGTTCATTTGTCGGGCAACTCATATTATATATACATTATCCAAAGAAAAAAGGCACTGTTCAATCACCACAGTGCCTGCAAACTACTCTTTTGCATTTCGTTGCATCATTTATTATCCAGTTGCTCCCGGAGCTTCACAATCTCTTCTTCTAGTTTTCGTTCGTGTTCTTTTGATTGTTGCAACGACTCTTCTGCTTGCTTTCGTTTTTCTTCCGCTTGTTTTCGTTTTTCTTCTGCTTGCTTTCGTTTTTCTTCCGCTTGTTTTCGTTTTTCTTCTGCTTGCTTTCGTTTTTCTTCCGCTTGTTTTCGTTTTTCTTCTGCTTGCTTTCGTTTTTCTTCCGCTTGTTTTCGTTTTTCTTCTGCTTGCTTTCGTTTTTCTTCTTCCTGCTTTCGTAATGCCTGTTCCTGACGGCATTCTTCTTCGGACTGATTAAGTTTCTCCTGTAATTCATCCATCATATATTTTACTGTATTTTTATCCGCTATCTTCAACGCTTCTGAAAACATGAGCATCACCTCCTCAGGTTTCTTTACGTATTCGCTCATTTCCTGAAATACTGCCTCACTCCATGAATATTCACGAATTGTCTGTTCAACATCTTCTTTCGTCTCTGCGGTCAGAACACTCAGCCATCCGTTCAGATCATCCGCATGCAAACCTGTTTCATATTCAGTATATCTTTTTTCACAGAATACATCAAGCGAAATCAGGAAATATTCCTGCAAGAGTTCTAATTCCAGTTTCGTATCAAATCTTGTTTTTCCGTGATGTCTGTATGCCCCTTGCAATTTTTCATTCTTAAATGTGGCACTTGTTTTCTCGTATAATACTATGGTATACACTTTCTTTAAATCCGAATAAAGAAAGTTCTTATTCTGTTTCAGGTGCGTATACTCACGCAGCAGCAAATCCGAGGAATAACAAGATATCCGTTCCGCAGTAAACTGATATGGAATTTTTTGTATCTCCACATTTGCCAGAGATCCATTTCCTAACCGTACAACAATATCCATAACTAGTAATGAATCAACCGATACCGCCGTATTCTCGGACGGCAGCACGTCCTCTACCGTAACAGATTCACCGATAATTGCACTGAGCAAATTCGACAACCAATCCGGGTGTACATCTGGGTTGAAAATACATTTAAAAAATGGATCATATGTAAGTGGCATTGTTTTCTTGCCTGTCATATAATCTTCAAAACGTTTTTTCCATGCTTCGTCCATCCGTATATAGTCTGCATACAACCCTGTTTTTTTCATGGTCTGTTCCAATTTTTCCATCGTTAAATAATTCATCTCTCTGTTCATAAAAATACATCCTCCTGTTAAAAGTTTTTAATTCATCAAATGGGTAGCTAAAAGATTTTCTAAAGAATAAATATATTTATAACTCATAGACTGTTACCGAACTACGCCAGAACAACGATTCTCGACAACAAAGAAACTGTATCACAAACACGCAATGCTTGTAAATAGCTTTTAGAAAATGCAACAAATACTTGCATTTTGTGGATAACTTTGCAAAACGTATCAACTGTTTTATTATCTTGGAAAAGCACTTTTTTCCATCATTCGTCATAGTATATACAAAGAGGGATAGCGAGGCAGCCATGCAGACTTTTCATCACCCGCTCTCTCCCGAAGAGGAATCGTATTATCTGCAAAAAGCAAAGGCGGGCGATCTTTCCGCACGCAATATCCTTGTAGAATACAATCTGCGTCTTGTCGCGCATATCGTCAAAAAATATCAAACCGGAAACCGCTCCACCGAAGATCTGATTTCCATCGGCACGATCGGCCTGATCAAAGCAATCAATACATATGATACCGACAAGGGTTCAAAGCTTGTCACCTACGCCAGCCGTTGTATCGAAAACGAACTTTTGATGCGGCTGCGGCAGGAGCGCAAGGAAGCGCGTGAGATTTCCCTGTACGAACCAATCGGCACTGACCGGGAGGGAAATGAAATCAGTTTGATGGATGTCATCCGAATCGATGAAGAAAATGTGCTTTTGAATGTTATCACATCTGAAAGTCTCAGAAATATCAACGAACTGTTTACCGAAGTATTAGACGACCGGGAGCAGCAGGTGATTGCGCTCCGTTACGGTTTATACGACAACCGGGAGCTTACCCAGAAAGAGATTTCAAATCTGCTGCATATCTCGCGTTCCTATGTCTCACGGATAGAAAAAAAGGCACTGCTTAAGCTGCGCAGTGCCTTGTGCGTATCAAACTAATTCCATAAGCAACTCCAGTGCATCGTTCGCAACATCTTCTGAATATCCTTCTGCAACCAATTGTTCTGGAGTTGTATATTCCTTTCTAATTGCAAGCTTTACAGCTTCTTTCAATTGCCGTTTTCCTTGTTCCAAGCCCTGTTCCAGTCCTTGTTCCAGTCCTTGTTCCAAGCCTTGTTCCAAGCCTTGTTCTAGCCCTTGTTCTAGCCCTTGTTCTAGTCCTTGTTCCAGCCCTTGTTTCAATCCTTGTTCTAGCCCTTCTTCAAGTCCTTGTTTCAGCCCCATATTCTTATAGACTTCACACATATATTCACCCACATTACACATCTCATTCACACTCCTTCCAATCGCACCTACACACCGTATATCATATTCATGTTCCAGAATCTCCGTTTTCTGTTTCATAGTGATTGTCGGTACGAAAAAAGCCTCCAACAATCTATGTAGCCTATATTCATCCTTTTCTTCTACAATTTCTTCTGACAGGCATACCAGCACAACCGACATCAAATCATACCGTTGCGTATCAGGAAAGTGTCCTACCAGATTCTCCTGTTTCATAGAATATCTTGTAATTGTGTTTTCCGCATATTTCGGAGGATTCACACAAATCCAAATAGAATAAACTTTCTTAATATCCTGATAGTTACTACCAGTAAACTCCTCTTCTTTTTGCGTTGATATCATGCGCGCACAGTAATATACACCGCGTGTAACGATATCATACTTTAGATTAAAAGCTGCCTGTGCCTCTATCTCCACTATCATTTTAACGCGAGTTTGTTTCGAATCGTCCGTATATACATAAAAGCGAATATCAAAGAATACTGGCCCATTTTCATTTGATACGCTTTCTGTGTTTATACCCGTTATCCTTGACGGTTCTGATTGGAGATAATCTTCCCACTCGTCACCAACCTCATAAACCCGCCTCGATGAAACCTCCGGTGTACCTTCAATCAACTTCACAACTTCTTTGGGATTTCTGCCTTCAAACTCCTCTACCGTATACACCAATATATGCGATAAAATAATTTTCTGAGACAAAAATTTCTTTATGCTTGCGTCATAACGCAAGGCATCTTCATTTTTTCTGGTTGAACCCATGCTTTTTCTCCTTTCATGCAATCTTCATTTTGTGGTTCAACCTCTCCGTGCAAAAAAATTATAACATACTCTTTTTATAAAAAGCAAGGCACTGCTTAAGCTGCGCAGTGCCTTGTGCGTATAATCATACCTTTTCTGATTTTCTCTGAATCGGAAACCTTCACATAGAGTAACTGTTTTGGATGCGGTGCAGATTCCATCTCTGTGCCGTGTTCATCGTGGATTGCAAGAACCTCCACGTCCACATTTTCACCGTCAAACGCCATAACCTCGATCGTATCACCCACGCAGAATTTGTTCTTCTGATGGATTACCAGTTCTCCTGCTTCTGCCACTTCCTCAACTGTACCGAGATACACCCGGTTTTTCACATAGGTGTTGCAGTCGTAGATCTGTGTCTCCTCGTTTGGTTTTCCATAATAAAATCCGGTTGTAAACTGACGGAACGTACATGCCGCAATCTCCTGGCGGTAATGTTCCATCTTACTCTCGTATAATTCCTTCGATGTATAGTAATCGTCAATCGCCTCCCGATATGTCCGGGTAACAACCGCCACATACAGTGCTGTCTTCATACGGCCTTCTACCTTGAAGGAATTGATTCCTGCATCAATCATATCCGAAATATGCTCAATCATGCAGAGATCCTTGGAATTAAAGATATACGTGCCTCTGTCATCTTCTTCCACCGGAAGGTATTCACCCGGTCGTTTCTCCTCCACAACCGCATATTTCCAGCGACACGGATGTGTACAGGCGCCCTGATTTGCATCTCTGCCTGTAAAATAACTGCTGAGCAGGCATCTTCCAGAGTAAGAGATACACATTGCCCCATGCATAAATGCCTCGATCTCCATATCTGCCGGAATGTGTTCCCGGATCGTTTTGATTTCCTTTAATGAAAGCTCCCGTGCCGCTACCACACGCGTCGCACCTTGTTTTCTCCAGAAATCATAGATCAGGTAATTGGTGTTATTTGCCTGCGTACTGACATGGATTTCGATACCCGGCAGGATTTCCTTCGCTAATGTGAAAATACCCGGATCTGAAATGATAAATGCATCAATCTTTTCTTCAAGTCCTGTCTCTTTCAATTCATGGAAATACGCCTTGATTCCATCGATATCCTCATTGTGTGCAAATATATTTACTGTCACGTACAGCTTTGCTCCATGTGCATGCACATAGTCTGCTGCCTCATGCATTTCTTCAATTGTAAAGTTTCCAGCCTTTGCGCGAAGTCCGTAATTCTTGCCGCCGATATAGACTGCATCTGCGCCATAATCAACCGCTACCTTCAATACTTCCAGACTTCCGGCAGGTATCAACAATTCTGGTTTCTCTAACTTATCCATCTTCGATCCTCTTTCATTCGTATGCATCCTGATTTTCAGTAAAATCATACACATACTTGCTATCCTGATATTCTATAATTCACGTTCCTTACATCATTCCCGTACAACCGAGATTGCCATACCGTCGCCCACTGGCAGGATGGCTGTCTCCAACCGTTCATCGTGTGTGAGCACATACAGATATTCCCGCATCCGGTCATGGATTGTGCGGTTCCGCTTTTCCACCAAAAAATGGGATTCTAATACTTCCCCTTCCTGCAGGATGTTATCCGATACGATCACACCACCCGGTTTTAACACCCGCAGCACATCTGGCAGATAATAAATATACTGTGCCTTTGCTGCATCTACAAACGCAAACTCGTAAGCATCATCCGGAAGCTCCTTCAATGTCTCTGCCGCATCTCCACAGATCACCTGAATCTGTGTCTCTTTTCCAAGTCGTCTGATGTTTTCTCTTGCTTCCGCAGTTCGCTCCTCGCTCAATTCCAGTGTTGTGATCTGCGCATCTTCTGACAGAAATCCTGTCATGTAAATAGAAGAATAGCCGACGGCTGTTCCAATCTCCAGAACATGCTTCGGCTTTTTCAATAGTAACTGTGTCTTTAATAATTCTCTTGCCTCCGGCCGGATTACCGGAACACCGCGTTTTACAGCATCCCGATATAATTCTCCCAACGCCCCGGCATCTTCCTTTGCCATTGAACGGACAAAGGATGTAATTCTCGCAAACTCATTCATATTTATTCGTTATCCTCGTCGCTGCTTGTATCAATATTACAGATGATCTGCAAGATCTCATCGTAGGTCATGCTTGCGGACAAATGGTATTTTCCACTTGTGATCTTGTTTCCATAGCCCTTCACCTTTACCTTTGCATAAAAGACATACTTATCCTCGATAATCTCTGCATCCTGCAAAGCACTTCCGATCTCCATGATTGAAGAATCCGCCGGAATATCGACCACGATATACTGCTGACTTCCCGGATGGTATGCAACATTTCCGAACACACCATAAGCAAAATTAAAGGAATATGTAAACAGCTTTACAATCAAAAATACGATCAGTACATTGACAAATAAGCTGAACATAAATCCAGAAGAATTCTTCAGACCCTTTCTAAGATTCTCCTCTTTTTTACGCACATTTTTCTTGCTCGTTTTTTTCTTTGCTGTTCCATTTGTTGTTTTTTTCACATTTTCACTCATTGATGTAATCAAACTCCAATCCTTCTGCTATGGAATCAAACACCTGCTGCAGCAGTTTGCAGATCTGCTGTTCCGCCTGCAAAAAGTCACTCACCACAGAGTTGTGCAGCAGCTCGTCGTATTCCTTTGTCAGTTCTATCATCTCATCGTAAGGGTTTACACCCTGTCGATTCTGAAGCTCGTAATTCTTGGCACGGAATTCCTGCAGATGTCTGCTCAATTCCTCATTCTCAAGAAGCGCCTGCTTTGTCCGCAGATATGTGCGGTACTCCTCAGATGCCCGGATATGTTCATTTAATTGTTTGCTCTCGTTAATAACCTGTCTCATATTAAACCTCTGTGATAATCGGCAGAATCATCGGGCTTCGCTTCATCTTCTTCCAGAGGAAATCACTCAGCGCATCTCGAATCGTATTCTTCAATTTGCTCCAGTCTGTAATTCCCCGGTCTAAGCAGTTATCCAATGCTTCCTGCACAACCTCTCGGCATTCATCCATCAGGTTCTCTGCCTCACGCACATAAACGAATCCACGGGATACAATATCCGGTCCGGCAACCTGCTGGTTGCTTCCAGCCTCCAGTGTCACGACAACGATCAGAAGACCATTCTCAGAAAGTTGCTGACGATCACGCAATACAATGTTTCCGACATCGCCAACGCCAAGTCCATCAACCAGAATGCCCTGCGCCTGTACTTTTCCAGTTACCTCGAACGTATCCTCTCCGATGGATAACACATCACCGGCAGATAAGATCTTGACATTCTCCTTTGGAATTCCCATCTCCACTGCAAGCTCTGCATGCCGTTTCAGATGACGGTACTCACCATGTACCGGAATTGCATATTTCGGTTTTGTAAGTGCATACATCAGCTTTATCTCTTCCTGACAGGCATGCCCGGAAACATGCGTATCCTGGAAGATTACATGGGCGCCCTTCATCTCAAGCTCGTTGATCACCTTGAAGATTGCCTTCTCATTTCCCGGAATCGGGCTGGATGAGAAGATAACCACATCGCCCGGCTTGATCGTGATCTGCTTGTGAATGCTGGCTGCGATTCTCGAAAGCGCCGCCATATTCTCGCCCTGACTTCCGGTTGTGATCAACACCACCTGTTCATCCGGATAGTTCTTGATCTGATCAATCTCGATCAACGTATTGTCCGGTATATCAATATAGCCAAGCTCCGAAGCTGTCTGGATAACATTTACCATGCTTCGTCCCTCGACAACAACCTTTCTGCCATACTTGTACGCAGAATTGATGATCTGCTGTACACGGTCGACATTTGATGCAAATGTTGCAATAATGATTCGATGATCCTTGTTGTCATCAAACAAATGATCAAATACTTTTCCGATTGTTTTTTCGGACGGAGTATAGCCCGGACGCTCCACATTTGTGGAATCTGCCATCAGTGCAAGCACGCCCTTCTTTCCAAGCTCACCAAATCGTGGCAGGTCAATCGCCTCACCAAAGACTGGCGTGTAATCGACCTTAAAATCTCCGGTATGCACAATGATACCGGCTGGTGTATAGATCGCAAGTGCAGCCGCATCTGCAATCGAATGCGTCGTACGGATGAACTCGATACGGAATGCACCAAGTGTAATCATCTGTCCATGTGTTACGATCCTTCTTCTGACGTTGTTAATATTTCCATGTTCGCGAAGCTTATGCTCGATCAGTCCCATCGTCAGCTTGGTTGCGTAGATCGGCATATTCACTTCATTTTCTATATACGGAATCGCACCGATATGATCCTCATGTCCGTGCGTGATTACAAGTCCCTTTACCTTGTCCGCATTTTCCTTTAAGTATGTGACATCCGGGATGACAAGGTCGATACCAAGCATCTCATCCTCCGGAAATGCAAGTCCACAGTCTACGACAATAATACTGTCCTCATACTCGAACGCGGTAATGTTCATTCCGATCTGCTCTAATCCCCCAAGCGGAATGATCTTCACCGACTTATTATTCTGTTTCATTCTAAACTAAACCTCCAAATCAATGTCTTCCAACAGCTCATCAAAGATCTTGATCACTGCTTTCAATTCGTTCTCATCTTCTACTTCTGCGTAAGAAACGACATCTCCTTCGCTGTCCGGTTCCTCCTTCAGTACAAAGAAACTGCCATCCTCACTTTCTTCGTCATCTGTCACCAGAATGTAGTTCACTCCAAAAAGCGTTGTCTGCTCTAATACATACAACTCGATATCTCCATCTTCTGTTTCAAATGTAATCTTCTCACTCATCTCTTTTATGTGCCTCTCGATCCAGATAACTCTGCAATATGATAGCTGCCGCCATCTTGTCAATGTGTTCTTTTCTTCCACTCACACACACACCGGTCTCTTCTAAAATCCGGTTTGCTTCCACAGTTGTGAGCCGTTCATCCTCAAAAATAATCGGCAATCCGGTTCTCCGTTCCAGATTCTCCGCAAATTCTTTCGTTGCCTGTACTCTTGGGCCTTCCGTGTTGTTCATCATCTTCGGAAGTCCAAGCACGATTTTGTCCACGTCGTACTCCACCACGAGTGCCTCAATCCTTGCATAGGTCTGTCTCAGTTTATTCTCTTGTTTTCTCTCAATGGTTTCCAGCGGCTGCGCAATCAAACAAGTTGCATCTGACAATGCAACGCCAACCGTCTTGGAGCCATAATCCAATCCAAGGATTCTCATGCCTTTCTGCTCCTTCTGCCATGCAGAAATATCCAAAGATACTTCCTACTTAAGCCGTGTCTCAATATAGTTTTCAAGAAGTACCTCTATGATCTCATCCCGCTCTGCTTTCATGATCAGACTTCTCGCATTTTTGTAACTTGTAATGTAGGTTGGATCTCCACTCATCACATAACCGACGATCTGGCTGACAGGATTGTATCCTTTCTCGGATAACGCCTCATACACCTGTTCTAAAATGTCAGATACTTCTATATTTGATTCATGGATAATTCCTATGTCCTGAGTATTTTGATTGTTCACTTTCTCACGTCCTTCTTTATCGCATTAAAAAACATTTGGCTTTATTTTAATATATGTAGCCTAAAATAGCAACTCTTTTATTTCAGCATGCCAAAGAAATCATACTGGTTTGTCTCAGGAAGATCGCCCAGAAGTCCAAGTTCTTCCATCACATCTAAGATCGTCTTTGACACCTTTCCACGGATACGGATATCCTCTTTCGACGTAAATGTGCCGCCTTTTGCCGCTTCTTCCAACTGTTGTGCCGCCTTTAAGCCCATGCCGGCAATGGATGCAAAGCTCGGCATGATCTTCCCGTCTATGATCTGGAAACGGTCTGCCTTTGCGCGGTACAGATCAATCGGCATAAACTCGATACCTCTCGCATACATCTCCTGTACAAGCCGCATATCGCGCACCATATCCTTCTCGGTCGCGCTCATGTCATTTTTATCTTTCTTCTGCAGAGCAGCCAGATTCTCCTCCAGTGCCTCCTTACCCAGACACATCTGCTGATAGTCAAACGCTGACGCACGGATACTGAAAAATGCCGTGTAATAGGCAAGCGGATATTTGATCTTGTAATACGCCACTCGCCAGCCCATCATAACATAGGCAACCGCATGTGCTTTCGGGAACATATACTTGATCTTCTCGCACGATTCCATGTACCATTCCGGTACATCATGCTTGCGCATCTCCTCTTTCCACTCATCCCATTTGTCACATTTGCCTTTCGCAACGATACCTTTTCGTACCTTCTCCATGATATTAAATGCAAGTCCCGGTTCCAGTCCCCGGTAGATCAGATACGTCATGATGTCGTCTCGCGTACAGATCGCGGACGAAAGCTCACATACCCCCTCCGCAATCAGCGTCTGTGCATTTCCAAGCCATACATCCGTACCATGGGAGAGTCCCGCGATACGCACCAGATCCGAAAACGCTTTCGGTGCTGCGTCGATCAACATCTGCATCGCGAAATCTGTACCAAACTCCGGAATACCGAGCGTACCAAGCTTCGTGCCGCCGATATCCTCCGGTTTGATACCGAGTGCTTCCGTGTTATGGAACAAAGACATAACATCCTTATCGTCCAGCGGAATTGTCTTTGCATCCAGTCCGGTCAGATCCTCCAGACGACGGATCATCGTCGGATCATCATGACCGAGAATATCAAGCTTCAACAGGTTATGGTCGATGGAATGGTACTCAAAATGCGTCGTGATAATATCCGTCGTTGTATCGTTCGCCGGATGCTGGATCGGTGTGAACGAATAAATCTCCTCATGCTTTGGCAGCACGATCATACCGCCCGGATGCTGTCCGGTTGTCCGTTTGACTCCGGTCAGTCCCACTGCGATGCGTTCCATCTCGCAGCGGCGTTTCACCTGCTCATGTTCTTCGTAATACTTGTACACGTAACCAAACGCTGTTTTCTCTGCCAGAGAACCGATTGTTCCCGCGCGGAACGCCTTTCCTTTTCCAAAAAGTTCCTCCGTATAAGCATGTGCCTTCGGCTGATACTCACCAGAGAAATTCAGATCAATATCCGGCTCTTTATCGCCATAGAAACCAAGGAATGTCTCAAACGGAATATCGTGTCCTTCCTTCGTCATCAGCGTGCCACACTTTGGGCATTTCCGGTCAGGCATATCACAACCAGACTGTCCTTCGAACTGTTTCACAAAATCCGAATCAAAATCTGTAAAGTAACACTTCGGACAGATGTAGTGTGCCGGAAGTGGATTTACTTCCGTGATACCTGCCATCGTCGCAACAAAGGACGAACCAACCGAACCTCGGCTGCCTACCAGATAGCCATCGCCGTTTGATTTCCAAACCAGCTTCTGGGCGATGATATACATAACCGCAAATCCATTCGATATAATAGAATGCAGTTCCCGTTTGAGTCTCGCCTCTACAATCTCCGGCAGATTCGGTCCGTAGATCTCATGTGCTTTGTCATAACAGATCGTCGTCAGTGTCTCATCGGAATTATCAATGATCGGCGGACATTTATCCGGCCGTACCGGTGAGATACGCTCAATCATATCATTGATTTTATTTGTATTTGTAATAACGACTTCTTTTGCAAGATCACTGCCTAAATACTGGAACTCTGCAAGCATCTCATCCGTTGTACGGAAAAACAGCGGTGGCTGACGGTCTGCATCATGGAAGCCTTTTCCCGCCATCATGATCCGCCGGTATATCTCATCCTCCGGATCGAGGAAATGCACATCACACGTTGCAACCACCGGCTTGCCAAACTGTTTGCCAAGATCACAGATCTTCCGGTTCACATCCTGCAGATCCTCCACGGTCTTGACCGGAGCTTTCTCATCATCAAGCAGGAACATGTTGTTTCCAACCGGCTGGATCTCATAGTAATCATAGAAATTACAAAGTCTTGTAATTTCATCCTCGCCCTCTCCATACAATACCGCACGGTAAAGCTCGCCCGCCTCACAGGCGGAACCAATGATCAGACCTTCCCGGTATTTGTTGATCAGACTCTTCGGCATACGTGGACGCCGGTTAAAATATGTCAGATGTGACTCAGAAATCAGACGGTACAGATTCACACGTCCAACCTCATTTGCCGCCAATATGATACCATGATACGTTTTCGCTTTCCGGATTGCATCCGGAGATACAGCACCCGCCTCATTTAACTCATGGATTGTCGTAATGCCTTTTTCTTTGATCATCTTGATCATCTTGACGAAGATTTCTGCTGTGGCAGCCGCATCATCACAGGCTCTGTGGTGATGCTCATTGACAACACCAAACTGCTTACACAGACGATCCAATGTATACTTACCAAGCTCTGGAAGCAGAATATGCGCCAGTGTCATCGTATCCACGATCGTACTGTCAAACACCAGTCCCAGCCGTTTTGCATTCTCCCGTATAAATCCGGTATCAAAAGTGGCATTGTGTGCAACCACACTCGCATCGCCGATATACTCTAAGAATTTCGGCAGGATTACTTCTATGGTCGGTGCATTCTGCACCATCGCATCTGTAATAGATGTAAGCTTCGTGATCGTATATGGAATCGGTACTTCTGGATTGACAAACTCAGAGAATGTATCCTGTATCCGTCCGTCCTTGATCCGCACAGCTCCAATCTCGATGATACGGTTATTCGTCGGACTCAAACCCGTGGTTTCTATATCAAATACCACATATTCCGAATCAATCTTCTGTCCTTTTTCGTTCTGAATCAGACCTTTTACATCATCGACAAAATAGCCCTCTACACCATAAATGATCTTAAAGTCCTCGCCTTTTTTGAGCTGGTGGTTCGCAATCGGGAATGCCTGTACAACACCATGATCGGTGATGGCGAGCGCTTTCATGCCCCATTCCTTGGCACGGGCAATGACCTTTTCGATACCAACCACACTGTCCATCTCGCTCATAACGGTATGCAGATGCAGTTCTACACGCTTTTCAAGCGCATTATCCATCCGTTTCTCCCGGAAATCATTCGCCGGCTTGATTCCGGCAACAGAAGAAAAAGTGATTTCCTTGCTGTAACTGTCATACATCGGCACACCCTTGATAATATAGAATTTGCCTTTCTGCAGTTCGTCCAACAGCGGTCCCCGGTCATCCGGTGACACAAACAGCTTGAACATGATCGTATCTGTAAAATCGGTGATCGCACCTGTGATGATAAACTTTCCACTCCGCAGCTCACGATCCTCCAACGCGATTACCTGTCCATGAATACAGCATTCTCCGGTACCCTCTTCAAGTGCCTCGATCTTGACGATATCCGCCTCACAGTTTCTGCCATAGAACACATCCGGATCCTGTGACTGCTGTTTACGATAGCTTCCATAATCACCTTTTCCAGAGAATTTGCGATCCGGTCTGGCACCTGTGCCATAGGACTTGCCTGCTGCAGCCGCCGGTTTTGCACTGGCTGCGGCTGGTTGTGGAGACTTCGGCGCGGCTTGCTGTGCGTCTTTTTTTATTTCTGTCTGCTTTGTTTCAGCCTTGCCAGTCTTTTTATCTTCTGCACATTTCTCTTTTTCCGAAGCATCCGAAGCTGCTTTTGCCGCCTGCAATTCTGCATTTTTTTCTTCGATCGTACGAAGCTCCTGCTGTAAGCGCAGGGCATTTGCCTGCCGCAGCTTCGTCTTCTGCTCTAAGGAATAACTGAATCCAACTTCAATTTCTTTCCCAAAATGATCACGAAAATAAGACACGAGAAAATCCCGTATCAGCTTTTCATGTTCCTTTGCAACGGAGGAATGTTCGACCGCAATGCTGATCACATCCTCGTTATAATACCACTCCGCCCGACTCATCAACCGAAATGCAATCCGGCTGATCCCGCGTAGCTCCTCCAGCAGACTTTCCTTATAGTTTTCTGCGATCTGTCTGACATCATATTGATCAGAAAGCTGATACCGCATAAATATCTGTATCTTCTTTCCTGCGCCTCCCATATGGTATGCATGCTGTGTCAACAGCGCTTCCATACGGGTAATCATATGATATGGAATCAAGTGGTCACTTTGCAGTGTAACAATCATCTGTTTTTTTGTCTCGTAGGTTTTAATACTCTCCACCTGCGTATCCGAAAAAAGGGCGTCAAGCTCCGCTCCACCCTTAAAAGCCGGAAATACATTACAAAATGTTTTGTTATCCACGTTTTTACTCCTCTTCCCAGTGATCCAGCTCGTACTTCAACGCCGCAAGCAGATTCTCCTGTGGAACCTTCTTAATGATCTCACCGTGCTTCATCAGAAGTCCCTCGCCATTGCCGCCTGCAATACCAAGATCTGCTTCCCGTGCCTCACCAGGTCCATTTACCGCGCATCCCATCACAGCAACCTTGATTGAAAGATGGTCATAGCCGGCAATCAGTTTCTCTACGTCATTGGCAAGTCCGATCAAATCGATCTTTGTTCTGCCGCAGGTCGGGCAGGACACAAGCTCGATTCCATCCTTGCGCAGTCCCAACGTCCGCAGGATCAGCTTCGCAGATGTGATCTCCTCGACTGGATCTCCGGTCAGAGATACACGCATCGTATCGCCGATTCCCTGTCCTAAGATCATACCAAGTCCTACCGCAGACTTGATATTGCCACGGTAGACTGTTCCTGCCTCTGTAATACCGACATGCAAAGGATAGCTCGTCTGTTCTGCAATCAGCTCATGCGCATGTACACACATCATGACATCCGAACTCTTGATACTGATTACAAGATTATCGTAATCACATTCCTCGATCATCCGTACCTTGTCAAGCGCAGACTCCACGATACCTTCCGCTGTCACGCCGCCATATTTTTCAACCAGATTCCGCTCTAAGGAACCGGAATTCACACCGACACGAATCGGAATGTTCCGCTCCTTCGCTACTTTTACAACCTTTTTCAGATTCTCTTCTCCGCCGATATTTCCCGGATTGATCCGAATCTTATCTGCACCATATTCCATCGCAAGAATCGCAAGCCGATAGTCAAAATGAATATCTGCCACGATCGGAATATGGATTTGTTCCTTGATCTTATCAAACGCCTTTGCAGCCGCCTCGGTATTCGCGGTGGAACGGATGATCTGACAGCCTGCCTTCTCCAGCTCCAGAATCTGCGCCACGGTTGCGTCTACATCGGATGTCTCTGTATTTGTCATAGACTGAATCGCGATCGGATTGCCACCGCCGATCACAACACCGCCAATATTTATCATTCTCGTCGTATCTCTGTGTGGAAGTGTTTTTTTCGTTCCGTATCTCATAATCACAACCCCTTTACTAACCCTTTAGAAAAATGCATTCTTAATATCATTAAAGAACACTACAACCATCAATACCATAAGCAGCGCAAATCCGATGAAGTTCACAATCGCTTCCTTCTCCTGTGGAATCTTCTTTCTGCGGATTGCCTCAATAAACAGGAACAACAGTCTGCCGCCATCCAGTGCCGGAATCGGAAGCAGGTTCATGATACCCAGATTCACACTCAGCAAAATACTCCAGTTTAAAAGATTCAGTATTACATTGATCACTGCCTCTTTCTGCGTTGTGCTGATATCCTTTGCCTCTTCAATCACTTCGTTCATGGCACTTCCAACGCCGACCGGTCCCATGATATCTCCATTTTTCACGCCGCCAGTCACGATCATCCGAAGTCCGGTTACCGTTGCTTTCACCCAATATCGAAGCTCCAGACCTGCATATTTGATATCATTTCCAAAGCCGGTGGACGCAACATAACCTCCAGCAACTCCAAGTTTATAATTTCCCTCATTATCTACCTTTGGTGTTACAACAACCGATTCCTTTGAACCATCTGCATGCTCAATCGAAAGTGTTACCGGTTTGGATGGATTCTCTGCCTGCATATAGAGTAAAATCTCACGATAATTATAAATTTTCTTGCCATTGATCGCTGTCACGGTATCTCCAACAACGATTCCAGCATCCTCCGCTGCAGAATGTTCTACCACAGTTGTAAGTCTGGCAGGATCACAACCAGTAAAATGTATCAAAATAATCGAAAACAGAAATGCCAAAATAAAGTTAAACACAGGACCTGCCGCAATCACCAGAATCCGCGCCAGCAGCGGCTTGTTGTTAAACGCATTCTCATCTTCACTCTCGCCATCTTCCCCCATCATCATGCAGTATCCACCGATCGGCAGCAAACGCAGGGAATATTTCGTCTCCTTTTTCTGTATCGAAAAAATAGCCGGTCCCATACCAATGGAAAACTCCATAACCGCGATCTTATTCATCTTTGCAACAATAAAGTGTCCGAATTCGTGGAAAAACACGATCACACCAAACACTAATATAATCAGAATAATGTTCATACAATCTCCTTTTACATCGAAACTCTATCAACCGAATTGACGTTCAATATAAGCATATACCCAGCGTTCCGTCTCCAGAATCTCTTCGAGTGTCGGATTCTCAATGGTCTTATGCTCCCCCATACAGGCTTCAATTATATCATAGATTTGTAAAAATTTTATGTCCTTGTGCAGGAACTTTGCAACCGCACATTCATTTGCCGCATTGAGCACCGTCGGCATGGAACCACCGGTTTTAATTGCCTGATACGCAAAATCCAGTCCCTTGAATGTCTCTCTGTCTGGTTTGCTTGTGATAATTCCGGCAATCTTTGAAAAATCCAGACGGTCTCCGGCCAGATATCTACGTTCCGGATAATAAAGCGCATACTGAATTGGCAGACGCATATCCGCGGTACCCAGCTGTGCCTTGATCGCTCCATCCTCGAACTCCACCATCGAATGAATGATACTCTGCGGCTGTACAACCACCTCGATATCCTCCGGCATCACATCGAACAGCCAGCGTGCTTCAATGACCTCCAGACCTTTGTTTACCAGTGTTGCAGAATCGATCGTAATCTTTCTTCCCATAGACCAGTTCGGGTGCTTGAGTGCATCCTCCACTGTAACGTCTTTTAACTCGTCTCTTGTCTTTCCGAGGAATGGTCCGCCCGATGCTGTAATCAGAAGCTTCGCAATCTTGTTTTCCCTTTCCCCGTGCAGGCACTGGAATATCGCAGAATGCTCGCTGTCTACCGGCAGAATCCGGACATGGTATTCCTCTGCCAGCTTCATGATCAGATGTCCGGCAGTTACCAGAGTCTCCTTGTTTGCGAGTGCGATATCTTTTCCTGCCTTGATTGCCTCGATCGTCGGACGGATTCCAATCATACCAACGATCGCTGTCACGACAAGCTCCGCTGGTTCATATGTAGCGACCGCAATCAGTCCATCCATACCATAAACGATCTTACAATTAAAATCAGACAAGGCAATCCGTAACGCATCTGCCTTGTCTTTGCTTTGTACACTTACGAGTGCCGGTTTGAATTCCCGCACCTGTTTTTCCAGTAATTCTATATTATTTCCTGCTGCTAAAGCACCGACACGGATATCCGCATTGGCACGCACGACGTCGAGCGTCTGTGTACCAATCGAACCGGTCGAGCCGATAATCGCGATTGTTCTCACATTGCGCCTCCTAAGTTTCCAATCATTATTGAAAAGCAATAATATACGATTGGTGCTGTAAAGATAATACTGTCAAACCGGTCCATGATACCGCCATGTCCCGGAATCAGTTTTCCGTAGTCTTTAATATCGTTGTTTCGTTTGATGGCGGATGCGGTCAGATCTCCAATCACTGCAAATCCAGCTCCCACAGCACCTGCCACTGCAAAAATAAGTGGTGCATTTGTTAATTCATATACTTTTGCATTGAAGAATATTCCATACAATGCTCCAATCAGTGCAGAACCGAAAATACCGCCAAGCAGGCCTTCCACACTCTTCTTTGGACTGAGCTTCGGTGACATCTTATGCTTTCCAAACTTCACGCCGACACAATAAGCAAATGTATCATTGATCCAGGAGCAGATATATACCATCACGACCAAAGCCCCACCATACTTCAGGATACGAACCTGATACAGGAAGGACAGCAGCAATGAAACATAGAAAAATGCCAAGATTGCAACCATCGCGTCTTTGTCCGTGTGCTTTGGATATGTGATCACATAGACCGCTAATACCAACAACACATACAGGATCATAAGTGGCAGAAGGTATTTCTCCAAATGGAAAAACAGGAAGCAATAATATGCGATCGTCATCAGATAAGCAAGCACTGCCATCGCAGATTTCTCCTGCTTATAGACGCGCATCAGCTCGAACACTCCGCCTAAACTCAAAAGCATAACCGCCACTCCGGTTACGTAACCACCCAGATATAAAATTCCAATTGTGAGCAGGGTTAACACCGCGCCACTGATAAAACGTGTTTTAAACATAGTTTATTTTACTCCACCAAATCTTCGCTCTCTACCGTTATAATACCGGACTGCTTCTTTCAATGATTCCTTGTCAAAATCCGGCCACAAGGTATCTGTAAAATAGAATTCTGCATAGGCAAGCTGCCAGATCAGATAATTCGATAACCGCAGTTCTCCGCTTGTTCGGATCAGCAGATCCGGATCTGGAAGATCTGCCGTGTCCAGATGCTTTGATATCACATTCTCCGTGATCGCATCTGGTGCAAGCGTTCCTTCCTGCACCTCTTTTGCAAGCTTCGTCATCGTCCGGCGCAGCTCATCTCTTCCGCCATAGTTCAATGCAATCGTAAAATCCAGCTTGTCAAACTTTGCGGTCTCACACTCTGCATTTTCAAGCATCTCCACGATATCTGCGTCCAGCGCACTCCGGTCTCCGATCACACGGATACGCAGTCCATCCTTGGAAGCACGTTCCACACAATTTGTAAGATAACTGCGAAGCAGATTCATGATTCCAGTCACTTCCTCTGTCGAACGTTTCCAGTTCTCCGTCGAAAATGCATACACGGTCAGATACTGGATTCCCAGATCCGCCGCATCCCGGCAGATCTGCTCCAACACCTTTGCGCCCTGTCTATGTCCCATGTTACGTGGAAGCAGACGCTTCTTCGCCCACCTGCCATTGCCATCCATGATGATCGCTACATGGGTAGGTATTTCCAATTCTTCTCCATCAATGATCTTCTTCATAGCTTATACTGTCATGATTTCCTTTGTCTTTGTCTCGATTTCCTGATCAACCTGTGCCACATACTTGTCTGTCATCTTCTGAACTTTCTCTTCGTTGCCTTTGAGTTCATCGTCAGACATCTCTGCTGCCTTGTTTGCCTTCTTCAATGCATCATTTGCATCACGACGGATATTACGGATTGCAACCTTTGCATTCTCACCCTTCTTCTTAACGTCCTTTGCAAGCTCTTTTCTTCGATCCTCTGTCAGCTCCGGGAAGTTGATAATGATGTTCTTACCATCGTTGTTCGGATTGATACCAAGATCGGAACATACAATTGCCTTCTCGATTTCCTTGATCAGACTTGACTCCCAAGGTGAGATCATAATGGTTCTTGCCTCTGGAACCGTGATATTTGCCACCTGCTGTAATGGTGTAGGTGCTCCATAATAAAGTACTGTGATACGATCCAGAATATGCGGATTTGCACGTCCGGCACGGATTGTGCTGTATTCCTTCTCCAGACTCTCAATTGTCTTCTTCATCTTCTCTTCATACTGTGCTAACATTTTTCTTCCTCCAAATATAATATACTTTTCTGTCGTCCTGTCTTCCCGACCTGTAACAATCTCTTACTCTACTGTCACCGTTGTTCCGGTAAATCCACCTGTCACTGCCTTCTCGATACTGTTTGTATCGTTCAGACCGAACAGCATCATCGGCATCTTGTTCTCCATTGCAAGCACAGCGGCTGCAAGATCAATCACGCCAAGCTTCTTGTCCACGATCTCTGAGATTGGCATCGTGTCATATTTCTTCGCGTTCGGATTTGTCTTTGGATCACTGTCATACACACCGTCAATCGCCTTTGCAGAGAGGATCACATCCGCCTCTACTTCGATTGCCATAAGCACGGTAGCTGTATCCGTTGAGAAGTATGGATGTCCGGTTCCACCTGCGAAAAATACAACCTCACCGTTCTCCAGATACTCGATTGCCTTGTCCTTGTTAAAAAGCTCTGTCATGCTGCCACAGGCAAACGGTGTCATAATATGTGTCTTCAGTCCTTCTGCGCGCATCGCATCCGCTGCATAGATACAGTTCATCACGGTTGCAAGCATACCAATCTGGTCTGCCTTTACACGATCCATGTTGTCGGATGTTCTGCCTCTCCAGAAATTTCCTCCGCCGATTACAATACTTACCTGAATATGCTTATCGCAGATTGCCTTTACCTGCTTTGCCACATCACGGACAACTGCCTCATCAAATCCGGTATGCTTTTCCCCGGCAAGTGCCTCACCAGATAGTTTCAATAAAATTCTGTCCATCTTCATCGTTTGATACTCCTCTTCGTTTTATTCAAAAAAGCTCTTAACATCAATCTCCGAATAGCACTGTGAACACATTCCTTCGATCACTGCACCGTTGTTAATCTGTACGGATCTTGACTTTATATTTCCCATAATTACCGCGGTCGAATCCACGATCACAGGTCCCTGTACATCGATATCACCCTTGACTGCTCCCGCAATCACAGCAGAACCTGCAAATACATTTCCGACAACCACCGATCCTACACCGATTTTTGCTGCATCTACGACATGTACATCGCCCTCGATTCTTGCCGCATTCGCATACAGCTCACCGACCTGCACATCTCCGTTGATCGAACCGCCCACGATCAGTTTTCCATCACAACTGACTGCGCCGTTGACCGTTCCAATCAGATCGATGCAGCCATCCGTCTGCAGATCCCCGTTGATGACCGTTGTCTTTGTAATATATGTCGTATCTGCCTCCACAAGAGAGCTGACATCTGTCTTTTCTGCTGTTGCTGTATCCACGGTTGTCCCCATCGCTGCATCCTCCTGTACGCGTTCATTTTCTATCTGCGTCTCTTCCTCTGCCTGCTTTGCCAAGGTATCCTCCACAGCCTTCTCCAGATCTGCCGTCAGAAAGTTCTGCAGTTCTTCCTGCTTGTTTTCTGTCTCCGGCTCGATCAACAGTGCTTCCTCGGTATGTTCCAGCATATTTTCCTCGTCAAGTGCATCGAGCGCCTTTAACTCATCTGTCTCTTCCGGCACATCCTCCGCTTTCTCTGTGCCAGCCTCTGTCACCGTCTCTGCCTGCAAATACTCGGTATCCGGTTTTGGTTCGAGTTCATCCTCCGAGAATGGCTCCGGTTCCATCTCCAGTTCATCCTGTATCACCTCTGCCTCCGGCACGGTATCAAAGACGGAAGTCTCTTCTTCCGGCTTCTCCTTCTCGGTTGTCTCTACATTGGAGAATTGCTCCAGATTGTCAGATGCCTCCGGCATCTCCGGCTCCGGTCTGTCAATCCGGATCTCATCAAGATCCTCCAGCAGATCTTCCGGTGCAACCTCCATCTGGTCATTTTCATCAAATGTATTTACCATATCTTCATCATCGTATTCTGCACCAAGCTCATCCTTGTCCGGCATCAGCTCATTGACTGCCTGTGCAAAATCACGCTTGAAATCTTTAAAAAATCCCATGTAGACCTCCTCCTTGTCTCATCATTTCATTATACACCATGCCTACCCCGAAATCAATTTATTGACTCTGCTTTTCCGTAATTCTTCCATTTTCACAATCGAGACACATGAGCTGCATCCGGTGAATCCGCTGGTATATCTTCTCTCCACAGCCGATGGCTGCCGGAATTCCAAACTCCGCACACCGGATTGCCATATGCGATGCCGCACCGCCATATTTCGTTACAAATCCGGCGATATCCTTCGCAAAGATCCAGTCATACCCCGGATCTGCTTTCGTAAGCACTACGATCTTTCCGGTGATATCGGAATCATGATCCTCATCGAGATTAACGATCGGTGCCTCCACAACCTTGTTCGTAATGAAATTCGGTCTCGCCTCATCAATGTCAATCACATCAATATCGCCGACATCGAAGATGACCTCTGGCAATACGAGGTAGGAATTCACATGATAAAACCGTCGTCGTGTCTCAATCGTCTGAATATAGGAATCCCGGCTGTGATAGCTTAAGAGATCCTGAATTTCCAGATAAGACATATCTTCTCTGGCAATTGCCATCACCTCACCAAGCTTCACAATCACATCCAGCATCAGTGACAGCGATTTCGTAAACTCAAACTTAAAATACTCGCGGTTCTGTGTTGCCGTCTTGATAAATTCGATGAACTTCTCCGGTGTCACACCGATTCCTGCTTCATCAAGTGCTATCTGCAGTTTCTCTTTATCCAGACTCTTTGCTTTCTGCTTTGTCTTGTTGTTTCCGGTCAGATTGGCAGATGCCACATCAAAATAAATATTCCGGTAGCTGTCTGAACGGATATCATACGTGCCAAGTCTCAAATGTCCATACAGATGATTGAAATCATCCCGGCTCAGCTTGCCATGGCTGTATAAGTCAAAATCACGTTCAAACTCCGAAGCGACCGTCGGAATAGACAACATAAAATCATCCATC
The DNA here is from genome assembly GCA_963631525.1 of bacterium. Lineage (GTDB taxonomy): Bacteria > Bacillota > Clostridia > Lachnospirales > Lachnospiraceae > Coprococcus_C. Next base: position 21,971 of record CAVGQQ010000008.1, read on the forward strand.
TCCTGCTTCGTAAAATATCCTTTTTCCACCAGCGTCCGGCAAAAGCTACGCGCCATAAATGCACAGCGCGCCTGTCTTGTAAACTGCGGTGTCCCATGATCCTTGATTGAATCCAGCAATTCGTCAATGTAGCTGTACAATTTCATGACATTTGTCTCTGCAAGCGGTGTATGCTTCCGAAGCTCATGGCGCAGCTCAGTGAGCTGTCCAAGTGACCGCAGATCCTCCTCGCAGATCTCTTCATAATGCTCCAATGTCTGCTTTGCAATGTTAAAGAGTGCATTTCGAAGCTGTGAGATTTCCGCATCATCAAAGCCATATTCCGCAAGTTCTTTCAGACGAGTATCCGTCATAAAATCATAGGTGTTGAAAATGATCTCAAATTCAATCTTATCATGTGCCGTCTTATCCTGTCTTAATTTCTGCTCATAATACTGATTTAACTTATAACACAGATCTTCTGGCAATCCTGCCGGTGTCAGACCATCAAATGTATAATTCACTGATATATACGGCTTATTGCCGACCTTCTGCATCAGCTCTCCACGCACCGGCTGATAGCCGAGCGGCTGTAACCCTGCGGACCAGATATGTGCCGTGATCAGTTCCCGGTACAGGGAATAATCAAGTGGTCTCGGATTGCTACCGATGCTCTCCGCCGGATTCCAGAATGCCATATCCGAAAGAATATGGAACGTATCCAGATATTTGCACTTTGCAAGTGCCTTCGTATCCTTGAATTCCCGGTCTGTCATCGGTGCAATGATCTTCAGTGCCGCCGCCAGTGGACGCACCTGAAAAATCACAACTTTCCCATCCTCCAGAATTGCGAATTCAATATCGAGTGCTGAAACATACTCATAAATCTTCTCAATTTCTTTGACTGCTATCAGCAAATCTACAAACTCATATTCCAAAAACTCTCTGGATGCATTTTTTGCGATCCATTTCGTCTTGCCACGGACACCACTTGTCACAGAATCCGTGCTTCCATTATCATCATACGTCACCATATAATACGGACGGTTGTATATAATATCCCGGGTGAATACAACACCCGAAATCCGTACATGTTCAGTCTGTCTCTGAACCAAAACTTCTTCGTTTGCCTCGATCAGCTTCTGTTTTGCTTCTTCTGTGAAATCTCCCTCCACATAAGAGCGGTACACCTTCTCGATTGCCTTTGTGATTGCTTCATCGTTCGATGCATCAACCCCAAGCACACTCTCAAAGTGTCCGGCATTGCTTGTCTCCAGATTATCCTCACTTCTTGAGGAGCTTCGCACAACGATTGTCTCTCCGGTAAACTGTTCCTTGATCGTTGCAATCACACCTGCCGGATTTACAAAGAAATCCTCCGCATATACAATGCTTAATTCCTCAATATAAGAATGCTTTACAATTTCACGCAGATCAGCCAAAGTATCCGCTTTGGTCGATATCAAATATTCCTTCATCTTCTGCCCTTCATTCTACAATACAAACTTCTTAATCACTTCTACCAGTCCATCCTCATCACAGGAAGCTGTCACATAATCAGCAACATCCTTTACAACCTGCTGTGCATTTCCCATCGCAACACCGACTCCCGCATATTCCACCATCGTCTTGTCGTTGAAACCATCGCCACAGCAGATACACTGTTCCCTTGTCATGCCAATATGCTCCAGCAGCCGTGCGATTGATTCTGCCTTGTCCACGCCCTGCACGGTAATCTCAATGAAATACGGTTCCGAACGGAATACATTCAGATCCGGTGCAACGAGTGCTGCAAGCTCCTTCTCATACTGTTCTGCGACTTCTGGCTCAGCGGTCATCAGGCACTTGATCATATCAAAATCCACAACCCCAAGGAAATCGTCGACCTGACATAATTCCATATGATTGAGCCGTGCCTCAAACTCCATATACCCATCGGTATCCGTTCCGGTAATCACCTGATTGTCCTTGTATGTGACCATACCAATGTGGCGTTCCTTCGCGAATTCATAGAGAATTTTCGCATAACGGTTCGGAATTGCTTTCGTATAGATCACTTCCTGTGTCGCACAGGAAATCACCTTGCCACCGTTAAAGCTCAACGCATAGCCGCCATATTCCGCAAGCCCCAAAGCATCCGAATACTGCTTCAATCCCGGAAATGGTCTGCCAGATGCCAGTGCAACAATATGTCCCTGCTCCTGTATCATCTTCAAATATTTCAGTGTCTCCGGTGTAATCTTTTTCTCCGAATTCACAAGTGTACCATCAATATCTAATACTAAAATCTTTTTATCTGTCATAGTTATCCTCTATCAGCATATTTTCATTTCATGCCATCACAATATACTCCTAGGCACGGTTATATTTATTTTACCATTTTCAGGGACATATGAAAAGAAGTATGTTATAATATTTCTATGGAAATTTTGATTCATATTGAAAAAAAGAAATTGGATACAGAGTACACGAAAGCGGTTGCGGAATATATCAAACGCCTCTCCGCTTTTTGTCGTGTGAAATGTATCTATTATAAGGACTTTTCAAAATTAGAGCTGCAGAATTCGTCTGCCTGCTTCTGTGTCGTTCCCGGCACGGAGACAATTTCATCGGAAGATTTCGCAGCAAAGATAGAACAGCTTGGTCTGTCCGGTTATTCCCGCATCGAATTTGTCATTGCAAAGCAAAGCGAAGCAACTACCGATACGGCTGCTTTGGATCTGGATACCACAAAGCTTCCCCGGTTCTCACTTTCCGGATTTACAATGTCCATCGACCTGACGACCGTTGTTCTCACGGAACAGCTCTACCGTGCTTACACGATCTTAAATCACATTACTTACCACAAATAGTATCCGCCAGCACTTCCATGAGCATCACACGCATGAGCTGATGCGGAAATGTCATATTGGAAAAGCTGATCTTCTCATCTGCACGTTTCACCACGGCATCTGACAGTCCCAGTGATCCCCCAATCACAAATGCGATACTTGTCTTTCCTCTCTGTTCCGCGGTTTCTATGCTCCTTTTGATTTTGGAATTATCCATCTTCTTTCCATCAATACAAAGCGCCGCCACATAATCAGTGTTCTGTATCTGGCTTAAAATCTTCTCTCCCTCTGTCTCCTTAATCTTGCGAATGACCGTATCCGAGGTCTGCTTCGGTATACTTTCATCCTTGAGACAGATCAGTTGTATTGGCATTTTTTTGTTGATCTGTTTCTGAAATTCCTCTATTTTGTTCTGATAAAACGTTTCTTTTACGTTTCCAACTACGATCAGTTTGATCTGCATATCCTGTTTTCTCCTGATTTTCCTTGTTAAATCTTACACTTTGCCCGATTATTTACACAAACTTTCAACTTATGTCATAATTTGTTCATAATTATAACTTATATTATAACCATAGTTTTTTCATAAATCCTCTCTTTTTAAGATACAAAAAGAAAATGCCGGCTCGCATCCGGCATTTTCTTTTTTATTCTATTTATGCATTGATGTTTCCATTCTTCACATCTTCAAATTCCTGCATGATCTCATCACTGACCTTCGGTGTTGCAAGTGATACAACAACGATGAAAATAAGGCTGATGATAAATCCAACTAACAGAGAATATACACCTGTATAAGTTGCCGGTGTTACATGAACCCCATCCAGAGTACAGCACTTAACGTAGTCCCAGATGATAACTGTCAGACCACCGCTCGCCATACCGGCTGCAGCACCTGCCAGATTCATACGCTTCCAGTAAAGAGACATCAGGATTGCCGGACCAAACGCACTACCAAGTCCTGCCCATGCATCGCTGACCAGATTCATGATTGATGAATTTGGATTCCATGCAATTACGATCGCAATGATTGCAACAACAAATACGGTTACACGCGCAATGACCAACACCTGCTTATCTTTGAGCTTCTTGAAGAACACACCTTTGAACAGGTCGTTTGCTACTGCGGAAGACGATACAAGAAGCTGGGAATCTGCGGTTGACATGATCGCTGCTAAAATACCACACAGCAACAGACCACCGATAAACGGCAACGCATAATCTGTCATGAAAAGTTTCTTAATCATCTCGATATAAACATTCTCATACTGCGCACCTTCGTTGGAAAGTACCATCGGATACAGATATGCACGTCCAAGCACACCGATCACACAGGCAAGTACAAGTGAGATCAGTACCCAAACGATAGCAACCTTCTTGGATTTTGCAAGCTCCTTCTCATCGCGGACTGCCATGAAACGAACAAGGATATGTGGCATACCACAGTAGCCAAGTCCCCACGCAAGCTGGGATGCAATACTGATACCGGAAATCGGCTTGCCATCCTGCATGAAAATATTCAGATAATCCTTCGCATCCACATTCAGACCGGAATTCACAAGGTTCGGTACAATGTTTCCTGTTCCAAGCACGATCACAACTAAGATTGGAACTGCCAGTACACCTACTAACATCATCATACCCTGTACAAAGTCTGTTGTACAAACGGCAAGGAATCCACCAAGGAAGGTATAGATCAAAATAACGACCGCACCTACGATCAGTGCCTGATGATAATTAAGCTTCGTGATGGAAGCAAACAGCTTTCCGCCAGATGCAAATGCAGATGCAGAATATACCACAAAGAAGATCACGATAACGATTGCTGAGATTGTGATCAGGATGTTGTGCTTATCACGGAACCGGTTATTTAAGTATTCCGGAATCGTCATTGCATTGCCCGCCTTGATCGTATAGCGGCGCAGACGGCCTGCGACGATCACCCAGTTTAAAATCGTACCGATCAAAAGACCGATTGCGATCCAAGCCTGATTCGCACCGAATGCATAGACACAGCCAGGAAGTCCCATCAGCATCCATCCACTCATGTCGGATGCCTGTGCAGAGAGGGCTGTCACCCATCCTCCCAAGTTTCTACCTCCTAAGAAGTAATCATCCGAGCTTTTGTTCTTTCTAGCTGTAATAATACCGATTCCCAACATGAAAATCATGTAAATTACAAATGCAAGTATTACCCATGTTGACATTTAATCTTTGGTCTCCATAAGAAACAGGTACCCATCTCCAATCGTTATGTGACCTTCCTCCTCTCTTAATTCGTTGCTAAGTCCTATCGTCTCTCCCTTTTTGATCGACAGGTCATGCGCATTGTATTTAAAACCTTTGAGGGTAATGCCCTTCACGCACTCCGAAAAGGGCAGTAAAGATATGTAAGGTCCATACAGACTTTCTGCACGAACTATCTTTTCTTTTTCAATCAGGGATATCCGGTTATGCAGATCTAAAATCTCCGCGCAGATTCCCTCCTGATAACATGTATAGAGCAGTCCCAGATTCCCGAGCGTATGATCCAGTCTGGTTCCGGTTGCACCGAGCAGCAATGCCCGTGTAAATCCCCGTTTTGCCGCCTCTAAGATTGCAACATGTGTATCCGTAAAATCCTTCTCTGGATTTAACACAATACACTTCTCACGCACAACGGCATCAGGGCTTGTCACATATTTCGCTCTGATGCCGTCATTTGCGGAATCAAAATCTCCAATTATCAGATCCGGTTCGATGTCTAATTTTTCTAATGCTTCGAGTCCCTTGTCCACACCGATCACATACGGATGAACCGGATATCCATATGCACCTTCATAAACGGCTGTAAGCAGACCTTGATCGGTCGAGCCGCCCGTGACAATGAGACAATATTTGCTCTCTGTTTCCATTTCTATATTCTATGCGTTCAGCTTCTCCATGAAAGCTGCGATATTTGCTTTCTTGTCGCCCTTGAATACGGCGGAACCTGCAACGACAACATTGGCTCCGGCATCTAATACATCCTGTACGTTGTCAACCGTGATACCGCCATCCACCTCGATCAGAAGCTCTGGATTCCGCTCTTCGGCAAGTGCCTTTACTTCCTGCAGCTTCGTAAGGGCGATCGGCATAAACTTCTGTCCGCCAAAGCCCGGATTGACGCTCATAATCAGCACCATATCCACCTGATTGATGTAATACTCTAACCAGTGTACCGGTGTCTCTGGATTCACAGCGATACCAACCTTCATACCTGCTGCCTTGACAGCGTCGATTGTCTCCTGCAGATCCTTACATGCCTCGTAATGTACCGTCAGCATGTCTGCACCCGCATCTGCAAATGCATCAATATAACGGATTGGTTCATTGATCATCAGATGTACATCAAAAAAGCTGTCTGTGACCTTCCGGATACATTTGATAACCGGTGGTCCAAAGGAGATATTTCGTACAAAAGTTCCATCCATAACATCTAAGTGGAACCATTTCACGCCTGCCTCGTCCAATACCTTTGCATTTCGTTCAATGTGGTTAAAATCAATTGATAACAATGACGGTGAAAGAATATTCATACCTACCATCTCCTTTTATTTTTTAATTCCTCATATAATTGTACATAATTGTCATAGCGTAGCTGCGAGATCGTCCCCACCTGCAACGCTTCTTTCACTAAGCACTCCGGCTCATGTATATGCACACAGCCATTGAATTTGCAACGGCCATTATAACGTTCAAACTCCCGGAAATATTCCTTTAAATCTTCCGGTTCTAAGTCCTCGATCACAAGAGAACTAAATCCCGGTGTATCCATGATATACGTGTCTTCCTCAATGTAGATCAGCTCGGAATGTCTCGTTGTATGCTTTCCTCTTCGAATCTTCTCACTGACCGCTCCGGTCTGCACCTGTGCCTGCGGATGCAATGCGTTTAACATCGACGATTTTCCAACGCCAGACGGTCCTGCAAAGACGCTTGTCTTCCCCCGGATTGCTTCCCGGAATGCCTCAACTCCGACATTCTCCTTTGCAACCGTCAGGAACACCTGATAGCCGGCACCTGCATAGATATCACAGATTTCCTTTGCTTCCTGCTCACTTACAAGATCGGATTTGTTAAAGCAGATCAATGTGTCGACGCCCTGCTGTTCCATCATGATCAAAAACCGGTCTAACAGATTGTAGTTCGGTTTTGGATCTGCCAGCGCAAATACGATCACAGCCTGATCGACATTTGCAACCGCCGGTCTTATCAGCAGATTTTCACGCGGTAGGATCTCCACGATATTGCCTGTCTTATCCGGTTCACTGATGATCTCAATCTCTACATCATCGCCAACTGCCGGTTTGATCTTCTGGTTGCGGAACGCACCCTTCGCTTTACACTCATATATGGTTTTTACAGTATTATGTGGGTGGATATAATAAAATCCACCCACACCTTTCATAATCTTTCCCTGCATAGACTTCCTATACTTCTTTTATTCTTCCGAATAAGAAACATTCGGTGCCGGTACGGAGAATGAACTTGTCACGTCCGTTCCGCCTGCCAGAATTACAAAGCTTGCACTGCCACCCTGTGAATCCAGATTTGGTACAGTCGCAGATACATTATAAGAGTTTCCTGATGTGACTGTGATTGTCTGCTCATACACAGCGCCACCATTAAATATTACCTGAACCGTAACGGCTGATCCGTCTAAGGCTGCATCATTACATGTAATGGTTCCGGAAATATTTGCCGTATATTTCTTTGCCTTCTGCTCTGGTCCATCACTGATGACAAAATCAACACTGTCACCCTCTGTCACAGTTGTTCCTCTAGCTGGATTCTGACTGATAACCATACCTGCTGCGACACTGTCACTGTTTGCATGTGTGACATTTCCGGCAGAAAGCTTCTTGCTTGACAGCGAATCTCTTGCCTGTGCCTCTGTAAGTCCTCCTAAGTTCGGAACTTCTACTTCCTTCTTCTCGGAACCATTGCTGACGGTTACAATTACCTTAGAACCCTTAGCAGCCTTTGTGCCACCTTCCGGATCGGTCTTAATAACCTTATCTTTCTCGACATCATCGCTGTATTCATATGCATGGCTTACTTCAAACCCTGCTTCTGTCAATATTGTTACTGCCTGTGAATCTTCATAATTCTTGACATCTGGTACATCGACTTCCTCTGCACCTGCACTGACCTTGAGCACGATCTCCTGATCCGCCGGAATCGTCTCGCCTTCCTTCACGCTCTGCTCGAAGACGTAACCTTCCTGTGTCTTCTCGTCCTCTACATGCTCTGTCTTGACATTTGTAAAGCCTGCATCTGAAAGCATCTTCAGTGCTGCATCTTCTGAAACGCCTGTGACACCGATCATGGCGATGGACTGTACTTCCTCTGTTGTGATCTTATTCTTGTTATCCTTCTTGGAACCAAACTTGAACCAGCCAAGTACATTACCAAGTACGACTATAATAATGATTGCAATGATCACGGCAGTTGCTACACCTGCGATTGTAACCGCCTTCCGGATACCCGGATCAATGCCATCTGGATCTTCCTCTTCTTCTAACTCTTCATCGTCATCATAATCCTGAACCTTCTTCAGATTGCCACGCTTTGGCTGTGGTTCCGGCTCATAATCATCCTCTTCCCATTCGTCATCATCCTCCTGCAGAAGCTCATTGATTCTGCCGTTGTTTGCCTGCGGGGTAGAGTTATATCCGATCGGACGGATCTCGCCCATCTCCTGTGATACGGGTGGATTGTCGTATGGCTGGCTGTACAGGTCACGGTTTGCACTTCCGTTACGGATTGCCTGTACGTCTTCCTTCGTCCACTCCTGTGTCGGGCTGTTTGTGATTGAAGTTGGTGCAACCACGATGTCAATATTCGGATTGTTCTGCACACGCTTTAAGTCTGCGATCAATGCGCTGGCGGTCAGATATCTGCGTTCTGGCTTCTTCTGTGTCGCCTTCAGGATGATCTTCTCAAAGCTGGTATAAATATCCGGATAATACTGTCTCGGTGGAATCATCTCATTCTGGATATGCATGAGCGCAACCGATACATTGTTATCTCCCTCAAACGGTACTCTTCCGGTTACCATCTCATACATCGTAATACCGAGCGAATAAATATCGCTTCGCTCATCGCTGTATCCGCCTCTTGCCTGCTCTGGGGATATGTAGTGCACACTGCCCATCGCGCCGGATGTCAGTGTATTGCTGCTCGCTGCCTTGGCGATACCGAAATCTGTGACCTTGATATTTCCATTTTTTGATACAATAATATTCTGTGGCTTGATGTCACGGTGAATAATATGGTTCTCATGTGCTGCTTCCAATCCAGATGCGATCTGAATGGAGAAATTGATGGCTGTCTCCATATTGAGACGACCGTTCTGCTCAATATACTGCTTTAATGTGATGCCCTCTACCAGCTCCATCACGATGCAGTAGATACCTTCATCATCAACAACATCATATACATTTACAATATTCGGATGTGTCAGTCCTGCAGAAGCCTGCGCCTCGATCCGGAACTTCGTCACAAAATTCTTATCGTTGCTGAACTCCGGCTTCAACACCTTGATCGCCACATTCCGATTCAATCTATGGTCTCTTGCTTTATAGACAATGGACATTCCGCCTGCGCCGACCACGTCCAAAATCTCATATCTATCACATAATATCATTCCTGGTTTTAACATGATTTCAACCCTTTCTGCTATATTCGTTCTCTATTCGGTCATCTCTATGCCGATATAATAATTACGGATATATTATCCGAACCACCATAATAATTTGCCCGATCCACAAGCTCCTGTGCAATTCGGTCCAAATCGTCTTCCTCGGAAACAATATCCCTTATTTCGTCATCTTCGACCATGTTCGATAACCCGTCTGAGCATAACAGATATTTTTCTTCCGTGTTTATATCTATCTCAAAAAAGTCCGGCATCATCTCATCTCTCGAACCCATTGCTTTCGTAATGATGTTCTTCTCCGGATGATTGCGTCCTTTTTTCCGTTCCAGTTCACCTTTTCGGATCAGCTCCTCTACAAGGGAATGATCCATTGTAATCTGATGGATTTCTCCGCCGATCGCATACAATCTGCTGTCGCCGACATTCGCCACATACAGCTTCCCATCCTGTGCCACGGCTGCTACCATCGTCGTTCCCATCCCATTTAAATCGGGATCTGCACACGCCGCCTTATATATTTCATTGTTTACAAATAACATTGCCCGTTTTAACAGTGCTACCGGATTTTCTATTGTGGACTTCTCTATGAAATCCACTGTAATATCAATCGCCATCCTCGATGCTTTGTCCCCCGCGCGATGTCCGCCCATTCCATCTGCTACGATGTACAGATTCGGAAGTGGACCGACCGGAGTGTCACTGAAAAAAATACTGTCCTGATTGTTATTACGTTTGATCCCGGTATCCGTCTTTCCACTAGAATGCATGGGAATCCTCCTGATGATGAAACGCATATTTCCTTCGTAACTGACCACAGGCAGCATCTATATCGCTACCCATACTCTTCCTTATTGTAGCATTTATGTGATATTTTGCAAGAGTGGATTTGAATTTTTCCACGGAATCACTGTCACTTCGCTCGTAATCGCGTTCCTCCACCGGATTGATCGGAATCAGATTGACATGACAATTCATACCCGCAAGCAGCTTCGCCAGTTTTCTCGCCTGCTCCTCTGTATCATTCTTGCCCTTTACAAGGCTGTACTCAAAGGTCACTCTCCGCCCGGTCTGCCGGAAATATTCCCGACAGGCATCCAATGTCTCTGCCAGTGTGTACTGGTGTGCAACCGGCATCAGTTCTTTTCGCTCTTCATCCGTCGGTGCATGTAAGGAAAGTGCAAAGGTGATCGGGATATCCTCCTTTGCCAGATCATAGATACGCGGTACGATTCCGCAGCTTGAAACCGTGATATTTCTGGCGCTTAAATTGTAGCCATTCTCATCGATAAGCAGGCGCAAAAACCGAATCAGATTCTCGTAATTATCGAGTGGTTCTCCCGTTCCCATCACGACCACATGACTGATACGTTCTCCGGTGATCCGGCTCGTCGCATAGATCTGTTCCAGCATCTCTGACGCAGTCAGATTCCGCACCAGTCCGCCAATCGTCGACGCACAGAAACGGCACCCCATCCGGCAGCCTGCCTGCGATGAAATACAGACTGAATTTCCATAATTGTGACGCATAAACACCGTCTCGATCATCTGTCCATCCGACAGGCGATATAAGAATTTGATTGTGCCGTCCGATTTGGATTCCTGACTTGTCTCTGCCTCGATATGCTCAAATCCTTCTTCGTCCATCTGTGCACGCAGTGCCTTCGGAAGATTTGACATATCCTCCGTCGATGCCACATACTTCTGATGCATCCACTGGAACACCTGCTTCGCCCGGAATGCCGGCTGTCCATGTGCTTTCATCCACTGTTCAATTTCCGCAAGGTACATTGATTTGATGTCCATTCTAATCTCCTAGCTTATGCAGTACCGCATAATAAAATCCGTCACAGGCATCGATGCCCTGTAAGAACTGTCGTTGTTCTTTTAATATATATTCTGGATGTTCCTTTAAGAAACGCTCCACCTGCAAAGTATTTTCTTCCTTTGTGATCGTGCAGGTGCTATATAAAAGCGTTCCACCCGCTTTCACATAGCGGCAGGCATTTTGCAGTATCGTGTGCTGCAGTTCCACAAGTGACCCGATCTGTTCCTCTGTCACCCGGTATTTGATATCATTCTTCCGTCCCATGATACCAAGTCCGGAGCAAGGCAGATCCGCAATAACCACATCTGCTTTTTCTTCCTGCTCTGCCATATAATCTGTCGCATCCTGACAATGAATCTCCACATTGGAAAGTTTTAATCGCTCCACGTTTTCTTCGATCAGATCGAGCTTATCCTCTGCGATATCCATAGAAAGTACATGCCCCTTTCTGGCGATCTCTGCTGCCGCTGTCGTCTTTCCGCCCGGTGCCGCACAGATATCCATGACAAAATCCTCCGGCTGGATGCCTGCTGCCGCAACCGCACACATCGAGCTTTCATCCTGCACGGTAAAATATCCCTGCTTATACCCAGGGATCTTATGTATGAAATCATACCCCGCTAACAGCCATGCACCTTCATAATATGCCCCCGGTTCAACCGTTATGCCTGCCTCTTCCAGTCGGTTTTTATAGGAATCCGGTGTCTCTCCGTTTTCTTCGATTCGATGTGCATTGAGCCGGATACTCGTCTTCCGGTCTGCAAATGCTGCCTGTAAGATCGTTTCTGCGCGCTCTGTGCCATACTCCATGATAAGCTTCTGTACGAGCCAGAGCGGCGTCGATGTCAGCACCGACAAATACTTCTCCGGTTCTTTTTCCTGATCCGGATATGCAATCTTCGCTTTCTCCCGTGCGATCGTCCGAAGCACGCCGTTCACGAAACCGGAAAGTCCGGCGAAACCATGTTTTTTCGCAAGCTTCACACATTCGTTGCATGCAGCTGAATCCGGTACGCTGTCCATGAAAAGAATCTGATAGCATCCCATCCGCAACAGACAGGCAATCACTGGCTTACACTTTTTTACCTTCGTCTTTGAATACTGGTCGATCACATAGTCCAGCCGCAATTTCGTCTCGGTAACGCCCTCTACCAGTCTGGATAAAAAGGCACGCTCCACCTTGTCCGTAAACTGATTTTTACGAAGTGCATTTCCAAGTGCCAGATTGGAAAATGTCTGATTGTTTTCTATATCAAGCAACACGGTCAATGCCACGTCTCTTGTATCCATGTGTTTCTCCTTTTACTCCTGATTTACACGCATGCCTGCCTTTAGTGGATTGCCATTTAAATAAGCAACCGTATCCATCGGCTTTTTGCCCTCCGGCTGCAGATTCTGAATCTGCAATGCACCTGTACCGCACGCGATCACGAAATATTTCTTCGCAACCTCCACGATCTCGCCCGGTGCAAAGTTCAGTGTCTGCTCCGCTTTTTCCTGTGCCTGTGTCTTGTATGCATCATCCATTGCGATCACTTTCGCTTTGAAGATCTTCACATTCTTACCATCAATCTCTGTATATGCACATGGCCACGGATTGAGTCCCCGGATCAGGCGCTCCAGTTCTTCTGCGGACTTTGCAAAATCCATCCGTCCCATCTCCTTGGAGAGCATTGATGCATAACAGCTCTGTGCATCATCCTGCTTCGTGCGTGTGGCTGTATGATTTTCAAGCTTGGTAAGTGTCTCCAAAATCAGAGCTGCTCCTGCTTCAGCAAGCTTGTCATGCAGCGAGGCTCCGGTATCCTCCGGTGTGATAGCAACCTCTACCTTATCGATCATATCTCCGGTATCAAGTCCTTTTTCCATATACATCGTTGTGACACCAGTTACCGTCTCTCCGTCGATGATTGCACGCTCAATCGGTGCTGCGCCACGGTATTTCGGAAGCAGTGACGCATGAATGTTGATACAGCCATACGGCGGAATCGATAAAATACTCTCCGGCAGAATCTGTCCATATGCTGCCACCACGATTGCATCCGGCTTGTATGACCGAAGTGTCTCTACCATCTCTGCCTCGCGCACCTTCTCCGGCTGATAGACCGGAATCTCATATTCCTGTGCTTTCACCTTGACCGGTGTTGGCACCAGTTTGCGGTTTCGTCCCTGCGGCTTATCCGGCTGTGTCACAACCGCAACTACCTCATGCTCTTTCACGATTGCCGAAAGTGCAATCGCTGCAAATTCCGGCGTTCCCATATATATGATTCTCATGCTCTACCTCCATGTTCTACCCTGCTGCGCATCCAACTTCGATTACTCTTCTGGATCAACCGGCTCTACCTTGTAAAGTCCATCCTCTACCTTGTCCTTGTACAAAATTCCATCGAGATGATCTAACTCATGACAGATTGCACGAGCCAGCAATCCCTCGCCCTCGATCTGACGGAGCTGCATATCCTCGTCATATGCTTCACAGATCACATGATTTGGTCTTGTCACAGTTCCCTGCAGACCCGGCAGACTCAGGCAGCCTTCCTCGCCTGTCTGTTCACCGTCCGCCTCGATAATCTTCGGATTGATCAGTGTATAGGCATTATCATCTCCAATATCGATCACGACGATGCGCTTTAATATACCGACCTGCGGTGCAGCCAGTCCCACACCATTTGCCTCATACATCGTCTCATACATATCATCGATCAAAGTCTGTAAGCGCGGTGTCATCTTCTCAATCGGTTTACAGACCTTTCTCAATACATCATCACCATCTAAACGTATCTTTCTCGTTGCCATAATGCCCTCCATTTATATTATAATCTAAAAAATATTCTTTTTCTTAACAGACCGTCATCGGGTTCATATCCACGCTGATCGTCACGCCCTCGCAGCTGCATGTATCTATATAGTCACGCAGCGTTGTGATCGCGCCAAGTCCCGGTGCTTTGATATAGATCACATAACGGTATTCATCGTTGATCTTTCCAATCGCCGCTTCTCCCGGTCCGATGATCCTTGTCTGCGTATATTGTAATGTCTTTGCCTTTTCCTTTAAATGCCGGCATAAAATCCCGGCATAGCTTTCTACTTTTCCTTTGGACTCTCCGGTCAGCAGAATCTGCAGCATATCATAAACCGGTGGATAGCGAAGCATCCGCCTGTATGCCATCTCCATATCATAAAACGCCTTGTAATCCTGACTGGCGGCTGCAGCGATTGCATAATGCTCCGGCTGGTAGGTCTGTATCACGACCTCTCCTTCTTTTTCGCCTCGTCCGGCACGTCCGGCTGCCTGTGTCAGAAGATCAAACGTGCGCTCACCCGCGCGGTAATCATTTGCATATAGAGACAAATCCGCTAGGATCACACCAACGAGCGTCACATTGCTGTAATCATGTCCCTTGACAATCATCTGGGTACCAATCAGCATATCTGCCTTTCCCTCCGCAAACTGCTTCAGGATTCTCGCGCCTGCATCCTTGCGCATCGTCGTATCCCGGTCCATCCGCAAGGTCTTAATCGCAGGAAACAATTTTTTTATTTCCTCTTCGACCTTCTCTGTACCAGTTCCAAATCCGGCAATCATATTCGATTTACAAGACGGACACTGCTTTGGCATCGCTGTCGTATAGCCGCAGTAATGACACACCAGTTGTCTCTGTGCCTGCATTGTCTGCTGATGATACGTCAACGCCACATCGCATCTTGGACATTTGATTGCCTCACCACATGCCCGGCAAGACACAAAGCTGTTGAAACCCCGGCGGTTGATAAAAAGCATCATCTGCTCTTTTTTCTCCAGCCGTTCCTGTATCTTCTCATAGAGACTGCGGCTGATGATGCTGCGGTTTCCAAGTCGAAGCTCTTCCCGCAGATCCACGACCTCGATTTTCTGTGCCCGCACCCCATCCGGCCGGTCTTTCAGCTCCCACAGACAGTACTGTCCTGCTTCCGCCCGCGCATAGCTCTCGATACTCGGCGTCGCCGATCCAAGTATCACACTGGCTCCGTCCAGCTCCGCACGTTTGATTGCCACATCTCTTGCATGATAACGCGGTGCCTGATCACTCTTGAATGCCGAATCATGCTCCTCGTCCATCACAAGCAGCTTCAGATTCGGAAATGGCGTAAAAAGTGCCGAGCGGGGACCGATCACAACATCGACCTCCCCTTCCTTTGCCTTGCGGAACTGCTCGTATTTCTCGCCCTTGCTCTGCTTGGAATTGACAAATGCCACCCGGTCACCAAAATGCTTCCGGAACCGCGCCAGTGTCTGGTATGTCAACGAGATTTCCGGAATCAGCACGATCGCCTGACCGCCCTCCCGGATCACTTCCTTGATACACTGGATATAGACCTCTGTCTTTCCACTTCCGGTTACACCATGCAACAGATATGTATGCAGCTCTCCTGCCTGTATGTCCTCCGCAAATGCATCGACCAGCGCCTGTTGTTCTTCATTCAGTGTGACAAACTCCCAGTTCGCATCCGGCAGTGTTGTCTCCTCCACCTTCTGTGCAGTCTTTCGCACCGTCTGTTTGACCGGCATCACCGTCTGCAGTGCCTGATTCATCGTTGTTCCATACGTCTCCCGCATCCATGCAGCAAGCTGAATCAGTTTTCCCTCGATTGGGAGGCCTTTCTGCGGTACATCGACAATCTCCTTAATCTTGTCCGGTTCGTAGGACGGAGTCTGTGTAATACCGATCACATAGCCGTGCCGGTGCGCATTTCCTTTTCCAAACGGAACCGTTACCAGACTTCCAACCTGTACCTGTTCTTTCCATGCATCTCCGATCCGGTATTGAAATACCCGGTCGATCGCACTATGCGAAATATCGATTATTATATCCGCATATGTTTGTGACATCCTCTTCCTCCAAAATCTCACGAATCAGATCCCGTTCATCCATGTGATATTTCACACCGTGAATCTCCTGATAATCTTCATGTCCCTTTCCTGCAAGGACGATCACATCGCCCTCTTTTGCGTGCAGGATTGCATACCGGATTGCCTCTTTCCGGTCTGCAATCTTCACGTATTCTCCGTTTGTTTTCTTCATTCCGGTTTCAATATCTGCGATAATCGCAAGCGGCTCTTCGTCTCTTGGATTATCACTTGTAATAATCGTAAAATCAGACATCGTTCCCGATACTTCTCCCATCTCAAACCGACGGTCTCTGGAACGATTTCCGCCACATCCAAACAGCGTCACCAGCCGTTTCGGATTGTAGGCGCGAAGTGCTGTGAGCAGACTCTCCAGCGCCATTGCATTATGTGCATAGTCGATCATCAGCGTAAATGCATCGGAGATTGGAATCATCTCCACACGTCCACGTGCCTTTGCTTCCTTCAATATATTCTGAATATCTGCAATACCAACCTGCATCTGGTCTGCCACTGCGATCGCCGCCAGAGAATTATGCACAGAGAACTCACCCGGCAGATCTACCACGATCTTCGCATCCAGCTTTCCGCACAATGCATACTGGATTCCAAGCACACCTTTTTCTCTGTACAGCTCGATATCCTTTGCACGGTAATCCGCATCTGCACGTTCCCCGTAGGTTAATTTCTCACAGGTTGCATGCTCCATCATATACGCTGCATTTGCATCGTCCACATTAAAAATACCTGTCTTGCAAAGTGTGAACAGCTTTGCTTTCCAGTCGCGGTATTCCTCAAAGCTTGCGTGCTCATTTGGTCCGATATGATCCTTCGACAGATTTGTGAAGATACCATAATCAAAATCCACACCTGCTACACGGTCTAACATCAGTCCCTGGGAAGAAACCTCCATCGCGACCGCCTTGCAGCCATTTTCTACCATATTCTTCAAATATTTATGTAAAAGCATAGATTCTGGCGTTGTGTTGTTCGCATGAATCTTCTGACTTCCATCTATAATCTCAATCGTACCGATCAATCCGGTTTTGATTCCAGAGCGCTCCAGCATCTCACGGATCATATAGGTCGTCGTCGTCTTTCCTTTTGTTCCGGTCAATCCAATCACCGTCAGCTTCTCAGAAGGATTTCCATAAAATGCGGAACTGATCTTACCCATCGCATACCGGGTACTCTCCACACGGATCACGGTCACTGTATCTGGCACATTTACCGGCTTTTCCACGACAATTACGGCTGCTCCTTTCGCAGCTACATCCTCTGCATATGTATGTCCATCGGATACCGCACCAGAGATACAGAAAAACAGATCTCCCGGCTGTACGATTCTTGAATCGTTCTGGATCTCCCGGATCTCTACATCCGCTTTTCCCTGTAAAACCTCATAATCCAGTCCCTGTAATACTTCTAATAATTTCATACGCTGTCCTCCCTAAAAGAATAGAAGTGAAAAGTAAATAAGGCCACAGCATTTGTTCTGCAGCCTTTTTGAACCTTTCTGGTTTCTTTACTCGTCATCTCCGACAATCTTAACTTTTCCGCTATACAGCTCCTTGACTGCGGTAGAAAGTGGCTTACCACTCTCTGATTTTACCAGTGGCTCTGCGCCATCGATGATCTGTCTGGCTCTCTTTGCAGTTGCCATAACCACAGAATAACGACTCTGAACAACCGGCTGTTCACCTGGCTCTACGTCGCTGTTAATCACTTCCATTAATTCCGTGTAAGATGGATGTATCATTGTCTATATCTCCCTTCCTATAAAGCTTTCAGCTCGTTTTTAATCTCTTCAATAAATTCCAGATTATTCTCACGCAGACATTTTCTGCCGACAATAATCGAGTGTACGCTGTGTACACATGTATCTAAATCGTCGTTGACAACGATATAGTCGTATTGCTGCATGTCCTCGGACTCTTCCACCGCACGCTGCATGCGCTTGTCGATGACTTCCTCACTCTCGGTGCCACGTCCTGCCAGACGCTCCCGGAGTCCCTTTGCGCTCGGTGCTGTGATGAAGATAAGGATCGCATCTGGATACTGCTCCCGGACATTCATCGCACCCTGCACTTCGATCTCCAAGATCACATCATGTCCCTTCGCCATCTCATCTTCTACAAATTTTCTTGGGGTACCGTAGTAGTTTTCCACATACTGTGCCCACTCAATAAATCCATTATAATCAATCAGATTCCGAAATTCATCTACGGATTTGAAATAATATTCTCTTCCGTCTACTTCGCCTTCCCGCGGTGCACGTGTTGTCGCAGAAACCGACAGGCTGTAACCATACTCGGCAACCATCTTCTTTACCACGGTACCTTTACCAACACCGGAGAATCCGGAAATGACGATCAAAGAACCTTTCTTTGCCATAATCTATCTGGTTCCTCCTACTCTATATTCTGTATCTGTTCCCGAACCTTCTCGATCTCTGTCTTGAGGTCGATTCCCTTATCGGAAATAATCAGGGAATTTGCCTTGGAAAGAATCGTGTTTGCTTCCCGGTTCATCTCCTGCACGATGAAATCGAGCTTTCGTCCAACAGCACCACCCTCGGTCAGAATCTTGATCGTACTGTCAATATGACTTCTGAGACGTACAACCTCTTCGTCGACACAGACCTTATCCGCATACATTGTAACCTCGGCGGCGATACGCTGATCATCGATCTGTGTATTGATTGCAAGCTCATCCACCTTCTCGATCAATCTCGCCTTATAGTCCTCGATGATCTGTGGTGATTTCTCCTCAATATAAGCCACAATGTCTGACATCGTAGCAAGCTTGGCAAGCAGATCCTTCTTCAGGTTCTCACCTTCACGGACGCGGGATTCTACAAACTTCTCGGCTGCTTCCCGGACAACGCCCTCCAAATGAGACCAGATCTCATTCTCATCGACAGTCTGCTCCTCCAATGTAAACACCTCTGGGAATCTGCCGATTACCGCTGGCTTCACATCTGACTGCAAACCGAAATCTTCTACCATGCTGTTCAGATAGTTTACATATTCGGTTGCGATTTCCTTATTATATTTTACACATACGTTGGACTTTGTATAATCTTCGTATGTGACAAATACATCTACTTTTCCTCGCTGAATATACTCTTTCAGGCAGGTTCTGATATCTGTCTCAAAATAATTCAGCTTCTTCGGCAGCTTCACGTTCATATCACAGAATCTGTGATTTACTGCCTTGATCTCTACCACGATCTTACGATCGTCATTTACCTGTTCGCCTCTTCCGAAGCCCGTCATACTTTTTATCACGATAGTCTCCTGTATACATCGGTTGCCTTACGGCAATCGTTTCTCCCTGCGCATATGCGCACATAAAAATAATGCAGATTATCGTTTCTTTCTTATCCATGAACGATAATCTACATTATTATAGTATAGGCACCCCTAAAAATCAAGGTGTTTTGATGTTTAATTTCACGTTTTAAGCTTCAGCAATCCCGTGGATATCCGGCTCGATGCTCATCGAATAATTCGTATGATAAATGACAAATCCCGGCTTTGCTTTCGGTGGTTTCTTCAGATTTTTCTTCGTTGTATAATCGATTTCCACCTTCGGTGCTTCCTTGCCCGTCGAGTAATACGCTGCCAGTCTCGCTGCCTCCTCATAGGTGCGGTCTGGAATCTCTGTCTCACCGTTTGTCTTGACGATCACATGGGAACCCGGCATCTGCTTTGCATGGAACCACAGATCGTTGCCCTCTGCAAACTTAAATGTCAGCTCCTCATTCTGAAAATTATTCTTTCCGACATACATATGGTAGCCGTCGCTGGATATATAATGCAATGGCTTTGCCTTTGCCTGTTTCTTCTGTTTGTTCCGGTCAAATCTGCCGCGTACATAACCGCTTTCTACAAGCTCCTGCTTGATCTCCTGCAGATCATTTTCTGTTTTCGCAATCTCCAGTGAATTCTGCACAGAAAGCAGATAATCAAGCTCCTCCTTCGACTCTACGGTAAGCTCCATCAGTGCCTCATAGGTACGCTTCAGTTTGTTATATTTGTTGAAATACCGCTTTGCGTTCTCCATCGCCGACTGTTCCGGATCCAGCGGAATCGTGATCATACTTCCATCGTAATAATTCTCACAGGTGATTTCCTTGTCGCCCGGTTTGCACGAATATCCATAGGCAGTCAGCAGTTCACCATATACCTTGTATTTCTCCCGTTTCTCTGTATCCTTTAGCTGCGACCGCTGCAGATCGTATTTCTTTGCCGTCCGCTCGATCGCATTGCTGACGATCTTTCGAAGATCGGTTGACCGCTGTCGGATTCGCGTTACCACACTTTTTGCCTGATAGTATTCTTCAATGACCGGAGACATCGACGGAAATGCTTTCAGTCCATCCACATCCTTCTTCGGAAGGTTCTCTGCTTCCTCTCCGTACATCGTCAGTGTACACGCCGCAAATTCCTTCGGTGCATAGCCCTGATATGCGATACACGGTGCAAACTGTTCTTCTTTTATACTTGTACGCATCGCATCAAACGCTGCATACAAATCTTCCTGCTCCTGCATCGAAAGCCCTGCTGTACTCATACCGCCATCGACACCTGCCCGGTAACAGATCTCATTTGCGATCACCGGTGATAATCCTGTCAGGGATGTGTAGATTGCCTTCGTCACCGGTACCGGCTTGCGCAGGACATGATTCATGAAGTAATTGATATCAATCTCAAGCGGATTTTCCTTCTCCTGTGCCGGTGGATATACATACGCTCTTCCCGGCAGCACCTCCCGCACGGAGCTTACCTGATGGGAAATATGCTTGATGCTGTCAATGATCGTACCATCTGCATCTGTAAAGATGATGTTGCTGTGCTTTCCCATGATCTCAACGATCAGCTTCTTCCGGCACAGGTCACCCATCTCATCGAGGTGTTCTAACTCCATCTCTACAATTCGCTCAAAGTTCGGTTGTGTCACGGACAGAATCCGCGCATTTCCAATATGCTTCCGTAGCAGCATGCAGAAGTTCGGCGCTGTCGTCGGGTTCTCCTTTGTCTGCCCGGTCAGATACAGGAGCGGCAGGCTGGCATCTGCAGAGATCACCAGACGACTGGTTGTGTTGCCCTGTTCTGTCCGGTTTTTCACGACCAGACACAGCTCATCCACTTCCGGCTGATATATTTTATAGATACGTCCGCCTGTCAGATTCTTCTTTAGTTCACTGACGATCGCAGACACGGTTACTCCGTCAAATGCCATTTTCTTACTCCTTTATATTATGCAATTAAATCAACAATCCAAGCAGATCGTTGCTTCGTTTTACAAATGCTGTCATCTTCTCGGCAGAGAGTGGCTTGTTCGCAAGGACAGCCAAATCATAAAGCTGATTGCAGATCATATCCTTGTACTCGCCCTCTGGGTTATCCAAGATGTATTTTACAAGCTTGTTGTTTGCATTTAAGACAAGTGTCTCTGCCTCACCGGCACCAAACATATTCGGATCCATACCACCCATATTGTAGACACGCATCATCTCCATCATACGGCGGGACTCCTCAGATACGGTCAGGACAGAAGATACATTCTCGTTCTTCATGCTCTCAACCTTAACTACAAGCTTATCATTTCCAGTTGCTTTCTTAAATGCCTCGGAAAGCTTATCCGTGTATTCCTTCGTCTGCTCCTCGGTCAGCTTCTCACCGACAAAGTTATCGGCAAGGTCTGCATCGATACGCAGGAACTTCACATTTTCATTCTTACCTTCCAGATGTGTGATGTATGGGTTATCAATGTTGTGTGTCAGATAAACCGCATTCATGCCCTCTTCCTTGAACATGTTGATGTACTGGGACTGTGCCACTTCATCGGAGATATAGAATACCTTGTTCTCGTATTTCTCCTTGCCCTCTTCGAGGTACTCTGGAAGTGTGATGTACTTGCCGTTGATATCCTTAAAGAGCATGTAGTCTGTCATCTTGTCACAGAACTTCTCATCCTTCAGGCAGCCAAACTTGATGAATGGGCTTAAGTCATCCCAATACTTCTCGTAATCTTCCTTGTTGTTCTTGTACATGCCAGTCAGCTTATCAGCGACCTTCTTCGTGATGTAATCCGAGATCTTCTTGACGAATCCATCATTCTGCAATGCGGAACGGGATACGTTCAGTGGCAGATCCGGACAGTCAATGACACCCTTCAACAGAAGCAGGAACTCTGGAATAACTTCCTTGATGTTATCTGCGATAAATACCTGATTGTTATATAACTTAATCGTACCTTCCAACTGGTCATACTGTGTATTGATCTTCGGGAAGTACAAAATACCCTTTAAGTTAAATGGATAGTCCATATTCAGGTGGATCCAGAAGAGCGGCTTCTTGAAGTCTAAGAACACATGCTGATAGAAATCAATGTACTGCTCGTCCGTACAATCCTTTGGATTGCGCATCCAGAGAGGATTCGTATCATTTAATGGCTTTCGCTCTTCTTCCTTTTCCTCTGGAGCATCCTCTTTCTTCTCTTCTGCCTCGTCCTTCTTCGGTGCATCGCCGACAAGCTCATCTTCCTGTGTCGTATCGACCTCGATCACCTTGTCCTTTTCTTTCTTCTCGGCTTCCTTCTTGGCAGCCTCTTCCTCTTCCTTATCCTCATTGATAAAGTAGATGTTGTATGGCATAAATGCACAATACTTCTGGATAACTTCCTTTACGCGGTACTCATTTGCGTACTCCAGGCAATCCTCATTCAGATACAATGTGATAGCTGTACCACGGATATCGTCGTCGCTCTCGCTCATCGTGTAATTTGTTCCGCCATCGCACTCCCAATATACCGGCTTTGCGCCTTCCTTATAGGAACATGTCTCGATCGTTACCTTATCCGCAACCATAAATGCGGAATAAAAACCAAGTCCGAAATGACCGATGATCTGCTCATCGCCAGCCTTGTCCTTATACTTGTTGATGAAGTCTGTCGCACCGGAAAATGCAATCTGGTTGATGTATTTATCAACCTCTTCCTCGGTCATACCAAGACCGTTATCGACGAATGTCAAAGTCTTATCCTTGGCAGAAGCGTACACCTCAATCTTGTACTCCTCGCCTTCGACTTCCTCATAATCGCCCATCACAGCAAGCTTTTTTAATTTTGTGATTGCATCACAGCCATTGGAAATCAGCTCTCGAATGAAGATATCCTGATCGGAATAAAGCCATTTCTTAATAATCGGAAAAATGTTGTCACTGTTAATTGATAAATTACCCTGTCGTTCCATGTCTTATTACCTCCTAATAATCAACACAAGTCTGCTGTTCTTTCCTGCAGACTTATTTTTTACGATTTGTATTTCATAAATAAGATAATAATACTTGGAAATTTGAATGTCAAGGAAAAATTAGCACTCATTTTTATTGAGTGCTAATAATTCTACTTTAAATATAATATTTCTTGATCGTATCATCCCAGATATGCTCCAATGTCTTGTCCATCGTAAATATCTTCAGGGACGTTCCGGTTGTCACTGACAGCGTTTCATGTTCATAGACGACGTTCATAAACAAGGCGCTCACATCCTCCTCTTTGACCGGCAGATTGTTCATTTCCAGCAAGCGGCTGATATTCTCCCGGTTAAACATCAGGATGATCTTGAACCCGATCGGTAGCCGTTCGCCTTTCAGATACGCATACACGGTCGCCTTGATATCCTTCCATTCGATATATTCCGGCAGATCCGCCTGTGCCTCCGTATCGAAATAGTCACTGTTCAGCCTGCCATTTACATAATAATCAAGCTTCGTTTTCACCCGCGCCTCGTACAGATAAAAGCTGTCGTATTTCTCCTTTTCAAACAGCTCTTTTATATATTCTGCTTTTTCTTCTATCTCAACTATTTCCATCTTCTACCTCTGATTCAAATAAACCGTCACCAGTTCATACGCGCCGTAAGGCTCTTCCGTGTACTGAAAATACTGCACCGCACTCACATCCTGCATAAAGGAATAATCAAAGTCGGTCGTATAATCTGTCACAACTACCTCGATCGTCCCTGTACTGTTGCGCAATGCCTGATCCTTGAGCAGTGTGCGGAATGCATCGCTGTCACAGATCAGATCATTTTGTTCGTAATAATTATAATCGGTACTGTCACATGCCGGAAATGCATCCTGTTTCCAGTCATGACGTTCGTCCATGATCTCATCCGTCACATTGAAATACTCATGTCCGGCAAACACACCACGATCCGGCAATGGATCGTCCCATGTGGCATCCACCTGATACCAGTTTCCATCCAGGCACACCTGATTCCATGCATGCAGCTCATTATCCGCCGTTCCGGTTACGATCTGGTTTTCGATTCCGACGCATGTCATAAGCAATGCCATTGCTTCCGCATATCCATTACACACCGCTTTGTTCTGCACCAAAGCACCATATGCCCGGTACGCGTAATCCTTGGAAGATTCCACATACCCATACTGGCAATGCACGACAATATAATCATGGATGGCAAGCTCTTTTTCATAGTCTGTCATGTCCGGTTTGATGATCTGCTTCAATACTTCTTCCACTTTATCATACAGCTTGTAGGCAAGTGCATGATCGGATGGAATTGCAGCACCATTTACATATTTCTGCCATACATAATAATTGTCCGAGATCTCATATCGCAACTGAATCCGCATGCCATCATGGCTTTTCTCCGTCACCATATACTGGTCGACCATACCATTCATGCTGCACAGATTCTCGTTGATATTCCCGATATCACTCTCCGAAATTCCCGATATATAGAAATTGCCAATCGTCTTTCCTTCGTTGATCTGTTCGGTCACCAGTTGTGTCAGTTCTCCCATGCTGTATGCGGTCTCATCTGGATGCAGATAGGAACCGATACGGAAATTGAAAAAATAAAACACAAGGATCACGGCAACTACAAGTATGGGAATTATGATATGCAGTTTTCCTTTTTTCTGCTTCATTTAATGCTTACTCCTGTCTTTTTCTTCCTCATCCGACTCATCGTCTTCTCCGTTTCCACCTTTACCTACCATGATCAGGACGACCATCAATACGATGGAGACGATCAGGCAGATGGCTACCAGAAGTGGTTTGCCGCTGTCGCCGGTTGCGATTATATTTGCAAGAATTGCGCTCATAATTTGCTCCTTATTTTAATTTACATGTTGGTATAGAAGCTGACTGTAATACGCGATTCTACGCAGACGCGCTCTCGCTCACTTCCACACGCAACGGTACTAAACTCACTGCTATGCAGTTCGTTAAGTGCCGGCGTGTTCCAATGGTCTGCGTATAAATCGGTATATACAGCCAGCTTCATCTACATACAGATCTTATCAATATATCTATATTATATTAAATTATCTAAGTATAAATCGCAACCTTTTTTCGCGTTTGTCTTGTCGGTTCTTAGGATTTGTTGTATATTATATTCCAAACATTAAATACCTGTAAATATTTACAATGTCTTTGGCATATGGCAAGGGATTCATTTGTGTAGTATATGATATGTTCGCATCTTAGAAGTATTGGTGTTCTGTTCACATCAGCAATGCCTGAACACGATGTTCAGGCAAGCTGTCACTGAGCCACGGATGGCGAATTGACAGCGGTTGCGTCAATATGGAATCTCTGATATCAGAACACCTTATTACTTCTTAGGTGCGATACATTATATACGATACAAATCAATCCCTTGTTATATGCCTTAGCACAGCGCAAATTATTTACAGAAGATAAAGTGAGGTAGATTATGGCACAGTTATGGGGCGGTCGTTTCACAAAGGAGACAGACCAGTTAGTATATAATTTTAATGCATCGATCAGTTTCGATCAGAAGTTCTACAAACAGGACATCCGCGGCAGTATCGCGCATGTAACAATGCTTGCAGCAAGCGGCATCCTGACAGATGCGGAGCGCGACCAGATCATCGATGGCTTAAACGGCATTCTTGCCGATGTAGAAAATGGAACTCTGGAGATTTCTTCCAAGTATGAGGATATTCACAGCTTCGTGGAAGCGAATCTGATTGACCGGATCGGTGATGTCGGCAAGAAGCTGCACACCGGACGTTCAAGAAACGATCAGGTAGCACTCGATATGCGTCTGTATGTGCGCGACGAAATCCTTGAAGTTAAGAAGCTGCTTGTAGCACTGATGAAAGAGCTGCACATTTTAATGAAAGAAAATGTAGATACGTATATGCCGGGCTTTACGCATTTACAGAAAGCCCAGCCTGTTACATTTGCACACCATGTTGGTGCATATATGGAAATGTTCAAGCGTGATTACAGCCGACTGACTGATATCTATACACGTATGAATTATTGTCCGCTTGGTGCAGGTGCACTGGCTGGAACAACCTATCCTCTGGATCGTGACCTGACTGCCAGCCTTCTGGATTTTGCAGGTCCGACCTTAAACAGTATGGATTCGGTATCCGACCGTGACTACGTGATTGAGATGCTTTCCGCATTCTCTACGATCATGATGCATCTGTCCCGTTTCTCTGAGGAGATCATCATCTGGAACTCCAACGAGTACCAGTTTGTAGAGTTAGACGATGCATACAGCACCGGAAGTTCCATCATGCCACAGAAGAAGAACCCGGATATCGCCGAGCTTGTCCGTGGTAAGACCGGACGTGTGTATGGCGCGCTGATTTCCATTCTCACAACGATGAAGGGCATTCCACTTGCATACAACAAGGATATGCAGGAGGACAAAGAACTTACCTTTGATGCGATTGATACAGTCAAAGGATGTATCGCTTTGTTTACAGGTATGATCTCTACAATGAAGCTCAACAAGCCTGTCATGGAAAAAAGTGCCATGAACGGATTTACAAATGCAACCGATGCGGCTGATTATCTCGTTAATCACGGTGTTCCATTCCGTGATGCACATGGTATCGTCGGTCAGCTTGTACTCTACTGCATCGAGCATAACAAGTCCCTGCTGGATATGTCGATTGACGAATATAAGGCAATCAGCCCGGTATTCGAGGATGATATCTATGATGCGATCAGCCTGAAGACCTGTGTCAGCAAGCGAAATACGATTGGTGCACCGGGTGAGGAAGCAATGAAGCAGGTGCTCGCAATCAATGAAGAGTATCTGAAGAATTTGCAGTAAATTACCGAAAGGAGTTTAACCTTATGAATAAGACAACAAAAGCGAAATACGACCTTGCGACGCGCATGTTGAAGGTGGATATTTCGGTGGATGAAGTAGCTCTGATGTCCGGGCTTACGGTAGAGGAAATTGAGAAGTTAAAGGCTGGGATTGAGCCGGAAGAGATCATCGACGAAGCAGCTTTCGCAGAGAAAGCGCTGAAGAACAAGGACAAGTAATAAGCAAGCGAAACAGAGGCGGATGGATGTTTCTCTTCTGTTTAACAATCATCATAAAAAGAAAGCGATTCGATAAAAATCAAATCGCTTTCTTTTTTATATTCTAATTTCATTTGTCACATCGAATCAACACATCACATGTAACCATTCTTGTAACAAACCTCTTACACCTGCTCATACAGTCTCTGATAGATCTCTGCGGAATTTGACCAGCTGTAATTCTGCTGCATTGCACATTCCTGCATACTTTGCCATGCATCCTTCTTGTCAAAGAATACCTGCTTTGAGTAGTTGATCGTATTCAGCAACTCATGTGCATTGTAGTTTGCGAATGAGAATCCGGTTCCGCTTCCATCGAACTCATTGTAAGGGATAACCGTATCCTTCAGTCCACCTGTCTCTCTTACGATTGGCAATGTACCATAACGAAGTGCCATAAGCTGTGTCAGTCCACATGGCTCGAAGCGGGATGGAACTAACATCGCATCACATGCTGCATACATCTTGTGTGACAGTTCGTCTGAATAATAGATATTCGCAGATACCTTTGCCGGATGGATGCCCTGATAATAACGGAACATATCTTCATAACGACGCTCACCAGTACCAAGTACGACAAACTGCGTACCGTCGGTACAGATCTCGTTCATAACACGGTCAACCAGATCCAAGCCCTTCTGGTCGGTCAGTCTGGAAATAATACCGATCATGTAGACATTCTTATCTTCCGGAAGTCCGAGTTCCTTCTGCAATGCAAGCTTATTGGATACCTTGTTCTTGCGGAAATTCTTCAATGTGTAGTTCTTGTAGATCTTCTTATCTGTAGCAGGATCGTAATCCTTGTAATCGATACCGTTTACGATGCCCCACAGGCTCTGGTTTCTCGCACGGAGCAAACCGTCCAAGCCCTCTCCATAATAAGCTGTCTGAATCTCCTGTGCGTAAGTATTCGATACAGTTGTGATCTTATCCGCATAGACAAGACCACCCTTGAGCATACTCGCGTCCTTGTCGATCTCCAGCTTGTCCGGTGTAAACAGATAATCTGGAAGTCCGGAATACTCCTGTACTGTCTTGATATCCCATCTTCCCTGGAACTGCAGGTTGTGAATCGTCATGATCGACTTCATACCACTGTAAAATGGATTGTCTGCAAATAATGTCTTCAAATATACCGGAACCAGTCCTGCCTGCCAGTCATGACAATGTACGATGTCCGGCTGGAATCCGATACTTGGCAGAATTGAAAGTGCTGCCTTACTGAAATAGCAGAACTTCTCGATATCCCATTTCATATCGTCACTGTAAATATTGAAACCATTGAAATAATACTCATTGTCAATAAAGTATACCGGAACCCCTTCATATTCCAGATACATAACCCCGACATACTGCTGCTTCCAGCCAATATCCATATGGAAATGCGTCAGATAACGCATCTTCTCCTTGAATTTTGCCGGCAGACACATATAATTCGGAATGATGACACGCACGTCATACTCCTTTTTATCAAAAATTCTCGGCAGTGTACCAACAACGTCCGCAAGTCCGCCAGTCTTGATAAATGGTACGCACTCCGATGCAATATAAGCCACTTTCTTCATGTTTTTTGTCCTCCCATATCTGACTCTAAAAGTCTCGTAACAAAGTTACTTTAATTTTAGCATAAGCATTCCGATTATTCAATCCATTTTATGCCACATTCTGTCAAATCTCGTCCGATTCTACCGGCTGGATAACCGACGCATCTTCTGCAGCATCGCCCGGTCTACCTCCGCCTCTCCATAACGGATATCCTCATAGCAGCGCGTCAGCTCCGACACATCCGCCAGCGACTGCTCATTTAGTTCCTTCTCGATCTCCCGTCCGGTTTTTGACTGTTCCAGTGCGATATCGTAACGATAGCGTTCAATGCAATCCTTATAGCATCGTCTTGCCCGCTGCCTGCGCGATAAAAACCGCCGCTTCTCTTCCGCATGCGTCCTCTGTTCTTCTTTCTTCTTTTTCACCACAACCAGCTCCACCTGATCCGTCGAGAGATTGCGTCTCGACATCAGGAACCGGACGAATCGTACCAACACTTTATACGCGATAAATAATCCCAGACAGATCAACCCAACATAGAGTACCGGCTCCAGTGTCTGTCCGACCGAACGAACACCAGATGACACATCGCCATCATCAAACTGCTGGTGTTCGCTCGTCTCTGCCTCTCCGCCACGGAACCAGAAACTGATATAATGATAGAAAAGTCCTATTACCATTGCAATCACACGAACTACCGCCAATATCGCCTGCCCGATCAACGCAATCACTTTTCGAAAATCAAACACTTCCCCAAGCACCAGTCCAAGCGTCAGACAGAGAATGATCGCACCAACCATAATCGTATTTACAGACAGTATCTGCCGAATCGGGATTCCCGATACATGACTGGTCGCATCCAGATAATTCTCCATGCCATCGGTGTACACAAGTGCGAGATACAGAAAAAGCAGAATCAGCGCCGTCACATAAGCATAGATCCGCAATCCCTGTACGCCAAGATGTCCGCTCACAAGGTACACGATCAGGCACAGCAAAAAGGACGGCCACGGAAGCTCATCCATCTGCTTCCTTTTATTTTTCCATGTGCTTTTTACAGATGCCAAAAAAAGATAACACGGAATCAGGAAATAAAACCATTGTGTCTCCATCGATACCGGCAGCAAGAACATCGGCAGCCGCAGCGCCGCATGTCCGACAAACAGCCACACATAATGTCCCGCCTTCTCCCGCAGAATATACGAATACACAAACATCGCACCCGTGATCGGAAGCAGGAAGTAATGTACATCCTGTTTCAAAAGCACGACTTCAAAAAAGGCAAAGCACAGACTGCAGCAAAGCCATTCATATAACAGCTGCAGAAGCTTCGTGACCTGTAACAGTTTAGATTTCATTCCACTTTACCTCCACACCCTGCATATAGCCACGCCATCCAGCCTTATCCTGAATGTCATAATACGGAACTACCATGTGCAGCTCCGGGTGATTTTTATGCATATAATCAAGCTTCAAACGCAGATCTTCCTTGTAATAAGGGGAAATGATCACATACGTTATCGGCTCTTCGATCTGCTGTATCTCGGCATCTACTAACTGCATAAACGTATCAATTCCCGCATTTTCTTTGATACGCGCCAGATATTTGTCAATCGTTGTTCCATGTTCCATCGACATGCCGGCTTCCACCCGCTCACACGCTCCGGTCATCGAATCAATGCCGTTTGATACAAGCTCCACCGACACCTTATGCTGCAGAAAATAATCCGCGATTGTTCCCGCCATACGGATACTCATTTCCTGCAGATATTCGGTCTTTACCATGATATTGGTTTCCAGATTGAGCAGAATCCGCACACGCTGTTCCGATGTATAACCATACATATTTACCATGAGCTTTGACGCTTTCGCCGTTGCTTTCCAGTTAATCTTCCCGTAGGTATCTCCATAGGTGTATTCCCGGATTCCACGAAATGTATATGGATCTTCCATCTGGTTTCGTCTTGTTTCCAGCTCGCCGAGCAAATGGGAACAGAACATCGAAAGCTCTGGCGATGCTACCCGCTTTGGCAGCACATACAGCCATGCGTCGGATTTCCGGCTATACGCGAAATTCGTTGTCATAAAGAAATCCCGCGCCGTCATATTCAGACTCGGTATGCCATACAGGCCCCGCTTTCCAGTCTGAAATGGCAGCCGTCGCGTGATCTTCCGGTAGCCAAGCACAGAGAACACATCGTTTCGATAATAGCTGTCGGTCACGACCGTATTTTCTGTATCTGCAAACTGAAAGGAACGGTCAGTCGAGAATTTGACGTGAAAGACCGGCAAAGGCAGAAACTTTCCATTGTAGATAACTTCTGTCAGGGCACTAGCATCCCCTTCTCTGACACACGCATCCTCAAATGAAATTGTCACATCGAGATTCCGGTTCCACCATTTCGCGTACAGACGTTTCTGCACAATATAAACCAGACTCGCAATCACAAGTGCAACAATCAGATTCACTGCTTCCAATCCTCCACTGGTACTTCGACCATCGCTACGATCTCCTGCATCCGCTCGTTGTTATCCTTTGTACTTCCATACGTCAGAAGGCGATGTGCCAGCACACATGGAGCAAGCAGCTTCACATCATCTGGTATCACATACGTTCTTCCCTGCATTGCCGCATAACACTGCGTTGCACGGACAAGTGCCAGCATCGCACGCGTGCTGACCTCTGTCATGACGCCCTGATTCTTGCCGGTCTCTTCCACGATCTGGACGATGTATTCCCGGATACACGGATGTACTGTTACTGTTCTTGCAGCCTCCCGCATCTTTAAAATTTGCTCTGCTGTACAGACTGGCTTCAAAGAAAGAAGCGGATGTTCTCCCATGAATGTTTCCATCACACGCAGCTTCGCCTGCGCATCCAGCTGCCCCATCGAAAGCTTCATCATGAAACGATCCACCTGTGCTTCCGGAAGTGGATAGGTTCCGGTTGTCTCGATCGGATTCTCCGTCGCAATTACCAAAAAAGGCTCCGCCAGTGGTAATGTCTCCCCATCGATCGTCACCTGTTTTTCCTCCATTGCTTCGAGCAGACTCGCCTGTGTCCGCGGCGTCGCACGGTTGATCTCATCGGCAAGCAGGACATTTGTAAATACCGGACCCTTTACCAGATGAAACTCGCCATCCTTCTGACTGTATACATTCAATCCCGTAATATCGCTCGGCATCAGATCCGGCGTGAACTGCACACGTTTCTGCTCCACATCCAGCAGTCGTGCAAATGTCTTGGCAAGCGTCGTCTTTCCACTTCCCGGACGATCCTCTAACAGCACATGTCCTCCTGCAAGCAGAGCTACCAGAAGTTTCTCAACAACTGCCTCTCCGGCGATCACAACCTTCGACGCTTCTGCAATCACATTTTGTGTTATTTTCTGCACCTCTGTAATTTCCATAATTCCTCCTGTTTTCTATGTTTTTCTATCTTATTTCTGCGTATATTCCATATATAAATTTATTCTAGCATAATCTTGCAAAAATGGAAAATTTTTTACACGTTTTCACCAATCTATGATATAGTTGATTTATCATATTTCGGGAGGTTTCCTATGTATTGTAAAGCATGCGGACATGCATTAAATCAGTATGGCATCTGTCCGGTCTGCGGATGGCAGGATCCATCGTATGGACAACAGGCGCCCTACAACGGGCAGCAGATCCAATACCAGCAGCCCTACAACGGACAGCAGATGTACAATCAGCAATCGCCCTACAGCGGACAGCAGACGTACAATCAGCAACCATATCAGCAGCCACAAGGTTCCGTTCCACCAACACCAACGCCTAAGAAAAAGAAAAAATGGCCGCTCTTTGCCGGCATCGGCGGATGTGTTGTTGTTCTGGCAATCGGAATTGCACTGATCGTAACCAAACGTCCGATCAAGGATCTGACAAACGACGATTCCCATACAACAACGGAACAGTCTACCATGTCTTCTACAACGGAGGCATCCGTGACCGAGCATCCACAACAGGCGGAAGCCGGCACGAAAACCGTCATGATCTACATGGTCGGTTCCGATCTGGAAAGTCAGTATCAGGCAGCTTCCACGGATATCGAAGAAATGCTTGATTCCGGCTATGATGAATCAAAAATGAACGTCCTGATCTACACTGGCGGCTGTTCCAACTGGCATAACCGCGACATCCCGGAGGATGCCAACTCGATTTTGAAGATTGAGAATGGATCATTGACGGAGCTTACCTCCAAGGACGCTTCCAACATGGGTGATCCGTCAAACCTGACAAAATTTTTAAATTACGGTTACACGAACTATCCGGCAGAGCAATATGACCTGATTTTATGGAACCACGGCGGCGGTGCATTCTTCGGATATGGCTTTGACGAGACAACCAATGACAGTCTGACCTTAGACGAACTTGATCAGGCATTTGCAGACTCACCATTCCATGACGGAAACAAGCTGGAGTTTATCGGATTTGACGCCTGTCTGATGGCGAACATTGAAACCGCACACACGTTAAGTCCTTACGCCAATTACATGGTTGCCTCACAGGAATCCGAACCGGGCAGCGGATGGTCCTATTCATTCCTTGCTGATATCGGAACGCTTCAAAGCGGCAAAGACATCGGACAGAAAATCGTGGACAGCTACATGCAGGACACTACAGATTATATGAACAGCATGCCATTTTCTTATGCAACAATCTGCTTATCCGTATTGGATCTGAGTCAGGTTGAAACATGTGAGACGGCATTAAATGATTTGTTTGCTTCTGTCAATAAAGACTTCAACGAAAGCACCTACCCGCAGTTTTCTTCTATGCGAAAGAATTCCAAGGAAATTGCAGCAGCCTATTCCTATACAGAAGGTTCCTATGATGTCATCGATCTTGCAGATTATGCATTACATATGAAATCCATCTATCCGGCAGAATCTGGTGCCCTCTCGGACGCTTTGAACAAACTGATCGTATATTCCGATGCAAATGAGTCAAAAATCAACGGTGTATCAATCTATCATCCGTACTACACGAAACAATATGCATCTTCGTTAATACCGATGTACACAACCTTTGATTTTGCAGAAAATTATACGAGCTACATTTCCCGGTTCGCCGGTATGCTGACCGACATCGACGCATTTACCGTAACATGGAATCCAGAAGCTCTTGTTCCAACGATGAACGATGATTCCACATTCTCCGTTACATTAAATGCCGAACAATCTTCTGCTTTGCAGAATGCGTATTTTGTAATTGCAAAAAAAGATCAGGAAAAGGACGGCATGTATGATCTGGTTGCATTAAGCTCCGCCATCTCAAACGATGGAACCGGAACGCTGACCGCTGATTTCGACGGGCAGATCACCTACATGCAAAATGACACAACCAAAGAAAACTACGAACTGATGTATACTGTACAGGAAAAGACAGATACTTACACCCGCTATCTGATCTCTAGTATCCTCTACAATGACGATATCGAAGGAGACGACAGTATGTATGCATATTTCGTCTTAGAGGTATCCGATGAACATCCAGAGGGACAGATTCTGGGTGCTTATCCGATTGACAATTATATCAACACCGAGGGAAATGAAATCTTCCCGGAGCGTTACGAAATTGATATCAACGACTACCAGAATGTCGCGTTCGGATATTTCTCTCACCGCTTCACCTCAAACGAAGACCTGACAAGCTTCAACGATGCAGACTGGACAGATCTGATGATCAATTACAGCTCGTTCCCAATCTCCGAAGGCTTCACGCCGATACGGGATGCATTACTTGCCGGAGAAGAATATTACGGTATGTTCATCTTCGAAGATATGCAGGGCAACAGACATTGTTCAAGCATGGTACAGATTCAGTAAATAACTTATTACAGAGAAAAAATGCGTCAGCTTAACGCTGGCGCATTTTTTCATATCCACTCCGGCTACCACTGCCGACAGTCTCCTGATCGTATTTGTCTTTTAATCTGTCTATATCCGATTTGACTCCATGTACATCATAATGCGGCAATTCAAATTGATATCCATTGTCTGCCAAAAAACGGTGCGCAATCGAAAAGGTAATATCATCAAAGATTGTCATAAACCGATGGTTGATCTCTCTGACGCAGCTCTCTACACTCTCATACTTGCCCGGATCAATCTCCGAGAACACCTGATAGAAGGTGTCAAGGCAGATGCTTCTCTGACTCTCAAAGTCTGATGTGACATTCTGTGCAGGAAACGCACGCAGATATGCTCGTAACCATGCGGAATCTCCACGGTACCACTGTGAAATGGTATCATACTTTTGATCCATATCAAGAATCTCCCGCTCCCAGCAGTTTGACATATATGATGCATTGACGATCCGGTTGATCTCCTCATCGGTCAGATACAGATCATATTTCTGATTAAATTTCTGAATAATCTTTCTTCGCTTTGGTACAGCTTTTGTAAGTCCAGTCACTGTCATTCCCGCTTTTGCGTCCGACTGGCTGTAATGCTGGGTATAATAATCATAATCGTTCTGCTTCTGTCTGGCTTTTCCCTTGGATGATTTCGATATCAGCCATGCTATAAGCCAGATTGGAGCACCGATAACCGCTATGATCAACGATACCAGTAACAGTACACTAAAACTGGAACTAAAGCTTGACAAGCCACTAAATATAAAGAGCAAAAAGACGATCAAGCCAAATTTGTCGTGCAGTTTGCTGTATATCTTCGGGTTGTTTCTGCCATACATTCCATACCAAATAAAGAATATAAATACAAGTGGCATGTTACTCCTTTACTTACTCATCCCAGTTGTGGTACACACTTTGGACGTCGTCATCCTCGTCGAGCATGTCAAGGATACGGTTCATCTTCTTGATGTCGTCCTCTGATGTGAGCTCTACATAGTTCTGAGGAATCATTGTAACCTCTGCCTCTGCCATTGGGATATTCTCTTTCTCAAGAGCCTCACGAACAGCTGTAAACTCATCTGGAGAAGTTAAGATCTCGAAGCTGTCCTCTTCCTCGTTGAAGTCTTCTGCTCCTGCGTCAAGTGCGATCATCATCAGATCATCTGCGACCATATCGCAGTCCTCTTTCGCGATGATAATCTGTCCCTTCTCATCAAACATATAAGATACACAACCAGTCGTTCCGACATTTCCGCCACCCTTTGTGAATGCATTTCTTACATTGGATGCTGTACGGTTCTTGTTATCGGTAAGTGCATTTACGATGATTGCTGTTCCGCTTGGACCATAGCCTTCATATGTAATTGTTACATAGTTTACGGAATTTGCATCACCGGCTGCCTTCTTAATACCACGATCGATCGTGTCGTTTGGCATGTTATTTGCTTTTGCCTTTGCAATGACATCACGCAACTTGCTATTATTCGCTGGATCTGGTCCACCTTCCTTTACGGCAACTGCGATCTCACGACCAATGATCGTAAATACTTTTCCCTTTGCAGCGTCGTTTTTCTCTTTCTTGTGCTTAATGTTCGCAAATTTTGAATGTCCTGACATTGTTTGTTACTCCTCTTCCTTTAGTTTCGTGATTTTAACAGTGATAATCCTGTTATCTTCTATTTTTACCGGGATAAATTCATACCCCTGATATTCTATCTTAAAGGATTCACCCTCTTCTGGCAACCGTCCATGCTCATAGAGCAGGAATCCATTTACCGTCTCGAAATCCTCATCCGGGAATTCGATTCCAAGTAAATCCTCCAGATCTTCTAACGTTGCTCCACCGTCAACCAGATATTTGTCCTCCGACTGTTTCTGGATTTCTTCCGGCTGTTCCTCATCGTGCTCATCTAAGATGTTACCTACGATCTCTTCTAAGATGTCCTCCATCGTGACAATGCCTTCTGTCTGACCATATTCGTCTACCACGACTGCCATATGGATCTTCTCCCGCTGCATCCGCTGCAAAAGCTCGGATACATCCTTCGTCGGATGTGTCACGATCGCCTTGTCTACGATGTCTGCAATCGGTAATTTGGGATCTTTCATATAGACCGCAATCAGATCTTTGATATGTATGAGTCCGATGATATTATCCAGATCCTCCTCATAAACCGGATATCTGGAAAAATTATTTTCTACTGCAAGCTGCAATGCCTGCTCCACGGTCTGGGTGTTCTCCACAGCAACAATCTTCTGCCGCGGCGTCATGATATCCTTCGCTTCTTTGTCTCCGAATTCGAAGATGTTGTTAATCAGTTCCATCTCGCCTTCTTCGATCAAGCCCTGTTCATGCCCTTCCTCAACCATCGAAAGAATCTCTTCTTCTACTTTGTCTTCGTCCACCTTCTTCGAAAAAAACTTTCGAAAACCACTGGGTCCACTTTGTGACATAGTTGTTATTTCTCCTTTTATAATTCTAAGCTGATGCGCAGCGCCTCGTTCACGCGGCGGATGATCGTATTGTCCAGATGACAGACTTTTTCTTTCAGTCTCTGTTTGTCGATCGTGCGCACCTGTTCTAACAGTATAACAGAATCTTTGGCAATATCGCAATACCTGGAATCAAGTTCTACATGCGTTGGAAGCTTCGCCTTGTGCATTTGCGACGTGATTGCCGCAATGATCACAGTGGAACTGTATTTGTTTCCCGCTTCATTTTGAATAATAAGTACCGGACGGACACCGCCCTGTTCAGAACCTACGACCGGGCGCAGGTCTGCATAATAAATATCTCCACGTCTGATAATCAATGCCTTCACACTCCTATTGTTGTTCAAACTATTACAAGTATTTCCAACAATTCTTCTGTGTATGCAATCAAATAAAAACTATATTATCAAACTGTGTATTCTTCCAGCCTTTATTTTTTCTCTGCTACTTCCTTCGCAATAATCTGCTCGATGCTTCGTACAATATCTCCGGCGATCATGCTGTACTGTCCCTTTTCTTCTGCGGCTGCCTGCCCTGCCATACCATGCATGCAGACACCAAGTTTTGTCGCTTCGAACCGATCCATCCCCTGTGCCAGAAGTCCGGCAATAATTCCGGTCAGCACATCACCAGATCCGCCTGTTGCCATACCATTTGTACCTGTTATATTAATATATGCCTGAAGCCCGCCATCGGACACCACCGTGCGCGCATCTTTTAATGCAACGACCACATTATGGCGCTTGGCAAACTCTCTTGCAAGATCGTATTTGTTCGCCTTGATATCTGTCACTGACTGATTCGTAAGTCTCGACATTTCCATCAAGTGTGGCGTCAGAATCAGCTTCGAATGCATCGTCTCAAACAGATCCATATGCTCAGATAACACATTGATTCCATCGGCATCTAAGACAACCGCGCCATCAAAGCTACGAAGCACCTTGTCAACGAGATACTGTGCCGCTTCTCCGGTTCCAAGTCCCGGACCTAACACAAGCACATCCGCCCAGCCCATGACTGTCTTCATCGCACTGCGCATCGTGTCGATGTCGTCTTCTTTATATGTCGTAAGCAACGCTTCCGGGAGTCTCGACTGAATGATCTCACGATTCTCCTCTACGGTGCACACACGCACCAGTCCACAGCCCATACGGTAAGCAGCCTCTGCGGAAAACAGTGCCGCTCCTGCCATATTTTTGCTGCCTGCGATGATTCCGACCTTGCCATAAGTTCCCTTGTGGGAATCCCTTTTTCTATGTGGGAGCAGTTCCTCTACATCCTTTGGATCATACGTGTATAACCGTGGTTCTACAAAATCAATCGCCTGCTTCGGGAATCCGATATCTACCACGGATACCTCACCTGCGTACTCATATCCCATACCCATGAGAAGTCCGAGCTTCATCAGTCCGAATGTCACAGTCGCATCTGCATGGAACGCTGTACCAAGCAGGAAACCGGTTGTCGCATCGATTCCAGATGGTACATCGATGGCTAACTTATAACCATCCATATCATTTAATGCCTTGATCACTTCTGCCTGCTTGCCCATCACAGCACGTGACAGACCTACGCCGAAGATGCCGTCAATAATCACATCATATCCGGCATTCACAAGCTCATCCACAAACTTCATATTCAGCTTCTTGGCGATCGCATACTGCGCATCGAAACCGGTGCTGGCGGACTTCAAGCCGTCTACCCAATAGATCTCGACATCGTATCCTTCCATCATAAGGATTCGTCCGGCTGCGATTCCATCTCCGCCGTTATTTCCACTCTCAACTACGATCAGGACATGCGCACCCGCCGGAAATCGTTCCTTCACATGCTCGGCAACACGAAGTGCCGCACGCTCCATCAGTACAAGCTGTGGAATCCCTATTACATTAGTTGCAAATTCATCAATTCTGAACACTTCCTGTCCAGTTGCAATGTATCTCATTTCTTCGTCCCCCGAATGACTAAGTATATAGGCATTTTACCCCAAATGTCGTATAAATACAATATCTGGTTTCGGGAATCCTTGGTTTCTCTACACTTTTGTCGATTTTCGCCTTGACATTTTCACAGAACTAAGATACCTTTGAAGTATCTATGAAGGAAACGAAGGGAGGAAGGAATCATGGTATTTATCGAAGGCGTCGGCTATGTGAACGACAGCAGTGCCGTTGCAACGCCGAATCGTACCCAATCCGTATCGGAAACAACAACAAATTTTGATGGTATGCTTCGCACAGAAACCGATAAATTAAATCAGGCATCTGTCACAACGAACCTTGATTCCATCTTCAAGGAAGCCGCTGACAAATACGGTGTATCCGAACGGCTCTTAAAAGCAATCGCCTATACAGAATCTGGTTTTCAGGCAAATGCGACCTCCTCTTCCGGTGCGATGGGCATCATGCAGCTCATGCCAAGCACGGCAAGCGCGTATGGCGTATCCGATCCTTACGATGCCTACCAGAATATCATGGGCGGTGCAGCCGTACTGAAGGATCTTCTGAATATGTTTCAGGGAAATCAGTCGCTTGCGATTGCAGGCTATAATGCCGGATGTGGCAATGTGAAAAAATATGGCGGTGTACCACCTTTTACAGAGACGCAGAATTATGTTGCCAAGGTCACAAGTCTCATGCAGACCGGTGTATCGGTTCCTGCAAATACAGTCACAGTAAATCCTTCTGCAAACACCGCTTCCAATACCGGAACATCCACAAGTGAAAATTCCAATACCGCGAACGACACGACCGCTTCCGCGGAAACGGCTAAAAAAAATGCGGAAATTCTCGCAGAGATCAAAGAAATTATCTCTGCCATTTCCACACTTACATCAAATCAAAACACTTATTCAAATACATCCATACAGAGTGGTCTTTCCGCATTAAACGGTACATCCACTTCCAATTTCAGTGCAGGCAGTCTGCTTTCCTCTTATGGAAATCCAATCTCTACGATTCTGTCATCGTTACAGAATGTAGATGCGACAGACACTGACAGTCTGCAGAAAGTATTATCCTATGCAGAATACCAGTTACTCACCAGCCACTATGCAAACATGGTTGATATCATCTCCGTACTTGGAAGTACTGGTATGAGTACAGAAAATGATTCGGACGACTCTCTATCGCATCTATTCGAACTCGCGACACAGCAGAATATGCGCAAAGTCATCAATGTTATGGGGAATTCTACTTCCCTTCTATAACCTTAATAAACGAAATCGGCATTATCTTTTCTAAAGCAGACCGTTGAAGCACGCCGGCACTTAATGAGCGTGCAACGCGAATTTAGTACCGCTGCGTGCTGAACCGAGCGAGAGGAGACATTCATGGAACGAAGTTCCATTTAGAATGAATGTCGACGACCTGTCACAGAGCGTAGCGATGTGACGCTACCCGCGCGCGTCTGCGTAGAATGATAATGC
This sequence comes from bacterium, assembly GCA_963631525.1. Taxonomy (GTDB): domain Bacteria; phylum Bacillota; class Clostridia; order Lachnospirales; family Lachnospiraceae; genus Coprococcus_C. The sequence goes on from CAVGQQ010000008.1 coordinate 62,922, forward strand.
CGATTTTGTTTTCTTAGTAAATTATATAGGAAGTAGAATTCCCCTATCTTTGTTCATCCTTCAATTTTCTCAGTACCAGCACGCTGATGCCTGCGCACAAGTACGTCGAACCATACAGGATCAGCCACGAGCGAACCGTCCTTGCCTTGGAACGTACATACATCTTGTTCTCTTCCGTCTCGGCTGGTTCATACTCTGCCTCGATCGTCTGCGGCTCCGATGTGTATTCATCGAACGTCTGCGGATTATTCGCCAATGCAGAATAAAGTTCTACTGCATCCTGCAATTCATTGATTTTTTCGTCATAGGCTTCCTGCATCTCTGCAATCGCATCGTTACAGGTGGCAACCAGATCGTCAAACTGTTCCTCTACCTGTTCACTCTCTTCCTGCCCCGGTGGATCAAGTGAATTCAAGTCACAGGTGCTTCCGATGGATTCCATCGCCCAACGGGAATACGTCAGATACGAAAGCTTGTCTGTCACACCATTTAACTCAAACAGGATACCTGAGAAAATCAGCTGTACGATCAACACAAACGGTGCAATCGCCATTGCCCGGTCCGCACTCTTCGTAATAGAGGAAAGCAGCAATCCCATACCTGCCGCTGCATAGATCGTAAGGAATATCAAAACAATCATTTCAATCGTTGCATTGGAAATTATGACACCCTTACAGTCTGGTGCACCCTTGATCAACACGAACGTCAAAACCAGTATCACTGCCTGAATCAGGGAAATCACACCCTGAACAATGTATTTCGACAGCATGTAGATTGGGAGTTTCAGGTTACCCATATATTCTCGTTTCAGAATGACACGTTCCTTGTTAACCTCCTGAATCGTGTTCAGAAGTCCCATCCAGATACCACCACTCATCAACGTAAATAAGATCGACTGCGTTTCTGTGAACAGTTCGTAAATACCAGAACGTGCAACCAATGTTAGCAGCAATCCAATAATCAACGGCTGTCCGAAGATCAGCGCCAATCGCTGCACATCGTTCATAATCAAGGTCGTATATCTTCGTACCAGAATTCCAAGCTGTGCAAATCCACTGACAGTTCTCGGTTTGATTGCCTCGCCGTTTGACTCACTCACCTGTCCGCTTACCGCATTGATACCGGACATCCTAAACTGCGTCTCCCAGCCCTTCGAATCAGCCGTGATAATATCATAGACCTTCACGAGATCGTCTGTGTGGAAGAAATCTTTAATCCCTGCCGGACTACCACAATAACAAAGCCGTCCGCCATATCCCATGATGATAACCTTATCACACAGGTCAAGATTGTTGATCGTATGGGTTACCATGACAATCGTTTTCTCCTGCTCCTTCGACAGCTTGGACAGGGTTCGCATCAGATGTTCTTCCGTTCCCGGATCCAGTCCGGATGTCGGTTCATCCAGGAAGAAAAGTCCCGGATTCGCCAGAAGCTCTACCGCGATGCTGGCACGTTTTTTCTGTCCACCGGACAAACGGCGGATATAAGTATCCTTATGATCCGAAAGTTCTACCATACGGAGCACTTCTTCGATCCGCTCCTCGATTTCCTGATCGCTTGTATCCTGCGGCATCTTCATTTTCGCCGTATAATAAAGCATCTTCTTGAGCGTAATATTCTCGTAAATGATATCCTGCTGTGGTACAAATCCAATGATATTTTTGAGTGTCTGGAAATTCTCATGCAGATCTGTGCCGTTGCAATATACATGTCCAGTCACCTTGGAATCAAAGCCACTCATCGCCGTCATCAGGGTTGTCTTTCCAGCGCCGGAACCACCGATAATCGCAACAAATTCATTTGCCCCGATACTCAGGCTGACTTTATCTAAGATCGTCTTCTTTCCACCCTTCGCAGGCACTTCCTTGTTTAAGTCGTGTACCTCTAATGCAATACCTTCCGGGTTCACCTTGTAATACAGGACATTTCCATCGTAGATAAATGTCGTATTCAGGATGGTAAAGATATCTTTGTTTGACAGACAATACGGCTTCACGATCCGGCTTCCATTTACGAACACACCGTTTGTCGAACCATTGTCAAATACATAAAATTGATTTTTTACTTTGCGGACACCTGCATGGTATCTGGAAATCGCAACGTTTTTCAACCGGATATCGCAGTCTGCCGCACGACCAATGCTGTTGTCTCCATCATGCAGGGAATATGTCTTCCAACGACCTTCCTTCTGCTGTCCATTGTACAACAGAAGTACCGGATCAATGCCATCCATCGAATGGTTCGTTCCAAGACGCACGATCATGTCTCTGCCATCGCCACCATAATACTGATCGGGTGCCATCTGGATAAACTGCGTACCATAGGCAAGATAAGAACCGTTCGAGCTGTGGTTGTCACGGATATAGCATCTGCCTTCCTGCAAATAGATCTCGCCATGATTGCCTGAGACAATGCTGGAATTTAACCGGATACTGTTGTTCTCATTCCGTCCGAAAGTATACGCGCCATCTACAAACTTGCTCAGATCGTATTCCTGTATGCCATTGCCATCTACAATAACAAGTGAGCTTTTCCCTGTCGTATTTTTCTGGTATTGCTGCAGCATCGACTCATCAAACAACACCGTTTTTTCTTCTCTGTCTCCCATAAGTCCTCCCCTCTATACTATAAGAAAAAAGGACTGTTGCACATACAATACAACAGTCCCTTTAGTTCCTGCTTACTTATCCACGCTTGAGGAAATCTGGAATCTTGATTCCACCGCCATTGCCTGTCTCTCTCTTTGCAGGAGCTGGCTTTGCTGCACTTGAAATGTCAGCACTTACCGATGGCTTCGCTGCCGGAGTGGACATGAAGGATGGCTTTGTTGTGGTTCCCATAGGCTTTACACTTGTAATTGGCTGGCTCGCATATGTAGGAGTTTTACCAACTGGTGCTACTGTCGGCTTTACAGCAGAAGGCTTTGCTGGATTCTGCATAACCGGCTGTGTTGCCGCATTATCCTCAATACCTGTTGCGATGATTGTGATACATACATCCTCACCCATCACATCATTATCTACAGTACCAAATATGATATTTGCGCCGTCACCAGCGACTTCTGTCAGGTATGTGATTGCATCGTATGCTTCCACGATACCGATATTTCCTGAGAAGTTTACGATGATATCGCTTGCACCACTGACGGTTGTCTCCAGCAATGGGCTGTCCATAGCAGACTTGATTGCATCCACTGCCTTGTTATCACCACTGGCACGTCCGATACCGATATGAGCGACACCCTTGTCACGCATAACTGTCTGGATATCTGCAAAGTCAAGGTTGATCAGACCCGGCTTATTGATCAGGTCTGTAACACCCTGTACACCCTGCTGCAATACCTCATCTGCCTTCTTCAAAGCTTCTGGGATACTTGTACGCTTATCGCAGATCTGTAACAGCTTGTCGTTTGGAATGACAATCAGAGTATCTACGTTTTCTTTTAACTTTGCAATACCGTTGATGGCATTGTTCATACGAGGCTTACCCTCAAAAGAGAATGGCTTTGTTACAACGCCGACAGTCAGGATTCCAAGATTTCTTGCAATCTCTGCTACGACTGGAGCAGCACCTGTACCAGTACCACCACCCATACCACAGGTAACGAATACCATATTGGCATCCTTCATGATATCGGTAATCTCTTCTCTGTTCTCTTCTACTGCATTTGCTCCGATCTCAGGCTTTGCACCTGCACCGAGTCCCTTTGTCAGCTTCTCACCAATCTGAATCTTTGTTGTTGCACGATTCTGTGATAAGATCTGCTTGTCTGTGTTGATGGCGATCAGCTCGACACCTTCCACATTCTCATCAATCATTCTGTTTACTGCATTGTTACCAGCTCCACCTACACCAATCACAAGGATTCTTGCAGGGGTTTTCTCGTCATTCGATTTTATTTCAAGCAAGGTCTTTTCCTCCTTTATTCTATTTGCGCATTATTAACCTATATAATATAGGTTTTTGTTGAAATAATCAATAGGTTTACGTAAAATTCACTTAATTTTTGCTAAAGCTCGCAGTTGCATTTTCCGAATCAAAGTCTTTCATGTACAATGTTCCGGACATACCTTCCAGATTTTTCAGTATGTTGCCCAGATTCATCATCTGAACCGCCAGATATTCCCCCTCTCCCAATTCGATTGTAATGCCTCCGTGCTGAAGGACAATTTCATTTTCAGCGGTGAACTTGATACCGTCAATCTCCAAATCGTATTTTTCCACCAACTGCGTGATAGTCAGTATTGTCTGGAATTTCTTGTCGTCATCACTTGGCAGCTTCTTGCCGATCTCCCACTCTGTAAAGGTCAGTCCCTTGATGAGTGGTGCACTTCCGACACGCTTCTTTGACGAATCCAATACTATACCATCTTTATCAAAATACACATAGTCGCCCTTGTATAACACACAGCCGGCTATGGATTTTTCGTAAACTGTCACGGTTACCGTGTTCTTATCTGTCAGTTCCAGATCCATCTTGCTTACAAAGGACATATCTTTTAATTTGTTCATCTTACTTTTTATATACAACAGCAATGTGTTGTCCAGCGGTGCTTCTTCCTTCATCGCATCGCTGACCGACTGTGTATTTACGATCTCACAGCCTTCCACTTGTACCTTATTGACCGTCCATGTCGACAGATACGCAAGCGTTCCAAGTATCACTACAAGTATAAACAATACAATCCAATGTTTCTTCAAAACGATTCTCCTTTTGTTTCTATGTAACGCTCTGATTTACCGCTGCATCTGCAGCTCTTCTTTCGTTGGTGCCTCGTATGGAAGCATCTGTCTCGACACGCTTAACACGAATCCCATCTCTACCATCAGGAACGCCAGCGATGTACCACCATAACTGATAAATGGAAGCGGGACACCTGTATTCGGGATGACATTGGTAACAACACCGATGTTGATGATCATCTGCACTGCGATATGTGTCATAACACCGGTTACAACCAATGCACCATACCGGTCTCTGGCATGATTTGCAATATAGCGAAGCTGTACGATCAGCATGACGAACAATGCAATGACGCAAAGCGCGCCGAACAGTCCAAGCTCTTCACAGATGATCGCAAAGATCATATCATTGTGTGACTCTGGCAAAAATCCAAGCTTCTGGATACTCTGTCCCAAGCCCTTTCCAAACAATCCGCCGGAACCGATCGCATACAGCGACTGCATCGTCTGGTATCCGGAATCACTCGTCTCCGGATGCAGCCATGCATCGATTCGATCGCCACGATAACCAACCGTTGTGATAAGCAGTACACCGGCAATCACCAGCGCAACAACCGGCATAACCAGAATCTTATAATCCGGACATGCCACAAATATAATGACGACCATGATTGCCACACAGACAACCGCGGTACTCAGGTTCTCTTTTGCGATCAGACCCGCACTGACAATGCAAGGTGCGATCAGCCGGATAATTCCCTGATAAGAGGTCAGGTACTTCGGATGCTTCACACATGCACTCGGCAGATACAGGATGATCAACAGCTTTACAATCTCAGATGGCTGTAACTGAATCCCGCCGACCTCGATCCAACGCTGTGAACCATTGGAGGATACACCCAGCACCAATGCGATACCGGCACAGACAATCATCGCTGTCACGATCAGTCGCTGCATCACCGGACGCTTGTAAAACTGATAGTTGAAACAGGATATCAGCATCATTACAACGATACCTGCCAATCCGATCATACCCTGACGCATCGCAAAATATCCACTCGAAAGTCCAGAGAGCGTCGCGCGGTATGCGCTCGCACTGTATACCATCATGACACCAAACGCCAGCAAAACGACAACCAAGAAAATCGTCTGATAATCAATATATCCGCCAGTCGCGAATACTTTATTCTTTTTCAATTTTCTTCTGCCATATGCCATAGCTCAGACACTCCTGTCTTTTCTTTCCATTTCCGCCTTCCTAGGAAAGCGCATTTACATATTCCTTGAACATATCTCCACGTTGCTCATAATTGTCAAACATTCCCCAGCTTGCGCATGCCGGCGAAAGAAGTACCGCATCGCCCGGCTGTGCATGTGTATGGCAATACTCTACAACCTGTTTCAAGTCATCCATCATTTCAATGTTTTCAAATCCATGTTTTCTTGCACAGTCTGCAATATCCTGTGCCGTCTGTCCGATTAAAAGCAGACATTTTACCTTGCCGTCAAAGCTCTCGATCCACTCGTCGTAGGTAGACTTCTTATCATAGCCACCGCCGATCAGATACGTCGGGCGCACCATCGACTGGATTGCCTTGATTGCAGCATCCGGGTTTGTTCCCTTAGAATCATTATAATAATTCACATCATTTAATGTGCGCACATATTCGATCCGGTGTGCCACGCCCTTAAATGCGCCGCATACCTTACGAATCGTCGCAATATCTGCTCCCATATAATAAGATATTGCAACCGCAGCCAAAAGATTCTCTATATTGTGATCTCCCAAAAGCTGGAACTCGGAAAGCGGCATCACATACGTTTCCTTGCCATCCTCCCGTATCACAACTGCACCGTCCTTGACGATCACACCAGACTCCAGTTCCTTTTTATGGCTGAACAAAATCACCGTTGCCGGAACCTTGTCAATCCGCTTTACGGTCTCCGGATCATCGTAATTCATCACTGCATAATCTTCCTTCGTCTGGTTCTTCGTGATATCCAGTTTACAGTTCGCATAGTTTTCAAATGTATAATGCCGGTTTAAGTGATCCGGTGTAATATTCAGTATCGCGCTCACATGTGGGCGGAATGTATGAATCGTCTCCAGCTGGAAGCTGCTGATCTCTGCAACCGTAACTGAATCCGCACTGCTCTGATCAGACAGGCTTGTGTATGGGATTCCGATATTTCCTACAACAAATGTTTTGTCGTTGTAGGCCTTCATGATTTCACCAACCAGTGTGGTTGTTGTCGTCTTTCCGTTCGTACCTGTGATGGCTGCTACCGTGCCCTTCTCATAAGTATATGCAAGCTCGATCTCACTCCATACCGGAATGCCAGCCTCTTTTACTTTCAGTGCAAATGGTGCATCAACCGGAATACCCGGACTGATAACCATACAGGAAATATCTGCAAGCAATTCATCCGTCAGCGCGCCAAGCCAGATTGTAAGAGCTTCTGGTTTCTTATCAAACCCAAGCTTTTCAAGGATCACAGCCTCTGTAAGTGTCCCCTTCGGATTCTCATCGAACAATACAACCTGTTCTCCGTTTCGAAGAAGCTGCTCACTTGCACAGATTCCACTTTTTCCTGCTCCTGCAACTAATACTTTCTTATCGAACATCGTTTTCCCTCTTTTCCATTCTATCTAACGTCCTTAAATTGCCAGAATACCGATCAGACACAGAATCGTTGTAACAATCGAGAAAATTGCAACAACCTTTGTCTCCGGCCATCCGCAAAGCTCAAAATGATGATGGATCGGTGCCATCTTAAATACTCGCTTTCCAGTTGTCTTGAAGCTTACAACCTGAATAATAACGGAAAGCACTTCTGCCAGATAAATAAATGCAACAATCAATATAATGAGTGGCATCTGTAGCATATAGGCTGTCGACGCGACAAATCCACCCAGAGCAAGCGATCCGGTATCTCCCATGAATACACGTGCCGGATAGACATTGTATACCAAAAATCCAAGCAGGCTTCCTACGACTGCACATGTGATCGGTGTTACACCAGAGCCTGCAGCGATAGATGCAATCGCGAAAAAGGTTGCGATCAATACAGTAACAGACGATGCCAATCCATCCAGACCATCTGTGAAGTTCGCACCGTTCGCTGTACCAAGCATAACGAAAAACATCAGTGGGTAGTAAATCCATCCAAGGTCAACAACCTTATGTGTAAATGGAATAATCATCGTAGTTCCAAGATCCGTATATGCATGAATGTAATATGCAAAAACACCCGTTACCAAAAACTGTCCCAACATCTTCTGCCATGCACGAAGTCCAAGTGACCGCTTCATAACCACCTTGATAAAGTCATCCAGGAAACCAACCAGACCGAAGCCCAAAGTTGCAAACAGGATTGGAACGATCTCCTTATGATCCTTGATGTAAAAAAGTGATGTAATCACGATACTGAACAGGATAATCAGTCCACCCATCGTTGGGGTTCCTGATTTCTTCAGATGGGATTCCGGTCCATCGTCACGCACAAACTGTCCGAATTTCAGTTTCTTTAAAAATGGAATAATGATCGGACTTAAGATCACACTCACACCAAATGCTATCAATGCTGGAACAATTATGTCGTACTTCATATCTTCTCTCCTTTATCAAGCCATCGCTTGTATTGTAATATTTAAAACACAGCATCGTCGATGCTGATTGTCTGCGTCGTCTCCTCCTCTGCGTTCTCGTCCTTGTAGATACCGAGATACGGCAGAATGTTGTCGTATATCTCACCTACGACCGGTGCCGCAATCGTACCTCCATAATAGATACCCTGCGGTTCATCAATCAGGATCAATGTCATAACCTGCGGATTGTCCGCCGGTGAAAATCCAAGGAAGGATGAAATATAGCGATTCTCACTTCGCGGCAGTTTCTCACTTGTTGCCGTCTTTCCACCAATCGAATATCCGGCGATATAAGCCCGATGTCCAGTGCCTTCCGCAACGACTGCTTCAAGCAGTTCTTTCATTGTCTCACTGGTTGCCTCGCTGACCGCGCCTGTCTTCGTCTCATATTTCAAAACCTCAGTGACATTGTTATTCTCATCGGTTGTGTACACACCAAAATGAGGTGTGACCAGATTTCCGCCATTCACAACTGCAGATGCAGCACGCATCAACTGTAACGGCGTGATCTGAAACGACTGCCCAAACGACATCGTTGCAAGCTCGACCGGTCCAACATTTTCCTGCTTATGGAAGATGGAATTCGCCTCTCCCGGCAGGTCAACCCCCGTCTGCTCAAACAACCCTAATTTTCTTAAACCATCATAGAAACCATCCACGCCAATGCGTTCCCCGACCTGCATAAACACTGGATTGCAGGAATTCATGATACCTTCCCGGAAGGTTTCTGCCCCATGTCCGGCAACCTTGTGGCACCGAATCCGTCGATCCTCCACAATATGATAACCCGGGCAGTAAAACTGATCTTCCACGCGCAGCACACCCTGTTCAAAGGCGGTTGTCGCTGTCACGATCTTGAAGGTCGAACCCGGCTCATAGGTATCACTGATACAATAGTTTCTCCACATTTGGTTCCGCATATCCTGCGTGACCGGTTCGTCCGTCTCATAATTCAACGTAAACGGTTCATTTAAGTTATATTCCGGCACATCCGCGAGTGCATAGATTTCTCCATTCTGTGGATTCATCACGATAATACATACGCGTTTTGCCTGTTTTTTCTCCAGCACCTCAAGCGCTTTCTGCGTGATATATTGCTGGATGTTTATATCTATGGACGTGACAAGATTTTGTCCGGCTGTGCCTTCCACTCTTCTCTCCGCCATATTTTCCACTTCAATGCCTCTGGCATTCGTAACTGTGTTGATGCTGCCATTCTCGCCCATCAACAGATCGTCATAGTATACTTCGAGTCCGACAATGCCCTGATTGTCGCTGCCGGTAAATCCCAGCACATGGGATGCCAGTGTACTGTACGGATAATACCGTTTGTAGTCCTCATCAATCATGACACCTGCCAGATTCATCTCTCGGATCTCATCTGCCAGCGCCTTGTCCACATTGCTCTTGATCTTCTCACGCACCGAGCGTTTCTCTACACGTTTCCGGACATCTTCCTCCGACAATTCCAGTTTCTCACTGAGAACACGGATTACAGTCTCCGGATTTTCAATCTGGTTATGAATCACCGAGATTGAACAGACCGCCTGATTACCAGCAAGCACAACGCCATTTCTGTCATAGATGCTGCCACGCTTCGCCTTGATGCTTCGCTCACGCTCCTGCACCGCACGCGCCCGGTACCCATAATCATCTGCTTTCACGGTCATGATGGAAACAAGCTTCACCGTTATTATAGTCAATAACACGAAAAATGCAATCACAACGATCAACAACCGCTTCCGATGGGAACTTGTAAATATAAGCTGCATACCCGTCATCGCCCAATTCTCATTTTATAAAAATGTATTCCTTGTGCGTGCGAACTATACCTGTTTTCTATATCATCCAGTTGGTGCTTCCTGCGTTGTGTCCTGTGTCGGTGCTTCCGTTGTCGCGTTCGGATCTTCCGTCGTTGTCTCGGTTGTTGTCTCACCCTCGGACTGCCCGACATATGGATTGTCGGCACCACCAGCTACATCGTTGGCTGGGGCTTCTCCGCCATAGATTGGCGTTGCAGGTTCATCCTCTGCCGTCGCCTCATCAATATCATATGTCTCATCCGTCTTGTAAATATTCAAATATGGGAAGATGGCTTCTGCAATATCTGCAAACAAATGCGCTGCCTCACCACTTCCTGACTGTAATTCCGGCTCATCTGCTACCACGTAGATAACAACCTGTGGATCATCCACCGGTGCAAATCCGATAAAGGAAAGAATGTATTTTCCATTTCCTCGCGGAAGCTTCTCGGCAGTACCTGTCTTACCGCCGATCTCATATCCTTCAACTGCGGCTTTCTTACCAGTACCGTCCGATACAACGTTCTTCAGGAACTGACGCATCTGTGCCGATACATCCTCCGAGATCGTTCTTCTGACTAACACAGGATCCAGATTTCGGACGATATTACCATTTTCATCTTCGATCCGCTGTACAACACTTGGCTCATAGTAATACCCTCCGTTAATAGCGGAACAAAACGCAGTTCCAACCTGCATCATCGAGGTTGTCACACCCTGCCCGAACGAAGAGGTTGCAAGCTCGACTGCATGCATATTACTTGCATGATACACAAGTGTACTTAGTGAAGAATCGCTTGGTTCTCCAGGCAGATCAACATTTGTTGACTGCCCAAATCCAAATAATATCTGATATTTATCAAACATATCCACACCTTCTCTTGCAGCGATCTGCATCAATGCATCGTTACAGGACTTCTCCAAGGCTCCTGACAGATCCAGCGTTCCATGTCCGCCATATTCATGTGCATGACAATTGATATAATAATCTTCTACCTGTTCACCGCCATCACAGAAGAATGTATCCTCTGCTGTGATCACGCCCTCCTCGAGTGCACCTGAAATCGTAAATGTTTTATAGGTCGACCCCGGCTCAAACACATCCGATACCGGGAAGTTACGCCACACCTTATACAATGCCTCAACATGCTCCTCGTCGGTTCCATTCTCCTTGAAATCCTCAAAGCTTGAATACCCGGCAGCCTCAAGTTCTTCCGGCGTATCAAACTGATACTGTGTAGAGTCCAGATCATATGCATCGTTTGGATCAAACGTATGAGAATTGTAAAGTGCCATAATCTGACAATTCTTCGGATTCATCACAAGCACAGATATATTCTTGGCATCCTCTTCCTCCAGCTTTGCCTTTACCTTTTCTTCAACGATCTTCTGTACATTCGCATCAATACTCGTTACCAGATTATAACCATTTGTTGCTGGCTCAATCGAATTGGTCACTCCATAATCTTCATTCAGATAAGAATATTCCCGTCCATTTGTACCATTTAACTCACTGTTATAATACTCCTCAACGCCATACATACCCACATTTCCGCTGACAGTAAATCCAAGCAGGTGGCATGCCAGCTCTTTGTTCGGATAAACACGCACATACCGCTCCTCATAATAGATTCCTACGACATTGGAACCTTCGTCGGTTTTGCAATATTCCTCAAATTTCTGTACTTCCTCGTACTCAACGCCCTTCTTGGCAACGACGTAATAGGATTTTTCATTTGCCAGAAATCCTGCAATCTCTTCGTCTGTAAATCCGAAAAATTCCTTCAACGCTGATACCGTCGCCGTCTTTTTCTTCTCGTACTGTACGATATTGGCAGGCTCTAATATCAGGTCGTATACCTTCTTGTCTGTTGCAAGCACCGTTCCGTTTACATCAACAATATCCCCGCGCTTATATGGAATCACCTTGCTGGAATAGCCCTGCTGCGTCAACACCTGCTGTTGGTACTGACTTCCTTTTTTTGCATCGATCCAGATGATCTTTGCACCGAGTATGCCAAATCCAACCATGATGCATCCAAACACAAACTTCAGTCTTCCACGCATCCGGTTGGTAAATACTTTTCGCTTACGTCTTCTTCTATTTTCCCTGTTTTGTGGTCTTCTAGTCATACTTTTACCTCAACCGCAAAAATCGAGCAGCAAAACTGCTCGACTTTTGATCTACATCCTAATTCGAACCCGGAACATCCTGATACTGTTTTACATAATCTTCATTGGCACTGTCATAATAAATGATCTGTCCCTTCTTTGCGTAGACCATGCCAAGCTCATTGGTCGCTACATTGTAGATATCGTCCAATGTATACATATTGTTCAAACGAAGCTTATGTGCTGCGTTATCATCTTCGATCTTTTCAAGTTCTGCCTCCAAGGCACTGATGTTGTTCTGCTGTGTACTGATCTTCGTGTTCAGATACAGCATCAATACGCAGGAACCTACAACCAGGCATACCATAAATGCCATAAACAGCATGTATCCTGCGGAGAATGCCAGCGTCTTTTTTGTCTGTGCTGTCACTCTACGTCGTACCTTTGGTCGTTCCTGTGGACGCTGTTGTGGAGCAACTCTACGGCTCGGTGCCTTTCTTTCCGGCTCATGCACACGGCGTGCCGGAGCTACATACATCTGTCTCGCAGCCGTACCGTCTACATAATTCATTTGTCTTCTAACCTGTTGTGCCATATCAATCACTCCTTAAAATCATACACCTGCTTTTTCAAATACCCGCAGCTTGGAACTCTTTGCCCGACTGTTTTCTGCCAATTCCTGTTCACTCGGAACGATTGGCTTTCTGGTAATCACCTTACCAGTCGGTTTCTTCCCACATACACAAACCGGAAATTCCGGTGGACATGTACATGGATTCATATTTCGTTTAAATATTGTTTTTACTATTCTGTCTTCTAACGAATGGAATGTGATCACGCTCAATCTGCCGCCTGGATTCAGCCATGAAATCATGGTATCTAACGAATTCTCCAGTACATCCAGCTCGTGATTCAATTCAATCCGGATCGCCTGAAATGTTTTCTTGGACGGGTGTCCCTGTCCCTGCCGGACCTTTGCCGGAATCGCCGCCTTGATGATCTCGTTTAACTGTCCGGTTGTCTCTATCACCTGTTCCTGTCTCGCCTTGACGATATGCTTTGCAATATTCTTAGCGAAGTTGTCCTCGCCATAATCACGGATCACATGGTACAGCTCCATCTCGGAATATTCATTTACAATATCCTTCGCTGTCATAGTGCTTTCCCGATTCATCCGCATATCGAGTGGTGTGTCCTCCCGATACGTAAATCCCCGCGCTGCATTATCGAGCTGATACGAGGAGACACCGAGATCCAGAACGATTCCGTCAACACCGCTCACGGAACAGCTCTTTAATACCGCATCAATATCCTGATAGTTGGAATGCACGATCGTTACCCGATCCTTGTAATCCTTCAACCGTTCGGTCGCCGCCGCAATCGCATCTAAGTCCTGATCGATTCCGATCAGTCTGCCTTTCTCCGAAAGCCGCTTGCAGATCTCTAAGGAATGTCCACCCCCACCGAGGGTTCCATCCACGTAGATTCCATCCGGTTTTATATTCAGACTGTCGATTGTCTCATCTAAAAGTACCGATTTATGTTTAAATTCCATCGTAGCCTCCCTTAGATGTTGAACAACTCACCAATCTCGGCGATTTCTTTCAGATCAATCTCTTCTGGGCTGTTGATCTTATCCCATGCTGCCTTATCCCAGATTGCTACGGTATCCGTATGACCAATCATGACAACCTCGCGATCAATGCCCGCATATTCACGTAATTTTTGTGGAATTACAATACGATACTGACTATCCATCTCACAGACAACCGCAGATCCTTCGTAGAAATCACGAAGACGTCTTGCCTGGAAATTACTCTTTGGCAATGCAGCAAGCTTCTCTGCAAACTTCGTCCACTCTGCTTCCGGATATACGTCAATGTTATGATCCATACCGTTGCACAGCACAAATTTATCCCCAAGTTCCTGACGGAATCTTATGGGAATAATCAATCTGCCCTTTGCATCGAGGCCATGATTCGATTCTCCTATCATACCCATTGACATATAACTTCACCTTTCGTATTGCATGCAATGTTCTTCCCTGTGTGGGAACAACCTCCACCGAGCACCACTTGACATCCATTTCACTGCCACTCAGCTTCCACTTGGGTTTCATTGTAACGCAAAAAAAAGGGAAATGCAATACCAATTTGCATTTCCCTTGTCCATTTCTTACAATTTTTAATTGATTTATTGTTCCTTTTTTCCTGCTGGTGCCTGTTTCTTCACGGTATCCATCCGTTTTTTTACAATCAGCACGGAACAAACCAGTACACAGATCGCTGCGATCATCTGGGATACCTTCATGTTGAAGAACGGAAGCATCAGGGAATCCGAACGAAGTCCCTCGATCCATACACGTCCAAGACCATAGCCCCACAGATACATGAGGAAGATCTCTCCATCGAACTTCTTATGTTTCCGGTAGATGATAATAACAATCAACAGGATCAGATTCCACACCGATTCGTACAGGAAGGTCGGATGTACCGTAATCCACTGCATGCCATCGTAGACCTGCATATGATTTGCCATCTCCGATGTGATGATGCCGGAGTTAACCATACCAGTCAGGGTTCCTTTTCCTACATAATAGTCGGTCGGGATCGCCATCGCAAAAAGTGAGTTTGTATAATCGCCAAACGCTTCGCGGTTGAAAAAGTTTCCCCAGCGTCCCATGATCTGTCCGATCAGAAGTCCCATCGTCACCGTATCGGCAAGTACAGAGAACTTCATCTTCCGTTTCTTCGCAAAGACAATCGCAACGATCACACCTGCGATCACGCCACCGTAGATGGCGAGTCCTCCGCTCCGGATATCAATCAGATCGAACAATGTCTTACCGAAGCCTTTGCCCTTCTGAAAATACGAGTCCCAGCTAAATATAATATAGTAGAGCCGCGCACCTAAGATCGCCGGGACGATCAGCCAGAGCATGAAATCCAAATATGTGTCCTCACTCTGTCCGGTTCGTTTTGCTTCCTTGCTGATCACAAAGAACGCCAGCACAAATCCAAGTGCTATAATCACACCATAAAATTTGATTTCAAATCCAAAGATCGTAAATCCGTCTTTGATATTTTTTAATACTATCCCAAGATTTGGGAATCTGATATCATACATAGTTTTTCCTTTTCACTGTTTTATACATTAAACTTGAATAAGATCACATCGCCATCCTGTACAACATATTCTTTACCTTCCTGTCGTACGAGACCTTTTTCTTTGGCTGCAAGCATCGTGCCGCTCTCCATCAGATCATCGTAAGCAACAACCTCAGCCTTGATGAATCCACGCTCGAAATCTGTATGGATCTTTCCCGCTGCCTGTGGTGCCTTCGTGCCCTTCGTGATCGTCCATGCACGTGTCTCATCCGGGCCACTTGTCAGGTAACTGATCAGTCCAAGCAGAGAATAGCTTGCCTTAATCAGCTTATCCAGACCAGACTCCGATACGCCAAGCTCCTCTAAGAACATCTGCTTCTCGTCGTCATCTAACTCAGAGATCTCCTGCTCGATCTGTGCACACACTGCAAATACTTCACTGCCAAATTCCTTCGCATATTCACGAACCTTCTGTACATATGGATTGCTTGCTCCATCATCTGCCAGATCATCCTCGGATACATTTGCTGCATAGATCACCGGCTTTCCTGTCAACAGGTTGTATTCCTTGATCCACTTGATCTCATCCTCATCGTCTGTCTCAAAGGAAATTGCAAGCTTACCAGATTCCAGATGCTCCTTGATCCGCTTCTGCAGATCAACTTCCTTTGCAAGCTCCTTATTATTGGCTGCACCACGCTGCCCCTTCGCGATTCGACGGTCAAGCACCTCGATATCTGCGAAGATCAGCTCGTAGTTGATCGTCTCAATATCACGGATCGGATCAACCGAACCATCGACATGGATGACATTTGGATCTTCAAAGCAACGTACAACATGTACGATTGCATCTGTCTCACGAATATTGGACAGGAACTGGTTTCCAAGTCCTTCACCCTTCGATGCACCCTTTACAAGTCCTGCAATATCAACGAACTCGATTACGGCCGGTGTTGTCTTCGCTGAATGATACATCTCCGTCAGCTTATCAAGACGCTTGTCCGGTACTGGAACGACACCCACATTCGGATCAATCGTACAGAAAGGATAGTTCGCGCTTTCCGCGCCCGCCTTTGTCAAAGAATTAAATAATGTGGACTTTCCGACGTTCGGAAGCCCGACGATACCTAACTTCATATTTTGTATATCTCCTTTACAAACCCTTATATTTACTTACTTTGTGGAAAAAAGGATTTCTCAAGTGTACCATTTAGTGTACCATTTAAATGACCTTCAAAGCATCTTTCACCATCTGGATTTCTTTAATCTTTTCTTCCTCAGTAGTATGAACGTATAAATTCATAGTAATTATATCCTTTTATATTAAAAGAAGCCCTAATACAGCGACGGTATTATACCATATTAGGGCAATCTTGTACATATATTAAATTTTCTAAGTATAAACCCGTTACCTGTTTTACCTGAGATTCCCAATGTTCCTGAAATTTCTAAAAAGAGATTTACCATATTCTCCAATGTTCAAATATGAAACTGCGTGACTATTTACTTTTTTATTTTATAACAAAAAAGAGAGCCACAGAGTGACTCCCCCAGTGCAGTCCGGAGACATACACCTCATTCAATATATATAATATACAAGATTATTATAAAAAATGCAAGTACAATCAACTAATTATCCATATCAATTATTAATTAAGATATTTCTCCAGTTCTGCAATTTTCACAGTTACATTCTGTTGAAATAACATATTATAAATATCTGGACTAACTGATCTTTGCAAGGACTCGTTTTCTGATTTATAGACTTCCAATAATTGGTTTGCTCGATTTCCAGTAAAATCAATACGTTTTAACAAACAACATAGAATAATAATATAATCAATCATTGAGTACAAAGTAATATTCTTAATTCCTGTTTCCTTTTCAGCCCATTTCTTAAGTACCGGATTAATTGCTCTGTCTTTAAAACGTGTATCATAAATCACACTATTATGCGCGACTGCATTTCTGAGTGCTTTTAAGGTAAAAAGCATGTTTGATAGCAGTTGTCTATTTGTATCTATCGACTCGTCAAACATGTCTAGCGCTACCAGAATTTTTTCTCTAATTGCAGTATTGAGACAGTTAAAAAAGTTTGCTAAATCACTCAAATATAATGTTTCGAAGATAACCCATAATGGAGCATCCTCTCCTCTATTATAAAAATGGCGTACCATTTTATTATCCTTTTTTTCTTCATCACGATACCTATTAGAAAGTTTTGAGTATACTGCC
>CAVGQQ010000009.1:0-78974 GCA_963631525.1 bacterium
CAAGGTACTATAGAAATAGGGGCAAAGTTACTTATGGTTTTGACCCCAACATCATCATATATTTGAATAAAAATTCTTTAAGGTTTGTTAAAGTTTTATAAACGTGAATTGAGAGGGCGATTTGAGAGAATAAAACAAGTGACAAATCCTGTCGAAGAGGTTATAATAAGATGAACTGGCGTCTTGCGCCAAATAGATTACGGAGGAAAGAAAAATGACAAATTGGAAAAATCTTGATACTTTGGATTCTTACAAGGCACTTGAGGCATGTAAGGGCAGTGTAGATCTCACAACTGTTATGGCTGGTGAGAGCGGTGCAAACCGTGCGAAGAACTACAGCGTACCAATGGCAGAGAAGCTTACTTACAACTTCGCTGCAAAGGAAGTGGATGACACAGTTTTGGAGAAGCTTGCAGCCCTTGCCAAGGAAGCAGAGCTTGTTGACAAGTTCAAAGAGCTTTACAATGGTGCCGTTATCAATACAGGAGAGAACCGTCTGGTTCTTCATCAGATGACACGTGGTCAGCTTGGCGAGCCAGTCAAGGCAGATGGCGTAGACAAGAGAACATTTTATGTAGAGCAGCAGAATCGTATTGCAGAGTTTGCAAATAAGGTACACAATGGCGAGATCACAAACGCAGCCGGTGAGAAGTTCACAACTGTTGTACAGATCGGTATCGGTGGTAGTGACCTTGGTCCTCGTGCAATGTATCTGGCACTGGAGAACTGGGCAAAGAAGAACGGCACATTCAAGATGGATGCAAAGTTCATCAGCAACGTTGATCCAGATGATGCGGCAGCAGTTCTCGCATCTACAGATGTAGCACATTCTATCTTCGTACTTGTATCAAAGTCTGGTACAACCTTGGAGACACTTACAAATGAGTCCTTCGTGAAGGATGCGCTTGCAAAGGCAGGTCTGGATGCTTCAAAGCATATGATCGCAGTTACAAGTGAGACATCTCCACTTGCAAAGAGCGATGATTACCTTGCAGCATTCTTTATGGATGATTATATCGGCGGTCGTTATTCTTCTACATCTGCTGTTGGTGGTGCCGTACTTTCACTGGCATTTGGCCCGAATGTATTTGCACGTTTCTTAAATGGTGCGGCAGCAGAAGATGAGACAGCAAAGAATACAGATATTATGAAGAACCCGGCTATGCTTGATGCATTGATCGGCGTTTATGAGCGTAACGTACTTGGTTACCCTGCTACAACTGTTCTTCCATATTCACAGGCATTGAGCCGTTTCCCTGCACATCTGCAGCAGCTTGATATGGAGTCCAATGGTAAGTCTGTAAACCGTTTTGGTGAGCCGGTTGATTACCCAACAGGTCCAGTTCTCTTCGGTGAGCCGGGAACAAACGGACAGCATTCCTTCTATCAGTTGTTACATCAGGGAACTGACATTGTTCCATTGCAGTTTATCGCATTCAAGAACAGCCAGATCGGCACGGATGTAGAGATTCAGGGAAGCACAAGCCAGAAGAAGCTCTGCGCAAATGTTGCTGCACAGATCGTAGCATTTGCATGTGGTAAGAAGGATGAGAACAGCAACAAGAACTTCAAGGGTGGCCGTCCATCTTCTATCATTATCGGTGAGCAGCTTGATCCAGAGACACTTGGTGCACTGCTTGCACACTTCGAGAACAAGGTTATGTTCCAGGGATTCCTGTGGAACATCAACAGCTTCGATCAGGAAGGTGTTCAGCTCGGTAAGGTACTTGCAAAGAAGGTACTTGCACACGAGACAGATGGCGCGTTGAAGGTATTCAGCGATCTGCTTAACATCTAAGAAGATATTAACGTAATAATATAAAGACAAAGAGACTTTTATTGCGCATAGGTTGCGTGATAAAGGTCTCTTTTTTATATCAGAAAGAAATGGAAAATACTCTTGCATTTTAAACGAGGTTAGTATATACTAACTTATAGTTAGGTCTGGCTAACCTAACGCGTGTAAATCATTTCGGAACTCCTGCTTCTGAATGAGGAGAGACCGTCAGAAGCAAGAGGCTCCGTTAAAATGCAAATTGAAAGGAGTACATAACAATGGATTATTTAGAAATTGAAAAAGTTATTGGACGTGAGATCTTGGATTCCAGAGGAAATCCAACTGTAGAGGCAGAGGTTTATCTGGCAGATGGAACCGTCGGAAGAGGTACTGCACCAAGTGGTGCATCCACTGGAGAGTTCGAGGCACTGGAGCTTCGTGATGGCGATAAGAGCCGTTACCTTGGCAAGGGTGTAACAAAGGCAGTTGAAAATATCAATACAATTATCAATGATGCAATCGAGGGTATGGATGCATCAGACATCTATGCAGTGGATCAGGCTATGATTCAGGCAGATGGAACAAAGGACAAGTCTAAGCTTGGTGCCAATGCGATTCTTGCAGTATCTATCGCATGTTGCCGTGCAGCAGCAACATCCCTTGACATTCCTCTGTATCGTTTCCTTGGTGGTGTATCTGGTAATCGTATGCCAGTTCCAATGATGAATATCGTAAACGGAGGATGTCATGCACTTTCTTCTGGACTTGATGTACAGGAGTTCATGATCATGCCAGTTGGCGCTCCATCGTTCAAAGAGTGTCTGCGTTGGTGTGCAGAAGTTTTCCATGCATTGGCAGCAATCCTGAAAGAGCGTGGACTTGCAACATCCGTTGGTGATGAGGGTGGATTTGCACCTGCTTTGAAGTCCGATGAGGAGGCAATCGAGACAATTCTTGAAGCTGTAAAGAGAGCAGGCTATGAGCCGGGCAAGGATTTCAAGATTGCTATGGATGCAGCTTCTTCTGAGTGGAAGAGCGAAAAAGGAAAGGGCTACTACAAGCTTCCAAAGGCTGGTACAGAGTATACAGCTGAGCAGTTGATCGAGCATTGGGCAGCACTTTGTGAGAAGTATCCAATCATCTCAATCGAGGATGGTCTGGACGAAGAGGATTGGGAAGGCTGGCAGAAGCTGACCGCAAGACTTGGCGGTAAGGTTCAGCTTGTCGGTGATGACCTGTTCGTAACAAATACAGAGAGACTGGCAAAGGGAATCGAGCTTGGCGCCGGAAATGCAATCCTGATCAAGTTGAATCAGATTGGATCTGTTTCTGAGACATTGGAAGCAATCAAGATGGCACACAAGGCTGGTTACACAGCAATCAGCTCACACAGATCTGGTGAGACTGCTGATACAACGATTGCAGATCTTGCAGTTGCACTTAACACATGTCAGATCAAGACAGGTGCACCTTCTCGTTCTGAGCGTGTTGCAAAGTACAACCAGCTGCTCCGTATCGAGGAAGAGCTTGGCGCAAGCGCTGTATATCCAGGAATGAAAGCATTCAACGTAAAGCAGTAATAGAAATCTGCCGATATATAGAATAGAAGAAAGAAAAAAAGTCGTCGGACTGGGACTTGGTTCCCGGCTCGGCGGCTTTTCCGTTTTAAGAATTAAAATAATTAAAATACAACAACCAACAGCATCTTGAACTGTTCTGCACCATAGACGGCATGTGGGTGCTTCGCTGGCATCACGATGGATTCGCCCTCGTGCAGGATATATTCGACCCCATCGATCGTGATTCTGCCGACGCCATCTAAACAGGTAACAAATGCATCGCCGCCGGACTCATGTGTGCTGATCTCCTCGTCCTTGTCAAAGGCAAATAACGTGATAGATACCGCATCATTCTGGGCGAGTGTCTTGCTGACAACCTGTCCCTCCTGATAAGCAACCTGATCCTTCAACACGTGCACTTCTGATTTCGTAATATTTTTAATAAGATTCATAAAAATGCCTTCCTTTCTTTTTTAAAATCCATGTTTGGACATAAAAATTATATCATAAACTCTAGTATACCCCATATATTTAATATGAAAATAGTAAAAAACTTCATAAATTAAAGGAAAAATGTTGTCAAAAGCTGGAAAACTGTGTAATATGGAAACATCGTTTGTCATAAAAGTGATATTTATGGCAGATGCATGTGAATAAAACAAAGGAGAGTAGGAAACATGTGGGAAGCAATCAATGACTTTTTGACAAAGGTAGACGACTTCGTCTGGGGCCCGCCACTTATGGTTTTGATTATTGCAGGTGGTATCCTCTTGACTATCCGCATGGGTGTGCTGCAGATTCGTAAACTGCCACTTGCCCTGAAATGGATGGTGAAAAATGAGGAAGAGGGCGAAGGCGAGGTAACCTCGTTCGGTGCACTCTGTACGGCACTTTCAGCGACAATCGGAACTGGAAATATCGTCGGTGTTGCAACTGCAATCGGAGCCGGTGGTCCGGGCGCGCTGTTCTGGATGGTACTTGCGGCATTCTTCGGAATGGCAACCAAGTATGCAGAGGGACTCCTGGCAGTTAAGTATCGTGTGGTCGATGCAGACAATCATGCACTCGGTGGACCGTTTTACTACATCGAAAAAGGTATGGGAACAAAGTGGAAATGGCTTGCGAAGATCTTTGCATTCTTCGGCATCTGTGTTGGTCTGTTCGGTATCGGAACATTCTCACAGGTGAATGGTATTTCCTCAGCAGTAAAGGGATTCTTTGATCCGAATGAATCATGGAGCGTAGAGATTCCAGGAATCGGTACATATTCGTGGACCGTTGTAATCGCATCTCTGATCCTGAGTGTCTGTGTGGCACTTGTGCTGATTGGCGGTATCAAGCGTATTGCAAATGTATCCCAGATCGTTGTTCCATTTATGGCAGTGCTTTATGTTCTGCTTTGTCTGGTGCTTCTCATCTGTAATATCAAGGAGATTCCGGATGCGTTCGTAACGATCGTAAAGGGTGCGTTCAATCCAAAGGCCGTGACTGGTGGTGTTGTAGGTACGATGATCGTTGCAATGCAGAAAGGTGTTGCAAGAGGTATCTTCTCAAATGAGTCTGGTCTTGGTTCTGCACCAATCGCTGCAGCCGCAGCAAAGACAAAGGAGCCGGTACGTCAGGGTCTGGTTTCTATGACGGGTACATTTATTGATACAATCATCATCTGTACGATGACAGGTCTTTCTATCGTCCTGACAGGTGCATGGCAGCAGGAAGGTCTTGAGGGTGTACAGGTAACAACCTACGCATTCCAGAAGGGACTTCCAATTTCCGAGCAGGTAGCTGCATTCCTGCTTATGCTGTGTCTGGTATTCTTCGCGTTTACAACGATTCTCGGATGGGATTACTATTCAGAGCGTTGTCTCGAATACCTGTCAGGCAAGCACAAGAAAGTGATCCTTGTATATCGCTGGCTGTATATCCTGGCAGTATTCATCGGACCATACATGACAGTAAAGGCAGTTTGGACGATTGCAGATATCTTCAACGGATTGATGGCGATTCCAAACATGATCGCAATTTTCGCTTTGAGCGGTGTGGTTGTGAAAGAGACAAAAGAGTTCTTCAAGCGCCATGCAGAGCAGAATCAGTTTAAGTAAATACTATGATTTTTCAACAGGTGTGCCGTATCACTGCGGTGCACCTGTTTTTGTGTAAATGTAAATAACCAAATCGACAGTTTCCGCGTAGTGTGGTATAATCTCGACGTATACTGTTTTCAGGAGGAAGATCCGATGCATGACGGAAATGCAAAAAAGAGAAAATCGAATTTTGTACAGACGGGTATCGCGGTGTTAGCTACGGTATTGGTTGTTTTAATTATAATGATGATTTTATTGCGGGACTACGGAATGGCGATGATTCACTGAATCTGGTTCGACTGGATGATACGGCATTTCCTGTTGGTCGAGGACAATGCGTTAAATGCTGAGATTGCGCAGACGATTCCGATCATTGCGATGACCGCGAATGCATTCAAGGTAGATGAATAAACTGCTGAAGCAGTACCTGAAATAGTCTATAAAATAACTGCTAAGTGTGGAGTCTTGAAAATAGAAATCAAGACTTCACACTTTTTTTACAATTTTTATTAGCACTCACTATTGACGAGTGCTAATAAGTGTGTTATAGTACACATAGAACATGAGGGAAGACCTAGAGAAGGGAGTCCGAAGAGTGGAAACACTCAAGATACAATGTTCAAATAAAAATAGATGATGTGAGATATAAAAGGAGGTATGGCTTATGTTAATGCCAAGTTTATTTACAAATAGTTTTATGGATGATTTCTTTGATGCACCAAGTTTTGGAGTTTACAAGTATGATGCACCGGCACAGAATCTGATGAGTACCGATGTGTTCGAGAAAGAAGACGGTTACGAGATTGATATGAACCTTCCAGGATTCAAAAAGGAAGATGTAACCGGTGAAGTGAAGGATGGTTACCTGATCATTAAGGCTTCTACGAAGAAGTCCAATGACGAGAAGGATGTCAAGGGTAAATACATCCGTAGGGAACGTTATGAAGGTTCCTGCAACAGATCCTTCTATGTGGGCGATGCGATCACACAGGATGACATCAGGGCAAAATTCGAGGATGGCGTCTTGAAGATTTTTGTACCGAAGAAAGAGGCAAAGCCACAGGTAGAACAGAGCCGATTCATCGCAATCGAAGGATAATTTAAATAGCTGGTCAGCCGATTTTTCGTTTCTCCTCTCTTACTGGGCGGCCGCCAATATGGTGGTCGCCCTTTTAGCGTTTAGGACATAGGAGATTTGTTGTCAGGCGGATTGACAGATGATTGCTGCGGTGGGAGTCCTCCGTTCAGACAGACATTGCCGTGCGACATGCATATCATTAAATGGAATCCGCTTATCCCGGCAAACAATAAATTCTTCGTGCCCTTTTCCTAAGATGAGAAGAATATCATCTGTGTGTAACAAGGAGATTCCTTTTTGGATGGCATCTTTCCGATCATGCACAATCTCATAATTGTCGTAGGAGAGACCCGACGTCATATCATGGTAGATCTGTGCCTGATCTTCGTTATGTGGATCATCGTGCGTCATTATGACATAGTCCGCATGTTCACAGGCAATCGCGGACATCTTTGCGCGCTTGTCCCGGTCTCTGTTTCCGGTGCAGCCGAATACGACATAGATGCTGCCGGAGGTAAGTGCGCGTGCAGCAGTCAGAACCTTGCTCATGGCATCTGGTGTATGCGCATAGTCTACTACAATCAGGTTGCTGCCTGCGTGGATGCATTCGGTTCTGCCCTTCGGAAGCGTAAGCATTGTGGCTGCCTGTGCGATGGTGGCGCTGTCAATCTGCTCCAATGTCAGAACTACAACGGAAGTCATCAGATTGTAGATATTGTAGGTGCCGATCAGATTGGTCGAGAAGTCCTGTGTAAATGCAGGGCACTGTACCGAGAATTCCGTATGCTGCTTGTCTGCGGCATCTAACGTCACTTTGAAATCTCCGCCGGTAAAGCCGAACGTCACATTTTCATTTTCTTCAAGCAGGAAATAGTGCTTGTAGGAATCGTCATAGTTAATGATTGCTTTGCCGGATGGTTTTAACATGCGGAATAATTCCTGCTTCGCAAGGGCATAGCGCTCCATCGTCTTGTGGAAATCCAGATGATCCTGCGTCAGATTCGTGAAGACTGCGTAGTCAAACTGCAGCGTCTCGACGCGGTGATTCGCAAGTCCCTGACTGCTTACTTCCATGACAACATATTCACAGCCGAGTGACAGGCATTGCAGCAGGATCGCGTACAGATCATAGATATCGGGGGTAGTGTTCGCGAGACTGCGGATCTTCTCACCGACGTAGAAGCCGATCGTGCCAATGTAGCCACATTTTCTGCCAAGCTTATTTAACATCTGGTGAAGCAGAAATGCCGATGTAGTTTTTCCGTTCGTACCAGTGATACCGATCAGCTTGAGCTTGCTGATTTTGTCGTAGTAAGTATCTTTCAGATAATTGACCAGATAAGCTCTGGTATCTTCGACGATACAGGTTTCCACCTCGTAGCTTCCTTCCTCGCAGATGATCTTTGCTGCGCCATTTTCAATCGCCTGTCTGATATAGGCATGTCCGTCGCGGTCAATGCCGCGCAGTGCCACAAAGGTGTCCCCTTTTTCGATTTTTCTTGAGTCTATTTTTACGTTCATTTATCTCCCTGTCTTTCTTAGAGCAATGTGCTCCAAACGTCCTGAATCCGCCCTTTTACATAAGATAACAAAAAAATGCATCAAAGTTGCATCAAAAGTGTAACGAAGTTGCAAAATAAATATTTATATTTTGTATAAATATCAAACATTTTTCATTTACAAAACATACGTTCTATACTAAAATGAAAATAGTATGCAAAAAGAGTAACTGATTTATTTGGAGTGACGGTATGCGGCAGTATATAGCAATTGATCTGAAATCATTTTATGCTTCGGTGGAGTGCGTGGAGCGGGGATTAAATCCGCTTACAACGAACCTCGTCGTAGCAGATGAGAGCCGGACAGAGAAGACGATCTGTCTGGCTGTTTCGCCATCCCTGAAATCGTATGGGATATCGGGACGGGCGCGCTTGTTCGAGGTGGTGCAGCGGGTAAAAGAGATCAACCGTCAGAGACTGGCATTTGCGCCGGGACGCGAATTTACCGGATCGTCGTATGAGAATCTGAAGGTGACGGCAGATCCAAGGCTGGCGTTAGATTATATTGCGGCAAAGCCGCGGATGGCGTATTACATGGAATACAGTACGCGCATTTACGATATCTACCTGAAATACGTGGCACCGGAGGATATGCACGTCTATTCGGTGGACGAGGTGTTTATTGATGCGACGGCATACTTGAACACCTATCATATGACTGCCAGACAGCTTGCTGAGACGATGGTGCGCGACGTCTATGACACAACCGGCATTACCGCCACGGCGGGGATTGGAACGAATCTGTATCTGGCAAAGATCGCGATGGATATCGAGGCGAAGCACATGCAGCCGGATGAGCGGGGTGCGCGGATCGCGGAGCTTGATGAGCGAAGTTACCGGGAACTGCTGTGGAACCATGAGCCACTGACGGATTTCTGGCGTGTCGGAGCAGGCTATCAGAAGAAGCTGCACGCACAGAACCTGTACACGATGGGGGATATCGCGCGGTGTTCGCTGGGCGGAGAAAATGATTACTATAACGAAGAGCTTTTGTATAAACTTTTTGGTGTGAATGCAGAGCTGCTGATCGATCATGCATGGGGGGATGAACCGTGTACGATTGCAGAGATTAAGGCATATCGGCCGGAGAGTAACAGCATTAGTTCCGGGCAGGTGCTGCAATGTCCGTATACGTGTGAGAAAGCGCGCGTGGTCGTGCAGGAAATGACGGAGGGACTGGTGCTGGATCTAGTCGAAAAGGGGCTTGTTACAAATCAGATGGTATTGACCGTCGGCTATGATATCGAGAATCTGTCTGCGGGGGCAAATGGATATCACGGTGAGGTAACGAGTGACCGCTATGGACGGAAGGTGCCAAAGCATGCACACGGCACGGAGAATCTGGATGGATATTCGTCTTCTACAAATAAGATTGAAGCAACCGTGCTTCGTTTATATGATCGGATTGTGGATGAGCATCTGCTTGTGCGGCGGATGTATGTGGTAGCCAATCATGTGATCCGAAAGGAAGATGTGAAGGAAGAGACTTCCGGGTTCGAACAGCTTGACTTATTTACGGATTATGCAGCCTTAGAAAAAGAGAAGGAAGCAGAGAAGCAAAAGGAAGCAAAGGAAGAACAGATCCAGCAGGCATTGCTTGCAATCAAACATAAATACGGCAAAAATGCAGTTCTCCGTGGAATGAATTTCCGGGAGGGTGCGACGGCGCGTGACAGGAATAATCAGATCGGAGGGCATAAGGCGTGAGACGGGATTACAGTGATATTATCGACCGGGAGCGTCCGGTGTCGAAGAAGCATCCGCCGATGGATCGGATGATGCGCGCAGCACAGTTTGCCCCGTTTGCAGCGCTTACAGGACATGACGAAGCGGTGCGGGAGACGGCACGGCTGACAGAGGAAGAAATCGAACTCGATGAGTATGAGGTTGCGGAACTAAACCGGAAGCTGCAATGGCTAGCGGAGCACAAGGATACGGAAGTGGCGGTCGTACATTTTGTAAAGGATGCGAAAAAAGAAGGCGGTGCCTATGTGAAGGACACCGGAATTTTGAAGAAAATAGATGAACACACGCATACACTTGTGTTAGTATGTGGACAGGAAGAAGTGCAGATAGACATATGGAAAATAATAGAAATTTTAATCTGATTTTAATCTTTCCTACCTTATAGATTAATTTTGGTGCCGTAAGATAAAGACACAATCAAGAACAGCAAAGAACAAATCACAAAATGGCTGTTATAGAAAATGGAGGATATCAGATATGGATCAGTTAGAAAAGGTAGAAAAAATCAGAGAGAAAACAGGTGTCAGCTATGAGGCTGCCAAGGGCGCGCTGGAAGCATGTAATTATGATCTGCTCGATGCGATCGTGTATTTAGAGAAGCTTGGAAAGATCAAGGCACCGGAGGTTGACACATACACGACTACCCCGCAGGAGACATCAAATGAACTGGCACAGGCACAGGCTGCTTATGAGAAGTCCTGCAAGAAGAAAACCTTTGGTGAGCGTATGGATGAATTTTTCGCATGGGTTGGTGGCATCATCAAGAAAGGCTGTGAGAAAAACTTCATTATTGAGCGTAAGGGCGAGCGGTTTATGCGGATGCCGATCATCATATTCGTACTGCTTTTGATCTTCGCGTTCTGGATTTGCGTACCACTTTTGATTATCGGACTTTTCTGTGACTGCCGTTACCATTTTGAAGGTGACGCGAAAACAGTTCAGGACATCAACAACGCCTGCGATAAGGCATCCGATGCCTGTACAGGAGTGAAGGAAGACATCAAGAAGTAAAAATCTGTAGGAGAGAATATGAGCAAGATTTTGATTATTGAAGATGAAGCAGGCATCGCCCGTTTCGTCGAGCTGGAATTAAAACATGAAGGAAATGAAGTCGAGAAAGCGGCAGACGGCAGAGAGGGCTTGGACAAAGCCCTCTCCGGTTCGTTTGACCTGGTCTTACTTGACGTGATGCTGCCGGGATTAAATGGCATGGAAGTGCTGCGCAGACTCCGGCAGGAGAAGGACACCCCGGTCATCATGCTCACGGCACGCGACGCCGTGATGGACAAAGTATCGGGGCTGGACGCAGGTGCGAATGATTATATCACGAAGCCGTTTGCCATCGAGGAACTGCTGGCGCGTATCCGTGTCGCATTAAAGAAGCACGCGCGCACAGAGGAGGCACCGACGCATAAGCTGGAGGTGCTCGACGTCTGCTTGGACGAAGACAGGCACGAGGTGATGGTGCAGGGAGAAAACGTGGAGCTTACGAACCGTGAATTTGAGCTGTTGCACACGCTGATGCGGAACAAGAATATTGTACTAACCCGTGAGAAGCTCTTAAATGAAGTCTGTGGGTATGATTATGTCGGCGAGACGAATATCATTGATGTGTATGTGCGCTATCTGCGGACGAAGATCGACGATCATTTTGGAATCAAGCTGATCCAGACGGTCCGCGGCGTCGGATACTGCATCAAGGAGTCTTAGGAGTGATTGGATGAGAGAAGAACGAACAAACCGGAAGACAACCTCTATCGTCCGGAAGATTCATGTCGGATATTGGTTCCGGCGCTTTTTTGCGTTGCTGGGACTCGATATCGTGATACTCGGAATGCTGTTCGCGACGGTGCTGGTATGGCGGCTTGACACGACAGATTCTGACTGGATGTCGGGGGCGGAGCCGGTGCATATTACATGGTCGGGCGATTCGTATGCCACCTGGACGATGACAACACAGGTCGGTGAGAGTACAGAGGATTTCCAGATCCATGATTTTGCGGATTATGCGGCAATGCCACTCATCGTCGTTGGCGCGGTGGAGATTATAATGCTCATTTCCGCGGGCTTTGGCACACGGAATATCAGACGGAAGCTGCGTCCGCTGAATGATCTCGCTGTGCGTGCGGAGGCACTGTCGAATATGAGCGGTGATGAGGTGAATCTGGAGCATTTGGAACAGGCAATCTCGAATGTTTCCGTCGATGCGAATGATATACGGATATCGACCGGGGATAAGGATTTGCAGAGCATTGAGGTGGCATTGAACAATCTGCTCGCGCGGATGCAGGAGAGCAAGCGGCAGCAGGCACGGTTCGTGTCGGATGCGTCGCATGAGCTGCGGACGCCAATCTCTGTGATTCAGGGCTATGTAAATATGCTCGACCGCTGGGGCAAAGAAGATGAGGCGGTGTTAAATGAGTCGATCGAAGCACTGAAGAATGAGTCCGACCATATGAAGGCTCTGATCGAACAGCTTCTGTTCTTAGCGCGCGGCGACAGTGGACGGAATACATTGAAGCTGGTGGAAGTGGATTTAAATGACCTTGTGCAGGAGGTGTATGAGGAGTCAATGATGATTGATGAGACACATCCGTATGAGTTTGTGGCGTGTCCGGGCTGTATGGTGCGCGGAGATGTTGCCATGCTCAAGCAGTCCATCCGCATTTTCGTGCAGAATGCGGCGAAGTATTCAAATAAGGGCGATACGATTCATTTTACAGTCGGGCAGTCGGAGCAGGGCGTCTATTATCAGGTGCAGGATGAAGGTATTGGTATGCAGGCATCCGAGGTCGTGCATATCTTCGAGCGGTTTTATCGTTCAGACGAGGCACGCAACAGTGAGACGGGCGGATCGGGACTTGGACTATCCATTGCAAAATGGATTGTGGATGCGCACGATGGGCAGATCGATGTGCTGACCAGACCGGATTTTGGAACGCGGTTTTGCGTGATATTCCCTTGTAGTAACAACTTAAATGTGATACAATAAAAAATCAGATTTTATGGAAAGATAATGGCATGGAAAATATGCAGGGGAGTGTATAATAAAGAATATGAAATCTTCAAAGAAATCACAGAAAAAAGAACAGGGACTGAACATCATCATCGTTGGATGCGGAAAGGTTGGAAGCACACTGGTTGAAAAGCTCAGCAAGGAATCACATGATATAACCGTAATTGATCAGAAAAGCGAAGTGGTTCAGCGGATTACCGAGGACTATGACGTTATGGGCTTTACCGGCAATGGTGCCAGCTACAGTATTCAGATTGAGGCGGGCATACAGGCTGCGGACGTTCTGATTGCCGTGACGGAAAGTGACGAGCTGAATCTGCTCAGCTGTACGATTGCGAAAAAGGTCGGTGACTGCGCTACGATCGCACGTGTGCGCAATCCGGATTACAGCATGGAGCTTTCATATCTCCGCAATCAGCTTGGACTTTCACTGATTATCAATCCGGAGTTAGAGACTGCACGTGAGATCGCGCGTTTGCTGCGTCTGCCATCCGCACTGGAGATCAATTCCTTCGCACGTGGACATGCGGAGCTTGTCAAGTTCAAGATTCCAAAGGAGAATTTGCTGCATGATAAGCCAATATCGGCGATGCATGAGTTAAATTGCGATATGCTGGTCTGCGGTGTGGAGCGTGACGGAAACCTAATCATCCCGGACGGTTCCTTTATTATGCGGGGCGGTGATGCCATGACATTTTTGGCGACACCGACAAACAGCATGGATTTCTTCAAGAAGATTGGCGTAGATACACATAAGGTTAAAAACTGTATGATTATCGGAGGCGGAAAGACCTCATATTATCTGGGAAAACAGCTGACATCGACGGGGGTTGAAGTCAAGATTCTGGAGATGGATGAAAAGCGATGTGGGGAGCTGAGTGTCCTGCTTCCGAAGGCATTGATTTTGCATGGAGATGGAACGGATGAGGAGCTGCTCCGGGAGGAGGGCATTGAGGGGACAGAATCGTTTGTGCCGCTTACAGGACTCGATGAGGAGAATATCCTGCTTACGTTATTTGCCCGGAAATGTTCTGATACGAAGGTCATCACGAAGATTAATCGAAGCACATTCAGTGATGTGCTTGAAGGGTTGGATATCGGTAGTATCGTGTATCCGCGCTATATTACTGCGGAGAAGATTCTGGCATATATCCGTGCGATGCAGAATTCTGTCGGAAGCAATATCGAGACATTATACCATATTTTTGACAATCGGGCAGAAGCATTGGAGTTCAAGGTTGAGAAGGATTCACCGGTAGTTGGAAAACCGATTATGGAATTGAAACTGAAGGACAATCTTCTGCTTGCATGTCTGAACCGGAATGGAAAGGTCATTATTCCACGTGGTCAGGATGTGATCTGTGAGGGGGATTATGTGGTTGTTGTTACAACACATACAGGCTTTACCGATGTCAGTGATATATTGAAGTGGCAGTAAAATGTATGTTTGGTGGGAGATAAATTATGAATTATTCAGTAGTTATTTATATATTAGGCTGGATTATGGAAATTGAGGCGGCATTTCTGACTCTTCCGGGTATCGTGTCTGCGATATATGGGGAGAAAGGTTGCTTTGCCTTTTTATGGGTGGCACTTGGAAGTGCAGTTGCAGGCTCGCTGATTATTCTGCGGAAACCGAAGAACATGCGGTTTTATCTGCGAGAGGGCTTCGTGACAGTGGCACTTTCGTGGATTGTGATGTCCGTGATCGGATGCCTGCCGTTTATGATCAATGGAGATATTCCGCATTTTGCAGATGCGCTGTTTGAGATGATCTCCGGCTTTACAACAACCGGAGCGTCTGTCGTAGCGAACGTGGAGGGATTGACAAAGGGCAGTCTTTTCTGGCGGTGCTTCAGCCATTGGATCGGAGGCATGGGTGTACTTGTATTTCTGCTTGCGATTGTGCCGATGGCAGGAGGCAGTCATATGAATCTGATGAAGGCGGAAAGCCCGGGGCCTTCGGTTGGAAAGCTCGTGCCAAAGGTGCGCCAGACAGCAAAATATCTGTATGTTATTTATTTTGCACTGACTGTGATAGAGGTGATTTTCCTGTTGTTTGGACGTATGAACCTATTTGAAGCCATAACAACGGCATTTGGAACGGCAGGAACCGGAGGCTTTGCGATCTGGAACGATGGGTTTGTCAGTGCAAGCCCATATAATCAGTGGGTTGTTACACTCTTCATGCTGTTATTCGGTGTGAATTTCGGGTTCTATTTCCTGATTCTGACCGGAAAGCTACGTGATGCGCTGAAGTTTGAAGAGGTGAGGGTCTATTTTATTATCGTGGTAGTATCAGCGGTACTTATCTTCATTAACCTGCGGAGCTTTGCATTATATGCACCTGCGGATGGTGTGCGTCATGCATTCTTCCAGGTAGTAAGTATCATGACAACAACCGGATATGCGAGCACGAACTTTGATTTGTGGCCGGAGACATCACGAACGATTCTTGTGATTTTGATGTTTGTTGGTGCCTGTGCAGGAAGTACAGCCGGAGGTATCAAGGTGTCACGGTTTGTCATCGCGATAAAATCCTTTATCAAGGAAATCATTTCCTATCTGCATCCGCGTTCAGTGAAGAAGATTAAGGTTGAGGGAAAACCACTTGAGCATGAAACACTGCGTGCGACGAATGTCTATTTCATGACATATATGGTTATCTTCGCCGTATCGGTACTGCTTGTGTCGATTGAGAACAAAGACCTTGTGACGAACTTTACTGCGGTGGCGGCAGCCCTTAACAATATCGGCCCCGGACTTTCGATGGTTGGACCAATGGCGAATTTTGGACATTTTACTGATTTTACAAAATATATTCTGATGTTTGATATGCTGGCAGGAAGGCTGGAGATCTTCCCGATGCTGCTGTTGTTCTGCCCGGCTGTCTGGAAGCGTAGAAGAGCTTAAATTTTATTTGAAAATATAAAAAGAGGAACTGGTGTGGCTGGTTCCTCTTCGTGCGTTATAAGGTATATGGTTAATTACTGAAAGATTGATATAAGAATGGTATTAATGGTAAACCTTATAACGTGTCTATTATACACGAAATGAAAAGAAAAATATAGTGGAAATCAAAAGA
Organism: bacterium; assembly: GCA_963631525.1. Lineage (GTDB taxonomy): Bacteria > Bacillota > Clostridia > Lachnospirales > Lachnospiraceae > Coprococcus_C. Next base: position 15,905 of record CAVGQQ010000009.1, read on the forward strand.
TTTTTGTGTGAAATTATCAGTATATGTGATATATTCATAATAGGTATGTAATTATGAAAAAACAGGATGACAGGAGAGACCTATGAATCAGGAGTATCTGTTTAAAGAATTGAGAAAAGGCGTGACAGCAGCACGGCAGATCGTGGTGACTGGATACTGCACAGCCGAGTTTGCGGAAGATAAAGATATAATAGCAGTTATTGTTCGAAACGGTGCAGAGACTGTATTGCCATGTGAGTATACAGTGATGCAGGCGCCTGCATTTCAGCAGCAGCAAAGCAATGGAAAGACATGTTCCAGAGTGCTTACGGCGTGTGTTACGATTCCGCTGAAATTAAAAGAAAAAGATGTATTTTATCTTAGAGCAGAGACGAAGCAGGGAACAACAAGCGTTTTATGCAAAGGAAAAGCGAAGAATATAATTAAAGCATTGAAGGATATCAACTGCTCCGTAGATATGGTAAAAGAGGAAGCTGGTTTTTTTGTTATCCGAGGATGGGCGATTGATTATGAGGACGTGAAAATCCGTTTGTATGACCGGAAAACAGGTGAAGAATTACAGTTGCCGGAGAATATGCCGGAATGGTATATCCGGTCGGATGCGATGCGATGTTTTTCGGAATGTGAGCAGCCGAGAAAAATTGGCTTTTCCATGAAGCTTCCGCTTGCGTGGGGTGATCGGGATTTGACAATCTTGCTGCAGGCTGGAAAAAGTGAACATAAGGAACAGCTTCGCAGACTGGGAGATCCGCTGAGCGGAAAGGCATTTAATACGTTGCATGTGAATATACTGCGCGTATACAATAATACGAAAACCTTTGGTGTACGGAATACCTGTGCAAAGATTAAGCGGCATCTGCGGATTGGCACACCATTTAAACATAAGGATTACAATAAATGGGCGCGCAAGAAGTTTCTGACGGAGAACGAGAAAGCGGAACAAAGAGCGACGCAGTTTGCGTACAAGCCAAAGTTCAGTATTCTGGTACCTCTGTATGAAAGCGATGAGATATTTTTGAAGGAATTGATTGAATCTGTACAGGCGCAGACATATGAGAACTGGGAGCTTTGTTTTTCGGATGGAAGCAAGCATTCCACGCGGTTAAAAAAATGGATGGAACCATATGAAGCGAAGGATTCACGGATAAAATTTATCGCGAGACAGGCGGGACCATTGGGAATATCTGAAAATACGAATCAGGCATACGAGCTGGCAACTGGTGATTATATTGTGCTTGGAGATCATGATGATCTGTTTACGGAGGACGCTCTGTTTGAATGTGCGAAGGTGTTAAACAAGCAGAAGGTTCAGGTAATTTACACAGACGAAGATAAGATTGACGAGACTGGAAGAAAGTATTTTGCTCCGAACTTTAAACCGGATTTTAATATTGATCTGCTTCGCTGTAACAATTATATCTGTCATATGTTTGTGGCAGATAAGGCATTGATAGACAAAGTTGGTTTGTTCCGCTCGGAATTTAATGGTGCACAGGATTATGATTTTATTTTCCGGTGCGTGGAACAGGCAAAGGGCATTTATCATATTCCTCGCGTGCTGTATCATTGGAGAGCGCATACAGTGTCGACGGCGGAGATACCGGAATCTAAAATCTATGCGTTTGAAGCAGGAAAACGGGCGATTGAAGCACATTTAAAACGAGTGGGACTTGACGGTGTTGTGGAGGATGCAGAGAACTTGGGATTTTATCGCGTGAGCTATCCGGTAAAAGGCGAGCCACTGCTGTCAATCGTAATTCCAAATAAGGATCATATAGATGACCTGCAAAAGTGCATGAAGGCGATTGATGAACGTTCTACTTATCGGAATTTTGAGTACATTATTGTAGAGAACAACAGTGAAAAAGAGGAAACATTCTCGTATTACAAGGAATTGGAAAAACGTGAGGATGTAACTGTGTTGTATTGGCCAGATGAGTTCAATTATTCTCTGATCAATAATTTTGGTGTGGAGCACGCAAAAGGCGATTACATTTTGTTGTTAAACAATGATACAGAAATGATAAATGATGATTGTCTGGAGCAAATGCTTGGATATTGTCAGCGCGAGGACGTAGGAATTGTTGGAGCGAGATTATATTATGATGACAATACGATCCAGCACGCGGGTGTCATTGTTGGATTTGGCGGAATTGCCGGACATGCATTCATTACATTGAATGAGGACGAGGGATTATATCAGTCAAGAACAAAGGTTGCCTGTGATTATAGCGCAGTGACGGCAGCGTGCATGATGGTAAAGAAGAAGGTGTTTGAGGAAGTCGGTGGACTGGAAGCAAAGTTCCGGGTTGCTTTTAATGATGTGGATTTTTGTATGAAGGTGCGTCAGACAGGAAAGTTGGTTGTCTATGTGCCGCAGGCGATGTTGTATCATTATGAGTCGAAATCGCGTGGCTTGGAAGATACGCCGGAGAAACAGAATCGATTCAGTCAGGAAGTGGCGCTTTTTGCACAGAGATGGCCGGAGATTCTGGCAGGTGGAGATCCATATTACAATGTAAATCTTGCGTTAGATGCAGCAGATTTTTCAATTCGTGTATAGCAAATCCTGCGACTGGAGTATGGAGGGGAGGCAGTGGCGATGAAGTTTCGATTTTCTGATCTGAATGCAGATACAATTAAAAAAGGCTTTGCGCATATTCGTTCGACTGCAATCCCGGAGGCGCTTTCCAAGGCGCGTTCGATGGTGACTGGACTGGATCTGGCATATGACCGCTTTTTTAAGGAATCATTGGAGGCAGATGAGGAAGCTCTTGCAACGCAGCGGGAACGGGTATTTTCGTACTGCCCTTGCATCAGTATTGTAGTTCCGGTGTATATGACACCGGAGCTTTCTTTACGTGCGATGCTGGAATCGGTACTGCATCAGACATATGCGAACTGGGAGCTGTGTCTGGTCGATGGCAGTCAGGCAAAGGGAGAGCCACCGGTTCTTGATGCGCGGGTATCCGAGGATGGCGAGTTGACGGTGTTGGAGAAGGTGTATAGCCTGGAGACGGAACGCATTATCCGACAGTATATGGAGAACGAACCACGAATCCAGTACATAAAGATGGAGGAAAATCTTGGAATTTCCGGAAACAGTAACCGGGCACTGCAGGCGGCAAAAGGAGAGTATATTGCATTACTGGATCATGACGATGTTCTGACGGAGGATGCCCTGTATTGGGTGGTGGATGCCTTGCAGAGGGAACGGTATGATGTGATTTATTCTGATGAGGATCGTATGGCAGAGAATGGCAGTCATTATCTCGAACCGCGTTTCAAGCCGGAGTTCGATATTGATCTGTTGCGTGCGTACAATTATATTTCCCATTTGTTTGTTGCACGTAGAGAGCTTATGCTGGCGGACGGTGGCTTTCATAGTCTGTATGACGGTGCGCAGGGGTACGATATGATCCTGCGCTGTTGTGAAGGCAACCGGGAGACCTGCCATATTCCGCGCGTGTTGTACCACAAACGGATTCATGATGGGGCTTCTTCGGAGCGGGAGGCGAAGCATGTACAGGAGAATCTGGCAGGAAAAGAAGCGTTAGAGGCACATGTGGCGCGTGAACATTTGCTGGCCCGTGTCATGACGACCGATCAGAGAAGTGTCTATGAGTTGAAATACGATACGCCGGGCAATCCGCTCGTGTCGATGATTATAACCGGGCATACGAATCGCGCGTTGATGGAACAGATGCTGGAGCCATTTTACGAGAAGACACGGTACAGTAATTTTGAAATTATCATTGTGGATGAAGACCGGGCAGATGAAGAACTGCAGAAATATTACCAGCAGATGCAGAGTCGCAGACGCAATATTGCAGTGGTGGCAGCGGACGCCGGGAAGAGCAGCACAGAGTGCCGGAATCTTGGTACGCTGCATGCAAATGGCAGTTTCCTGTTATTTTTAGACGCCAATATGGAGATTGGGGACACGACAGCGCTTGGTGAAATGCTTGGCATTGCCATGCGCGACGATGTCGGAATGGTAGTGGGTACTGTCTATGATGACCGGGAACGGCTGTATTGTGCGGGCTTGGAATTTGCTGGGACGTATGAGTCCCCGGTTCAGAAATGGCAGGCAGAAACAGAGCGGGCGGTTGATCTGAAAGAAATAAAAAATTTATACCGTTATCCATATCGTGGGTTGCCACAATTTGATGAGTGGAAGGAATGGCGGAAGATCCGGCAGGATGAGACGGGAGCAATGCGGTACTATGGAATGAACCGGGAGTATGTGATTGCACCAGCACATTGCATGCTTGTGAAGAAAATGGCATTTGTGCAGCTGGGTGGATTCTCGGATAAATTTCGGACGGAGCTTTCCGCGATTGATTTTTGCCTGCGTGTGCGGGAACATGGATACCGGATTGTAAATGCTGCTCATGCAAAATGGCAGTCTCACGATCTGCCTGATTCTGTCAGACAGGCGCGTGAAGCTGCCATCGTAGATGCACAGGTGGAACGAACGGAGCGGGATCTGTTTGAAATCCTGTGGTCGCAGGTATTATCCCTCCGTTAAATCCCCCTTGGTCAATGTCTTTAATTGTTTGTCGCTGACAGAGTCAAGCTCAACGATACGGCTTGCCTGTCTGGCGATGGAACGCTCCAGATAGTTTCGGACTTCTCTTGCATTTGCAAAGTTTTCGTCGTGGGATTTCGCCCAGATATTCAGTAACTCTTTCACATATGCTTTTCCCTGTGTGTTTGGTTCGTATTCCTGTTTTTTGCACATGGATAAGAAGATCTCATAAAGCTCGTCGCCGCTGTAATCTTCGAAATTGATGTATTTGTTAAATCTCGAACGGAGTCCCGGGTTGGAATCTACGAATTCCTGCATCAGCTCCGTGTAACCAGCAACGATCACGATCAGATTATCACGGTTATCCTCCATCATTTTAAGCAGGGTATCCACGGCTTCCTGTCCGAAATCCTTCCCATCTTTGCCGGCGGTTAACGTGTAAGCCTCGTCAATGAAAAGTACACCGCCTAAGGCGCTTTCTGCGACTTCCTTTGTCTTGATTGCAGTCTGACCGACGTAGCCTTCGACTAAGTTGGAACGGTCGACTTCGACTAACTGACCGCCCGGCAGGATGCCGAGACATTTGTAAATTTTGGCAAGCAGACGGGCAACGGTTGTTTTACCGGTTCCCGGATTTCCGGAAAATACCATGTGCAATGACATTTCCGGCTGCTTCATGCCGCGCTCTTCCCGCAGCTTCTTCACCTTCAACAGGTTAATCAGCGATTTGATATCTTTCTTCACTTCGGAAAGTCCGGTCAGTTCATTTAATGCGTTCAACAAATCATCTAATTTGATATCTTCCTCTGGAACCTCCTGCTTGTTGACAGCACCTTTCATAGCCGCCATAGCCGCCTGTGAGGTCGATGCATTTTTTGCAGGTGTGTTGGCAGCGGAGGCTGCCTTGTTCGGGGTGGAAGGCTTTGGAGGATTCTTCAATGCCGGATTCTCGCCCGGCTCAAACAGCTTCAGTTTGCGCAGATATTCCTCTATCATACCGGTATAAGCCGTCAGAGCAGAGACTTCTGCATCGGTTGTCCGGTTGTTGCAGGAAATATATGCCTGACCAAGTTCGACATACAGGTTGTACAGATTTCTTGACTTTGAAAATCCTTTCGTCGTGCAGGCAGAAAGCCCGGATTGGTCTGCTTCCACAAAATAAGTCAGGGAACGTGGAATCGTTGTGGCAAATTCTGAAGTTGCCGTGCGAGCCTGTTTGAAACGCATGAGAGATTCCAGTGTGAAATACTGACCAAGGTATTCGTGTAAAAAGCGTGTTTCCGGGTACAGACTGCCATCGGAGCTGTCTGTCAGATACACCAGAAACTGCAACAGGTCGAAACGGATCATGTCGTGCATGGAGATATCCGTCTTTGGACCAAAGCCCTGCTGGCAGATGATTTCGCCGTACATGTAGCAATCCGTGATTTCCTTCTTTAAATCGTTTAACATAGCTCCTCCTTGCTTCTTGTTCAATTTACCATGGGTAAATGATAACGCAAAACCTTCTGCCCGTAAAGTAGAAAACTTAGATAAATATTTGCTTGAACTCCTGTGGAAAATAGATTATGATGCTTTATATAATAAGTATTTACAGAGAATAGACGCAGGTGGCAGCGACGACAAAAATCAAGAAAGTGAGAGGGTAAAAGCATGTGTGAATTGAATTTGAAGCAAGGTGAACTGAAGAAAGAAAATCCAGGGATGTTTCAGGCAAACCGGCAACAGGAGGCAGCAGAGCAGAGGATGGCTCTCGGAAATCAAAATGATTTTTATGCAGGGAACGGGCAGCTTCAGGGACAAGGTGCAGCCAAGAAGGCTGTGAAGTGGCTTGTGCCGGGGAATGTTATAAAAGATTTGGTTGCAGGATTGGAAAAGGAAAAGGACGAAGCAGCTCAGAGTATGAGTAAGCTACAGGATGAGATTGCGCTGTTCAGACAGGAAAAGGATAATCTTACAAAGCAGATGCAGTCGCATCGGGAGCTTGCAGCAGCTGCAGAGGATGCTGTGGAACGGGCGGGTGCGCTTCAGGATGTCACTGCAATAAAGAATATGGCGGATGCTTTTGAAGAAGCGGTGAAAGCAAAGGAGAGGGAGCTTGGCTCGAAGAAATCGGAATATGAGAAAATAGAGAACTATTATCAGGCAGCCCGGGAGATCGCCGCTTCAAACGATAGTATTCCGCTTATTTGGGAAGAGCTTTCTGTGGAAAAGGAGACTATAGCGGAGGCGGATAAGGAGCATAAGGAGGCTTATCTGGAAAAAGCAGATTGTTTAGCCGGATTTATCAGAAATTTAGTGAAAATCTGTCAAGCTGAAAAGGGAAATAATGAGGTGTATGAGACCGCTATCGGAACCTGCCGTGGCTATATGGAGCAGCTTACAGATGCAGTAGGAAAAATCACATTACAGGTTCAGGATTTCAGTGCTTTGCAGAATACTGTTGAAGCCAGTGAGACGGAGCTGAAAAAACAGGCTGATAAATATGCAGTGGAGGCAGGGGAATTAACCAGGCAGAGAGATATCTTTTTTGCCCTTCATATGGCTGCTGCCCAGTGGAAGAAGGATGGTGCTTTCGTAAAATTCACCAATACAGACTGCAACCGGGTGTACCGGGAGAGAGCCGATATAAAGCTTGAGGTAGATGAGTTTGTGAAGAGACTCGGGGAATATGGGGAATTTTCGAAGGAAGCAGCAGCTATTTACGAAAAGACATATAAAGAAATATATCAAGGGAAGGATGAAGAAATCGGAGATCTGGAGGGAGGTAATGCAAGGATATACCTCAAGAAGGATGTTATTCCCGCAAAAAAATCACTTGCTTTGATAAAACAGCTGCCTGACTGGATAGAGCAGCTGGAAGATGAAGCTAACAGAGCCTTAGAGACGGATGATATCAGCAAAAAGGCAATATTTCTTGATAAGCTTAAGCAAATGCAGGAGCTGACAAAGTGTTCAATATTGCAGCAAAAGGATGAAACGAACCGATTTACATATATCATTGATTATGTGGAGAAGCATAAACGCAGATTTGAAGCAACTGCAAAAATGCTTTGCAAGCAAATATACTGTAAACAGGTTCCGGAAGATAAAGGAGCTCTGGACCTCGATCTGGATAACTTGGAAGCACGGTTAAAAAGCATTACGGATATGAACGAAATGGCTGATGTTATAGTGAAATATTCTCTGTATACCGAGATGGGCGATCATCCTAGATTGAGACGGATAGACCGTATAATTTTTGATACCATAACAAACAGGTTAAAATTAGAGGATAGATTCAATCTGTGCTGTGTTTTGCATGAGCGGAAATATGCTGTTTCCAAAAGGATGAAGAAAAGCTATGAGAATCTGAAGGAGAAACTGGGTACGGAAATATCTAAAGACAGAGTGGGTGCGGTAAGCGGACTTATTGTGGCGCTATCTGCAGATGCGGCGTTATATAATGACGGCCTGGTGCGTCTTCAGCAATTGATTATGTATCAGGAAAGCAGTTTTCTCGATAGGATCAGGCTTAAATATAGGGAAGATCCGAGGTGGAAAGAGGAAGAAGAGGCAGCTGAGTTTGCTGACGATATGATGAACAAATTCCATTCCTATAAAAAGGATCTGTATGAAGGAGAGGTTGGAGACTGGAAGCGGGAACGCGTAGAAGCTTATGTTAGCAAGAATATAAAGCTTTTACCGGATCAGATAATAGAAAAAATGAAAGATTACATGGGTAAAGAGGAGGCCAAGGCAGAGGATAAGCAGACAGTACAGGCAGTATTATGCGATATGGAGAGGGTAATCCGTCTCACTGATTTTTGTATAACTTCAGAGGAATATATTCATCATGAAACAAAGGAAAAGCAGACAGCGTTTCTGCGGGTGCCTCCGGTGCTGAAGGCATACATGGATAAGTTTGACCGTGTCGGTACGATACTGGGTCTGAAAGAGGACGAGGGATACATCACAATTGTAAAAAAACTGGAAAAACTTTATAGAGATGTGCTCAATACGACAATCGGTCAGACAAGGAAAAAACTGGATTATGAGAGCTTAATCAATCAATATGCAGGGGCGGATAAACAAGATGCGGTTAGATTAATCGAATTTGACAGACAGCATGGTGATTGGCTGGCACAATTACAGCAGGAGAGAAAAGAAATCCTGAATTCGCCTGATATGGGACGTAAGTACAGATTTCTGGATAATGTGCAGCGTCTGGCAGAATTCGCAAAATTCGATTTTATGCATAAGGACGCAGACAGAACTGAGGAAGAACGGCTGTTTGCGAATATTGCCGAATGGTATTCGGTTCACAGGGAAGAGTTCCAGGAAACGGTGGCACTTGTATCAGAACAGATATTCAGACAGCAAAGTCCTGATTTTTTTAAACCTTTAAGAATCAATCCGGAATCTGCTCATAGGAAATTGCGGAATAAAAACAAAATGAAGGATCTTGCGAAAACCATGGTGAAGGTGTCCATGTATAACTCCAACTATGATGAGAAGCATTATGGCAACCTGAATGAACGGATAACTATGTTAAAAAATGAAGTTGAACGCATCAGCGAGGGAACAGATTTTACCGAAGAAGAAAAGGCCGGACTTATGAAGCAGTTTCAGAAAATCCGATATGATTATTCAGTGAAAATAAAGAAGGTATATGAGAAAATAAAGAAGAATATCCCTGCAGACATCCCTCAGGAAAGAGCCGGAAAGCTGTGTGGTTATCTGACTTCGTTAACTGACGTGGCACAGTTTTATTTTGCGGCGGAGGCAATTAGCGGGTATTATATGATGACATCCGTTAATTTTACGAATGAGTCAGTATCGGAGATGCTTGCTGAGATAGTTGACGACGGATCGAGAAAATATAGGAACGTAGTTACAGAAATAGCTGAGATGAAGAATGTTGCAAAAAAGTACGAGAATAATTTTGATGTAAGCGCAGATTATATGGAGAATAAGATTCAAGATATGATAATCGACATCAATAAAGAAGGTATCGCCAACATGCACTGATATTTGGAGAAAAACAGAGAGGCAGCGTTTGAAGCGGAGGGTTAAAAGGAGGAGTTTATGCGGTTTCGACCATGCATTGATATACATAATGGAGCGGTCAAGCAGATTGTTGGCGGCAGTCTCAGGGATGAAGCGGATTTTGCCAGAGATAACTTCGTTTCGGAGTTGAAAGCAGATTTCTATGCGGAACTGTATCGCCGTAGCGGACTGGTTGGTGGACATATCATTCTGTTGAATCCAGCCGATAGCACCTACTATGCGGCAGATCTGGAACAGGCGAAGCTTGCGCTTGCGGCATATCCACAGGGGCTACAGCTTGGCGGAGGCATCAACGTGGATAATGCAGAGCAGTTTCTGGATATGGGCGCACGGCAGGTAATCGTGACATCCTATGTATTTAAGGATGGGAGAATCAATTATGAGAATCTGAAACGGCTGTCGGGTCTGATCGGCGCGGAGCATCTGGTGCTCGATCTGTCCTGCCGGAAAAAGGATGGCAGATACTATATTGTGACTGATCGCTGGCAGGAATTTACAGAGGAGGTTGTTACACCGGAGACCTTGGACAAGCTGTCAGAATATTGCAGCGAGTATCTGATTCATGCGGTGGATGTCGAAGGCAAATCAGCAGGTATCGAGACGGAGCTTGCAACGATGCTTGGTGCATGGGGCAAACAGCCGATGACGTATGCCGGTGGAGTTGGAAGCTTTGATGATTTAGAGAGTTTGAAACAATGCGGACAGAATTGTATTGATGTGACGGTGGGAAGTGCATTGGATATTTTTGGCGGTGTATTACCATATGAGGAGGTCGTAAAATTTTGTACATAAAACTATAAAAAGAGGGACAAAACGATAGGAGGGTTTATGGTAAAATTCAAGAAGACAGCAGCGGCTGTTGCGACAGCTGTGCTTGCGCTTTCTCTATGCGCATGTGGAGGAAAGGCAGACGAGGCGACGACAGAGCAGACCACCGATGGCAGTGCAACCGTGACAGATGCAGCGACGTCAACAATCGAGGACGATGGCGACTGGATAACGACCGAGCAGGAGGTTGTGGAGGATGACCGGTTCACAACGGTGGAGGGCGCAGATGCTATCGGTGTGACCTTTGATGATGGTACAGATGGCTTTACGAGCTATACGAACAATGGTAATTTTACGATGTCCGCGGGAAATGGAGAGCTGGTCTGTGACATTACAAAGAGTGGACCACTTGAGCATAGCTGCCAGATTTATTACGATGGCTTCACGATGGCAAAGGGCTGTGTCTATACGATGAGCTTTGATGTCAGAAGTGATATTGAGCGTGTGATACAGTGGCGCGTACAGGTAAACGGCGGCGATTATCATGCCTATGCGAGTGATTTCATCACAGTTGGACCTGAGACACAGACGATCACAAAAGAGTTTACGATGGAAGAAAATTCCGATCCGGCTCCAAGATTTGTTGTCAATATGGGAACACAGGAAGGTCAGACCGAGGTGACGGAAGCACACAAGATTTACTTCGATAACATTTCCCTGTTTGTAACAGACAGCTCGAATGCGGAGAAAATCGTTGGCGCACCACAGCCGATTCAGGTAAAGGTAAATCAGGTTGGTTACAAGCCGGACGATACGAAGACGGTAATTGTGACATCCAAGGACGATGAAAAATTCAAGATTGTAGATGCGGAGACAGAAGAGACAATGTTTGTCGGTGCATACGGAGAGCTTTCGTATGATAAGTCTGCAGAGTCTAATGTGAAGCATGGTGATTTCACAGAATTTAAGACACCGGGTACATACAAGATTATTTCCAGTCCATCCGGCGCGTCATATGAGTTCTCCATCGGGGACGATCTGTATGATGATGTGTATAAGGATGCTGTGCTGATGTTATACAAGCAGCGCTGCGGAACAGAGGTGACAAAGGATATCGCCGGAGATTTCGCACACGAGGCATGTCACATGCAGGAGGCAACTGTTTACGGAGATACATCTGGAACAAAGATCGATGTATCAGGCGGCTGGCATGATGCTGGTGACTACGGAAGGTATGTTGTGTCTGGAGCAAAGACCGTGCAGGATCTCTTCCTTGCTTACGAGGATTATGGTCAGACTGCCGATGATCTGGGAATCCCAGAGAGCGGAAACAAGACACCAGATCTTCTGGATGAAGCAAAGTATGAGCTTGACTGGATGCTCAAGATGCAGGATGCAGCAAGTGGCGGTGTTTACCATAAGGTAACAGCACTTGTATTCCCGGAGACGGTACTTGCAGTTGATGAGACGGATGATATGGTGCTTGCACCGATATCCTATGCAGCGACAGCTGATTTCGCAGCTGTTATGGCAAAGGCATCTGTACTCTATGCAGAATACGATGCAGATTTTGCAAAGAGCTGTCTGGATGCGGCAACGAATGCGTATGCATTTTTGGAGGCAAATCCAGATATGAAGGGATATGAGAATCCAGAAGACCTTGTAACAGGTGCATATGATGATACACATCTTGCAGACGAGACACTTTGGGCTTCAGCAGAGATGTATATCGCAACAAAGGATGCAAAATATTTAAGCGCGACAAAGACAGCACTTGACAGCAACTATCTGACAGGCTTTGGCTGGGCAGATATCGGAAGCTATGCACTGTATGATCTTGCAAAGACGGAAGGTGTGGATGCAGACGTGGCAAAGACAGCGAAGGAAAAGCTGCTTGCAGACGCAGATGAGACACTTTCAAAAGCAGAGGCAGAGGGCTTCTTCACAGGTATGGGTGTGACATATCCTTGGGGAAGTAATATGACGATCGCCAACAAGGGCATGGAGCTTCTGGCTGCAGCAAACCTGACAGGCGAGGCCAAGTATACAGAATATGCGCAGAAGATGCGTGACTATATCTTCGGTGTGAACCCAACTGGATACTGCTATGTAACCGGATATGGTTCCCTTACACCAAATGCAACACACCACAGACCATCACAGGTATTGAAAGAGACAATGCCGGGTATGTTGGTCGGCGGTGCCAATAACAATCTGAACGACCCATATGCAAATGCCGTTCTCTACGGAATTGCACCGGGACGTGCGTATGTGGATAATGAGCAGTGCTATTCATGTAATGAGGTAACGATTTACTGGAACTCTCCACTGATCTATCTGCTTACAGGCTTAAATTAAAAGAAAAGGATTAGGGTAGTACATTGATTCGTTTTATAAAGAAGATTCTTGCCAATGAAAAAATGCGATATCTGATTGCGGGAGGCTGCACGACAGCCGTTAATCTGGTAACATTCTTCCTGTTGCGGGTAATTACACCAATTTCAAGAAATACAAGCAATGCCATAGCGATCGCTATGGCTATTGCTTTTGCATATTTTGCAAATAAATTCTTTGTATTTCAGAGTAAGAAAAAGGGATTTTATGCGACCCTGGTAGAGGCGGTACAGTTTGTAGGCGCACGGCTGGTGTCAATGGTTGTGGAGATCCTTGGACTGGCGATTCTGTGCGATACGTTCCGGATGCATGAATCGGTGTCCAAGCTGTTCGTACAGGTTATCGTGCTGGTGTTGAATTATGTGTTCAGCAAGCTGATCGTGTTCAAGGAAAAGAAAACATTTCACGAGAACATACAGGATAACTGGTGCTATTATCTGTCGTTTGCGATCGTTGCAGTCGTCATGCTGGTTATCTGTATCGCAGAACGGATTGCACCGTTTGGTGAGAATTCCCTAACACTGGTAGACAGTGTGCACCAGTATCTGCCGTTTTTCTCAGAACTCAGAGACAAGCTTCTGCATGAAAGAAGTCTTCTTTATACATGGAATGTAGCACTTGGCTCGAATTTCGTATCGCTTGCGGCGTATTATCTGATGAGTCCGTTTAATCTGCTGTTGTTGCTTTTTGGCAAGGAACAGATTGCGGCGGTCACCTGCTTCCTGATGTGCTTAAAGATTGCACTCACAGCCGTTGCAATGGTACATTTCCTGAGCTACAAGGATGGCGAGAAGAAACGGAATTTCCTGATCGTGACGATTTCCGTTGCCTATGCGTTCAGCAATTATGTGATCGGTTACAACTGGAACACGATGTGGCTGGATTGTATTATGATCTTCCCACTTATCATGCTGGGCTTCCAGCGGATGCTTGAGGAGAGAGATCCGAAGCTGTATGTGCTGTCCCTGTTCTATGCACTCTATTGTAATTATTATATTGGATACATCATCTGCCTGTTTCTTGTGTTGTGGTTCTTTGTCTATGAACATAAGACAGTGAAGCGATTCTTCATAAATGGAATCCGGTTTGCATTGTATTCCCTGTTATCCGGCGGGATGGCAGCATTTATCCTGCTTCCGGCATATCATGGAATCATGGCGACGGCAGCGGGAGATATGGCAATTCCAAAAGGAACATGGTATGGAAATATCTTTGTGATGCTGCGGCAGCTGCTTGTATTTACAAAGCCGATCACGAACCAGATCTATGATGGCGGTGTGAATCTGTACTGCGGTATGCTGGCAGTTCTGACAATGTTCCTGTATCTGTTTGTAAAGGAACATCCGTGGAAGAAGTTCCGCAAATATGCGCTGTTGGTGCTGCTTATGATCAGCTTTAATCATGAGACGCTAAATTATATCTGGCATGGCATGCATGACCAGTATGGAATCCCGAATCGGTTCTCATTTGTATTTATTTTTGTATTGCTCGTTATGGCGTATGATGCAGTACAGTCGATTACAGAGATCGATATTTATTTTGTGATTTCGTCAATTTTGCTTGCGGGCGCGTTTGTGTTTGCCTGTAAACAGCAGGCAGGTGCGACGATTGGCAAATATACATTGCCGGCGGGGCTTGTACTGCTGGTGATCTACGGTGTGACCTGTTGTCTGCGGACATCAAAGAAGATCACGCATGCGACCTACATTTCAGTGATTGGAAGTGTCTGTCTGGTCGAGCTTGTGGCAAATGCGGCATATGGATTTTCGGAAATTGGGTATTGCCATTACAAGCAATATTACGAAACCAGTCCGGCAGTGACGGAAGCAAATGTGCGCGTACGGGAGCTGGCAGAGGAAGAACAGGCAGGCTTTTATCGTTCGGAACTGATGAATTACACGGTGCTGGATGAAGCGAGCTGGCATAACATGCCGAGTGTCAGCACGTTCAATTCGACAGTTATGGGATCGGTTGTCACCACGATGGGTAAGCTTGGATTTTACACCGGTGCAAATGAATTTTTGTATCGTGGTTACACACCATTTACAAATGCAATTTTCAATATCCGGTATCTGCTGGAACGACCGGGCGATCTGAATAATTTTAATTATAATTATAAAGAAACGGTGGATAACGTATCCATCTATGAGAATCCGTATCCGACTTCCATTGGATTTGCGGTGAGCAACAATGTCAAGGACTGGGATCAGAGCCGTTACACAGCGATGATCGCACAGAATACACTGGCATATGACATGACTGGCTATGACGGGTTCTTCCAGGACGAGTATCCGGCGATCAGTGTGACGAGTGATACGGCGAAGGTCAGCTATGAGAATAATCAGGTCAGCTTCACGCCGAATGCATCAGGTCCGATGTATTTTATGTTGAGCTTTACTGCTGATCATGCAGGCGATTACTATGTGAACTGCCGTGGTAATTATGTGACGAAGATCCGGTTTTATAAGAATGGACAGGAAATCGCGTATGACCGTTATCAGATTCAGATTTTCCATTTGGGACAGCTCGAAGCAGGCGATTATATCTCTATTGAATATGAATACAGTAATGTCAGCGGTTCCGAAGTGGCACCATTTTATGTGGCAACCTTCCATCAGGATGTGTTTGAAAATGTATATCGGGAATTGACGAACCATATGCTGGAGGTTGAAACGGTAAAGGATGGTTATGTCTATGGCACGATTGAGATGCCAGAGGATAAGACGCTGTTCACAAGCATTCCTTATGATGAAGGCTGGACGGTAAAGGTTGACGGAAAAAAGGTGGATTACTATAAGGTGGCAGGCGCATTTATCGGTGTGGATATGGATGCCGGCACACATACCGTTGAAATTTCCTATATGCCGCAGGGCATGCTTTTAGGCATTGCGATTTCTGTGATCTGCATGGTGTTACTGCTGGTTTCCCTGCAGGTGGAAAAGAAATTAGAGGTGCGGAGAATCGAGAAGGCGAACGCACGGGAAGAGAATGAAAAAGCAGACGAAAAACTTGCAGAAGAGGTCGAGACAGATATTGAAAATCTCGAAAATGTATAGTAGAATGTTGATAAATAGGGGGTGTTATGCACATGGAAAAACTAGCAAAATTAGGGTGGCAGAAACTAATCATCATTGCAGCGGCGCTGGATATCGTGCTCGGAATTATATTTGGTGCGATTTTTAAAGCGGTTTCGGCAGGAATCATCGTTGGCGTGCTGGCTGCGGCTGTCACGGGAGTGATTGTATTTGCGCTTGGTGGCGGCGTTGTGGCAGGCCACACAAAGGGTGACAAGTACAAGAAGCTGTTTATGAATCTTCCGATTGGATTTGCGCAGGCAAAGATCATCACAGATTCGCTTGGAAACAGCATAGGGTATTGCATTCAGGAAACAAATGAGCGGTTCGGAAGCTACTTCAATCTGGATGCATCCGATTACCAGGACAAGATCCTTGGTGAGAGCAAGATCGAAGTGTTACAGGATATTAACGCATGGTTTACTGCGTATAATACCTCTGGAACCAAAGAGGGCGACTTCATGGATGTTGAAATCACAATGGAGAAGCTTGGCAAAGTATTTAACACAGTGATGTATAAGTCTGAAGCGGATTATATCAATATGGTTGTTATTGATATTACGGATCAGAAGGAGACAGAGAATAAGCTGTCCGCAGCGATCGAGGATGCAAATGCAGCTTACAAGACACAGGCAGAGTTCCTTGCCAATATGAGTCATGAGATCCGTACACCAATCAACGGAATTCTTGGTATGTTACAGCTTACGCTGATGGCAGATGATCTGCAGGCAGATTACCGTGATAATCTGCTTACTGCAAAGGGGTGCGCAGATAACCTGCTTCGCCTGATCAATGATATTCTGGATATCAGTAAGCTGGAAGCTGGTAAATATAATCTCAAGGAAGAGATCTTCGATGTGCGTGCGGCCATTGAGGAGACGGTAGCCGCACAGGTACCGACAGCGACAAACAAGGGACTTGCCCTTGACTGCACATTTGGTAATAACATTCCAAAGCTTGTAAAGGGCGATGGACAGAGAATCCAGCAGATTTTGAATTGTTTGCTTTCCAATGCATTAAAATTCACATCTGAGGGAAGTGTAAGAGTAAAGATTGCCGCAATTGATGCAGAAAAAGAAAATATCAACCTGCGTATCGCGGTTGCTGATACTGGAATTGGTATCTCGGAGAAGAATATGGATAAGTTGTTTATCCGTTTCTCACAGGTCGATGCTTCCGATACAAGAAAGTATGGCGGTTCCGGACTTGGTCTGGTTATCTCCAAGCAGATCGCAGAGCTGATGGGTGGTAACATCAGTGTTCAGAGTAAGGAAGGCATCGGTTCGACGTTCATCGCAGAGATTCCTCTGAAGGTTGTAAAGGCAGCTGAGGTGGAAGCAGCTAAGAACATGGAAGAAAAAGAAGATGCCGCAGTATTCTCAATCAATGCACACAGTAAGGCACGTATCCTTGTGGCAGAGGATGAGCCGGTCAACCAGCAGGTTATCGGTAAGCTGCTCGGTATGGCAGGATTCTCCTACGATATCGCAGAGAACGGTGAGAAGGCAATCGAGCTGTTCAAGCAGAAGGAATACGATGCAGCACTCTTTGATGTACAGATGCCGGTTATGGATGGTATTGCAGCAACACAGCAGATCCGTGAGATCGAGCAGAAAGAACACAGAAAACGTCTTCCAATCATTGCGGTCACAGCCAGAGCGATGTTTGGTGATAAGGAACGAATCTTAGAGAACAAGCTTGATGATTATATTGCAAAACCATATAATCTGAACACAGTAGTTGAGACACTCAACCGATATATTGATAAAAAAGAGGATTAGTGAGTTGTTCACGAAAAATTAAACGTTTTTTCATATATGTTGGTTGACTGGATATCTTTTTAGTGATACAATTTCGGTGGTTTTGGGTGGATAACTACCCTGAATTAATAAAAAGCAAAGGAAGGAATTTTAAGATGGCAAACATTGATTTAACCAAGTATGGTATTACTGGAACAACAGAAATCGTTCACAATCCTTCATACGAACTTTTGTTTGAGGAAGAGACAAAGGCTTCAAACGAGGGTTATGAGGTTGGACAGAACACAGAATTAGATACAGTTAATGTTATGACAGGTGTATTTACAGGACGTTCTCCTAAAGATAAGTACATTGTTATGGATGAGAATTCTAAGGATACAGTATGGTGGACAACAGATGCATACAAGAACGACAACCATCCTATGACAGAAGAGACATGGGCAGTTGTTAAGGATCTTGCTAAGAAAGAGCTTTGCAACAAGAAGCTTTATGTTGTAGATGCATTCTGTGGTGCAAACAAGGATACACGTATGGCAGTTCGTTTCATCGTTGAGGTTGCTTGGCAGGCTCACTTTGTAACAAACATGTTCATCAAGCCTTCTGAGGAAGAGCTTAAAGATTTCGAGCCAGATTTCGTTGTTTACAACGCATCTAAGGCTAAGGTTGAGAACTATGCAGAGCTTGGTCTTAACTCTGAGACATGTGTAGCATTCAACATCACATCTAAGGAGCAGGTTATCATCAATACATGGTACGGCGGAGAGATGAAGAAGGGTATGTTCTCTATGATGAACTACTACCTCCCATTGAAGGGTATTGCTTCAATGCACTGTTCTGCTAACTGTGATATGGAAGGTAAGCATACAGCTATTTTCTTCGGTCTTTCTGGTACAGGTAAGACAACACTTTCAACAGATCCTAAGAGACTTCTGATCGGTGATGATGAGCACGGTTGGGATGACAACGGTGTCTTCAACTTCGAGGGTGGATGTTATGCAAAGGTTATCGGACTTGATAAGGAGTCTGAGCCAGATATCTACAACGCAATCAAGCGTGACGCTCTTCTTGAGAACGTTACAGTTGATGCAGCAGGTAAGATTGATTTTGACGATAAGAGCGTAACAGAGAATACTCGTGTTTCTTATCCAATTGATCATATTGAGAAGATTGCATCTAAGGTAAATGGCGTTTCCGCAGGTCCTGCTGCAGAGAACGTAATTTTCCTTTCAGCAGATGCATTCGGAGTACTTCCTCCAGTATCTATTCTGACACCAGAGCAGACAAAGTACTACTTCCTTTCAGGATTTACTGCTAAGCTTGCTGGTACAGAGCGTGGTATCACAGAGCCTACACCTACATTCTCAGCTTGCTTCGGACAGGCATTCCTTGAGCTGCATCCTACAAAGTATGCAGAAGAGCTTGTTAAGAAGATGGAGAAGAGCGGAGCTAAGGCTTACCTCGTAAATACAGGATGGAACGGAACAGGCAAGCGTATCACAATCAAGGATACTCGTGGAATCATCGATGCAATCCTTTCAGGTGATATCAAGACAGCTCCTACAAAGAAGATTCCTATGTTCGACTTTGAGGTTCCAACAGAACTTCCTGGTGTAGATCCAGCAATCCTTGATCCAAGAGACACATATGCTGATCCTACTGAGTGGGAGACAAAGGCTAAGGATCTTGCTGCAAGATTTGAGAAGAACTTCCAGAAGTACACAACAAACGATGCTGGTAAGGCATTGGTTGCTGCTGGTCCTAAGGCTGAGTAATTTAATCGCTTATAAATAAGGGTAACCCGCGTCGATGACGCGGGTTATTTTTTACCCTGTTTTATGTGGGGGATGGTTCTTAATAATGGACATTCAATATAAGTATCCCTATATAGAATTTCTGACATTGCAAAATAAAGATGTACTCAAACGTATATTTCGTTCTCGATTCATTCTATATACAATGTATGAAAGCTAAGAAGCTCTAAATGTTCTGATTTACATGTTAAAATTATACGCCACCGCCGCCGATTCGACATCCATGTCTCAGCGGCGGCTTGTTTGAACATCGTGTTCAAACATGGCTGCGATTACTTGCAGAACATTAAGAACTTCTAAGCTTTCAACATATCGTATATTAGAATGAATGGAGAATGAAATATATGATATGAACACGTTGGAGTTTGTAATGCCGGAAATTCTAATATGATAGGTTGTGCAATTTGTTCGAAAAAAGAACCATCTTCGCACATAAAACATTCGCCACGCCCGAAGCCGAGAAAAACAATATATCGAAAAACGAAATATTTGACAAACGATAATAAATATGATATATTCAAATAAATTCGAAAGGGGGTATTCCTATGAACAGGGCAAAGCGGAAATATATGAAATTATTGAAGGACTATTTTCCGTATGGAAGAGCGTGCAGGAAGAAGTTTCTGGTATCAATTGCTGGGGACATAGATCATTTCGTTCGAGAGCATGATTCATGCACTTATGACATGCTGGTGGGTGAGTTTGGGAAGCCACAGGAAGTGATCCTGAATTACCAGAAGGAAATTGAAATAACAGATATACGGAATGTACGAAAAGCAATGGTGAAGCATGTTGGATTGGCAATAGGCGTGTGTTGTATATTGTTCGGAGCTGTTATATTTGCAACACCGAGTTTAAGAACCGAACGGAAAGACACCGCTGGAGACAAGGTGGCAGATACAGAGGAAGAAGACATTGATGAGGGCTATAGTGATTTGGAAAAAGAACTACTTAGTCACGTTGGAAATTATTATGATGACTACGGAAATGTAGTATTAAAGGTAATAGAGCCTATATCTGGAAATGGTGGGTTTTCAGCATATATTTTAACCACAAGATTTCAGATGAATTGAAATGTTAATAAAGATGAAGGAGATGTAACAGATGAAAAAGATAAGAAAGCATATTGCGGGTATTATAATTTTATCGCTGGTAATGGTAATGGGCACCAAAACTTTTGCGGCGGAAACAAAGAAAGGTGTAAATGTAGATGTTAGCTGTGAGAAAATAGAAGGTGATGATGGATTTTGTGTAGATATTTCGGACAATAACGTTATGCGAGATTATGCAAGAAATTATAGAAAAACAATCACAGTTAATTATGGTGGTGAATATGTCGCTTCAATTGTGGTTAATATATCATATTCTTATACGGATTCGTGGGTAACAATTACCTCTGGTTCTTGTTATGTTAGCGATGTAAAAAGCGGGCACGAAGTGTCGGATTTAAAAATGGATAAGAACAATGGAAACCCAGCATATGCAACAGTTACTTATAAGGTAACAAATAAGTCGACAAAACAATCTGCTAAATTTAGGGGACAGTTTAAGATAAAAACAAATGGAGATGTAATTTGATTTTCAGATAGTAAGATACCTATAGTTAATACTCATGCATGAAATTTTTTGATTATAACAATGCTATCTGATATAAACCGAAAATAATAAATATAATGAATATATTTCTTGTTTTTTACAATCCAAAATGGTAAGATACATAGAATACGTTGTGAGGCGGATATATGGAAAATAAAAATATGTTTTACCGTGGCTATGTGGAATTGCTTGTGTTGAAATTCCTTTCGGAGAAAGATTGTTACGGTTATGAAATTGTAAAAAGTATAAAGCATGCTTCGAAAGATAAGATCTCGTTATCGGTGGGAACGTTGTATCCGACGTTATATAAGATGATTGATCAGAAGTACATTAGTGATTATAAGAAGCAGACCGGTGAACGGATGGTGAAGGTGTATTATCATCTGGAGGACGCGGGGAGAGAACGATTGGAAGCATTGGTTTCCGAGTACCGGGAATTCTCGCAGGTTATGAATGAAATCTTGAATCTGAAATAGAATATGAATGGATAAACGTAGGATGTGTATAAAATGACATATGCATCCTACGTTATTTTTTTGCCCTCAAACCCGCATATTACCTCATTTTTTCCAAATGTTCCAAACTTACGCTTTACATTTCCTGAAACTGTATGCTATGGTTTATGTATTGTTGCAGACGGGCGTCGGAGAATATTGTGCAGATCATTGTAAATTCGCTTTGGGCGTTGTTTATGAAGATGCGGGTATCGGTTTCGGAAGCGACAGATTGTTTGAGAAAAATGATCGGAGGCGAGAGCATGGGAAACTGGTTTGAGAATATGGAGCCAATGAACATACAGGAAGAGCGTGCAAATACGAAGAGAGAAAGAGAACGGGCAGATCAGGCAGAGGAAGAAGCAGAACATTTGATACAGAAGTATTGGTAAATACAAAAAAGCAGCTCTTTGAAGAGCTGCTTTTTGCTATATATAAAATTATAAATTATCTTTCACATATTGTTTGACAAGCTTCTCAATCAGATAGAACTGGGATGGACCTGCATCAAGCAGAACCTTGTGGAAAGCCTGTTCGTCGAATTTGTCACCAAGTGCAGACTCTGCATAGTCGCGAAGTTCCTGGAAAGACTGCCAGCCCATGACATACATCTGGTAGTTAACTGGTTCGGCAATGACATAGTCCATGATGCTTTCGGCTCCATCAGAATTGAAACCGTTGTCGGAGAGGTACTTCTGTGTTGCCTCCAGATCCCAGCCCTCGTAGTTGACACCAATTTCGACACGGGCACTGACAAGCAGGTTCAACTCAGAGTTGATCCGTTCGAAATCTGCATAGCTGTCATCCGAATAATCTTTGTACATATCGTAACTCATCATTTCAACATAGGTAGCCCAGCCTTCGGTGTAGCCGTTAAAGTTGAGCAATGCACGGATTGGTTCTGGGTTCGTGCTCAAGTAGTAGGTGAACTGATACATATGTCCGGGGATTCCTTCATGCGCGAGGGTGGACCACAGATCGCCGGCACCGTCACTGCCCATATTCAGGTAGATGGAGTTTTCATCGTAGGAATCAATAGGCGTTGTCACATAGAATGCCGGACTGACGATATCTTCCAATGATTCATGGACATTTTCGACGTTGTAATGAACGTCAGGCATAGCCGGGAAGCGGTCAGCAAAAGCATCCTTAAAGTAATTGATCGTCTCCAGTGGATCGTTGCCCTCATATAAGCTGTCGCTGGAATCGTTAAAGTACTGCTCGTAAGCGGAATAGTTGGCAAGTGCGGTTGTCTGGTATTCATACATGACATCATCGATTGCGTTGTCCAGCCAGTCGATGACCTTCTCAGGCGTTTTGTCCGTGCCAACCTTATCCTTTAACAGATAGGCGTAATATTCTTTTCCGTGTTCAAAACCGGCAAGCCCCAGATCGTTTTGCCCATCATCCTTGTGTGCATTAAAGAAGTTAATTACATTCTTGTAGCAAGGGATGACGGAATTGATAACGGTATTGTGATTCTGGGTAATGTAGTCCTGAATCTGTTCTTCACTCAAGCCCTCGACACCGCGAACCTTATCTTCAAAGGTTGCAATCAGAAGGTTTTCCTCCGGGGTTGCAATGAATTCCTCGCACTGGCGGACAACTTCGCTGGCGGAATGCTCGTTCATGAAAAGCCCCTTATCAATCTTTGTTTGCTCAAAGTCCAGATATTTTCCATAATAATCGGATAACTGTCCAAGCAATGCCAGATAGTCCTGAACGTCCCTTTCGTTGTAGAATTTGTATTCTGACATATTGATCGGCATGTTTGTCTGCAGGCCGCTTGTGTAGGCAAATGGCTCATACAGATATGTGTAATCGTAGGATTCCAGATTCAGATCCAGATAATCCTTGATGACATCATAGGTGTATTTCTGTGATCCGGTCAAGAGATCATAGTCAAAGCTTTGCAGTTCTGCGATTTCATCTTCGGTTTCTGTTTTGTCGCTTGCAATGGCTTCGTCGGAGATCTCCGCATCGCCAAAGGTTGCAGTTGGAACGTCCAGATCATAGTCGGCTGGGTTTGCAACGGTATAGTGAAGAGTGACGGTATCGCTTGTCACACTCTCCTTGAAGTTATCCATAAGGTAAGTGTGAAAACGTGCCTGCTCGGCTTCTGCTTCTTCCCCGGTTGGATCAGGCAGTGCATAGTCACAAGCTTCCAGGGTGGATGCATCGATTGGCGATGCTTCCGGCTCTGTATTTCCTGCGGCAATCGCGTCTTCCACAGAATCCTCTAAGGACGAAACTGCTGCGTTCCAGCTGCTATTGTTGCTGTCGCCACATGCAGTCAGCATGAAGGACATTGCACAGACAAGCGCGAGGGCAGTCGCTTTCTTGTAAAATTTTTTCCACATATAAATATATAACCTCCGTTTTCCTGTATCTTATAGTATAGTATCTGCTTTAATTGGATAGACATACAAAATAATCATACTCGAAATAATCAAAATCTGCAATCATCTGATGCATATTTCACATAAAATGCACAGAAATACATCTGTCGAACGGACAGGAAAAATGGCTACATAAAGTATACGAAAGCAGGTTTCATGTAAGTATATTTATGTTAAGGTAAGAACGGGAAAAATGTTTACATTTAAAGGAGAGATGGGAATTATGACAATCAAGGAAGCTGCAAAAAAACTGCATGTGGAAACGCATGTACTTCGATATTGGGAGGATGAATTAAAACTCGACATTAAGCGGAATGCGCAGGGACACCGGTATTATGATGATCGCGATATCCGGTTGTTTGAGAGCGTGAAGGCGATGAAGGAGAAGGGGTTGATGCTCAAGGACATCCGAAATGCGATCATTCGTGCAAAACGTGCAAAATCTGAAGAGGATGCTTTGGATTCGACAGAAGAAAAAAAAGAGGGGAATGCGCAGACCGCGGAATGCGCAAAAATAGCACAGGAAGAAACCGATAACAATGATAAACCATGCAAACCGGAAACAAACATGAAACACACATCGGCGGTGGAGCTCCGTCCCGTACATACCCGGATGGATGAGGATAAGGACTCGATGTTAGAACGTATGCAGAAGATGGTGGGAGATGAGGACAAGGTTGTTGACTTCAAGCAGGCACAGCTGCAAAGTGTTATGAATCGTGTGATCGCAACAGCCCTGCGGGAGAACAAGGATATTATCACGACATCCATTAAGGAGGAAGTGACCGCGGATGTGATGCGGCAGTTTGATGCAGTCATGCGGGAAAAGGAGGAGCGGGAAGAAGCACGGTATCGGAGACTGGATACCGTACTGCGCGAAATTCAGCAGGCAAATGCAGAGGTAGCAGCAACGAAAACCAAAAAGGGCATCTTCAAAAAACACCGGTAAGATCAAAAACTTTCTGTGTCCGCTGGTTGCAAAAAGATGGCAACTCTTGTATAATTTCTTTTAGTTATGTGTAAATATAGCTAAGATATAGGAACTATATCGGAAATGGACAGGAATTATGAAGTTAGAGATTTTATATGAGGATGCATATCTGCTTGCCTGCGTAAAGCCGTATGGTGTGTTGTCACAGGGCGACAAGGGCAACGATGAAGATATGATTACGAAAATCAAGCATTACCTGTATGACCAAGAGGAATCGGAGCAGGCGGAAGAGCCATATGTGGCTGCGATTCACCGGCTGGATCGTCCCGTAGGGGGTGTGATGGTATTTGCAAAGACTCCAGAGGTAGCGGCAAAGCTTTCAGATATGCAGCAGGATGGTGAGATCGCGAAATATTATCAGGCGGTCATAACCGGAGAGCTTTCGGATTTTGAAGGCGAGATGGTGGACTACCTTCTGCGGGATGGAAAAACAAACACAACGAAAGCCGTCAAAAAAGGCGAAAAGGGTGCCAAACGCGCAGAATTATATTATGAAGTGCTCGATGTCATGGACACGGATGATGGAACGCTCAGCTATGTGCTGATCGAGCTTGTGACTGGCAGACATCATCAGATCCGGGCGCAGTTTGCAAGCCGGGGCTGTGGTATCTGGGGCGATACGAAATATAACCCGAAATTCGCGAAGACAAAACGCAAGTACAAACAGATCGGTTTATTCTCCTCACGGATGGAATTTAAGCATCCGATCACCGGAGAAGAACTCGTGATCAAGAAGGAACCGGAAGGCGAAGCGTTCGCGGTACTTGATCTGGATGAATTTGAATAAAGTGGAAATAGAAAGGACAAGAGAAATGGCAAAGGACAAGAAGTTAGTAGAGCATATTACAGCGATGGATGAGGATTTCGCACAGTGGTATACAGATGTAGTTCGTAAAGCAGAGCTGTGTGATTACACAAGTGTAAAGGGATGCATGGTTATCAAGCCGGCAGGTTATGCGATCTGGGAGCTGATCCAGAAGAACCTTGATGAGCGTTTCAAGGCAACTGGTGTAGAAAATGTATACCTTCCAATGTTTATTCCAGAGAGTCTGCTGGAGAAGGAGAAGGATCACGTCGAGGGATTCGCACCAGAGGTTGCATGGGTAACACATGGTGGATTGAACGAATTGCAGGAGCGTCTGTGTGTCAGACCAACATCTGAGACATTGTTCTGTGATTTCTATTCTAAGGAAATCGAGAGCTACCGTGATCTTCCAAAGGTATATAACCAGTGGTGTTCCGTTGTTCGTTGGGAGAAGGAGACAAGACCATTCCTTCGTTCCAGAGAGTTCCTGTGGCAGGAAGGTCATACTGCACATGCAACTGCGGAAGAGGCAGAGGCAAGAACGATCCAGATGCTGAATGTGTATGCTGACTTCTGTGAGGAAGTACTTGCAATACCGGTTATTAAGGGACGTAAGACAGATAAGGAGAAATTCGCAGGTGCAGAGGCTACCTATACGATTGAGTCTCTGATGCACGATGGTAAGGCATTACAGTCTGGAACAAGCCACAACTTTGGTGATGGATTCGCCAGAGCATTTGGCATTCAGTATACAGATAAAGACAATAAGCTTCAGTATGTACATCAGACATCCTGGGGTATGACAACGAGAATGATTGGTGCTATCATCATGGTACATGGTGATGACAGCGGACTGGTGCTTCCTCCAAAGGTAGCTCCAACACAGATCATGATCGTTCCGATCATGCAGAAGAAAGAAGGCGTGCTGGAGAAGGCAGAAGAGCTTCACAACGTGCTTGCATCAAACTTCCGTGTGAAGGTTGACGATTCCGATAAGAGCCCTGGATTCAAGTTCGCCGAGCAGGAAGTAAAGGGTATTCCACTTCGTGTTGAGGTTGGTCCGAAGGATATCGAGGCAGGACAGGCAGTTGTTGTCCGCCGTGATACAAGAGAGAAAAAGGTTGTGCCATTTGACAAGCTGGCAGAGACCTGTGAGGCATTGCTTGCACAGATGCATGATGATATGTATGCAAAGGCAAAGGCACATCGTGATGCGAATACACATGTCGCTACAAACTGGGATGAGTTTACAGATATTCTGGAGAAGAAGCAGGGATTCATCAAGGCTATGTGGTGTGGCGAGGAAGCCTGCGAGACAGCCATCAAGGATGAGACCGGTGCAACGACGAGATGTATTCCATTTGCACAGGAGAAGCTTGGCGATGTATGTGTACATTGTGGCAAGCCTGCGAAGCATATGGTTTATTTTGGAAAGGCATATTAAAATAAATGAAAACAATTACCCTGCTGGTATCAGCGGGGTAGTTGTTTATTTGGGTGAAATACATGAAAATAGAAATTCCGACAGGAGCGGCATATATTTTACGACAATTGAACAGACATGGATATGAGGCGTATATTGTCGGCGGATGCGTGCGGGATAGTCTGCTTGGCAAGCAGCCGAATGACTGGGATATCACGACTTCGGCGAAACCGGAGGAAGTCAAGGCGATTTTCCGGCGTACGATCGACACAGGAATCCAGCATGGAACAGTGACGGTCTTAGTCGACCGGGAGATTCTGGATGATGGAAGCGAAGTACCCGCCAGTCATACCGATTATGCATTTGAGGTGACGACGTATCGGGTGGATGGTGTCTATACCGATCACCGTCGGCCGGAATCGGTGTGCTTTACGGCAAGTCTCGAAGAAGATCTGAAACGACGGGATTTTACGATCAATGCGATGGCATATAATCCGGAGCAGGGCGTGATTGATATTTTCGGTGGACAGGAAGATCTGGAGAAAGGAATCATCCGCTGTGTGGGTGAGGCGTCGGAACGGTTCGATGAGGATGCGCTTCGTATCCTGCGGGCTGTCCGTTTTGCGGCACAGCTTGATTTTGTGATTGAAGAAGCGACGCGGACGGCGATGCGGGAACAGGCAAAGTTCCTGCGGGATATCAGTGCAGAACGGATTTGCACAGAGCTTACGAAGATGATCATGTCGAAGCATCCGGAACGGTTGGAAGAAGCGTATGAGCTGGGGATCACCGGTATATTTCTGCCAGAGTTTGACCGGATGATGCAGACACCGCAGAATAACCCTTATCATCTGTATGATGTCGGTCATCATACGCTGCAGGTGATGCGGGCAGTGTCGGCAACACCGGTTCTTCGTTATGCAGCGTTGCTGCATGATGTCGGAAAACCGGAATGTAAGACGACAGACGAAGCGGGCGTTGATCATTTCTATGGACATCAGGAACTCTCTGCGAAGATGGCGCGCACGATTCTGCGCCGGTTAAAGCTTGATAATGATACGATCGATCAGGTTTGCAGACTGGTGAAAAATCACGATTATGGTCTCTCCGGGGATGGACCGGGGATGAAGAGCTTCCGCCGGTTTGTGGCGCAGCTTGGCGCAGAACATTTTGCCGATTTTCTGGAGATTCGAAAAGGCGATATGGCAGGCCAGAGTGCGTATCATCTGGAACAGCGCAGACAGGTGATTGCGCATATGGAAGCGATGTACGCGGAAATCATAGAACAGAAGCAGTGTCTGAAGCTGTCGGAGCTTGCAATCGGCGGAAAGGATCTCATTGCGATCGGTGTGAAACCGGGACCGGATATGGGGCGCATTTTGAAGGCGCTGCTGGACCGGGTGCTTGAAGAGCCGGAATTAAATACAAGTGAACAATTATTGGCGATTGTAAAGGAATCGTATCTATAGATGCGGACAATCAATCGGAATGAATCTGCCCTTCCCGGCATACAATTAACAAGACTGATGTTGGGAGGGGATTTTTTGTGGCTGAAAAAATGTCGGAAGTATTCGAGATGTACGATGTGAGATTGGATCACATAGGACGGGGACGGGGAGCGATGCTGCTGCAGACGGACAAGGGGGTACGTCAGATCAGGGCGACAACAGCAGGAGAAAAACGGCTGCAGGCAGAGTATGAATTCAAAGAGCATATGTATCTGGCTGGGTTTCCGCATATTGACCGGCTTGTGAAAAATGTGGAGGACGAACTGATCACGTATGATCGTTATGGAAATCCGTTTGTGATGCGGATGTATTTTGACGGCCGCGAGATGGGTGTCAGCAACAAAAATGAAATCATGCTTGCGGTCGATAATCTGGTTGCACTGCACTGTGCAGGCAGGACGGTCTGGCAGGAGGTTGACCGTGATATGCAGATCCGTGAGAAGAATGATGTCAAGCGGCGGAACCGGGAAATGAAACGGGTACATAATTATATTGTAAAGCAGAGTCCGAAGCGGGAGTTTGAAGCTTTGTTTATGCAGGCATTTCCGTATTTTTATGAGCAGGGGCTGCGCTGTGAACAGGCAGAGGCGGGGACGATAGGTGAATCCGAACATATGGGATATTGTCATGGCACCTACAACCATCATAGTGTCCTTGTATGTGGGACAGCCGATGCACGCTATATTGCAACCATTAATTTTGAGAAATATCATATCGGGAATCAGTTGCAGGATCTGTATTATTTTATCCGGAAGACGGTGGAAAAAAATGGATATGCCTATACGCTGCTCACAGCAATCTTAGAACGGTATCAGCAGGGAATCCCATTGCAACAGGCGGACGTCGCATATATTGGTGGACTCTATCGGTATCCTGAAAAATTCTACAAGCTCTCGAATCAATATATGAATGGCTCCAAGACACGTATTTCCCCGAAAATGGTCGAGAAATTGAACCGGATCATGGAAGAGGAAGAGAAGAAGCAGACATTACTTGAAAAATTATCTTCCTATAATATCTCGAAAAAATGAATATATAATCTTCACATTTGCAAAATAATCTTGTATAATACAGAAGTTAAGGTGGTTTTATGGATAAGCGGAAGATACAATATGGAATCGTTGTGTTGATGCTTGCGTTCGTGTTCGCAGGCTGTGGGCAGAAAAAGAAGAATGATGTCAAGGTCTATGAGAACACGGAGGAAGTCACGGTAGAGCATGAAGAGGCTTCCATGACGGCAATCATAACGAGCATGGACATGGAGAATAATCAGATGCATTTTGTATCGGTGCTGGATGGTACAGATATAACATTGCAGTATCATGGCGGTGTGCGCGTGACGGATACGAAGGGCGCGGATATCGGCATTGACAATGTTGCCTGTGGAAATGTCGTGGATATCGTGTATTATGTGGACACAGAGAAGCTGGTCAGCATTGCGAAGAACGCGAAGGTGAAGACGTATACACAGATCAAGAAGTTTCTGTACCGGCAGGATGAACATAACGCTGTTTATAATGGAAATCGTTTCCCGGTATCGGATTATGCACAGGTATTTGATGGGGATCAGGCGCTTTCTCTCGTGGATGTAAACACGGAGGATGAGGTGACGCTGTCCTTGTGGAATGGGAATCTGGTGTCTGTGATTATCACGAAAGGACACGGCTATGTCCGGCTGTTAAATCAGGGGACATATGTTGGCGGATTTGTCGAGATTGGAAAAGATGTGATCGTTCCGGTTACCGCTGATATGCTGGTAGCAGTCGGGGAAGGAGACTATACACTCCGTATCAGTAAAAATGGATATTCCGGAGAGAAGAGTATCCGTGTGACAAAGGATCGCGAGTTAAATGTAGATATCTCAGATATTGCGATTCCATCTGGAACGGTAACCTTTGCTGTGACGCCAGAGGACGCGAACGAAGTCATCAAGGTTGATGGCGAGGTGATTGCGAACCGGACGTATACCGGGTTGTATGGCGATCATGAATTGAGCATTACAGCGGATGGCTATGACAGCTTCCGTGGCAGCTTTAAGATTACAGAGACGATGAAGACCTTGCGCGTAACCTTGCAGCAGGAAACGACCGAAGAGACAACGGAGGAAACGACTGAGGCAACGACGCAGGAGGGACAGACAACTGCATCCGGACAGACCACGACGCAGACGACTGCAACGACACAGGGATCACAGACGACCACTGAGACGACGCAGAGCGGGCAGACGACAGAGTCCGCGGAGCAGGGCAATAAAATTACGATTAAAAAACCGGAAGGCGTGGGTGTATATTTCGACGGTGATTATGTCGGAATCGCACCGGTGTCGATCAGGAAGACAGCGGGAACGCATACGATCACGCTATACAAAGCCGGTTATTTGATAAAAAGTTATACAATACAAGCCGAGGATAACGGCAAAGACGATGAATATAGCTACGCGGATCTGATATCCGTGCTGGACTAAATAGTAGGAGGAACATCATGGACATGGATTACAAAAAGGTTTATGAAGAATGGCTGACCAACCCATTTTTCGATGAGGCGACAAGACAAGAGCTGGCAGCAATTAAGGATGACGATAAAGAGATCAAAGAGCGTTTCTACATGGATCTCGAATTCGGAACCGCTGGATTGCGTGGCATTATTGGTGCCGGAACAAACCGCATGAATAATTATATCGTTGCAAAGGCAACACAGGGACTTGCGAATTATATCAAGCAGCGTAAGAAGCAGGCGAAGGGTGTTGCGATTGCGTATGATTCCAGACACTGCTCACCAGAGTTTGCAGATGTAGCAGCATTGTGTCTGGCAGCAAACGGTATCAAGGCATATGTGTTTGAGTCTCTTCGCCCAACACCAGAGCTTTCTTTTGCAGTCCGTTACCTTGGCTGCGTGGCAGGTATTAACGTAACAGCCAGCCACAACCCACCAGAGTACAACGGATACAAGGTATATTGGGAAGATGGTGCACAGATCACACCTCCACACGACGCAGGTATTATGCGTGAGGTAAAGGCGATCTCTGTACAGGATGCGATTACAATGCCAAAGCAGGAAGCAATCCATGAAGGTTTATATGAAGTCATCGGCAAGGAAATCGATGATGCATATATGGCAGAGCTGAAGAAGCTTGTGCTGCATCAGGAGTGCATCGACAAATACGGAAAAGAATTAAAGATTGTATATACACCATTGCATGGAACAGGAAATATCCCAGCCAGAAGAATTCTTCGTGAACTTGGCTTTGAGAATGTATATGTTGTTCCAGAACAGGAATTGCCAGACGGCGATTTCCCAACTGTAAGCTATCCAAACCCGGAGGCTGCAGAGGCATTCGAGCTTGCGCTTGCACTTGCAAAGCAGCATGATGCAGATCTGGTTCTCGCAACTGATCCGGATGCAGACCGTCTTGGTGTGTATGTGAAGGATAAGGATGGAGAATATCACTGTCTGACTGGAAATATGTCAGGAAGTCTGCTTGCAGAGTATGAGCTTAGCCAGATTAAGGCAACAAAGGGACTGCCTGCAGATGGCGCGCTGATCAAGTCCATCGTTACAACAAACCTTGTAAATGAGATGGCAAAGAGCTACGGTGTGAAGCTCGTAGAGGTTCTGACAGGATTCAAGTTCATCGGACAGAAGATGTTAGAGTTCGAGACAAAGCATAATGGCACATATCTCTTCGGATTTGAGGAGAGCTACGGATGTCTGATCGGTACACATGCCAGAGATAAGGATGCGATCGTAGCAACGATGGCACTCTGTGAGGCAGCCGCATATTACCGTTCACAGGGCAAGACTCTGTGGGATGCCATGATCGATATTTATGAGAAGTATGGTTACCATGTAGATGCGATCCATACACTGACATTAAAGGGTATCGAAGGTCTGGAGAAGATTAAGAGTATCATGGATCAGTTGAAGTCTCATACACCAAAGGAGATTGCAGGCTTAGAGGTACTCTGGGCACGTAATTACGACAACGATACAGCGACAAACATGAAGAATAAGGCGGTTGTTCCAACCGGACTTCCGAAGTCGAATGTTGTATATTACGAGCTGGAGGGCGGCGCTTGGCTTTGCGTTCGTCCATCTGGTACAGAGCCAAAGATCAAATTCTATTATGGCGTTATCGGTAAGGATTTCGATGATGCACAGAAGAAGTCAGAGGAATTTGGCGAAGCAGTCAACAAGATGATTGAATACATGATGTAAGAGTATGAAAGCGATTTCGGGAACCCGAAGGGTGAAGAAATCGCTTTTGTTATAGTGAAAGAAAATGAAGGGAAGATGACATGCTGCAACTGAAGAACATAGTAAAGGACTATGGAGAGGGCGATTCAAAGGTACAGGCATTAAAGGGCGTCAGTATTAATTTTCGGGCAAATGAGTTTGTCTCCATTCTTGGTCATTCCGGCTGTGGAAAGACAACACTCTTGAATATCGTGGGAGGACTCGACCAATACACAGATGGCGATTTGATAATCAAGGGAAAATCAACAAAGAAATACAAGGATAAGGACTGGGATACCTACCGGAACCATAGCGTTGGTTTTGTATTCCAGAGCTATAATCTGATCATGCACCAGACGGTGCTGCAGAACGTGGAGCTGGCTCTGACCTTGTCGGGTGTCTCGAAGAGTGAGCGCAGACGCCGGGCGAAGGAAGTGTTAGAGAAGGTTGGACTGGGCAATCAGATTCACAAAAAACCGAATCAGATGTCCGGTGGACAGATGCAGCGAGTCGCGATTGCGCGTGCACTGATCAATGATCCGGAGATTCTGCTTGCGGATGAACCGACCGGTGCGCTTGATACAGAGACAAGCGTACAGATCATGGATCTTCTGAAGGAGATCGCGAAAGACCGTCTTGTTATTATGGTTACACATAACCCGGAGCTTGCAGGGCAGTACAGTACGCGAATCGTCAAGCTGCTGGATGGTGAGATCAAGGATGACAGTATGCCGTATTCCGATGAGGAAGCAGCGAAAGAAACCTATGAGGAATTAAGCAAGAAGGACTTGAAGCATAAGCGGATGTCGTATTTTACGGCGTTGAATCTGTCCTTCAACAACCTGCTTACGAAGAAGGGAAGAACCCTGCTTACCGCATTTGCGGGAAGTATCGGTATTATCGGAATTGCACTGATCTTATCATTGTCCGATGGATTCCGGAATTATATCAAGAGCGTGGAGGAAGATACACTTTCTACCTACCCGCTGGAGATCACGGATGAGTCCATTGACATGTCTGCAATGATGGGGATTATGCTCGGCACTGAGATGAAGAGTGAAGAAGAGCATGATATGGACAGGGTGTATTCGAACAACTTTGTCGGAAATTATATGAAGAATATGCTTGGTGAAGTCAAGGTCAATGACATGGTATCCTTCAAGGATTATATTGAGGAGGGTGACGGTCAGAAGATGAAGGACTACACCAGCGATATCATGTACACCTATGGCATTACGATCAATGCTTATAAGAGTGATGTAGATAAAGAGATCTATCAGGTAAATCCAAGTACTGTCTTTGACAGTATTGGTTTCGGCTCGATGTCAGAGATGGACAACCTTGGTATGACGGGAACACAGAGCACGACGAATGTCTGGTCCGAGATGATCAGCAATCAGGAGCTGCTTGAGAACCAGTATGATGTCGTAGCTGGGCGCTGGCCGGAGAATTATGACGAGGTTGTGATGGTTGTGACGAAGGATAATGAAATCAGCGATTACGAGCTGTATTCGCTTGGTATCCGGGATGTCAGCGAGATGCAGGAGATGATGCGCGCAGCATTGAAGGGTGAGACAAAGACATATCCGAATACTTCATACACCTACGATGACCTGCTGAGCCTTACTTACAAGGTAATTCCGTCTTCGGATTTCTATGAATATGATGATTCAGAGAAATGCTATGTCGATAAGAGCGATGATGCAGATTATCTGAAAGATAAGATCAAGGATGGGCTGGATATCAAGGTGGTTGGTATCGTTCGTCCAAATGAGGATGCAACGGTGCATTCGATCACAACAACGATCGGTTACACCCATGCATTGGTGGAGAAGCTGATGGATCTGTCGAAGGACAGTGAGGTTGGTAAGGCGCAGCTTGCAGATCCGGACAAGAATGTATTTACCAGCTATGAATTTGGTGCAGATCTGAACGAGGAGGCACAGAAGGAAGCTGAGCAGCAGGCGCAGGATGCAATGAGCGAGATGGGAATCGCGGACATGACGGAGGATCAGCTGTATGAATATATGGCGAGCCTTCCGGCAGATCAGTTGAAGCAGTTTATGCAGACGATGACGGAACAGACGCAGAGTGTGTCAAACAGCATGTCGCTGTCCGATCTGAAATCCGCTGAGAATGCGACCTATGATGACAACCTTGTCACACTCGGTATCGCGTATGAAAATGATCCGAAGGTCATCCGCATCTATCCGATTGATTTTGAGTCGAAGGAAAAAATCATTGATGTGATCGAAGAATATAACGCCATGGTGAAAGCAAACGGCGAGGATGAGAAGGAAATCTCCTACACAGATATGGTAGGAACGATGATGTCTTCCATCAGTACGATCATCAATGCGATTTCGTATGTGTTGATGGCATTTGTGGCAATCTCGCTCGTGGTTAGCTCGATCATGATTGGTATTATCACATATATTTCCGTATTGGAACGGACGAAGGAAATCGGTGTCCTGCGAAGCATCGGTGCATCGAAGAAGGATATCTCGCGTGTATTTAACGCGGAGACAATTATCATTGGATTCGTGGCAGGTCTGATCGGTATCGGTGTTACAGTGATCCTGAACATTCCGATCAATGCAGTGATTCATCATCTGGCAGGTCTGACCGGTGTTGCAAAGCTTCCGGTTGCGGGTGGTGTGCTCTTGGTTGCGATCAGCGTTGTACTGACGATGATCGGCGGACTGATTCCGTCGCGCGTGGCATCTAAGAAGGACCCGGTTGAAGCGTTGCGGAGTGAGTAGATAGTTATTCGAAAAGATGTGTTACAGGAGGATTTCGAATATGAGAACATTTGAAGATATAAAGATTGCGGTGGCAGGAACCGGCTACGTCGGATTGTCGCTTGCAACCCTGCTGTCCCAGAAGCATACTGTGACGGCGGTGGATATTGTCCCGGAGAAGGTGGAGAAGATCAACCATAAGATCTCCCCGATTCAGGATGATTATATTGAAAAATATCTGGCAGAGAAGGAGCTGCATCTGACAGCAACCTTAGATGGGGAAGCTGCATATCATGACGCGGATTTTGTTATCATTGCAGCGCCGACGAATTATGACAGCCAGAAGAATTTCTTCGATACAACAGCGGTGGAAGCCGTGATCGAGCTTGTGCTGAAGGTGAATCCGGAAGCATTTATGGTGATTAAATCAACGATCCCGGTTGGCTACACGGAGTCGGTCAGAAAGAAATATCAGACGAGCCGGATTCTTTTCAGCCCGGAGTTTTTGCGGGAGTCCAAGGCATTGTACGACAATCTGTATCCAAGCCGTATTATTATTGGTACGGACAAGGCAGATGCGGAAGTCGATGCAGCGGCGCATACCTTCGCGCGGTTGTTGCAGGAGGGCGCAGAAAAGGAAAACATTGATACGCTGTTTATGGGATTTACTGAGGCAGAGGCGGTCAAGCTTTTTGCAAACACGTATCTGGCTCTGCGGGTATCGTATTTCAATGAGTTAGATACCTATGCGGAGATGAAAGGGCTTGACACACAGGCGATCATCGATGGCGTGTGTTTAGATCCGAGAATTGGAACGCAGTACAACAACCCAAGCTTTGGATATGGCGGTTATTGTCTGCCGAAGGATACAAAGCAGTTGCTTGCGAATTATGACAATGTGCCTCAGAATATGATGACCGCGATCGTGGAGAGCAACCGGACGCGGAAAGATTTTATTGCGAGCCGTGTGCTTGAGAAGGCAGGTTATTACAGCTATGGCGCAAATAACGAATGGAATGCCGCAAGTGAAAAGGAAGTCACAATCGGCGTTTACCGGCTGACGATGAAGTCGAATTCAGATAATTTCCGGCAGAGTTCGATTCAGGGCGTCATGAAGCGTGTGAAAGCGAAGGGCGCGAGCGTGATTGTGTATGAGCCGACACTGCCGGATGGAACGACATTTTTTGGCTCAAAGGTCGTAAATGATCTGACTGAATTTAAGAGACAAAGTGATGCAATTCTTGCAAACCGTTACAGCACGGAGCTGGACGATGTGCAGGAAAAGGTATATACAAGAGATGTATTTCGAAGAGATTAAGGAGAGGGTATGGAACAACAATTTTCAAAAAAGTGCAGGTATGGTGTGCTTCTTATCATATGTATCGCAGGTATGGTTATTTTCAACCGTTCACTGGTATTTGTATCTTCGGAAATGAGCGTGCATAAATTGATCGTGATAGCGCTGAATGTGTTTGTGATCGGTGCTTTGCCGGTTGCGTTTACATTCATACCGCTTCTGGCACGCGTGACAGATGCATTTTTACGATGGGTATGGAATGGAATTCCATATCTGCGGGCGAATTGGAAGAAGCTTGTCAAATATCTGGTGCTGGCAGTCGTGGGCTGGTGTCTGGCGTGGGTGCTGGAAAAATTGGTAATCTGTAAGTTGCTGCACGAAGCAGCAAATGACAGCCGGCGTGTGTTTGTGTTTGCAATTTTGCTGCTTGGAATCGCCACGTATGGATTCCGCAATCGTGCTGGTAGAAAACCGGAGCAGTTTTTTGCCATTGTAGCTTTGATACTGGGAGGAACTTTGATTCGGGTGTCTCCTGCTACGTTAGGTATTATGGTGGATGATGAAACGCATTACGCCCGTGTGCTGGCAGAGGCAAATCTGTTTGATGGAAGCCGTCTGGATGTAGAGAATAAACTCCTGACAGAGTTTGCAGAATCTGTTTATAATAAGCTGGCATATGACCGGGAATCCAGACAGGCATATTACGCAGAATTGAATGCGATGTATAAGGAAAAACATGTTGTAAGTCCGAATGTCCGGTTGCATGGAATATGGTCGCTAGCCTATGTTCCGATGGCACTTGGGACAATCGTTGGACAGGGATTATCGCTTTCGTTTGTACATGTATTTATGTTAGCAAAGTTCTTTAATTTGATTTTCTATGTGTTGCTGATTTATTGGGCGATAAAGAAGATATCTTATGGAAAAGTGCTTCTGGCAACCTTTGGTGTGATACCGACGACACTTTTTATGGCTTCGAATTATTCCTATGATCCGTGGCTGATCGGGTTCGTTACGTTAGCGTATGCATACTTTTTCTATGAGATTCAAAATCCGGATAAAAAGCTGGAAACAAAAAATGCGATTTTGATGATTGTTTTTTTGATGCTTGGTTGTATGCCAAAGGCGGTCTACTGCGTGCTGGCACTGCCGTTTTTGTTTATGCCAAAGGCAAAGTTCAAGGATAAGAAACAGAGACTCTGGTATTATATGCCGGTAATTGTGGCAGGTGTCGCTTTGCTAGGAACATTTTTAATTCCGGCATTGATGCATGGCGTTGGAGAGGGAGATTCCCGTGGAGGGGAGGGCATTAACGCCAATGCACAGCTTGCTTATGTTCTTGCAAATCCGGCAGAATATGCACAGGTGTTACTACAGTTTTTGAAGGAGTTCTTCTCTATCCGGAATATGCAGACCTATCTGCAAAGATATTGCTATTTTGGATATGGAGAGTTTTATGGCTTGGCATGGGTGACTCTGGTTGTCGTTGCATTTCTGGATAAACGCAGCACGAAGGGCATGACAGTCGCAGTTCGGATATCCTGTGTGTTTGCAAGTCTGCTTGCAGCCGTGGCGTGTGCAACAGTGATGTATCTCGTGTACACACCAGTTGCATCCGATCAGATACTTGGATGTCAGGGAAGATATCTGTTGCCGGTGCTGATACCATTTTTGGTTGCGATTGCACCGGACAAGATAGAAAACCGGATGAATCCGCATGCATTTACGATGGTTCCGGTATTGATGTTATCCGCGACTTTCCTGTATAATATATATACAATGTGTGTAGCACTTTACTAGGGAGAATATAGCAAATATAAAAAGGAGACAGGGAATGAAACAGTATGATTATTTAGTGGTAGGTGCCGGACTTTACGGTGCGGTATTTGCGCAGCAGGCAAAGGAAAAAGGGAAAAAGGTGCTTGTAATTGACAAGCGTCCGCATATTGCCGGAAATGTGTACACAGAGGATGTAGAGGGCATCCATGTACACAAATATGGTGCACATATCTTCCACACAAACAACAAACAGGTGTGGGACTATATTACGAAGTTTGCAGAGTTCAACCGGTTCACGAATTCACCGGTTGCAAACTACAAGGGCGAGCTTTACAGCCTGCCATTTAACATGTACACATTCAACAAGATGTGGGGCGTGGTAACACCAGAAGAGGCAGCGGCAAAGATTGAAGAGCAGAAAAAGGCAGCCGGTATCACGGAGCCAAAGAATCTGGAAGAGCAGGCAATCAGTCTGGTTGGAACAGATATCTATGAGAAGCTGGTAAAGGGTTATACGGAAAAGCAGTGGGGACGCCCATGTACAGAGCTTCCAGCGTTTATCATCAAGCGTCTGCCAGTCCGCCTGACCTTTGACAACAATTATTTCAATGCGTTGTATCAGGGTATTCCGATGGGCGGCTATACGAAGATGGTGGAGAATCTTCTGACTGGCATCGAAGTAAAGGTTTCTACGGATTATTTTGCAAACAAAGCAGAATATGATGCGATGGCAGAGAAGGTTGTCTATACAGGTGCCATTGATGCTTATTTTGATTATAAGCTTGGCGCACTTGAATATCGTTCTGTTCGGTTTGAGACAGAGCTTTTAGACAAGCCAAACTTCCAGGGAAATGCGGCAGTGAACTACACAGATGCCGAGACACCTTGGACCCGTATCATCGAGCATAAATGGTTCGAGTTTGGCAAGGATGACGCAGGCAATGATCTGCCAAAGACAGTTGTATCCCGTGAATACTCATCCGAGTGGAAGGTCGGCGATGAGCCATATTATCCGGTAAACGATGAGAAAAACGGCGCATTGTATCAGCAGTACAAGGAGCTTGGCGAGCAGGAAGCACGTGTGATCTTCGGCGGACGTCTTGGCGAGTACAAGTATTATGATATGGATGCGGTAATCGCATCGGCACTTGCAATGAGCGAGAAAGAGCTGGGCAAATAACAGCAATACGATAACAATCAAAAAGAGCAGTTGGAAACAGATATGTGTTCCAGCTGCTCTTTGATTTTTGTGAATTTGCTTTGCGAAATTCCGAAAGTGTTATCGTAACAATTCCAGAATCGTATTTACCATCAGATCGTTCTGCATCGGATTCATGATCGAGAATCGTACAAAATGCGAATCCAGACCGTGGAAATCCTCGCAGTTCCGAAGGACGATACCTTTCAGATTGCAATGTGCCAACAGGGACTTTGCGGTGACATCCTCTTTTAAAATCTGCATCAATACGAAGTTTGCGCTCGGCTTGAACAACCGCAGGTTTTTGTTTGTATTCATTGCCGAGTAGATCAGGTTGCGCTCGGTAAAGATGCGGGAATGTGATTCGTGGATATAAGCGGTATCCTCCAGCATGGCGGTACAGGCAGCCGCGGTCAGACAGGAGATGCTGTTTGGTGTGGCGGTCATATTGATGATCGTCATGTTTGTCTCGTTGTTCATGATCGCATATGCAAGCCGCAGTCCCGGTACAGAGAAGAATTTGGACACGCTGCGTAAAATAATCAGGTTATCGTAAGTATTTACCAGAGAAATCGCGGTGTTGCTCTCAAAATTCTCTGTAAACTCAATGTACATTTCGTCAAGCAAAAGTGCAATGTCAAGCTCTTTGCAGGCGGCTGCAAGCTTCTCGATATCTGCCTTGGATATCAGCTGGGAGGTCGGGTTGTTTGGATTTCCGAGGATCACCATATCGTATGCATCCGATAAGTGTGCAATAAAATCATCCATATCCAGATGGTAATCCTGATTGATGTCCAGCTCATAGAAGTCTGTCTCACAACCGTATACGGATAATACATGTTCGTAATCCGTGGCGGATGGAATCGGTAATAAAGCCTTTTTTGGTGCGAGAAGTGCAACAAAGAGACGCAGCAGATCGGAGCTGCCACTGCCAAGCACCAGATGCTCCGGAGAACAGCTGGCATACGAAGCGAGAGCATTTTTCAAAGGTTCATAATACGAATCCGGATAGCGGCCAACTGATTCAATGTTTTCCATAATTGCGCGTGTGACACTTTCCGGGATACCAAGCGGATTACAATTTATGTCATATCGGACAGTTTCATACTGTTCGATGCGAAGTGGTCCGTTACTCATATTTTCCTCCTAATGATTAGAAACCAAACCATTTATATCCCTGTCTTGAAAAAAGAAAGGGGGTTTGTTATAATGTGATATGTGTTAAAAGGGGATAGTGGGTGAACTATACCCTCATATCGATAATTATACCTATTAAATAGACGAATGACAAGTAGGTTTTCAGTGCAAAGCCAAGAAATAAAGGAGATACCATGAAGGCGATAGTAGAACATTACGCAAAGGGCGAATTTCAGGTAGACCGGCCTGAGGTAGCGATATCAGAAAAGTTTTTAAAACTGAATATAGAATCGGGAACTTTGTACGAGGGCGTCTTCACGGTGAGCAGTACGAACGATCACGTCATCAAAGCGATGGTGTATGACAGCCGCTATATGCTGCGGTTCAACCAGCATACATTTATCGCGAAGAATTTTGACGTTGGATTCACATTTGATGCAACCTGCCTGGAAGCAGGTAAAAATTACAAGGGACATATCAGTGTCATTACGGACGGTGGCGAATTTAAGATCCTGTATGATATTGATATCACGACACCATATGTAAAATACGGAGATCAGAAGATCGATGATCTCTTCAAATTTGCGACACTCGCCGAGAGCAACTGGGCAGAGGCGGCGCGTGTATTTGTGCGCGATGATTTTAAGCGGACATTTATCAACCGTGATCCGGTCATCAAGCAGATTTACAACAGTCTGATGGAAAGCCAGTCGGTCAATCAGGCATTGGAGGAGTTCCTTGTCTATGTACACAAGAAACGTGCATTGACACTGTCAGTATCCAAGGCGAAGATCAATCTGGAGTTCCCGGAGGAGCTTTCCAAGATTTCAATTAACATCAGCAAAAACACATGGGGCTACAGCAGCTCGACGGTACGCTCCACAGAGGATTTCATTATCCCGGCAAGAAAGGTAATCACAAGCGCCGATTTTTACGGCAATCTGTACGCGTTGGATGTACTGATATCACCGGAAAATATTCCGGATGGTGTGACATCCGGCAGAATCATTATCGAGAATGTCTATCAGACGATTGAGATTGAGATCAGCCTGTCCAAGCCGACAGAAAAAGAAATCAAGGTGCCCAAGCCGGGCAGCAAGACACATCTGATCAAGTCGAATCAGGTGCGGCTGATCACCACGTATATGGATTACCGTATGGGAAGAATCCAGTTGCGGGAATATATCAGCACGACGTTATTTGCATTTAACAATCTGGCACGCTATGTACCGGAGGAAGATCTGTATCGTCTGGGAACGATGCATATGAACATTATGCAGGGCGAGACGGAGAAAGTAGAACAGGAATTCCTGCGTATCGAGGCGGATGTTGACAACTCTGGAATGAACAACAAGCAGAGCTGTTATTATGCGTATCTGAAGGCGATGGTGGGTAAGGATCGCCGCGCAACCGAGCAGGCAAAGGAACTGATCCGACGGAGTTACCGGACAGAAGATGATAAGATCTTCTATTTCTGGCTGCTGCTGTTTGTGGACGACACATACAATAACGATCAGACCGCATTGTACCGGGAGGTCAAGAACCTGTATGAACAGGGGTACAACAGCCCGCTCATGTATATGGAGCTTTGCGAGGTTTTAAACAACAACCCATTGCTGTTAAAGCATATCACAGATCTTGAAGTTACAACGATCCGTTGGGGATTGCGTCATCAGTATCTGTCGGATGAGGTCATCGAGGCATTTATCCAGCTTGCGGCATCGTTCCGCCAGTTTGACGCGAAGATCTTTGAGATTATGGACAGCATTTACTCTAAGAAAAAGAGTGATGAAGTACTGTCAAGCATCTGCTCGATGCTGATCAGTGCAGGAAAACTGGACAACAAGTATCATCGGTTTTACCGGGATGCGGTCGAACGCAACCTGAAATTTATTGGACTGAATGAGTGCTTTGTCAAGAGTATGAATTTCACCAGATACGATCTGATACCACAGTCAGTTTTAATGTATCTGAATTATAAGAATACACTTTCAGAAAAAGAGCTTGCGTACCTGTATGCGAATGTAATTTACAACAAGTCCCAGCACATGAAGGTGTACCATGAATATGCGACAACGATGCAGGATTTCATGGAGAATATGATCATCAGCGGGAAAGTCAGCGATGATCTGACGGTACTTTATGATGAATTCCTGGAGCCGGAGACGGTCAGCCCGCTCTATGCGAGCAAGCTGATCAATATTATCTTCCGCCGGAAGCTTGTCTGCTTCAATAAGGGTGTGCGTGCCGTAATCGTCACACATCAGGAGTTAGAGGAAGTACAGCGTGTGCCAATCGTAAACGGCGAGGCATACGTGGAGATTCTGTCG
Organism: bacterium; assembly: GCA_963631525.1. GTDB lineage: Bacteria > Bacillota > Clostridia > Lachnospirales > Lachnospiraceae > Coprococcus_C. The sequence goes on from CAVGQQ010000009.1 coordinate 59,223, forward strand.
AATACGGCTTCCATCATCTTCGAGGATAGCGCGGGTAACCGCTATGCGGGATCTATTCCGTACCGGCTGGAGCGTATCGTAGATGAAAATGCCTATATGGATATCTGCTGTAAATACAGTCCGCGGGATTACCGGGTGCTGCTGCATAACTATGAGCAGCTCGGTGACTTCACATTCAAGAAGGCAATCGAGGTCAACGCCGCACGAGATATCGTTAACTGTGATGAGATCTCCTATGATTACAAGCAGCAGGCATATCTGAATATTATTGAATATTACCATGAGAATCTGGATAACGAGGTGCTTACAAAGTATCTCGAAAAACTGGATATTGAATACTTAAATCACGCAAATGCGCGTGTGATGATCGCTTACATGGTCGATATGAACATGTTCGACAAGGCATTTCAGGCGGTGAAGCTGTACGGCTTTGATGAGATCGACAGTGAAGAGCTGTATCGTCTGGCGGATTATGGTGTAGAGGACAGCAATGGCTTCTTAAATGAGGATCTGCTTTCCATCTGTATCCACCTGTACAAATCCGGTAAGGTCAATGAGCGGATTTTAGTATACATCATCAACCATTACAAGGGCGATTTGGAGGAGCTGGCAGGTATCTTCAAGACGGTGCGTAACCGTGTCAGAGACATTTCTCTGCTGGCGGAAAATACATTGGCACAGATGATGTTCGCGATGGGAAATGTCGAGTACATCTATGATATTTTTACAGCGTATTATGCAGGCAGAAACCGGGGACTGGTCGTAAAGGCGTTCCTGCGGTTTGCATGTTACAACTATCTGATCAAGGATGCACAGATTCCAAGTGGTGTTTTTGACTGTCTGTATCAGGAGATTCAGAAGGGCAATATCGAGGATGAGATTTCTCGTATGTCCATGCTGCATCACTTCTCGAAGCTGGATCGTTATACGGGTGAGCAGAAGACATGGATCAAGGATGCGGTTGGCAAGTTTATGGATGCAGGTAAGCTGCTTCCGTTTTACAAGAGCTTCCAGTCCTTTATCAAGCTGCCACAGGATGTCATACTCAAGACTTATCTGATCTACAAGAGCGAGCCGGGTAAACAGGTAACTGTGAAGTATGCATTTGATACCGGTTCCAGACAGAATCTGATCTACAAGACAGAGCTTCTGGACGAGATGATTCCGGGCATGTATGTGAAGGAATATGTCGTGTTCCACGGCGAGCGTCTTGTCTATGAGATCTCGGATGATAAGCAGGGTACTTCCTACGTGGTAGAGAGTGAATCGCTGAAGTCCAAAGCGTTCAACCGCAAAGACCGGAACCGTTTTGAGATTATCAACAGCATGCTTGTCAATCAGGAAATGCGGGAAGATAATGAGCTGTTAGAGACATTGGATGTATATCTGAATACGGTACATCTGTTTGAAGAGAATTTGAGTATACTGTAATAGAAGAATAAGTACGAAAGGAAAAAGACATGTCAGAGGCGTATTATATAGGCATGGATCTGTGTTCGGATTCCACGCAGATTAGTTTTTATAACGACATCTCGCGCGAGCCGGAGACAGTCAACCAATTAAATAACAAAGAAACATATATGATGCCAAACATCCTTTTCTTCGGTCTGGAGACCGGGGAGTGGTATGTTGGTTCCGAAGCTTCCGAGGCACGTTTCAAGGAGCAGGGTATCGTGTTGGATGAGCTGTTTCAGAATGCGCGCAGTGAGGAGACAGTTGAGGTTCATAATACGCGCTACAGTTATCGCAAGCTGTTTCTGATGATGCTTAAGATGCATGTCGATTCCTTCCTGTATCGTTATGAAGGCGCGACGGTAAAGAAGCTTGTCATTACGATTCCAGAATACAACAAGGATCTGTTCCGTGTGCTCTCGACATTTTACAAAGAGCTTGGTGTCGAGAAGGAACAGGTGGAGATCACGAGCCATCTCGACAGTGGTCTGTATTACATTTTCAATCAGGATGAAAGCCTGCGCACGAACAGTGTGGGACTGTTTGACTACAACACCGATGGTCTGCATTATTACAGAATTGATATCTCACATGGACACGAACTGAACACGATCAGCGTCACACATGAGGATTATTCTGAGAATTTCAATCTGGCAGCCTTCGGCGGCGACAATATCCTGATGGATATTACATTTGCAAAGATCGTGGCAAACGAGACAAAGAAAACATACATTTCTTCCATTTACCTGACCGGACTTGGTTTTTCCGAGAAATGGCTGAACAAATCACGCGAGCTTCTGACACAGGGCAGACGGGTGTTTGCCGGACAGAATATCTATACCAAGGGTGCCTGCTATAAGGCTGTCGGCGGTGAATATGGAGAATTTTATAAGAAGTATTTTGTAGAGACAAAGGAGAACGTGATCTTTGATGTCGGCATCTCTTCGGAGGATGAGGAGGAGCGGTTTATCCCGATCGCCTTGGGCGGCAGACAGTGGTACAACATCCACGGAAAGATCAGTATTATATTGGATGATACAGAGTCCCTGACTTTGGTATACCGGAACCGGAAGACCGGGGAGGAAGAGCGGGAGGTCGTGAAGCTGCACGGAATCCCGAAACGTCCGAACAAGACGTCCAAGTTCTCTGTGGAAGTGGAATTTGAGAATCCACATCATGGCGCATTTATCATTAAGGATGTTGGATTTGGAAAATTATTCCCGACCACGAACAAGATTTATCGTAAGGAGTTTGATGTTTAATGTCAAAAATTATCTTATGTACAAAAAAGGAAGCATCGCATCCGTTCATTTTTCTGAATACGAAGGTGGAAATCAACACCTACGAGGAGCTGTGCTTTTATATCTACAATAATACCGTGCTGATTTCGAAGTCTTCTCTGTCTGAGAAGCTGTTTGATTGGATCCGGGATGAGCTGGATATGCCGGAGCTGGCGGCAAAGCTGGTGGCACTTTCAAACAAGGCGACATTTGCACAGGATCTGCTGGTTGAGATCTTGAATGCCGGAGATTACTATACACCGGATGAGATTGCAACCTATGTGGAAGCATGGCAGAAATATCGCCGGCTGACGTCGAGCCAGCGCAAGAAATTAAAAGCGGACAGTTATCTTGGTTACCGCAGATACATCAAGGCGGCATCCATTTACGACGAGATTCTGGACAACCAGCAGGATATCACAGACAAGGTATTTCTGGGAAATGTCTATCACAACCGTGGCGTGGCGGCTGCCAATAACATGGATGTGGAGGACGCAAAACGCTATTTTATGAAAGCGTATGAATTAAATGGCAACGAGGAGAGTCTGCGCAGTTACCTGATCGTATTTTCAGCAGGAAACGACGCAACGACACTGAAACAGGAAATGCGGAAGTTTGACCTCGATGAAGATAATTTCGAGAATCTGATGATTGAGATCGGAGATTCCAACGAGGATGTTCGGGAGATGACGATCTTCTCCATGTTGCAGCGTGCGGTATACAACCGTATGAATAAGGACATGATCGATTACGACAAGCGAATGGATATTATACTTGGACAATTGAAGGATGAATTCAGAGAGCAGGCGATTTGATGGGAATGTTTCAGAAGATCAAGGCATACTTGAATGAAGATGATGCCGAATATGACGCCTTGATTGAAGAACAGGAACGCATGCGGGAAGAACGCAGAAAGCGCAGGAATCAGTCGAGGGCAGAACGAAATAAGGAAAAAGCAAAGCGGGCTGCAGAGAAGGCTGTGCTCAAGGAACGCGTCGATCCGGAGATCCGACGGGAAGTCAAAGAGACGGTGTCGTCGAACCGCGAGCGGAAGACCGTTGGTGATTTTTGTGAGCAGTTGGTCGATACGAAATATCACATGGAGGATATGAAGCAGGAGTACAAGCTCGTGACGGATTATCTGGTTGATATCCAGCGGATCGAGGAGCTGCCGGTGAATCTCGCAGAGGACATCATAGATACAGCGAAGGAGATTGAACGGCTCGACGGAAACCGCAGCAAATACCAGCAGTCAGAGAATCTGCTTACAACAGAGCAGTACCGTACGATGCAGCGTCTGGAGGATGACATTCCGGATACGATCAAAAACTTAAATGATATGGAGATGCGGGATTCCATGCTGAAAAACGACATGGGATATCTCGAAGGAGAAAAAGAAGATCTGAAATATGCACGCGTGGAGGATACCGACAACGCATACCGGATTCGAAACGCTCTGATCGTGGTGCTGGTATTATTTCTTCTAATCAGCATTACCCTGTTTGCGGTGGCTCTGCTTGCAAAGAAAGATGTGACATTGCCGGCGGCAATCGAAGGAACGGTCGCGGTGATCTGCTTTGTCGTGTGCTATATCCAGTATGCAAATATCAACCAGCGCGTACAGGAAAACGACGCAAAGCTGCAAAGGGCAATCTCGTTACTGAATAAAGTCAAAGCAAAATATGTCAATAATACAAATACATTAGATTATATCTATGAAAAATACGACGTCAATTCCGGTAAGGAGCTGATGTATCGCTGGGATCTGTACAACCAGATGCAGCGCGATGCAAAGAAGTATTCACAGGCAAGCGAGAGCTATTATCTTGCATGTGACAGGCTGGTAAAACAGCTTTCCGATGTCGGCGTGACCGATCCGATGGTCTGGAAGAATCAGACAAATGCACTGATCGACCGGCGGGAGATGGTCGAGATCAAGCATGGTCTGAATGTACGGCGGCAGAAGATTCGTGAGAAGATGGCAAGCTGTGAGAAGATCCGGCAGAATGCCACGGCGGCGTTAAAAGCAAGCATGGCTGCGAATCCGGGTATTGAAAGCTATATCCGGGAGCTGCTGGCAACCTACAATCTGGAATTGTGATCGCAGATTGCAGATACAAAACAAGAGAAGTTTGATTGTGTATCTTGATACACGACATCATTCATATATGGAGGAAGAAAGACATGGCTAAGGAATTAGAGAAAAACTACAACCCGGCGGAGATCGAACCGCGTCTGTATGACAAATGGGTTGCAAACAAATATTTTCACGCGGAGGTAGATCGGAGCAAAAAGCCGTTCACCATCGTGATGCCACCACCGAACATTACCGGACAGCTGCATATGGGACATGCGCTCGATAATACGATGCAGGATATTCTGATCCGTTTCAAGCGTATGCAGGGCTACAATGCACTGTGGCAGCCGGGAACCGACCATGCCGCAATCGCGACAGAGGTGAAGGTCATTGAGGCGCTTAAGAAGGAAGGCATCGACAAGGAAGACCTTGGACGTGAAAAGTTCTTGGAGCGTGTCTGGGACTGGCGTAGAGAGTACGGCGGCAAGATCGTCAACCAGTTGAAGAAGATGGGTTCTTCTGCAGACTGGGATCGTGAGCGTTTCACGATGGATGAGGGAAATAACAAGGCAGTTACAGAGGTATTCTGTAAGCTGTATGAAAAAGGATATATGTATCGAGGTTCCCGTATCGTAAACTGGTGTCCGGTTTGTCAGACATCCATTTCCGATGCAGAGGTTGTACATGAGGAGCAGGATGGCTTCTTCTGGCATATCAATTATCCGGTTGTTGGCGAGGAAGGAAGATTCGTAGAGATTGCAACCACACGTCCGGAGACATTGCTTGGCGATACTGCTGTTGCAGTAAATCCAGAGGACGAGCGATACAAGGATATCGTTGGCAAGATGTTAAAACTGCCACTCACGGACCGTGAGATTCCGGTGATCGCCGATGAGTATGTAGATAAAGATTTTGGAACTGGTTGTGTAAAGATCACACCGGCACACGATCCGAACGATTTCGAGGTTGGAAAGCGCCATAATCTCGAAGAGATCAATATTATGAACGATGACGCTACAATCAACAAGCTTGGCGGCAAGTACGCAGGTATGGATCGTTACGAGGCAAGAAAGGCAATGGTTGCTGATCTTGATGCACTTGGACTTCTTGTGAAGGTGGTACCACACAAGCATATGGTAGGTACACATGACCGTTGTAAGACAACTGTAGAGCCGCTTGTAAAGCCACAGTGGTTTGTCAAGATGAGTGAGATGGCAAAGCCGGCGAAGGAAGCAGTTGTAAGCGGCAAGCTGAAGCTGATTCCAGAGCGTATGGACAAGACATATTACAACTGGCTGGATAATATCCGTGACTGGTGTGTATCCAGACAGCTCTGGTGGGGACATCGTATCCCGGCATATTACTGTCAGGACTGTGGCGAGACGATCGTATCGAAGGAGACCGTCTGCACCTGTCCAAAATGTGGAAGCAGCAATGTAAAGCAGGACGAGGACACACTCGATACATGGTTCTCATCTGCACTCTGGCCATTCTCTACACTTGGCTGGCCGGACAAGACGGAAGATCTGGATTACTTCTTCCCGACAGATGTACTTGTAACCGGATACGACATTATCTTCTTCTGGGTAATCCGTATGGTATTCTCATCCATCGAGCAGACAGGCAAGCTTCCATTCCACACGGTACTATTCCACGGTCTGGTCAGAGACGATCAGGGACGTAAGATGAGTAAGTCCCTTGGAAATGGTATTGATCCGCTGGAGGTAATCGACAAGTATGGTGCCGATGCGCTCCGATTCACATTGATTACCGGAAATGCACCAGGTAACGACATGCGTTTCTACTGGGAGAGAGTCGAAGCAAGCCGTAACTTTGCAAATAAGATCTGGAACGCATCCAGATTTATCATGATGAATATTGAGAAGGCAGATATCACAGGTATTGATGCTGCCATGACCGCTGATGTTGACGCTGCGATGAAGCAGTATGGTTTCACACTCGCAGACAAGTGGATCTTATCTAAGATGAACGATCTGATTCAGGAAGTAACAGACAACATGGAGAAGTTCGAGCTTGGTATCGCTGTATCCAAGCTTTATGATTTCCTGTGGGAGGAGTTCTGTGACTGGTATATTGAGATGGTAAAACCAAGACTCTGGGATGATGCAGACGAGACAAAGGCAGCGGCACTCTGGACATTGAAGACAGTTCTTACAACTGGTCTGAAGCTGTTGCATCCATATATGCCATTTGTAACAGAGGAGATCTTCTGTACATTAACTGACGAGGAATCTATCATGATCTCCAAGTGGCCGGAATATGACAAGGCATTTGAATTCAAGGCAGATGAGGCTGCTGTGGATAAGATCAAGGAAGCTGTACGTGGTATCCGTAATGTGCGTACAGAGATGAACGTCGCACCGAGCAGAAAGGCAAGCGTCTATGTTGTATCTCCGAAGGAAGACATCCGTGCGATCTTCGAGGCAAGTAAGAATTTCTTCGCGATGCTTGGCTATGCAAGCGACGTGCAGGTACAGGCAGATAAGAGTGGAATCGCAGACGATGCAGTATCCGTTGTGATCCATGATGCAGCAATCTATATTCCATTTGCAGAGCTTGTGGATATCGAGAAGGAAATCGAGCGTCTGACGAAAGAACAGACAAAGCTGGAGGCAGAGATCAAGCGTGCGTCTGGTATGCTTGCAAATCCAAAGTTCGTGGATAAGGCACCTGCAGCAAAGGTTGAGGAAGAGCGAGCAAAGCTGCAGAAGTATACAGAGACATTGGAGCAGGTAAAGGAAAGACTTGCAAACATTGCAAAATAGTCACTGGGAGAGGCTGTTTGAGACAGCAACAGGTGAGGATCGATGAATAACGAAAAGGTCTTAAAAAAGAAAATACAACAATATCTGCTGATGCCATTGGCACTGACTGTGCTTCTGGTTGGGATGGTGATCGTGCTGTATGTACACGACAAAAAGAGCGGTGCGATTGCCGCTGCGGCAGTCTTTGTCTTTGTTGTATGTGAGATTATATTTTTCATTGTAATGAAGGCGGCGATCATGCCGGTTGTCTTCCGGTTTGCGCTGGAACAGGGGCAGATACAGAAGGAGCTTCTGAAGGAGCTGGATATTCCGTATGCGTTGCTGGATACGGATGGTAAGATTCTGTGGGGCAATGCAAAGTTTATCGAGGAGATCGGCGTTGGTTCTAAAAAGCGGATTCGCAAGAACATTGCGACATTCTTCCCGGCGGTGGATGCGGAGGCGTTATCGTCTGAGGAAATGCAGATGGATCTGGAATATAACGACCGTGTCTATCGGGCATTGCTGCGCCGTATCGATTTTTCCGAGGCGTTAGTGGATTCGGATGAGGATGCGATGGTCGATCATCAGGCAGATGCCATGATTACTTTGTATTTGTATGATGAAACAGAGCTTCGGATCTACAAGAAGGAAAATGAGGATCAGAAGCTTGTCGCAGGACTTCTGTATATTGATAATTACGATGAGGTTATGGAGAATACGGAGGAGGTTCGTCATTCGCTGGTGGAAGCACTGGTTGACCGACGAATCAACATGTATCTTTCCACGATCGATGCGATTGGAAAGAAGCTGGAGAAGGATAAATATTTCTTCGTATTCCGGCAGCAGTATCTGCCACAGCTTCGTGAGACGAAGTTTGCGATTCTGGATGAGGTAAAGAGTATCAATGTCGGAAATGAGATTCCAGTTACATTAAGTATCGGTGTCGGTGCTGGAACAGACAGCTTTGCGCAGGCATATGAGCGGGCGCGTACCGCAATCGGACTGGCACTTGGACGAGGCGGCGATCAGGCAGTTGTCAAGTACGGTGATAAGACGACGTATTTTGGCGGAAAGAGTGCAGGAACTGAAAAGTCTGCAACCGTTAAGGCGCGTGTGAAGGCACAGGCGTTCCAGGAGCTTCTGACAAGTAAAGACAGTGTTATTATCATGGCACACAAACGACCAGACGCGGATGCGTTTGGTTCGGCAGTGGGCGTGTATCGTCTGGTTAAGACGTTAAATAAAAAGGCATATATCGTAGTGAACGAGGTAACCTCAGCCATCCGCCCGATCATCAGCGGATTCATGGGGAACAGCGTTTATGGCGATGATATGATCATCAACAGTGAACAGGCAATCAGCCGGGTAACACCGAATACACTGGTTGTCGTAACGGATGTGAATAAACCGAGCATGACCGAGTGCGAGGAGCTGCTCAGTCTGGCAAAGTCTATCGTGGTATTTGACCACCACAGACAGTCCGACGAAGTGATCGAGAATGCGACACTTTCGTATATCGAGCCATATGCAAGCTCGGCATGTGAGATGATCGCGGAGATCCTGCAGTACATCGAGGGCAAGGTGAAGCTTCGTCCGATCGAGGCAGATGCCATGTATGCGGGTATTGTGATCGATACAGATAATTTCCTGACCAAGACGGGTGTGCGTACGTTTGATGCAGCATCGTATTTGCGCCGGAGTGGTGCGGATGTCGTCCGTGTCAGAAAGATGTTCCGAAGTGATATGTACACGTACCGCCAGTTGGCAGAAGGTGTCATCAATTCGGAGATTTATATGGATCATTTTGCGATTTCTACGGTTGATCCGAAGGAATCCGATGCACCGACGGTGGTTGCAGCGAAGGTTGCGAACGACCTGCTCAACATCGAAGGTATCCGTGCATCATTTGTTACGACAGAGAAGGACGGCACGGTTTATATGAGTGCACGGTCGGTCGACGATGTGAACGTGCAGATTATCATGGAAAAAATGGGTGGCGGTGGACATGCAAATATCGCCGGAGCCCAGTTTACAAATAGTACAAATGAATTGGTATTGATTCAATTAAAGACGCTTTTAGATGAGATGTATCGGGAAGGCGATATTTAAGAATTAAGGAGGAACCAGACATGAAAGTTATTTTATTGCAGGACGTAAAAAGCCTCGGAAAAAAAGATCAGATTGTAGATGTATCCGATGGATACGCAAGAAATATGCTGCTTCCAAAGAAGCTTGGTATGGAAGCAACCTCAAAGAACCTGAATGATTTGAAGCTGAAGAAGGCACATGAGGATAAGGTTGCCGCAGAGGTGCTGGCAGATGCACAGGCACTTGCCGCACAGATCGAGAAGGAGAGCATCACACTTTCCATCAAGATGGGTGAAAACGGAAGAACCTTTGGCTCGATTTCTTCTAAGGAAATTGCAGAAGCAATCAAGTCACAGCTTGGACATGACATCGACAAAAAGAAGATCGTTATGAAGGATGCTATCAAGGCACCGGGTACACGTACTGTTGGAATCAAGCTGCACACAAAGGTAACTGCAGAGCTTACAGTGAAGATTGAGGAAGCTTAAATTAGTAGGCTTGCGGAATGACGCAGGCTTAGAAAGATTAGAGTAGTTTTTATGGATGAAAATACGATAAGACGCGTACAACCGCATAATGAAAAGGCAGAGCAGGGAATCGTAGGAACGATGCTTGTAAACCGGGATGCGATTTCCGATCTGGTGGATATGCTGACAGGAGAAGATTTCTACAATAAGCAGTACGGAATTCTCTTCGATAACATGGTCGAACTGTACTCCGAGGGAGCAAGTGTAGATCCGATCACGCTGGTTGAACGGCTGCGGATGAAGGATATCCCGGAAGAAGTGGCAAACACGGTGACGCTGGCACAGTTGGTACAATCTGCTCCGTTATATGCTCCGGTGAAGGACTATGCGAAGATCGTCAAGGACAAGGCGGCACTCCGGCAGTTGATCAAGCTTTGCGAGAATACCGAGAAGGATGGGTATCAGTCGCAGGAGCCGGTAGAAGTAATCATGGAGCGCGCAGAACAGAGCATCTTCAAGCTTGTGCAGAACCGGAATGGTTCTGAGGATACAGTGCCGATCCGCGAGATTGTGATGAATGTCATTCGCGAGATGGAGGAAGCGGCAAGAAACGATGGCAAGGTTACCGGCGTTCCGACAGGATTCCGGGATCTGGACAATATGCTGACGGGTATGCATGCCGGAGAGCTTTTGCTGGTGGCAGCCAGACCTGCGATGGGTAAGACCGCATTTGTCTTAAATATTGCACATCATCTGGCGGTTATGAAGCATATTCCGGTTGGCTTCTTCTCGTTGGAGATGAGCAAGGAACAGTTGGCAAGCCGTATTCTGGCAGTTGATGCAATGGTCGATTCCAAGAGCATGAAGGTCGGCGATCTGTCAGATGATGACTGGGACAAGGTCATCGAAAGTACAGAGGCAGTTGCCAACTCGCCGTTATACATAGAGGAAAATTCATCGGTTACGATCTCAGAGCTTCGTTCCATCGCAAGAAAATGGAAGCAGAATTACGGAGTGCAGGTCATCATGATTGACTACCTGCAGTTGATGAGCCCAAGCCGTGCCGTGGAGAGCCGGCAGCAGTTCATCGCGGAGGTTTCCCGTGCGTTGAAGAACTTAGCGAAGGAATTAAAGATTCCGATCATTGCATTGTCGCAGCTTTCCCGTGCGGTAGATGCAAGACCAGACCACAAGCCAGTGCTTTCGGATTTGCGAGAGTCTGGATCAATCGAGCAGGATGCCGATGTGGTTATGTTTATTTATCGAGACGAATATTACAATCCAGAGACAACGACAAAGCCGCAGACTGCGGAGATCATCATTGCCAAGCAGCGTAGTGGTGAGACGGGCAGCGTCGATCTTCGCTGGATTGGAAAATATACGAAGTTTGCAGATCCGGAGAAGCACTATAAAGGGTAATCTGTGGCGAGAAGCAGGGAGGCAAAAAACAGATGGGGAATCGATATAAGAGAATGGTAACACTAGGCATGATTAGTTTCACGGCGCTTCTGGCGTGGGGATACTGCATGCTTGCATATCGTTCACAGGCAGTCTATGTTGCAGTGATCTCACTTGTGCTGGTTGGCAGTATTTATGCGTTGCTTTTGTCCGTTGTCGACATCAAGGTGGCGAAGGAACAGGCGATGCAGGAGTATGTGACAAAGACCTTGCAGGAATATACAAAAAAAGAGGATACGGAGATCCTGAATGACATGGAACGTCTGGCAAAGGCTTCTTATGTGCAGCAGAGAAAGACAAATACCTATCTGTCTGCGCAGGCAGAGCAGTTAGATGAGGCGTTGAAAAAGACGATCAAGATTCTGATTAACTACGATCGGAAGAAGGAAGAGGAAGCAGCACAGCAGGCGGAGCAGATGCAGAAGGAGCTGGAAATGCAGGCGGCGTTGCAGGCACAGAAAGAGCCGGATCATACTGCACTGGTGTTGGAGGAGTTTGGCAAGCTGGCAGGCGATGTACAGGCGGTGGTTGCTCAGTTACAGCAGGTGACAGCACAGCTTACCGCACTGCGTGAGGCAGTGGATGCCATCGAGATGCCGAAATATGTGGAAGCAGCACCGGTAGAGGCGGCATCGACAGCGGTAGAGGCGGCATCAATAGCAGAACCAGAAACGGTTGCAGAAGAAGCCGCACCAACAGAAGAACCAGAGTCTGCATTTAATACGGAGGACTTCTTCTCGCAGTTTGGTGGCAGTGCAGATAAGGAATTAAAGGAAGAGGCAGAATTTAAGGAAGAAGCTGCGAATACAGGCATGTTAGATCAGAGCATGATCGACGCCCTGCTTGGCAACCTACAGGCGGATAAGCCGGCACAGGATGTGAAGAATGCAGATGTGATTCCGTTCCCGCAACAGGAACAGACAGATCCGTCCACAGAGGAAGCACATGCGGAGGAGGTTGCAGAAGCTGTACATGAGGCAGAGCAGGACATCATAGATACAACGATGAATGCAGATGCAGAGCCAACACCGGCAATGCCAGTGGACGACAATCCAAATCGGACACTGTCGCCGGAGGAGATTGCGGCGTTATTTGCATCGATGCAGTAACAGATAGAGAAGGAAGCATTGCAAAAGTATCATGGGGTGGATACTTTTGCAATTTTTCGTAAAGGAGGAGGTTACATGGAGAGAACAAAAGCAATCGTCAAATTCTTCTCGCAGGAACCAATCGAGAATGTGATGGTGATGATGAAATACATGCCGGAACGCGTGATCTTTCTGGGACACAAAGATAATATGATCACGAAGCAGATCCGGGATATCGAGCAGTTCCGTGACCACAAATGTCCGGATGTGGAGTTGGAATTCCTTGAGGTACCAAAGGACGATCTCGATAGCATTATAGGCACTCTGGCTGGTATTATCCGGGAATATCCGGGAATCCGGTTTGCGCTGACCGGCGGCAGCGAGATGCTTCTGATTGCGCTTGGGTGTATTTCCGCAAGAATGGAAGTCAGTAAGCTGCGTATCGATCCATTTACCGGAAAGGAAATCGATGTCCGCGGTTCCAAGGTGATCACGTCGGATTATCATTTTAATATCAGTATCGCGGAAGATATCATGCTGCATGGCGGTCTGCTCACGAAAGAGACGGGAAGTATCTCGGAATGGAAATTCACAGACCAGTTCCGGGAGGATATCCGGATTATGTGGGATCTATGCCGCAGATACCGCGGAGATTGGAACAAGCATTGTGGTGTGATTGATGAGCTTCGTAAAAACACGCCGAATCAGCGGGAGGGCTGGGGCGAGTTGTATATCAATCAGCTTGGAGATGCCATCCGCCTGTTGCGGGATCTGTATGAGATTGGCATGCTCAAGGATTACGAAGAACATGGAAAGAAAGTACTGTTCCGATTTAAGAATAACCAGATCAAGAAGATTATCGCAAAGGCAGGAAATATGCTGGAGCTGCATGTCTATGAGGTAGCGACGCGGGAAGGTTACCTGTTCTCGGATGCGGTGATCGGGGCGCATATTGACTGGGATGGTGAAGTGCATGACACGATGAATCCTGGCTATGATACGATGAACGAGATTGATGTGATCCTGATGAAGCAGGTATGTCCGATCTTTATCTCCTGCAAGAGTGGCAAGGCTGGTGGCAGTGCGCTGCATGAGCTGGAGACAGTATCGCGAAAGTTTGGCGGCAAATATGCCAGAAAGGCACTTGTCTTGGCACGTGCCTGTGACAACACAACCGGCACGATGTTCTTCAAGCAGCGTGCGAGGGACATGCATATCTGGATTATCGATGATGTATTTCGGATGAGTGATGAGCAGCTGTTTAATAAGTTGAAGCGAATATAAAGATAATAAAAGGGGCGTTATAAAACGCCCCTTTTTGCATTTCGCATAATACTCTAATTTATATTATAATTACATCTTCAACAGATTATCATTATCAAAGTAATCAATCTTCATAGAGCGGCGGACATCTTCGAGTGTCTTGCTTGCTGTCTCTCTGGCTCTCTTGCTGCCAGCCTTCAGGATGTCATAGACATCTGGAAGCTTCTGCTCCCACATCTTACGACGCTCGCGGATCGGAGCAAGCTCTGCCTGAAGCACATTGTTCAGGAACTTCTTCACTTTCACATCGCCAAGACCGCCACGTGTGTAATGCTCCTTCAGCTCGTCCATACCAGAATACTCTGGAAGGAACTCTGCGAAATACTCTGGCTTGCTGAATGCATCGAGGTAGATAAATACCGGGTTGCCTTCCACCTGTCCCGGATCTTCGACACGCAGATGGTTCGGATCGGTGAACATCGACATAACCTTCTTCTTGATATCCTCTGGCTCCTCTGCAAGATAGATGCAGTTGCCAAGAGACTTACTCATCTTTGCCTTACCATCGATACCTGGCAGACGCAGACATGCGCTGTTTTCTGGGAGCACGATCTTTGGATCAGTCAGTGTCTCACCATATACCGTATTGAATTTGTGTACGATTTCCTTACACTGCTCGATCATTGGCATCTGATCCTCACCAACCGGTACGTGGGTTGCACGGAATGCTGTGATATCGGCTGCCTGGCTGATCGGATAGCAGAAGAAACCAACCGGGATGCTTGCCTCGAAGTTACGCATCTGGATCTCTGCCTTTACAGTCGGGTTACGCTGTACACGGGAAACGGTAACAAGGTTCATATAATAGAATGTAAGCTCAGTCAGTTCCGGGATCATGGACTGGATGAAGATCGTTGCCTTCTCAGGGTCAAGTCCGCATGCGAGGTAATCGAGTGCAACCTGCATGATGTTCTGACGTACCTTCTCCGGGTGCTCTGCATTATCTGTGAGTGCCTGTGCGTCCGCGATCATGATGTAGATCTCATCATAGACACCAGAATTCTGAAGTTTCACACGCTCTTTCAAAGAGCCTACATAATGTCCAACATGCAAACGTCCTGTCGGACGATCGCCAGTTAAAATAATCTGTTTCATAGTAGAAGTCCTCTCTTATAAAATATCACACTTTATAGAATACCCATTTTGTCGTGGAAGGTCAAGCAAAATTGCGAAAAAGGAGCAGGAATCTTACTTGTCTGCCACATATAAAACAGGTATAATAAAAAAAGAATGTATACGGATAACAAATGATGCGAATGACAGGGGGTAGCAATGGCAACCATCAGTTTATGTATGATCGTGAAAAATGAAGAGCAGGTTCTGGCGCGGTGTCTGGACAGTGTCGCTGACCTGATGGACGAGATTATCATTGTGGATACAGGCTCTACCGACCGCACGAAGGAGATCGCGGCACGCTATACCGATCAGATCTATGATTTTACATGGATTGGCGATTTCTCGGCGGCGCGGAATTTCTCATTCTCCAAGGCGACAATGGAATACATCTATGCGCCGGATGCGGACGAGGTGCTTGATGCGGAGAACCGGGCGCGCTTTCGGGATCTGAAGAACTGCCTGCTCCCGGAGATCGAGATCGTGCAGATGTGGTATGTGACAGAAGCGTTCAATACAGTTATGAATGTGAAACGGGAGCTTCGCCCGAAGCTCTTTAAGCGTCTTCGGACGTTTACATGGATTGATCCGGTGCATGAGACGGTGCGGTTAGATCCGGTTGTGTTCGACAGTGATATTGAGATCCAGCACAAGCCGTTAGCAGTGCATGGAGGCAGGGATTTTGAGATCTGCGAACGGATGTATGCGCGGGACGGGAAGCTATCGCCGAAGCTTCGGAAGATGTATGCGAAGGAACTGCTAAAATGTGGAGAATTGACAGATTTTGAGCGGGCGTGCGGATTTTTCACCGGAGAGTGGGAGAAAGATCCGATGGCTGAGTCTGGAAGGGAAGCTGCCTGTGTGCTGGCACATCTGGCAAGACTTCAGGGAAATGGTGCGGAGCTTATGAAATATGCGCTTCGGGATATGTTAGAAACACCGTGTGCAGAGATCTGCTATGAGCTTGGCTGCTATTATAAGGATAGTATGGATTATAATGAGGCAATCGTCTGGTATCAGAATGCCGTTTCTGAGACGGAATGCATCCTGGATGTAGAGGCAGGTGGAAAGAAGAGCCTGCAGGGAATCGTAGATTGTTATGAGGCGTTGCTTGCGCCAGAGAAGAAGTCGGCACAGCCAAATGAGATTGTGGAAGTTTATGAGCAGCAGCTTGCGACGTATCGGGAGGCACTTGCAAACTGGCAGCTGCCAGACAGGTAAATAAAAAGCACCACAAAAAAACGATGAATCGGAAAATTGTGGTGCTTTTGAAGATTCAGTTTATTAAAATTAAACTTAAGCTTCGGTGTTTTTAATCAGTATATTGATGATGTTTACATTTTCCAGATAAACCTGTTTCATTTCCTCAAGGTGATTTTTTCCATTTTCAGTAATGTGGTAATATACACGTTTTGCTTTTGGCGTTTTTTGTACGACCTGCTGCGTTACATCACCCTGATCAGTTAAACGCGTTAAGACAGGATACATGGATGCCTCCATGAGCGAGAACTTACCTTCACTTCTTTTCTTGATTTCCTGAGCCAGTTGATATCCATACATAGGTTCTTCATTTAATAGAGTCAATATAATAATTTCAACAGAAGCACGTTTAAGATTTGTAATAATTGTTCGCATAATTATCTACTTTCATTTTTAATACTCCTATTATAATGTCTATGGACGTGAAATGTCAATATATCAAAAAATGCATAATTACATAAATGAGAATCACACCGTCAGTCAGATGAATATTGCAAGGCTGCAGGGCACAAAGCTCGGAGATTCGCATCCCGCTTGCAAACAGGAGTTCAATTACTGCCGCATCCCGCAGGGCATTTCGGCGTTGGTAGGGGGTGCGTGCGGACGCACGTTGGGCGTAGATCGTTTCCAACAATCGTTCCACGATTTGCAGTGGAATTGTTTTCGGCAGTTTTACCGGTTCCCGAAAATGAATCTGCAGACGATTGAAAGGGTTTTGAACGATGTAGTCTTTGTATTCCAGAAAAATAAGATTCCAAAGCAGATGCATCTACATCTGTTAGTATGGATGGAAAGAAATGGGTGGAAAACTGGCGCAGATCAATACGATACGCTTTGCGTGTTTTTTCATCCAGTCGTTTTTGCGCATGGCAAAAACCAAGATACTCATCAATCAGTACGTTTAAACTTTTCATTTGTAAACACTCTTCCTATTATAAGCGAAAATGAATGTGTGAAACACAATATGAGAATAAAAAACCAGCGCACCATTAGGCTGGCACACTGGTTTTTAGAAAAGGTTATGAGATATTTCCGTTTTTATCGCAAGAAAGCTTTATTGATCCTGATACAGAATTATATTTAGTACCATTCTGATAATAGTCTACAGTATAGTATCCAGTTGCTAAGGCACCTGATTTCCCAGAACTAGCACGAGAGAATGACCAGCTATTGTTCTTGATTGTCTTTGAGTGAGAAACACTGGTACATGTTGCTGTTGAACCATTATAAGAAAATGTTGCAGTTATAGAAAATACCGCAACGGTAGTTCCTGCTCCATTAGTTATGGTAGCGGTTTTTGTAGAAGTTTTTGCGGATCTGCTACTTCTTGCATTGGAAGCGAGCGGCGTTACCACTGTAGTAACAGTTACCGTACAACCATTTTCGGTGTATACTTCGGTAGTAGTTGTGGATTCCTGTGCATGTGCAATTGGTGTAAATCCAGTAAAGATCAGTAAAATTGCTACTACCAGCGCACATAACTTTTTAACTGATGTGTTCTTCATAATAATCTCCTTTGTAATTATTTGTCTGAGTTTAAATCATTGGTATAATTGTCGTCGACAATTGTTTCCTGAGATACCGTAACAGTTATTCGAGTATTATAGAAAACATTCATAGCTTGTTTTGCAAGCCAGCAAAACAATATTGTGAGAATGATTGCAACGACAAGAATAATGCGATGGATTCTTCGGGCAGTATAAATATTTTTATACAACTGTTCTGTAGAAAGAAGCAGTGCGTATTCCTCGGTTTGCTGCTTTGGGGTTCCAAGTCTTTCCGTGAGTTCCGGATATGAAATCTCTGGGTTCTCCAGAACTGCTTTCTCCAGAATATCTTCCAAGTCTGACAAGTACTCTTTCCTGGATGAAAAACATAACGGTATCTCCCGTTTGGCCTGTCGATAATATTTGCGCGCTGCTTTGTTCTTTTGTTTCTTCATACTTTCTCCTTTATCCCATCGGTTACATAACCTTAGTTAGTCACACATATGTGATAGATATGAGTCTCAATATCTAGTACATTATATGATTTACGATGACATACGTCAATGCTTTTAACAAATATACGTTGACAAAACATATATGTTAAAATATAATAAGAACGCATAGTCAAGAAAAGACTATTAGGATAAAAATTTAGGAGGTATTGAAGATGGCTTTAGACGTGCGTTATGGGGAAATCCGATCCGAAGTAATTGCAAAGCTTGAAACACAGAAAGGTGAGATGGAGAATTTACTTGGTAAATTGAGTAATACGGTAGAGACTCTTCCATCAGTAATGGAAGGACAGGCATTGCAGGCATATATGGATGAATATGAGAAAATTGTTAAAACAATTTATTCAAAGCTGAACGTAAATTTGGGAGATTTTTCACAGCAGTTAGAAAGTGTATGCCAGCAGTTCGAGAATTTGGATGATGATATGAAAACACAATTAAGTTAGTACAGGGAGGATAAATAAATGGGTGATAGATTAAGAGTAGACTATGCAGCCGTTGAAGGATTAATTGGTGATATGAAGGGCTACGAAGGAAATATTGAGGATTTGTATTCAGATATGACAACAACAGTAAGTTCTCTTGTCAGCAATGGTTACATGGAGGCAGAGTCTGCGACTGCGTACGTAGAGGAATTCAAAAATATGCTTGGACCGGATATTGAGAGCTTGTCAGATCTGATTAATCAGTTCTATACGCAGCTTTCACAGATATGTCAAAACTTTGCAGAAGCAGATGCAAATATTGCAGATATGCTGTTCTAATAATAATTAAAAAGCAACTTGTATATATTTGTGCAAGTTGCTTTAATTTTTTAGGGAGGCTATATGACAACGTCAAGAGGAACATTAGTTAGAAATCAAGAAGAAAATCAACGAAAGGTATTATGTTATAGCGATAAAATAACAAGGAATAATGAATTAAGAAATACCATTGAAAGCGAATTAACAGAGTGCAATGAATATGCAGAACAATTAAGACAACATAGTGGAGATGCTATTATTTTTTCTACACTGTATGAGAATAATATAGGGATGTTTGACCAAGAATGGATTTCTGAGGTTTTAACAATGTTGGATAATTTGGGAACACATTTAGAGTCTGAGAAGCAACAGGCAAGCAGAGATGTGGAATATTGGGAAAATGAAGTAAAATCATACGATAAGAAGAAGGGCGAAGAAATTAGAAAAGAACAGGAAGCAAGAAGAAATAGTCAACGAAAAAAAACTAAATAGGAAGAAAGGAAAAAAGTTCTGATAGTATAAGATCAGTCGAAGGATATATTTATGGGATTCAAAGTTGATGATGAATATTATGATGCAGCAATTGATTATTATAAGAATCAGGTATCAAAAATACAGGAGTGTTTAGATCAATTT
>CAVGQQ010000010.1:0-76542 GCA_963631525.1 bacterium
AAAAGCCTCAAAACCCAGTAAATACAAGGTTTTCAAGGCTTTTTCACAAGCAGGGCAAGACGCGCAGCATACGAACCCTTCGCCGCGGTCTGCCTTGTCAACTTCATTAAGCGTTATAGTGCCGTCTGAGCCTCCAAAATTAAAGGCTATCCTCAATTTGTCGTCATATACAAATATGGAATTTACAAACACATCTATAAGCCTCCGCTGACAATCCCTGTCTTTGTAGTCCAGTTTCTTAAACTGCTCCAGAAAGTACAGTATGTGGTCCTTTGTGAGCTTGAACCCTTTTTCTATTTCGATCTCAGCCATTGCCTTTTTTATTATGGCTCTTTGGTCGTCCAGCTCATCCATACGAGCCTTTGTCATATCATTAAATATTCCAGCCTCAATCGCTTTCATAAGATTGGCTGCTGACTTTTCTACTTTGTCAAGTTCCGCCTGCAGTCCTTTTAATTTTTCCATGCTCTCATCCTGGGCGAGATAATATTGCCATGTGTTCTCTGTTATAAACTCCAGCAACTCATCATTCTGTAGTATGCCCTGAACGCGCTGTAGTACAATTTCCTCTATCCATTCTTGGCGTACTGGCTTTTTATCGCAGGTCTTATCTTTACGCCTTTTAGCACACATATAATAGCTGTACTTGACACCCATTTTACCGAATCCGCTTTCGCCTACCATCGCTGTGCCACATTTACCGCAAAAGAGCTTGTCTGTAAGAATATAATCTGAATAGCTCCATTTATGTGACGGCATCCGGCGGTTGACTTTCAACAGCTCTTGCACCTTGTAAAAAATCTCTTTATCGACAATAGGTGGTATGACATCCTCATCTCTGATTATGTCTTTATACTTATACACGCCGATATACTTTTCATTTTTTAACACCGTTGTAAGACTGCTTTTCGTAAATGGCTTTCCGGCTTTTGTCCTCATTCCGATGCTATTTAGGTGGTTGATTATTTCAGATGTTGTGCTGCCCTCAGCATACATATCAAATATCAGTTTTACGGTAGGCGCGGTTTTCGGATCCGGCGCATATTTTTTATGCTCATCCATCATAAGTCCCAGCGGAACATTGCCTCCGATAACCTGATGCTTTTTGGCGCTCTCTAAAAGCCCTCTTTGTACATTCTGTGAGAGCTGCAGACTGTAATACTCTGCCATACCCTCTAAGACACTTTCGAGAATAACGCCCTCAGGAGAATCCGGTAAATTCTCAGCGACATACTCAACACGGACCCCATTCTTTTTACAGCGGTACTTGTTGAAAGTGATCTCCTCACGATTTCGGCCAAAACGGTCCACCTTCCACACAATGATTACACCGAACTGCTTTTTACTGGTATCGGATAGCATTTTTTGAAAATCGTCTCTGTTGTCATTACGACCGGTCATAGCGCGGTCTATATACTCATGCACTACTGTATACCCTTTAAGGTCAGCGTATCGGTGTCCTGCTGCGAGCTGTCCTTCTATCGACTGTTCCGTCTGGTTATGGGATGAGTACCGAGCATATATAACAGCAAGTTTGCTTATATCGTTCGTAGTTGTTTTCTGTTTTGCTTTTGCCATGCAGCGCCTCCTCTCTGCATACGGCTACACACTCAGGCTTTCCAGGTGTGTCCGCAGTTCTGGCATACGGCCATAGTACGATTGATGCTTTTACTTGCAGAGATGGTTTTTCCCTGTATCCCCTTATTCCTTTTTCTTCCTAAAATGCCAAAAGTGCAGATCATAAGAAGCCAGCGGAAAAACCACTCCAGGGGCTTCCACCACCAGCCAACACACGCCCAGTACAATACGCCGTGTCTCTTTTCTCCCCCGATTTGATGCAGGCTGCCACCCACTGTACCGGTCTGTGCGACTTGAAAACTTATATTGTTACCACCGCATTTAGGACATACGCAATTTGCCATATCTATTCCTCCTTAAATTTTATATGTATGATCTTTCCTTCTCTGATTATCCTAACTTTTGTTTTGTCTGGTATTTATCCTGTAACAGCAGGCCTTGTATGATCCCCTCTACTTTTATTTTATCGGAGCTGTCGAGTTGATTATACATTTTAAGTATTTCCGGCATCTGTGCTTTTTCTCTTTGTACATCCGCGTCCACCGCTTTGTGAAAATCAACAGCCTTTTTTACATCTCCGTCAAAGTAATCAAGTACCGGTCCGGACATTTCAGCAGCAAGTTCCGGGTTACTGTAATCGGTTGGATCCTCTGTTCTACCTAAAAGATAATCACATGATACCCCCAGCACATCCGCGATAACTTTTACAGTTTCGCCCTTTGGTGCCGTGTTTTTCTTATTCCATACTGAGATTGTAGCTCTTGTGACACCGAAAGCCTCAGCCGCTTTCTGTGAGCATGGTTCAATACCTCTTTCTGTACATATAGCCGTATATCTGTCGTAGAAATTCATAATAGGCCTCCTCAGTTAAAAAAAATTGACAAAACCTCTTGACAAGTCAAATTTATTTGGCTATACTCTGATTATCAGTTAAATAAATTTGACAAACAAATACCAGACCCCCGATATTTCCTGTATCGGGAGCAAGTAAAAAGAGGTATGTAGTTGATGTGGTAGTCCTATTATACTTCATTAGTTAAATTTTTTCAACTGAAACAGATAAAATTTTTTAACAGAAGGAGGTAAACCGATGGACGCACTCTTAAACGAGGATTGGACGGCAGAGGTTGTCGGGCGTATGCATCGTTGCCGTATCAGCAATTTGCAGTTAGCGGAGGAATGTGGTTACTCAGCAGCATATCTGTCAACCGTCCTCAACGGCAATAAAGTATTCGAGAACGACGAGGCAAAGGAAAAGACAAAGAATCGAATCATTGAAGGTCTGACAAGGCTTGAATCCAAAATTTTAAGTGCAAGCAGAGACACGGACAATGGTAGCGCAGATTGATATATCACAGATCCAGAGCGCAGACGTTCAACAACTCAGTTCTACTTTTCTTACTGCCGTCAAAAAATTTTATAGCGATCCTCAAAACTTAAAGAACTTTGAGGACTGGAAGAAACAGAAAAACCATAAAGAACAAAAATAAAAGGAGGCAATCTTATGGAAATCACAGTAACAGTAAACGCTCCTGAACTTGCTGGAGCAATCACAAAATTAGCTCTTGCAATCGAGGGCGCAGCACTTAATAAGAATGGCGAGGTAACTATCCCGGCAGGCACTACAGCCACAGTACAGAGTGCAGAGCCGGTTGTACAGCCTACCCCGGCGGCACCGGTAGCACCACAGCAGACAGCTCCAGTTCCTCAGCCACAGGCACAGACAATTCCGATGCCACAGCCTACAGCCACAGTACCACAGCCACAGCCACAGGCACCTACCCCAGCACAGCAGACAACCGCACAGCCTCAGCAGAAAGCTCTTACGCTTAATGATATTGCAACGGCCGGCGCTGGACTTGTAGATCAGGGCAAGATGCAGCAGGTCATTGAATTACTTGGCAAGTACGGCGTACAGGCTATCACTCAGTTACAGCCTACCCAGTTTGATGCTTTTGCAGGAGAGCTTAGAGCATTAGGCGCAGCAATTTAGGAGGTGCATGAGGATGGCGACACCTGCAGAACACGCTCTCCTCTCTGCTTCATCATCCGGTCGCTGGCTGAATTGTACAGCCGCACCGAGATATGAGGCTGAGTTTGGAGAGGACGACAAAACAGTGTACGCGGCTGAGGGTACGCTGGCTCATAGAATTTGTGAGTTATCCGCTCAGTACAATTTCAACATCATTACAAAGCGTAAGTTAAACAGTCAGATTAAAAAACTCCGTGAAAATGAACTTTTCCAGGAAGAAATGATTACAACCGGAGTATTTTATGCAGAATACCTTAGAAACAAGTCTCTTACTTTTGCCAACAAGCCTTACACGACTTGGGAGGTCAAGGTTGATTTTTCGGACTATGTACCGGAAGGCTTTGGAACGTGTGATTGCGTAATGATCGGCGACGACACCTTACATATCACAGATTACAAGCACGGTAAAGGCGTTGAGGTATCCGCAAAAAACAATTCACAGATGCGTTTGTATGCGTTGGGTGCTTTGAAACAGTATGCTTCTATCTTTGGCAGTGCCATAAAAAAAGTATCTATGGCAATCGTACAGCCCCGTATCACAGAGGATGTCAGCGAGGAAGTGCTTACCGTCGAGGAACTTTTACAGTGGGGCGAGAATATCAAGCCTATAGCATTAAAAGCATACTCAGGCTTTGGAGAGTTCAAGTGCGGTACCTGGTGCCGCTTCTGTAAGGGTAAAGCGGTATGTAAAGCCCGGACAGAAAATAACACAGCTTTGGAAGATTTTAAGGGCTTTGCCATCGAGGGCAAACTTACCGAGGAAGAAAAGCAGTCAGAGAACTTCCCAAACCGACTTACAGATAATGAGGTTGCAGAAATGCTCATCAGAGGGGCAGATCTGGTAGCTTGGTACAACGATTTACAGGACTACGCTCTCAATGCCATTCTGGACGGTAAAACAATCAATGGCTTTAAGGTTGTTGAGGGACGCAGCAACAGAGCTTTCAGTGATACTGATAAGGCTATTGAGGCGTTCAAGGGCGCAGGCTACGAGGAGAAAGATCTTTATAAGCCTAAAGAGCCTCTTACCCTCTCCGCACTTGAAAAACTGGCAGGCAAGAAGAAGTTTGCAGAGCTTGTAGGTTCTCTTGTAGTGAAGCCTCAGGGTAAACCTACTCTGGTGCCTGAATCAGATAAGCGCGAGCCGTATCATCCGGCGGCTGTCGATTTTAAGGGAGTCGGCAATGACGGATAATGCAACCTTGCATATCAGTTACAACAACGGTCGCGGTCACATGACTGTCAATACGCTGGCGTTTCTGAGTGAGCAGGGCATCCGTAATATCCGCAAGCTGATAAAGCTGATTGAATCCAGCGACACACCGGATGAGCTGGAAAAGCTACACAGTATATTGCGCGAAGAGATTTCGACATTTGACTTACGACTTAAAGAGCTGGCAAATCGCGGAGTAAATGCACGGACACGCTATAAAGAGCTGGAGCCTGAGCTTGAACGCCTTGTATATCAGCGAGAACGATATAAGAAAAGCGATCAGCGGTATAAGGACTTAATGCTCAGGGTAAAGGCTATGCGTGAGGACATAAGGCATGAAAAAGCCGTTTACCATTCGGCAGTATCCGATTTTAAGCGGTTTTCAAGAAATAAGGAAAAATTCAACAAATTAGCAAAGGAGATTTTACCATGAACGATCCATTTTTAGATTTTATGATGATGGGGCTTGCAGGATCAGTACCCCCCGTAAGTCCACTTGAAAAGGCAAGAGCTGACTGCAGAAAGCGTCAGGACGAACAGAAAGCATTTAAGGATGTGTTGGACCATCGTTGAGCGTATCGCCGAGCATGACGACAGTGCGGCTATCCTCCTACAGACGGAGAAGCTCACAGACAGCATTATGAATGGCTTAGAGCCTTTCATCTTTGAAAGAGACAACGCCGCTATTATGAGCCAGCGTCCAGAGGTTATCAAGTTTTTAGATAAGATGCAGGACGAAGTCAACACATTCTTATCAACACATAAGGTCAACTAAGGTTATTGATGAAATTTAAGTGATAAAGGAGATTAAAACTATGTATCAGAACATTCCAAGTAAGGTATTAACAGGCGAGGTAAGACTTTCTTACGAGCATCTTTCACAGGCATACGCAAATCCTAATCAGCCGGGCGCAGAGCCTAAATTTTCTACCACAATGCTCATTCCCAAGACAGACGTAGCCACAAAGGCAGAGATCGACGCCGCTATTAAGTATGTATATGAGCAGGCAGTAGCAAATGACTGGAAGGGTGCAAGACCGCAGCTCCGCTCTCAGCTTATTTATGACGGCGACGGCCTCAGAAACGATGGCTCCAAGTTCGGACCTGAGTGCGCCGGTCACTGGGTAATCACAGCAAGCACAAAGCGCAAGCCACAGGTCGTTGACATCAGCAATATTAACTGCGAACTTGCACCACAGGACATCTACAGCGGTATGTATGCCCGTGTTACCCTCAATTTCTTCTCATTCAACAGCAACGGAAATAAGGGCGTAGGCTGTGGACTGGGTAACGTGATGAAAACCCGTGATGGGGAGCCTCTTGCCGGTGGCGCTTCTGCTGCTTCTGATTTTGAGGGAATCGGTCAGAGCGTAACCGCACCGACAGCAGCTCCGGCAACACCTAATTATGGTGCGGCTATGCCAGCAACACCAGGACAGATGAGTTATCAGAACACTGGTATGGCTACCGCACCTCAGATCAATCCGATTACAGGTATGCCGATGTAAGCGAGCTACACAGCGAGGAGGCGAGGCAGAATGCACGACTTACACATTGACTTAGAAACATACTCCAGCATCTCAATCCGGGATGCTGGGTTATGGAAATACCTTTTAAGCCCAGATTTTGAGATACTGCTATTCGCCTATTCGGTTGACGACAACCCTGTGCAGATTATAGATCTTGCACAGGGCGAGGTCGTACCGGAGTGGATTGTCTCAGCATTGCATGATTCAACATACATCAAACACGCGCACAATGCGGCATTTGAGTATGGTTGTTTATCAAGATATTTTGGTCAGATGGAACCAAGCCACTGGCGCTGTTCTATGTTCCACGCGCTCTATTGCGGATACACAGCCAGCCTGGAATCAGTTGGTAAAGCGTTGGGACTTCCAGAGGACAAGCAAAAGCTCAATACGGGTAAAGCACTTATCAGATACTTTTGTACCCCTTGTAAGCCTACAAAAAGCAACGGGGGAAGGACAAGAAACTTACCGCAGCATGATATGGAGAAATGGAATCTGTTCAAGGAATATTGCTTGCAGGACGTTGTTGCGGAAAAAGATATAGAAAACAGGCTCTCCAGTTTCCCGGTGCCTGATTTCGTACAAAAGCAATGGGAAACAGATCTCAGGATCAATTCCAGGGGCGTGTCTGTGGATATGCCGTTTGTCAATGGCGCGCTGGTTATAGGCGATACGGTCAAATCAGAGCTTACCGCAGAGGCGACGGCGATTACTCAGCTCAACAACCCGAACAGTGTTAAACAGCTTGCAGAATGGCTTGACAGCCGTGTTGATACGGACGTCACAAGTGTAAATAAAGCTGTTGTTGCGGATCTGATGAGCGAGGATAATACCCCGGAAGTACAGCGTATGTTGGAGATACGACAAGAGCTGGGAAAGACCTCTACGAAGAAATACGATGCCATCAAAACGTGTGTATGCGCTGATAGCCGGGTACGAGGACTCCTACAATTCTATGGCGCAAATCGTACAGGGCGTTGGGCTGGGCGTCTGGTGCAGGTGCAGAACCTACCAAGGACATATACACAGGCCATTGAGGTGGCGCGCGATTTAGTGAGAAATGAGGACACGGACGGCTTGCGTGTCTGCTATGGCATGAATGCTGTATCTGATACCCTCTCTCAGCTTATCAGGACAGCCTTTGTAGCAAGTCCGGGTAACAAGCTGGTGGATGCAGATTTCTCAGCAATCGAGGCGCGCGTCATATCATGGCTTGCCGGAGAACAATGGCGACTTGATGTATTCAAAACGCATGGAAAGATTTATGAGGCCTCAGCCTCTCAGATGTTTGGAGTGCCAATGGAACTTATTAAAAAAGGCAATCCTGAGTATGCGCTGAGGGCTAAAGGCAAGGTCGCTGAGCTGGCATTAGGCTATCAGGGAAGCACGGGCGCACTTATTAACATGGGCGCGTTGAATATGGGGCTTACTGAGGCAGAATTGCCAGAGATTGTAGACCGCTGGAGAAACGCTAACTCAAAAATCCGCGACTTGTGGTATGAGATGGATAATGCCGCAGTACAGGTCATTCAATATGGTGGGTGCCAGAAAGTCCATTGCGTTACTCTTGCGCGTGAGCATGATTACGCACACGGAAAAAGCGCACTTACTATTACTCTACCGTCGGGCAGAAAGCTCTTTTATATCGAGCCAGGCGTCGGAGAAAACCGATGGGGAAACCCATCTATCACTTATATGGGAATGGATCAGACCTCAAAGAAATGGAAACGCATAGAAACCTATGGCGGAAAGCTGACAGAGAATTGTGTACAGGCTATTGCCCGTGATGCACTGGCAGACGCGATAGAACGACTTGAAGCTGCTGGTTTCCCTATCGTGTTCCATGTACATGATGAGGTCATCATTGATATTAAACCCTTTGCTGAGGATAAAGCCATGCTACAGGCAGTCACAGATATTATGACACAGCCTATACCATGGGCGCCCGGACTACCACTGGGGGCCGATGGCTGGGTAGGCGATTTCTTCACAAAGGACTAAGGAGGCACATTATGAGAGTAAAGTTTTTGAAGTTTATGGCGTGGGCTACTGCTATTGTGGGTATTGCCTCAGCGTGCTGTCTGGATTCAGACAGCATGGTGCCATCTATTGTGTGTGGTGTGTGTATTGCATGGTGGACGATATTCGCCTATGCAAATAACTGGTTCGAGGAAAAGCCGAAGCGTCGCCGGAAAAGTGACACAGCTACACAGCAGCAGAGACGCGACAACGTGATCGTTGATTTTAACAGAGACAGGGAGGCGATGTAATGAACATTCTTTTTTATCAGATTTTACTTGTGGTTTTTGCCGCATTGTTTACTATAGCAAGTTTCGGAGAAAGCAAGCAGTCAAGCAGATATGCTGACCACATTATGACATTTGTAATGATGGTACTGCTCTTTGCTACTTTTACATGGAGGTCATAGCATGGTCCATTTAGGAGATATAACGGCTATTAACGGGGCTACTGCTCCACCCGTCAATGTCATTATCGGAGGCAGCCCGTGCCAGGATTTAAGTATCGCCGGAAAGCGCAAAGGGCTTGAAGGAGAACGCTCCGGGCTGTTCATGGAGCAATTAAGAATAATTAAGGAGATGAGAAAGGCAGATGCAGACAGAGGAAGAACAGGCAAAAATATCAGACCGCGCTTTATGGTCTGGGAAAACGTCCCCGGAGCTTTCAGCTCAAACAAAGGCGAGGACTTCGGCGTCGTCCTCCAAGAAACGATCAAGGTCGTCGTCAAAGAAGCCCCCGCTATTCCTAAGCCTAAAAACGGATGGCCAACAAGCGGATGCCTCACTGACATGGACGGACAATGGAGCCTTGCGTGGAGAGTTCTTGACGCACAGTTTTGGGGAGTCCCCCAGCGTAGACGTAGAATCGCACTTATCGCAGATTTTGGAGGACTGTCCGCACCAGAAATATTATTTGAGCGAGAAAGCGTGCCTGGGCATTCTGAGACGCGCGGAACGCCGTGGGAAGGAGCTGCCACCAATGCTAAAACAGGCTCTCTGGGAAATGATAAATTACTGGCAAGCAAAGGGGGGGGCTTGATACCATGCACTCTTAAAATCCGCTCCGGGTGTGAAGGTGGAGGCAAGGGCGCACTCATACAAGAGGACAAGAGCGCTACCCTATCCACATTACAGGATCAAACCCTCTTTCAGCCTATGGATGTTGACTGCAGAAATGGCTCTTTGAGTGAAACAGCTACTCCGGTTCAGGCGAGAATGAGCAATAGCTTAAATGCCGGGGGTGTTGTAGCTTGTATGGCGACGCAACAAGGTGGCGCAGAAATCAGAACAGACGACACAGCGCCAACGCTCACCGCAGCGGCTGGCATGAGCGGAAATAATCAGCCCGTTATTTGTATTCAGGGTAACTGTATAGATCGAGCTGACACGGCCGGCTGTAATGGTAAAGGCTGGACTGAGGATGTGAGCTACACACTTAACACAATCGATCGTCCAGCGGTCATGCAAGTCATCGGAGCTGATTTATATAACGGCAATACATCTAGCAACATAGCTCCTACTCTCACTGCTGCCGATCAGGTTGCAGCTAATACGGGTCCGGCAGTTATCGCAATAGAAAACCACCCAAACGACAGCCGCATAAAGCTGTCAGAAGATAATGTTATCCAGACATTAAGCGGTCGAATGGGTACAGGGGGGGGGCAACACTCCAATGATACTTGAATGCTATTCACAAGATGCGTATGACAAATATACGCAAAATCAAACTTCCGCCACATTAAAAAACACAGGTGGCGTGTACGGGGGGGGGAAGCGAAACATTGATAGTACAGAACATTAACGCCACTCCTCAAAATGCTAAGAGGGGGGGGATGTATATAGTATGACAACTGGAGAATACATGACCGTGTCAAAAGATCAGACCTCTACTCTTTTGGCGAGAGATTACAAAGACCCACAATGCATTACATACCAACAGGTTACTGGGCCTCTTATGGCAAACTCACACCCCGGAAGTTACACCGGGCAAGATGCAAACAACGATATGCTTGTTGCCGGTATTGAGGATCAGCATTATATCGTTCGCCGTCTTACGCCTTTAGAATGTGAACGATTGCAGGGATTTCCTGATTACTGGACGCTTATAGGAAACTGGACGGACTCTAAAGGCAAGACAAAGGACAGTACCGACAGCGCGCGATACAAAGCCCTTGGTAACAGCATAGCAATTCCACCATGGTTTTATGTGCTGAGAAAGCTCTCTCTATGCTGTGGCTCTGATTGCACAATGGCAAGCCTATTTGATGGCATTGGAGGCTTTCCTTATATATGGGAAATGCTTCACGGCGACGGTGCGTGTCTGTGGGCGAGTGAAATTGAAGAATTTCCTATTGAGGTCACAAAGAAACATTTCGGAGATGATTAAATGCAAACACAATTATTTATGGGCGATTGCCTTAATCTCATGCCGGATATACCAGATGGCTCCGTAGATATGATCTTATGCGATCTGCCCTATGGAACTACTAAAAATAAATGGGACTGCATAATCGATCTGGATAAGCTGTGGGCGCAATACAAGCGAGTTATCAAGCCTACTGGCTGCATAGCATTATTCGCTCAAACGCCATTCGATAAAGTCTTAGGATCCTCAAATTTGAAGATGCTCAAATATGAATGGATATGGGAAAAGACAGAAAGCACCGGCTTTCTCAATGCTAAGAAGATGCCGC
Organism: bacterium; assembly: GCA_963631525.1. Taxonomy (GTDB): domain Bacteria; phylum Bacillota; class Clostridia; order Lachnospirales; family Lachnospiraceae; genus Coprococcus_C. The sequence goes on from CAVGQQ010000010.1 coordinate 11,064, forward strand.
TTAAAGCCCATGAAAACATATTGATTTTCTACAATAAGCCGCCTACATACAATCCGCAGTTTACTTATGATGGGAAGCCATATAAGTACGAGAAAAGCCATATCGGTAGCTCCAATTATGGCAATTCCAGCGGTACAAATGGCGTGATTGAAAACGACGGGCGCCGGTATCCAAAATCAATTATACGTTTCAAAAAGGACAAGCAGAAAACGGCTCTACACCCTACCCAGAAACCCCTTGCTTTGATTGAGTACCTGATACTCACTTACACCAAGGGGGGGGATACCGTACTTGACAACTGTATGGGATCCGGTACTACTGGTGTCGCTTGTCTGGCGACAGGAAGAAATTTTATAGGCATGGAACTGGAACAAAAATATTTTGACATAGCCACGGAAAGAATCAGCAATGCAAAACTTGTTATCGAAGGAGGTGCAATAGATGGATAAAACAGAAAGAGCTACTTACATTAAATCAATCGTCGGAACGATTGAAGAAAGCGTATCCCACTACGATGCAGCCGGTCCCTATCCTATGCCCGGCAGTACCATATCTATGTACGACAGCAAAGCCTCTATCATACGCCGTTGTGTGGTCGCGAGGCAGGAACTACTTACTCTTATGAAAGAATTGGAGGGCAACGCATGAAACACTGCTGCAACAACTGTCTCTACAGACAGAAAATAAAATCGTATGACCCGGAGGCTGCTGAGGTCGATATGGCTACACACTGTAAATGCGGTCACGACGGATCTATTCACAGAAAAAATAAAGAACAGCGAGGCTGTAAAAATTTTAAGAACAGGGAGGACTTATAAAAAAATGAAAAAGAAACTGTTTAATCACAAAGGAAAAATCGCACTTACACTCTCAACTTGCCTGCTTTTGGCGTGTATGCTGGTTGGATGTACAGAGGTTGAAAAGGTCAGTCACAATATCGGCATTGAGGCTGATAATTTTAATGTTGTGCGTCGTCTAACCGTTATCAATGCCAGGACTGACACCGTCCTGCTCCAGCTTACCGGTACATTCGCATTGGAAAATAACGAGAATGACGAACTGGAAGTTATATGCGAGCTGGAGGATGGAAAATATCAAAAGCATTTTGTGTATTTGAATGAGTACACGCTGTACGTTGTTGAAGATATTTCTGGATCAGATGTAGACAAGTACAGTTACGAAATTAACTTTTTACCGGAAATGATACCGGGTGTAAGTATTAAATCAGAAGATTAGGAGGGCTTATAAACATGGGAATTATGGACGCTTTCAATGCAGAGGACAGAACACAGATAAAGGTATCAAGCCTTTATGCCATGCTCAAAGAGGGAGCAAAGGCGGAATACCTCTTAAATGCTGTAAAGTGTGAGGTGCCTTATCAGTACATACTACAGATGGCTACCGGCAAATCCGGCGAGCTGCAGGACTACAAAGACACTCAGCTCACACCGGATAATATCAAGGAACTGCAAAGCAATTATGACAAGCTCTGTGCGGATGTTCAGAAGTACAAGGAGGAAAACAAAGAGCTTCTCCAGTCTTTAGAACAGGCTCAGAACGCGTCAAAGGTTGATCCGGCATCTGATGTTGACGAACAGGCGGCACCCGAAACCTCAGACAGCACAAATGATACTGAGGGGGGGGACTCCCACCCGGAGAAAAAGAAAATTGACATAGGAAAAATTATGGCGCTAAAAAATGCTGGCTGGAAGGTAAAGGACATCGCGGATGAGATGCACATGGATCCTCAGGCAGTATCTAACGCTATATGGAGGTACAACAAGCAGAATGATAACTGATATTTTAACTATAGTAATGGCTATACTTCTTATCCTGATTATCGTATTTTTCGCGGTTCTTGTGTGGGCGTCTGGCATGGAGAGGGCTTTACGCAACAAAGAATGGGAGCATTATGGCCCAGTCGATAAATGCGGTTTTGATTCTATTGACGACAAAGAACAGCTTGCATATATCAGAAAATGGAATGATAAACAGCGAAACAAGGCAAAAAGGAGGCACAAATGCAGACGGTAAGCATATTAGGATCCAACTACAATATTATCCGGCGCGACTTTGACGACGAGCCGCTTTTTAAGAAAAAAAGTATTGACGGCTGGTGTGACTACCATAAGAAAGAAATTGTATATTGCAATATGCGGACGCATCCCAATATGGAAGATGACGACGACGCATACTGCAGGAGCTGTGAGTGCTACACACTCAGACATGAGATCACTCACGCTTTTCTTTCGGAGGCTGGTCTTGCCGAAAACTCCGGTGTTACTACGGAGGGCTGGGCTGTAAATGAGGAAATGGTTGACTGGTTTGCTATGCAAAGCCCGAAAATCTTTAAGACCTTTTATAGTTTGGGGCTTATAGGTACCGACACTTTCTACAGCTTGGGTACTATGAGAGACAGCGCCATGCGCGTTGACGCATACGAGCCATACGATGGCTGCAAATACGATGTAGAAGTAAGGAACAAAGTAAAATGAGAATGGTAAGTACATTCGGAATCATAAAGGAGGATACCCAGATGGGAAATGTAACAAGCATCAATGATAGAAATAAAAAGACAGAAAACGCCTCAGTACAATATGCAAATGCAGAGCTGCAAAGACTTCTCAGCGTTCACACTGATATGCAGGCAAAGAATGACCAGGCAAGGCTTAATAGAAATGTTCTGGCGCTCATCAATACCTTTGCCGGTCAAAACCATACAAGCGACACGGCGCGCTATGTCGTGAGCATTTTTCAGCGCCTCTTATCCTTAAAGCCCCTCTCCCCTATTATGGGAACGGCTGACGAATGGCGCGAGGTTACACGCTCCGGCGATGAAGTAAGAACATTCCAGAATAAGCGATGCCCGTCTGTATTTAAGAAATGTGACAAAATGGGCGTCATGCTTGACTGCATAGATCAGGACGGACTTGTGCTTTCAACAGACGGAGGATTTACCTGGTTCACAAGTGGAAAAATGTTAAAGCATATCAGCTTTCCTTATATGCCCGGCGAGGGACCAGAGGAGGTATTTGTTGAAGAGAAAGGCGGCGGATACATCGTTATTACGGATCCTGAAAGAATTGAGGCGCTGTATAAGGATGCTGCAGAACGCGCTCAGGCAAGGGAGCAGATACTTAAATAGGAGGCTGACATGAAAGAAAAGCGAAAAGCATTTTATAAGGTCTGCTTCTCCTACTGGTACCATGAAAGATTTAAGCCCTTTGCAAAAAAGTGTGTTGATCTGGTGTGCTTTATCATAGTGCTGGTGATTCTTATCAGTATGGCACTTTTGGGCTTATACGCGATTGCTTCGGCAGTCGGGCACTTATAAGGAGGGCTGAGATTGGATAGAGTTACGATATACACAGATGGCTCATGCCATGGAAATCCTGGTCCAGGTGGATATGCCGCAATACTCTTACATAAGGACAACACCAAAGAGGTACACGGCAGCGATTGGTATACCACAAACAATCGAATGGAATTAAAGGCTGTTGTCGAGGGCTTGCGGCTGCTTACGCGGCCCTCTGAGGTCACAATCATAACAGACAGCCAGTATGTTGCCAATACGATAAACAGAGGCAATCTGAGGGCGTATGTGAATACTCCCGGACGTAAGAACGCTGACTTATGGGAACAGGTACTCCGGCTTTCAACCTGGCATAAAGTAACCGCCAAATGGGTACGGGGTCACGCAGGTAATAAATACAATCAGAAATGCGATACTATCGCAAACAGAGAGGCATCACAGCTTGAAAAAGAAAAGGGACTACGCATAAAGATTTTTACTGATCTGCTGACAGATATGTCTACTCCGGCTGAGACACTTGCCAAAAAGCACAAATGCCCTTTAGGTGTGGTTGAGAAATATTATGCACAGTTCTTCGAGAAATATAACGGAGGTACAGCGAATGAGTAATGAAAAGAATCCATACTACAATCAAAGCGGATGCGCTGATCCGACAGCCTATAAAGCTGTAAAAGCAGTTTCCAAAGAGGATGCAGCTCTTGAAGGTAGAAAGAATTTTCTTATCAAGGTGCTAAAGTACATCATTAACAACGCAGGCTTTGAGCTGATTAACCGTATTGAACTTAGAGACAATTCGACGGGCAAGGAGTTCCGGTAGTCGGCTACACAGGACTACTGCTCTGCCGTTTTCGATAAAAATTTTTGGCTTGCGGTTCTGGTCAATTTTATTTGACTTTAAGATTGACAAGTCAAATTTTTTTATCTATAATCAAGGTACAGTTAAAAATAATTGACTATAATCTCCCAACTACCCCACGCACGGGGGGGGGAGCTATTAAAAAAGGAGCATTCTCTATGGAACTAAAGTTTGACAGACAAATAAACATATCCGCCGGTAAAAGCCGTAAGGATATGCACTGGAAGCCTCAAACACTTTCCATAGCTGAGCTATGGGAGAGGTTGAAAACGCCTGCAAGGGGAACAGAAACCCTACAGGCTTACTTCCAGTTAAAAAAGGTACAACAGGACGACTTAAAAGACGTCGGCGGCTTTGTTGCCGGTACCCTCTCAGGCGGACGGCGTAAAGCCTCTGCTGTAACCGGACGTGATCTTGTTACTCTTGACTTCGATAATATACCAAGTTACGGAACAGACACAGTCGTACAGGCAGTAGAAAACCTCAACGTGAGCTACTGCATCTACTCTACCCGTAAGCACATGGAAACCGGACCAAGACTCCGTATTTTGATACCGCTTGACCGTACCGTGTCCGCAGATGAATATGAGCCTATCGCCCGTAAGCTGGCGTTTGATTTAGGCATACAAATGGCGGATCCTACTACTTTCGAGCCGTCAAGACTTATGTACTGGCCATCATGCAGTGCTGATTCAGAGTATTTCTATAAGACCGCGGACAAGGGACTGATCGTGGCTGACAGCGTGCTTGACACCTACGAGGACTGGCACGACTTTACATCGTGGCCACAGGTACCGGGCGCAGTCAGTTATCAGAAATTGGCAGTACGCCAGGGCGACCCAGAGACAAAGCCCGGAGTTGTTGGTGCGTTTTGCCGTACTTATGATATATGCGCGGCAATGCAGAAGCATTTACCAGGTATATATGATCCGGTTGATAACGACCCAAACCGATTTACATATCTGAACGGATCCACCACCGGAGGCGCCGTCCTCTACGACAATGGCAAGTTCCTGTTCTCACATCATGCGACCGATCCATGCAGCGGAAAGCTGGTAAATTCTTTCGACCTTGTCCGCTTACATAAATTCGGCGACCTGGACGATGAGGCAAAGGAAGGAACGCCAAACAACCGCCTGCCGTCGTTTACTGCCATGTGTGAATACGCTGTATCGGACAACCTTGTGGCGGCGCTTATGGCAAAAGAACGCGCAGACGAGGCGGCAAAGGAATTTGACGGCGTGGCAGCAGATAACTCAGACGACGCAGTCAACTGGATGCAGAAGCTGGCTATTGTGCCTCAGACGGGCGCTATTAAGTCCACCATCGACAATGTAATGATTATTCTTGACAATGATCCCCGACTTAAAGGCAAGTTCGCTCTAAATGAGTTCGCCGGACGCGGAGAGGTATTAGGCTCTCTGCCATGGAGCAGCGACAAACGCCGTCGGCTGTGGAGTGATACCGACAGCAACGGGCTGTATTGGTATCTGGAGAAAACCTACAATATCACAGGACGCGGAAACATCGACGCGGCGCTTGACATTCATGCGGCTACACACTCATTCAACGAGGTGCAGGATTTCATCAAAGGTCTGAGCTGGGACGGCACGCCGAGACTTGATACTTTATTTATAGATTATCTGGGCGCCGAGGACAACGCATACAACAGAGCCGTGTGCCGTAAGTCCTTTACCGCAGCTATCGGGCGTGCAATGACTCCCGGCAGTAAATTTGATAATATGCTCATCCTCTGTGGCTCTCAGGGTTTAGGTAAATCTACCCTTTTAGATAAGATGAGCAAAGGTTATTTCAATGACAGCATTCGTACTTTCGAGGGCAAGGAAGCATCCGAGCTTTTACAGGGTGTGTGGCTGGTAGAGGTTGCGGAGCTGGACGCATTCAGACGTACTGACGTCGCGCGTATTAAGCAGTTCCTCTCTCTGAGGGCTGACCGATACAGAGCGGCATATGGCAGGAATGTCAAAGAGCTTCCAAGATGCTGTGTGTTCTTCGGTACTTGCAATCAGATGGACTTCTTACAGGACACCACAGGCAACCGCCGTTTCTGGCCGGTAGACGTCGGGGAACAGCCCCACTCTAAAACAGTATGGGACGACCTCACACCGGAAGTCATCGACCAGATATGGGCTGAGGCTAAGGCACGCTGGCAGATGGGCGAGGCAACCTACCTCACGGGCGAGGTTGAACGCATGGCGCAGGAAAAGCAGGAACAGCACCGCGAGGCATCCGCAAGAGAAGGTATCATAGCCGAATTTGTTACAAGGCAGGTACCGGACGACTGGAGCAAATGGCCGCTTGACCGCCGCCGTGACTACTGGGCAAATAACGCCGTAGGCGAGTATAACCTTGTTGACCGTGACCGCATAACAGCTATTGAGGTATGGTGCGAGTTATTTAATGGTCAGATTAGAGACATAAAAAACACGGATACGAGAGAAATAAACTCCGTTTTGGCAAATTTACCGGAGTGGAAACGATCTGATAAGCCTTTTAGAGCGGGTCCGTATAATACGCAGAGAGGCTTTGTAAGGCGTCAATGATACTGTTACATTTTCTGTTACAATCGCGTTACATTCTCTGTTACATTCTAAAAAATGTAACACAAAAAAGTTACAATGTTACATTTGTGTAACGCGAATTGTAACAGCCTTAAAGCCTTTATTTTCAAGGGTTATAGGTAAAATGTTACAATGTTACATTTTTTTCTAATATACCTTATAGATTAGAGGAATTAGGGAGAAATATAACGCCTAAAACGCCTGAGGCGCACACTCATATACGCGCGCGAGGAAAAATGTAACATGAGGCTTTTGCTTCCGCTTTGGCAATCAATGAAACAGGTATGATACCAGAGAGAAAAAGAAGCACGGACAGCGAGCGTGGACGCGGTTTATACGCGCGGCAGAATTTGAAGGGAGGCACTGTTTTGATGCAGGAAAAGGATATAGAGAAAAAATTGAGAATTGGCATAAAAGGAATCGGAGGGCTTTGCCTGAAATGGGTAAGCCCCGGATATACCGGAGTGCCGGACAGGATGATACTGCTGCCAGGTGGTATCATCCGTTTTGCTGAGATGAAAGCACCCGGCAAGACAGAAAGAAAACGCCAGATAGTTGTACAGCGCATATTACGCCGCATGGGCTTTATTGTGTATAACTCTGTTGACAGTGTGGATAAAGTACAACATATAGTGGCTGAGTGCAAGGAGGTCATACAACATAATGAGTAAACAGTTTACACCATACCCCTATCAGCAATATTGTATTGACCGCATTATCTCAGATCCGCACTTAGGTTTATTCCTGGATATGGGACTGGGAAAGACAGTTATCACGCTGACGGGGCTACACAGTCTAAAATATTATTACTGGCGGATCCGCAAGGTGCTTATCATCGCACCGAAGAAAGTTGCAGAAAGCACCTGGAGCAAAGAGGCGGCAAAATGGGACCACTTAAAAAACCTCAGAATATCTGTGGCACTGGGTACCGCAAAACAACGCCTTGCAGCTTTAGAGGCTGAGGCTGACATATATATTATCAATCGTGAAAACACGCAATGGCTTGTAGAGTATTACGGGCATAACTGGCCGTTTGATGTGGTGGTGCTTGATGAAAGCTCCAGCTTTAAGAACCACCAGGCGAAACGCTTTAAGGCACTGAAAGCCATGTTGCCAAGGATCAGCCGCCTTATAGAGCTGACCGGAACGCCAAGCCCCCACGGCTTGATAGATTTGTGGGCGCAGTTGTATCTACTTGATGGCGGAAAGCGTCTGGGGCGGACCATATCTGTATATCGTGATATGTTCTTTGTCCCTGATAAGCGTAACCAGACTACAATATTCTCATACGCATTGAAAGACGGCGCAGATGCCGAGATATACCAGCTCATAAGTGATATTTGTATCAGCATGAAAGCAAAAGATTATCTGGATCTGCCGGAGCTTATCTATGAGGATATTCCGGTCAAGCTGGATAACAAAGCACAAAAAGCCTATGAGCAGATGGAGCGCGATATGCTTTTAGAGGTCGAGGACGATCTTGTGACTGCTACCACTGCTGCCACTCTGACCGGCAAGCTCTTACAGCTTTGTAATGGCGCGGTATATGACGAGGACGGCGCTGTGGTTCCGATCCATGACTGCAAGCTGGAGGCGTTCATGGAAACGATTGAACAGCTCAACGGACAGCACGCGCTTGTATTTTATTACTATCAGCACGACAGAGACAGGATCCTCTCAGCACTGGCAAAGACGGGGCTTGTGGTAAAAGTGTATAAGGACGCGCAGGACGAAACCGACTGGAACGATGGAAAGATCGATATACTTTTAGCACATCCGGCGAGCTGTGGTTATGGTCTGAACCTCCAAGAGGGCGGACATCATGTAATATGGTTCGGTCTTACCTGGGCTTTAGAGGAATACCAGCAGGCAAATAAACGACTTCACAGACAAGGCCAGCAATTCCCGGTTATCGTTCACAGGCTCATTACTTTAGGCGGCGTTGACGAGGATGTTGTCAAGTCCTTAGAGGGCAAAGACAGCGCGCAGGAAAGTTTATTGCTGGCATTGAAAGCAAGAATTGATAAAGCAAAGGGGGCTACAGTATGACAGTAAAAGAATTATCACAGCTTTACTGGCTCAATCAGGAAATACCAAGAGACGAACAACGCATTGCCGAACTCAGGGAAAAGGCGCAGGCAGCGCCAAGCCCTGATATGTCGGGTATGCCTCACGGATCCGGGGGCAATACAAGCCGTACCGAAAAATACGCCGTGGAACTGGCAAGCCGTGAAAACATATTATTACACCGATGCGCCGAGCGTGACAGACTGCAGCAGTTTATCCGGGATATACCGGACAGCCTCACGCGCCTTATATTCTCCTACCGCTTTGAAAGCAACTACGGCTGGAAAGAGGTAGCGCGCCTTATAGGCTGTGGGAATACAGACGACAGCGTCAAGAAACGCTGCTACAGGTACTTAGAGGAAGAATACAACAGTCACTTTGTGTAAGTCGTCCTCAAATGTCCCTTAATGTCCCGTTTTTCCCCTTTCTTTCTGAAAACGGATAATTTATAATAAAATCGGATTTTGTGCAAGCTGGGAGTGTGGGTATGCCTCCTCCCTTAGTCCGTGTGGCTCTCTGGCTTGCACATGGTAGAATCTACAGGAAAAGCTCTGGCGTGGTACGCCGGGGCTTTTCTTATGTTCACAGGAAGGAGGCTAAGCTGTGGCAACATATAGACAGCAACGGAACTATGAGAACTTAAACAAAGCTATGTTTGACGGCGAGGGACAGTATGACATACCTATCCTTGCACCGGCTGAGTGTGATGTTGAAAACTGGATCAGCTTCAACTTTGCAAAGAGCTGTGAGGAACCAGAACGGCACGGAGTACACTTCTTTATAGACGATTACCAGTTTAACAGAGTGTGGACTTCCCCGGATGTGTATGTAGAAATGCTGGGACGATTTCAGGCAGTATGTACGCCGGACTTCTCCACATATACAGATTTCCCGAAAGCCATTCAGATATACAACCACTACCGCAAGCATTGGCTGGGTGCATACTGGCAGGCGCACGGTATGACTGTTATACCTACAATCTCATGGAGCGACCACGACAGTTACGAATGGTGCTTTGATGGGGAACCCGTAGGCAGTACAGTTATCGTGTCAAGCGTTGGTACTCAGTCGGGCATGGGCGACACCGCGCAGCTATTCCTTGACGGATACCGCGAGATGGTCCGCAGGCTGGAGCCTAAACAGATTATCATGTACGGACTTGTACCGCCGGAGCTTGACAGCGATAACATAGTATCGATCAAGGCTTTTCAACAGAAATGGCGCGAGCGTACATAAGGGATCCGGCGCGACCCCTATACCCCACTCTGCCGCAGGGCGCACAGCCATGCAACAGAAAAATGGTGGTGCATGGACGAGCTACACAACCGGAGGCGGCTGTCGCTTCATTGGCGACAATCATACTCCGTTAAATTTATTTGACTATGAAAGAAAGAGGTGCTAAAATGGGAGGCAGAGGTAGCATAAGCGGTATGTCCTCTAGTGGTGCCGGTGGCGGTGCTACTATTCAGATGCAGACACAGCCGCCTAACATTGTGCCTACAAATCAGCAGGCACAGCAGGCGAATAACGCTACTTTCGCGGCAACAGATACAGCCGACTATCACGACTTATTCGGTGGACGCCAATATTTCCAGTCACAGAACCTTGGAATTGACGCCCGTATGGCAGTTATCAACTATCTGTCAGATCAGCCGGAGCCGGGCAGTCTGTATTCTATGTCGCAGAACATGAACACTGCTATGGCGAATGGTACATCACTTACAGCCAATCAGCAGTATACGAGAAACAATCTTATGGCAGCGATGCACAATTTGGGTTACAACCTCAATTTGCAGAGATACGACCACGCGCCGTTTATCAATAAGCTGCTATCAGATGTCGGCGTAAAGAACGCAGACTATACAAAGCTGAGCGCGGCACAGTTAAAATCCGCCCTTGTCGGGCATACTTATGGCGAAAACAAATTCTTGTCAACGTCATATAATGATTTTAAGAACGCGGGCGCAAACAACCCATTCACAAATAGGGCTGTAAGGATTGAGTACAAGGCAAAAGCCGGTACTCAGGCTATGATGCCAGGCAATGGTCCGGGTGGCCAGCTTGGCGAGATTATTCTTGCTCCAGGACAGTCTACAAAGATTGTGGATGTTAAATACAGTGGCAAAAAAGCAAGAGCCAAAGGCTCACAGAGTTTATCACTTCCACAGGTTACTCTTGTGGTTGAGATAGGATAAGGAGGCATATTATGGCAACTAAGAAATCAGAAGTTGACGCATGGACTTCTAATGGCAAAGGCGTAAAGATCACAAGCAAGCCTACAGCAGCTCAGAAAGCTGCAGTTGCTCAGATCAATAAGGATATGGCCGCAAAGAAGTCTACAGGCACAAAGAAGAAAAAGAAATAAGGAGGACGAGTTATGGGTGGCAGAGGTAGCACATCTCAGCTAAAGAAGCGTATGCCACAACAGCAGACAGCTCAGAATCCGATACAGCAGCAGCCCCCTACCCCGGATAATACACCCGTGGTAAATGGGGCTTTAACCGCACTCTCTCAGATGTCGGATGACCAGCTTGCTACGCTCATGGCGAACAGCAAGACAGTTGATATGCCAAACCATCTGAATGATGCGGTAGATGCAACACAGAAATTTGCATATACAGCCGGAGTAAATGAAATGCCGACGGTATTAGATGACTCCGCTTTCGATCAGTTCCTAAAGGATAACAATATTCCTAAGAGTAACATACTCTCACGTTCGGTAAGCGGTGTAACATATAATTCCGGCGGCATTCGTTATAATTTGACGGCTACCGATATTACGGACATGATGAAATACTCAGCCCTCAATTATGTGGGTGGTAAGCATGGCGGACAGGTCTACGGCGCCGGTACATACTTTGATATGAACGGCGGTATGAACACTGGCTATGCTTCCGGGGCTACTGCTCTTGCGGTACTCAATCCTAAGACAGCACACTGTATTGATAAAGGATCTTTACAGTCCATGGCTGCATCATTTGCTCAGTCCCATCCTAAATTTGCAAAGCAGGTAGGACGCGTCAGCAACAGCACGCTGAGTATATATGCTCTGGCTATGGGATACAATGTTATCACAGACAGCAAGACAAATCCGAGTTATCACAATGTCATTGACCGTAAAGCTATCGTGTATCGTAAGAGTAATCTGTAAAGGAGGCAAGGCACCATGGCATATAAAGAAGTTCATATCAAAGGCAAAGAAGGCGCACAGGCTTTATACAAAGCTCTGGGCGATGCAAACAGCAAGGTAGCCGCTGGCAGTAAAAAGAAAGCTGCCACGAAGAAAACCGCGCCAAAGAAAGCAGGTAAGTAGGCATGGCGGCTAAGCGCAGAATACTTGACCCCCATACCACCCCTATCGTGCGTGGCAAGGTCAAGCAGCAGAAAAACGCTGAGGGCAGGCGAGCTACACAGGCTAAAAGCCGTACACAGCGTAAAACTAAATAGCAACAATACCAGGCAGACATCTCATAAGAGGTGGCTGCCTTTTTAATTGTACGGAGGTAAGACGATGGGAAGAAATCAATACGGTCCGGCTCCGCGGTACACAAGTAAAGAGGAGATAATTGATCTCATCGACAAATACTTTGAGGACTGTAAGGGAAAGCCCTTTACGGATCCGGACACCGGCAGACAGATGGTAGACAAATATGGCTACCCTATTTTTATTGGTCAGCGACCGCCAACAGTTACCGGACTTGCGCTTGCACTGGGCTTTAAGTCCAGACAAAGCCTACTCAACTATGGCGGCAAGAAAGAGTTCAGAGACACGATCATGGAGGCTAAGAGCCGGATTGAGATGTACGTTGAGGAGCGTCTTTTTGATAAGGACGGTGCCAACGGTGCAAAATTCAGTTTGCAGAACAACTTTAAGGGCTGGGATGCAGACAAGCGAGCTGAGGATGACGGCAAGGCTCCGGCTATCAACATTATATGTGATATTCCGAGAGTATCTGATACACTCTCTCAGCCTCAGACGACAGAATCCGAGGAGGACAATCTGAGTGAGTAAAGTCGTGGATGGGGCAAGGCTATCATCCATTATTGCTCCAGCCTTTTATCAGGTACACTGGGACATCATGGACGGCCTGCATACATACTACGACTTGTACGGTGGGCGAGGTTCTACAAAATCATCCTTTATTGGTACTGAGATACCTTTAGGGATAATGAACGACCCTACGGCAAACGCCATTGTGTTTCGTAAGGTAGCGAACACAATAGGCTCATCTGTATTTGAACAGATACAATGGGGCATTGATGAGCTGGGTGTACATGATCTGTGGAAATCCACAGTCAATCCTTTTAAGTTCGTCTACAAGCCCACGGGGCAGGTTATTCTTTTCAAGGGTCTGGATAAGGCCAAGAAAATGAAATCTATTAAGGTGGCGCATGGCTACTTTAAGTACCTATGGTTTGAGGAGTTGGATGAGTTCGCAGGCGAGGAGGAAATCCGAAGCGTACAGCAGTCTGTAATGCGAGGCGGTCCAAAATTTGTTGTATTCAAGTCCTTTAACCCCCCTATCAGTAAATCAAACTGGGCGAATCAGTATGTACTCACTCCGAGGCGAGGCGCTTTGCGCCACAAGTCCTGTTATACACAGGTTCCCCCGGACTGGCTGGGCGAACAGTTCTTTGATGATGCTGAGGCTCTAAAGGAAACCAACCCAAGAGCCTATGAGCATGAGTACCTGGGTAATGCCGTCGGTACTGGTGGCGAGGTATTCGACAATGTCGTATCAAGAGAGATAACCGACGAGGAGATCTCACACTTTGACCATATTTACATGGGGATTGACTGGGGCTGGTACCCGGATCCGTTCCATTGGTCAAAGATGCACTACGACAGCGCACGACAGATTTTATATATATTCGATGAGTACCGGGCAAACAAGGAAAGCAATGCCGTTACCTGGAATGCCCTTGTAATGCTTAAAGGCGTTACCGGTCAAGACCTCATCACAGCAGACTCCGCAGAGCCTAAGTCAGTAAGTGACTACAGGGAATACGGAGCCTTTTGTCGTGGTGCTATAAAAGGTCCCGACAGCGTCCGGTATGGCATTAAATGGCTGCAGTCACTCAAAGCTATTGTAATCGATCCAGTACGATGCCCGGCGACCAACAAAGAATTTACCACATACGAATATGAGCGTACCGAGGACGGCGAGATAATCAGCGGCTACCCTGATAAGGATAACCACTCTATTGATAGTGTCCGGTACGGCATGGAGCGCGTGTGGAAACGAAAAGGACAATAACTGTTACATTTTCTGTTACAATCGCGTTACAAATTCAGAAAATGTAACAGTAAAAAGTTACATTGTTACATATATGTAACGGAGAATGTAACGCCACAAAGCCTTTATTTATAAGGGTTTAGAGCATTTTGTCACAATGTTACATTTATTTCTAATATACCCTATGAAATAGAGGTATTAGGTATATTTATACGCCCTAAAACGCCTACGCGAACGCTCATATACGCGCGCGAGGGAGTTTGTAACATGGGGTGCATGAAGGAGGGAAACCGATGTTTTCCAAGTTATTAAGTCTTATAAAGGGGGTAATCAGAAAATTGATACCATACAAAGACATTGAACAGGTAGAACATATAGAAAGCCCCCTCTCTCCAGAGATGATAAACGCTATGGATGATTGGTACTTGCTATATTTGAATAAGGCTCCCTGGCTTGCTGATAAATCAGTCAAGAGCCGTAATCTTCCAGCCTTTATCAGTTCAGAGCTTGCGCGTTCTATCACGCTGGAGCTTGACTGGAATATTACCGGTAAGGATGCAGAGGGCAATACTCAGGACGCAGAGGGCGCAGAACTTTCTAACCCACGTTCTGAATTTCTGAAAAAGGAATTTGAGCGCTGCATGGCCAAGCTCAGGGAAAAACTGGAACAGGGACTTGCTTCTGGCGGCATGACAGTCCGACCATATCCAAAGGACGGGCATATCTATTTTGACTGGACTATGGCATGGGGGCTATACCCTCTCTCATTCGGTGATGAAGGGCAGCTCACGGATGTAATTTTCCGGGACACCTACACAGAGGGCAAGACGGTTTACACACGTCTGGAGCGCCATCGTGTTGAGGGCGAAAATGTAAGGATCACGCAGAGAGCTTTCAAGTCAAATATGCGTGACTCCATCGGTACTGAAATTCCTATTAAGTCAGTACCTCAGTGGGCGTCACTGGAACCGGAAGCAGTCGTAGAAAATACAGAAGGTCAGTTGTTTGGATGGTATAAAGTTGCCGCCGCAAACTGCATTGACATTGACAGTCCTATGGGCGTTTCCTGCTTTGCAAAAGCAAGAGATGTAATCATGGAAGTAGATAAGCAGTATTCCCGTTTACTGTGGGAGTATGAGGGTTCAGAGCTTGCCATTGACGTAGATCCTATGGTCTTACGCCCAAAGAAAGATGGCAAGGGCGAGGAGATGCCACACCTTAATCAACGACTTTTCCGAGGCGTTGACCGAGGAACGGATGACTCCTACGATGTATTCTCTCCTACTATCCGCGATGCTTCTCTCATTTCCGGGCTGAATAAGCTCTATGAAAGTGTTGAGGATCTGTGCGGACTTTCCCGTGGTACTATTTCAAATGCCGCTGTGGAAGCCAAGACAGCTACGGAGTTAAAGATAAATCGTCAGCGTTCTTACTCCACTGTATCAGATAACCAGAAAGCCCTTGAAACGTGCTTGCGCGATGTGGTCAGAGCTATGGATAAATTTGCGACTATCTATAATCTGGCACCAGAGGGCGATTATGATATATCGTTTAGCTGGGACGATTCAATCGTCACAGATACCGAACAGCAGACAAATGAGCGCCTTATGCTTCTCAATGCCGGGCTTATCAGTAAAGCTGAAATGCGCGAATGGTATTTCGGAGAAACAAAGGCGCAGGCAAAGGCCGCTATACAGGCTGTGGCAGATGAGCAGAGCGAAAGCCTTGAAAGTATGTTACCTGCAGTTGAAAAGCAACAGCAGATACAACAGGCTCAAAAAGCTGCTGCCTCTGCTACCGAGTAGGAGGTGTAAGCCGTGGGCGATAATCTCAATAAGGCTATCGACTATATGATGAAGCGCTTTGAGGAAGTCAACACTTTTTTCATTGAGAAGGTAGCTGAGCAGATTATGGCTATCGGCGAGCTTAACCCTACCAGCATTAACCGTATAGCCATAATGACCGAGATGGGTACAAATATTAACGACATCACACAAAGGCTGGCTATTGCCACGAATACGAGCCTACGGGATGTATTCAAGATATATCAGGCAGCACTTGACGATGTTTATACCGATCAGCGTTTTACACAGGCATTAAAGCAACAGAGCATATCTCCTGAGGCAAAAGCCCGGATAACGCAATACACTCAGTCGGTCAGCATACAAACAGCAAAAACACTTACGAACCTATCCAACACGACCGCCGTATCCGAGAGCTACCGTACCGCCATAGATACCGCAGTAATGGCAGTATCCAGTGGAATGACTGATTATCAGTCAGCTACACGGGACGCAATTAAGCAGATCGGCTACAACGGTATGCAGGTTGTATATGAAAGCGGTTATCACAGACGCCTTGATACTGCAATCAGGCAGAATGTTATAGATGGTGCAAATCAGATAGCGCAGAACTGCTCTATTATGATGGGCGATGAGCTGGGATATGATGCTTACGAGTTGTCAGCTCATGCAAGGAGCGCGCCAGATCACGAACCTATACAGGGGCGTGTATTCTCAAAAGCAGATTTCAACAACATACAGAGTGGCTTGCCATTCCGGGATATTGACGGAACCTTGTACAGAGCTATCCGCCGTCCTATCGGCGAATGGAACTGTATGCACATTGCTATGTCGTTTTCAACACAGTATTCTACACGGCGTTATACTGACGCTCAGCTTAAACAGTGGGCGGCGGATAATGCAAGGGGCTGTGACATAGAGGGCAAACACTACTCTATCTATGAAGCCGGACAGCTTATGCGAGAGATCGAAACTGAGATACGACGCCAGAAAGACGTTGCAGTTGCAGCTCAGTACGCCGGGGACGACACCCTACGCCAGAGCTGCCAGAAAAAGATAAATTCCCTTGCAAGGAAATACAATACGGTTGCTCAGGCATCCGGCATTACTCCACGCAGGGATAGAATGACCGTACAGGGATTTAAGCCGGTAAAGGTCAAATAATAAAAGGAGGCACATTATGAAACAGTTAAACACAATTCAGAAAATGGAAAAGCTCAATGACGTATTCGCCATTGATGAAGTCGGACCTGGAGGCGCGCACCACTTATACCAGGTGTGCAAGCTCAACACGGGACGCATCTCCGATGAGGACAATACTTTCCGTACAAGACCGGAAAATATGCTTGCGACAATCCAGATGCAGTGTGGCGCGAGAAAAGATCCTGACGCAATCAGCGGCGTTATTGATTCTGACTTACTGGAAATTGTCAGAGACAGACTTTCCGCTTTCCAGCAGGGTCCTTATCCGTCCTACGAAACAGCTCAGGCGTTATACCATGTTGAGGGAGCGCTTATGTGGCTCAATCGTAGAGTTGAAGATCGCGCAACGCGCGGAGTATTAGGAACTGAAACAAAATAGCGGAATTTCTGGTGTATAGCCCTCTGTTTGCGGACATGGTCGCATAACTGTACTGCTTTTCTTAGCCCCGTTTGCCAGGGTGCAAATCCTTTCTCAGTACAGTAGGAAAAAATTTCGCAAAAATACCTTTCGGAGTGGGAAAAGCGTCTCAGTATTGAGATGCTTTTTCTTTACCCATTTTTCACGATATTAAAGGCTCATGCCTTTATATAGACCCGGCATTGCAGGGAGATAAATGCGATGGCAACACTACCGCTGAGTGGCAGCGGAAATACAAATTAAATCTATGTTGTTAGGAGGACACAAAATTATGGCACTGGAATTTATCAAGAGTTTATTCAAGGACAATGAGGCATTGACCTATGAGGACTTAGAGAAAGCAGCTACAGAGGCGAAAATCAACGGTGTAAATATCGCTGATGGCTCCTATGTAAGCCGCGACAAGTTCAATGACAAGGTAGGTGCGCTCACACAGCAGGTAACAGATCTTACAGGACAGATCACTCAGAGAGATGCAGACCTCTCCGCTTTACAGACAAAGCTCACAGAGGCTCAGGCAGACTCCGGTAAGCTGGCTGAGGTTCAGGCAGCATTTTCCGGCTTGCAGACGCAGTACACAGCCGACAAAGAGGCTATGGAACAGCAGATGAGACGACAGTCCTACGAGTTCATGGTACGCGAGAAAGCTAATCAGATTAACTTCTCCTCTGCTGCCGCAAAGCGTGAATTTATCCGTGATGCAATCGCCAAAGATTTCAAAGTGGATGGGGACACTCTGCTGGGTTATGAGGATTTCTTAACCAAGTATAAGGCAGACGATCCTACGGCATTCGCACAGACAAAGGAGCCGGATGTACCGGATCCGAAAAAGCCCGACATCGTTTTACCGCCTAAGCAGCAGCCGGCGCCAAGCGATCCGAACGCTTTTCACTTCAACTTTACTGGCGTTAGACCCATGCCTAAAGCTGATAACTAATAGGGTCAAAAATATTAAGAAAATTCGGAGGAATTAAACTATGGCAGGAATTAACTACGCATCTCAGTACAGCCAGGCGCTTGCTCAGATGTACCCTTATGTGCTTAACTTCGGTAAGCTCTATGCTACCGAGAACAACGGCCGTTATAGAATGGGCGAGGATGGAAAGACCATCTATATTCCTTCTATCTCTACAACCGGTCGAGTAGCAAGCAACAGAGACACTATTGCAATGGCTACACGTAACTACGACAACGCATGGGAGCCTAAGACTTTGAAGAATCAGAGAAAGTGGTCTACCCTTGTACATCCTAAGGATATTGACCAGACAAACGAGGTCGCAAGTATCCAGAATATCACTCAGGTATTCAATGAGGAGCAGAAGTTCCCTGAGATGGATGCATACTGTGTATCTACTCTCTACTCTCTCTGGACTGAGCAGAGCATGACTGCTGATAAGACAGAGCTTAACGCCAACAATGTGCTTTCCGTATTCGACAAGCTCATGCTTAATATGGATAATGCAAGAGTTCCGGCAAACGGCCGTATCCTGTATTGTACTTTTGAGGTTCAGACTTTGTTAAAGCAGGCTGCTGGCATCACAAGAAACTTTGATGTTCAGTCTGGCGGAAACCAGGTAAACCGTTCTGTATCCCGTATCGAGGAGGTCGAGATCGTAGGAGTACCGGCTACTCTTATGTGTACGAAGTACGACTTCACAACGGGCTGGAAGGTAGCAGAAAGTGGAGCATACCAGATCAATATGTTCCTTGTACACCCTTCTGCCGTTATCACTCCTGTAAGCTATCAGTTCTCTCAGCTTGACGCGCCTACTGCCGTTACTGAGGGCAAGTATATCTACTTCGAGGAGTCCTTCGAGGATGTATTTATCCTCAACAAGAAGAAGAACGGCCTGCAGTTCAACATCTCCTCTACTGAGGTTACTCAGGCAATGCTTGAAGATACTCAGGCTGTCGCAGTCGCAGATGAGGATGCTGCTGGTACGGTGGGAAACTGATCTCCGGTAGTCAATTAACGGGGCTGGCTATCGGTGCATTAGCATTAAACCCGTCGTTTAACCCGGATGCGTTGAGCTACACGGCTGAAACATCCAACAAATCAAACGTGATTAAGGCAACGGCTGAGGATGATGTATCTGTAGACGTTACTCTCACAAACGCAAATCATAACAACGATCCCGTTACAAACGGAGCTGCTGTTACATGGTCTGCCGGGGAGAATGTACTTACATTCACTGTCAAGGCCGAGAATGCCGCAGTCACAACCTATACAGTAACAGTCAATAAGTCATAGGAGGCGCAGACATGGCACACGCACATTACTTGACGTATGAAGAATACAAAGAGCTTGGCGGTGCTTTAGCGCAGACAGACTTTATCCGGTTAGAGTTCAGTGCGCGCAAGCGCATTGATTACCTGACCGATTCCAGAGTTCAAGGCATGGCTGAGGTGCCGGAAGCAGTAAAAATGTGCGTAATGTCTCTCATTACTGTAGAATCTGCTGCCGGTGTCGAGGCTCAGGTCTTAAATCCGGTCGTTACATCTTACAACACAGACGGCTACTCAGAATCTTATGGCAAAGCCATGGGGGCTGAGGACGCGGCCAAAAGTATGAATGACACGATCCGCTCTCTCTTGTGGGGAGAAACGAACGATGAAGGAATACCTCTCTTATACAGGGGGGTGGAAACATGAGACTGTGCAACGAAACCATAACGGTGTTTAATGCAAGGCTTGACCCTGAAAGCGGTTATGATGCTTACTTTGCTACGGTAATAAAAGGAGTATCCTGGTTTTGCGATATAGCATCGAATGTGGATTCTTCTGGGCTGAAAGCCGCAAATAAGTTTACTATCCGTATCCCTGTGGACGCGGATTTTGGAGGAAAGTCATATCTGGATCCTAAAGCCTACGCAGAGACAGAAGCGCCGGAAGCGGCGTTTACTTTGCATAACGGCGATATTATCGTCAAAGGTGCGGTAACGGATGTAAATAATATTCGCCCTGCTGATCTTAAAAAGCGTTACAGCGAATACGTTACCATTTTAGGCGTTACAGATGACAGACGCGCGCCACGTTCTAAGCATTGGAAGGTGGTGGGTGCGTAATGGCTACCACTCTTAAAGCAAATTTTCACTGGAACAGAGGCACGGCAGATATGCTGAGGCGTTGCAATCTGGAAACAGGCGGCAAGGTACAGCAGGTCATTGACAAATCCGTCATTGATTACTGCCTGCAGTATGTTCCTATGGCAACCGGTACCCTGGGGAAAAGTGCTTATACCGCTACTGCAATCGGTAGCGGTAAAGTTACCTATCCTGGACCCTACGCCCGGTACCTCTACTATGGAGAGGTCATGGGTCCGAATATTCCCGTATTTGAGGACGACAGCGGAGAGCCTACGAGGTTCTTTTCAAAGCCGGGTACAAAAAAGCACCTCACGGGGCGGTCATTGCAGTATAGCAAGGATCTTAACCCGTTGGCTGGTTCATTCTGGTTTGAACGAATGAAAGCAGACCACAAAGAGGATATTCTAAAGGAGGCTCAAAATGCTACCAGAGGAAACTAATATAGGGCGTTTGCGCGAATGGTTCCGGTCTTGTCCGGCGCTATCCAAAACAAACAGATTCCGCGTTGACTATCTGGCTGAAAGCCCTACAGAATATGCCATATACGCGGTACCGTCACAATTAAATACACATGAAAATGTGCTGGGCGAGGAAGTCTTAAACGACATCCAAACGCTCAATTTTATTTTTGCAATGAAAGAATCATACGGCGCTGATATACACCAAAACCTTGCAAATCTTGGCTTCTTTGATGAGGTTATAAGCTGGGTACTCACGCAGAACGCTTTACGCAATCTGCCGCAGATACCTGAGGGGCGTGTAAAGTCTATCATGCCTACTCTTACTCCATATCCGGCAGAGGTTGGAAGTGATGCAGCAAAGTATCAGATTCAATTAAAATTAACCTATAGGAGGAATTAAACAATGGCAAAACTTGATAGAAACAGAGGTATGTTCTTCGGTTCTTGGACTGGTAAGGCCATCACTGAGGCTTGCAAGGCTATCACAAACGGTACCGGCGTAACTGCTGCTACTGTTACTGCCGCTGCATTCGGTAAGGCTGTCAGCGTTTCTGGCGAGTATGTGTTTACCTACAGCGGCGATGCCTGGAAGTACAACGGCACTACTGTAGAGCTTGACAGTTACGGTATCAAAGTTACTGGAGAGCCAGCAAGCGGCGACACAATCACTGTGACCTACACAGCAGCAAGCGGCGGTTGGGAGGCTCTTGGTAAGGACAACGACGAACTTACAAAGGAGCTTAACCCTGATACTGAGACAACAAAGAATGTCTTAGGCGAGACAACACTTACTCACTCCGGCTATGAGCCTGAGATTGACCTTGACCCTTATTACATGGATCCGTCCAGAATCATGTACGATCATCTCTTAGAGGTTGCTTTGGAGGAGAAGTACGGCGAGGGCGACCTTTTAGGTTACTTCGCAGAGGCTTTCTTCACAAGCGCAAACAAGGAAGCTCAGACAATGACAGGATACTGCTTTGTTCGTAGAGCATGGTTCATTCCTCAGAGCGTGGGCGGCGACACTGCCGGTTATGCTATTCCATTTAACATCAACCCTGTTGGTGCTATGGAGAAGAAGAATATCGTTTACGATATGAAAACGAACCAGGCTACAATCACTGATATTGCATAAGATCGCGGAGGGGGCTATGCCCTCTCCTATTTTTTAACACAGACAAATTGGAGGTAATTTATTATGGCAAAAGTCACACAGTTAAAAGGCAATGCACCGCTCACAGCCGTTATCGACGACGGTACAAGAGAGGTTCCCATTGTAAATAAGTTTGGAAAGCTGGTATGCAAGGTTTATTTCAGACCTGCAGACCTCTCTATTATCGATCGCTACAATGCTATGATTAAGAATTTTGATAGCATTGTAAAGCCCCTTGAAACTCTTGAAATCAGAAACGACGGTACCGCCGCTTTTGAAAAGGACTGGGAGATTTTGAAGAAGGTGGAGCTTGATCTTAAACAGAAGTTTGATGAGCTTTTCGATATGGAGGAAGCAGACGAGATTTTCGCAAAGCGTAACCCGTTTTCATCTATTCATGGCCATTTCTTTGCTGAGGTGGTTTTAGTCGCTCTTGGCGATGTTATCAGCAAGGCGATTGATGAGGAAGCGAAAATATCCGCACAGCGTACCGACAAGTATCTGAGTGACCTTGCGCCGGAAAACCCGGAGGTGCATAAAGATGCTGGGGATGCTACCGCAAACTCTTAATATCAATGGACGGGCGTACAAAATACGCTCAGATTACCGGGATATACTGCAAATTATAGCCGCTTTTGGCGACAAAGAGCTGTCTGATGAGGAAAAAGCCTATGTCTGCCTAAAGCGGTTATTTGTTGCTATGGAATCCATACCTAAGTCTGATTATCAGGACGCCTACGAGGCTGCCGTCACTTTTATAGAGTGCCATATATCAGACCGTAAGCCCAGCCCTAAAGTTGTGAACTGGGAAAAGGATGAGCAGCTTATCTTTCCGGCTATCAATAAGGTGGCAGGAATGGAAGTACGCGCTGTCCCATATATGCACTGGTGGACGTTTCTGGGATATTTCCAAAGCATTGACCGGGAGGATATATGGGGATTTATTCTTACCATTCGGCAGAAACGGGCAAAGGGTAAAAAACTGGAAAAATACGAGAAAGATTTTCTCAATGCAAATAGAGATATTTGCGAGGTTGAATTTAGAGAGGAAAAAGCCACTACTGAGGACAGCCTTGCAAAGATGTTCGACGAATTATTAAAGAACGGAGGTGGGGACGATGGCGAGTAATGCAGATGGATCTATTGTAATTGATACTGAGCTGGATAATGAAGGCTTCGAGCGTGGATCTGATAAACTGCTGAAAGCTGTTGAGGACTTGACTGGTGCGGTTGATAACCTGGGCGACAACATGATGCGCTCTTTCCAGCAAGTCATTCCCCTACTCCAGAATATATCGGGTACCACCTCTCAGGTTTACAGCAGTATGCAGGGGGCGGCTACACAGACAACGCAGGCTACGGAGCAGTTGGCTCAGGCTGAACAGAATGTAAACAATGCTGTCAATCAGACAGCGCAAGCCGTTCAGTCTCAGGGGCAGGCGGTAAGTAACTTTACTGCAAACGCCGGACAGGCGACAACAAGCGTATCCTCTCTTGAAAAAGAGGTAAACAGCCTCTCAGCGAATATGCAGTCAATCTCTCAGAGCGCAGAACTTGGCTTTAGTAATGGCAATGCCGTACTTGCTTTTGATTCTAAGCTCACAGCCGTAGAGCAGAAACTTGATGCGGCAAAGCAGAAACTTGAAGCATTCGGCAATACTCATATTCCTACTGAGGACTTTACATGGCTGGAGCAGAATATCGCCAAAGCTGAGGCGCAGCTCAACAGCTATATAGAAAAACAGATCCAGATGGAAAATGGCGGAGTCAGCCATAACAGCGCCAGATGGAAAAACCTGCAGTCACAGATTGAGCAGACAACGCTCATGCTTGAAACATACAAGTCTGAAATGACAGATCTGGAAAACTCCGGAGAGGCTTTTACACTTGGATCCGATACACAGCAGTACAAACAAATGCAGCAGTCAATCCAGGGCGTTGAGGCTTCTTTACAGCGTAACCGTTCTCTGATTGATTCAGAGGCAATCGCACAGGAAAGACTTAATGTGCTGACAGCGCAGGAAGCGGTTGCAAACGCACAGTCCGGCTCTCAAAGACAATCAGCCCTTGCACAGCTACAGCAGGCTCAGGTGCAGTTACAGGCTACCGCTACGGCATCATCTTCCGCGGCACCGGCTGAGGCTACAACAAAATGGCAGAGGTTTGGTGCGGTACTTAAAACCGTGGCATCAACTGCCGGAAGAACAGCAGCCACACTGGCAAGAATGGGCTTTCAGGCTGTCGCTGCCGGAGCGCAGAAAGCTGTATCCGGCTTAAAGGCATTTGCCTCTCAGGCAAGGAGAACATCCGGCTCCACGGGCGGACTGGTAAAACAGCTTACGAGCTTAAAGACAATGCTCATAAGCAAGCTCAAATATATGTTTATTTCCGCGATTACTCAAAGCGTTGGAAATGGCATAAAGGCTCTTGCAAAATACTCTGACTCCTTTAATCAGGCAATGAGTAACATTAAAAATAGTACATCCCAGCTTGGCGGCAACCTTGCTGTAAGTTTGGGTGGACTGATTCAGGCAATAGAGCCAGCACTTACCCGTATCATCGGGCTTATCAATACCGCAATTACTTACCTCAATGCTTTCTTTGCATTGCTGGGTGGTAAAAAGACAATGACTGTGGCGAAAAAATCCACAGACAGTTATGCGGATTCTGTTGGTGGTGCTGCCGCCAAACAGAAAGAACTTAACAGACAGGTATACGGCTTTGATGAGCTGAATAAGCGAAACAAAGAAAGCTCCTCTGGCTCTGGCGGTTCGGGTTCCGGTAGTGGCGTACAGTATGAGGAGGTTCCGATTGATGACGTTCTCCCTGAGAGCGTAAAAGATTGGATGGAACGCCTCAAAGAAGCATGGAAAAATGGCGATTGGTACGGCGTAGGTCAGATCATTGCCGAGGGCTTAAATGCCGCCATGGGTGTTGTTGATGACTGGATCAACAATACATTCCGTCCTATGGGCGTGAAGTGGGCCGGCATTATTGCTCAAATTCTTAACGGCTTAGTAGATGGCTTTAACTGGACGCTTCTTGGTAAAACCATAGCGGACGGCATGAACGCCATCGCCGGTATTATCAACACATTCCTTACTACTTTCAATTTTGAGAATTTAGGTAAGGGTATCGGAAAAGCTATAAACGGCTGGTTCGATAACATCGAATGGGATTTGATGGGTCAGACATTCGCAAACGGTTGGAACGCTCTCATAAGTACGATTTATGGAATTGTTTCTACTGTAGACTGGGCGAATATCGGTACCTCATTCTCTGAATTTGTCAATAACTTCTTTGACACAATACAGCTTGAAAAAGCTGCTGCTGCTATCGGCATAACCTTAAACGGCATTACAACAGCCGTTGACAATTTCCTTACCAAAACGGATTGGACGGGTATAGCCACAAAGGTAGCAAACTCCGTAAACACTCTGTTCTCTACTGTGGATTGGGGTAAAATGGGCGCTACTGTTACTAAGGGCTTTAATACCGTGGTTCAAACTCTGGCTACCTTCATCGGTACTGTGGATTGGAAGGGAATAGGTGCAAGTATTGGTCAGTTCTTACAGAACATGATTACTAATATCAACTGGGCGAACCTTGGAAAGCTCCTAAGTAATGCGGTAGGCGGTTTGCTGGATGCTATATCTGGTCTTGCAGAAAGCGTAGACTGGTATGCTCTTGGCTCCTCTATTACCTCAGGACTTGTGACCTTCATTACAAGTATTGACTGGGTAACGCTCATCGGTAAATTGCTGTCTGCTCTTGTCAGCCTGTTTTCTGGTGCGGTTGAGCTTTTGCTTGGCGCTCTTGGCGGTATCTTTTCCGGTATCGGAGATGCGCTGGAGGGCATCGGCTTAGACTGTATCGGCGGATTGTTTAAGGGTATCGGAGATGCGCTAAAATCTATCGGCTCATGGCTGAAAGAACACATCTTTGACCCTATTGTTAATGGCATCAAGAGCCTGTTCGGCATACACTCTCCTTCTACTGTATTCGCAGAATTAGGAGGCTATTTGATTCAAGGCTTGCTACAAGGTATCAAGGGCGCTTGGTCCACGATAACCGGATTTTTCTCCGGCGCTCTATCGGGGCTGAAATCCTTGCTTTCCGGCGCTTGGTCTGCTATCAAGAGTACGGCATCGTCAGCTTGGAACGGTATAAAATCTGGTATCACGTCAGCTTTTACGACAGCGAAAAATACTGTCGTTTCTGTAGCTGGCAATATCAAGTCCGGGCTTTCGTCTGCCTGGTCTACCGTGAAATCCGGTGCCTCATCCGCCTGGTCCAGCGTCAAAACTACGATTACGACGAATTTTAACAATGCGAAGTCCGCTCTTTCGACTACAGCATCGAATATCAAGAGTAACCTGAGTTCTACCTGGAGCAACGTGAAGAGTACGGCTACACAGACTTGGTCCAACATCAAGAGCAGCGTGTCGTCTACTTTCAGTAACCTAAAGTCAAATATTTCGACTACTGCAAACGGCATCAAAACTGTCGCGAGCAACGCTTGGTCCTCTGTGAAGTCCACTGCATCAAGCAAGTGGTCCGAGATCAAATCTACTGTATCAAGCAAGTGGTCAAGCCTGAAAGAAACTCTGAAAGCTCACGACTGGACGAGTATTGGTACAAACCTTGTATCCGGCTTAAAATCCGGTATTTCAAACGCATGGAGCGGTCTTACATCTTCTGTAGGAAGCCTCTGCTCCAGCTTGCTGAGTAAATGTAAGTCCGCTTTCGGTATTCACTCTCCGTCAAAGAAAATGGCGGAAATTGGTGCATATTTGGACGCAGGTATGCAGCAAGGTATTGAGAACAACCAGGGCAAGGTACTTTCTACAGCTAAAAACTTGGCATCCGCCGTTACTGAGGGCATGACACCAAACAGCCCTGAGATTGATGTGTCGAGTGCCGAGACGGTCAACGGTATAAGCCTTATTGCTGATCGGCTTTCAGACATTGCCGGACAGTTCCGTGCAATAGCAGATATGCTTGCCTCTATGGGCGGTCTGAGAACGCCTGAGATAGCCCAGGGAACCGTTGTTCCTTATAAGACAAAGATCGATACCTCTGACACAACTCCTGTCGAATTTGAGGCGTTTAAGACGTTCTCCTCAGATGTGGATGAGCGTATGGCGGACGAGATATATGTACTCCGTCAGATTTTGGAGGCTATCAAGAAACTTAATCTTAACATTGATATTAGCGCGCTGGAGCGAGCTATTACAAAGCAAAAGCGCAGTCACGACTTGAATTTTGGAGGTGCTTAATATGAAACCTGCTTTTGAAATAAATGGCCACGATTATGCACCCTATGTAAAGCACAAAACAGGGCTTGCATGGTCGAGGGAAAATACGAACGACGAGGACGCCGGACGAGATAAAGCCGAAACCATGCACACCCTTGTTACCTCTCATCAGCGTAAGCTGGAGGTAAAGATGGGGCCTATGCCATTCGAGAAAGCCCAGCAGCTTGAAAAGGACTTGCAGGGTAACGACGATGGAGTCAAGGTCAAATACCCGGACATTAAGGACGGGATGTGTACGAGGCTGTTTTACAATACTTCTATCAATGCCGCCATCGAGCAATTTACCGATGACGGCATTGTTATTGATGATATAGCCTTTTCACTTATCACTGTAAAGGAGGATAAAGTGTAAATGCAAAATCTTCCTGAGAATTGGGCGGAGTTCTACGACGCACCACACAAAATAGAATACAAGTTAGTTATCAACGGTATTGAGTACGGCAAGGAAAACTTAAAAGGCGATCCTGTACTTACAAAGCCGCTGCTTGAAAAGCCTGTTGTTGGGCGTGTATGTTCGGCTACACTGTCCGCTACGGTCATCCCTCACACGGACACCACAATTCCAAAAGCTGCCAGAGTGTTCATGTACTGCCGGTTGGTAGATGCCGACGGCAATACTACGGACTGGCTACCACAGGGGCGTTTTTATGTGAGTTCCCGTAGTGGAAAAACAGCAATAGCCCTTACCATGAGAGATGAAATGCTCAAAGGTGGACGGACATATATTGATAAATCAGAACTGGAGTGGCCAGCTTCTCAGGTTGACATTGTAAATGAGATTGCCGGGCTTATGGGGGTTGAACTGGATCCGCGTACTTCTCTTATGACAGGTGCCGGGTACCTTGTTGACACAGTAAATGGCGATGCCCTTATGACTGAGGTTTTAGGGTACATCGCAGTATGCAACGGAGGTAACTGGATAATGACCGAGGAGGGCAAGCTACGGCTTGTCCCTCTTGCTTCCCCTATCCAACCTGTACAGAATTTGGCAAAGTCATACGGCAACTATACAGATATAGGATCTGCCGTTACTATCAGCCGCGTTACTCTGGAGGACGATGGTGGCGCCACTTATACCGTCGGGGACGATACCGGATATGAGCTGTATGTACAATGCCCTTATGCAAATCAAGCGGTTGTATCTGCTCTTGGAAATTCCACAGACGGTAAACTGTACGGCGTGACATATCAGCCGTTCTCAGCAGAAAAGCTCTTTATCAATCCTGGTGCAGAGCTTGGCGATACTGTGACCATACGGACACGACTTGGCAATGAGCTTAATGTTGTACTTCACTCTCTTACTGTTACCTGTAATAACGGATACACCTGTGACGCACAATCACAGATCGATTCTGATACTGAGGATGAGTACCCATACGAGACAGCGCAGGAGCTGCAGAGCGGTAGGACTGTAAAGACAAATAAGACTTACTACGGCAATACGATTGACAGGGAGCATGGCTTCCGGTCAAAACTTGACAGCGGCGCATACGCCCAGTTTAATGCCGGGGGCTTAGAGTTCGTAGACGAATCCGGTAAAAAGTGTCTCTACTACGATATGGAGGCAAAGACCTTTATCGTAGACGCCACACTTGGCGCAAATGCGATTTTTACCAACTCCCTATACGCTGAGCAAGGCGACATATCGGAGCTTACTGTTGACCGTCTGAACACCTCAAAGCATATTAAAAAATTCTTGCTTGGCGACACCTCAGATGACTGCTATATCCTTATCAGCGGTTATTCTATACAGTTTATCTCAGCGACGCCATCAGGTCTGTATAACCGACTGCTCACAGAGGATGATGTACAGATCATGTGTGAGGATGGCAAATATCTGGATAACGAGGCTGGCGGTAAGACGAGCTACACACAGGCAAAGAACAGATACGGCGATCTGCTGTGGTGGGAGAAAGATATTACGGATGCAGAAATATCATCCGAGGGCTACCCGTATATTGACGGCGTGCAGATATTCACTACCACCGAAGAAACAGGGTTCCCGGTTCACATATTCGCGTATGACGAGGTAGTCCGCGCGGAGTATAAGTTTGAGGAGGATCCTACAGACAACTCTTATAACCCTGTTCAGATATGGGGTTCTGGTACTGGATATGCGGATAACGGAAAAGGCAGAATTGAAAAACTGTCTGATATGTTCCGGTTCGGATATACAACGCGTACCGGCTCAGAGGAAAGTATAGAGCTAAACGATGACGGCTGGGTGGATATAAACAAGACACGAAAGCCTATCAGCTTTGACTTTTCAAATATCGCCAACGGCTCATTTTCGGAAACGATAGACGGCGGCGGCGAGGAAAATTACAAGGTCGCCTTTGATTCAGAGGGTCGTATCAGCAAGATAACCGATGAACAGGGGCATATAACGGAGGTGCATTGGTAAATGGCTTACGATCAAAACTCATTTTTACAGGGAATTGCCGTAGGCAAAAGCCTTAAAGGCTGGAGTTCCGGTATTGGTACTTCCGTTCCTACCTGTTGGAACGATGAGGGCATATACACATACTTCTACATCGACTACCACTTGCCTATTTCGGCGGTGTCGTTGTCAATGTTCCGTCTCTCTACCCGTGTTTTGTGCGAGGCTGGAGAGCTTGAAGTCACGGCGATAGAATCGGTTGACAGTACAACCTTTAAGGTTTATTGCAACATATCTAAAGCTGGTAACGGCTGGATTGCTGTAACCGGATATAACAGCTCATGGCTTTACTACGATAACGGTTACGCGGTTCCTGAGTATTCTGCCGTGTTCTGGATAGACAGTAAGCAGAATTGGACTCCCGGATACATCGAGGATTCAGACCACTATGTCGGTCGAAGCTATAACGGCTCTGACAGCATAGACCTTACCTATCAGCCGGGAGTGGAATACACTGGCAAAGATACCGATGATCTGAGGTCTTTATCGGGCATGACCATACAGGAAACCTTAAAAGTAACTTACTCATAAGGAGGATGCAATGAGAGATTTAACAGATTTGCAGAAGCATCTTATAGGTGCTGAATTACACGGACATTGCAGGGTTGATTATACAGACCCTATCACTGGAAAAGTGCTGGAACGCGTTGAGGGCGATAATCACGTTTTCATGGATCAGTTTATGGCGCAGGATTTCCAGGGGCAGGCTTTGAGCGCTGCATTGCTTATCACAAATGGCGAACAGTCGCTTGATACAGACTTACCATATCTGCCGGGTACCCCTATCGGATATGGTACTCCATCATCTGAGGCAACGGGAATTTATCAGGGTTCTTTCCGTTCTGTAGACAGCTACAGAAACAGAATTACCCAGCAGGGTATCACAAACCTGTATGTGTACGATTTCCTTACAACCCAGATCCCCGACACTATCCGTTATGTTGGCTTGACTGCTGCCGGACAGACTGGTGTAAACACCACGCCATTTACATACAGATGGCCGAGAAATAGCTGTGATGGAATTTACGACATTGAGCGTAAAACCATGCTCTACGGCGGCACTTGCAGTCTATCAAATAACGCTGGCGGAGATGGTCAACTTTATATCTACAAACTCACAAATGAGCCTACCGAAGTAGCAAAGCAAATTGACCTATTTGCACTGTGCGAAAAGCCAGACAACTACTGGCCTACTGTAGACGGCTGGAGCAATTACACGCAGGGCTATCAGGCAACATGGGGATACGATTATGAAAATCAGACTATTGTGTTAAAGCTCATGCGATATTGTATCCGTAGAAGATACGAATACATTAGCGGAACTTCTCATTATTACTATGTTACCCACTATTCTGATGATTTTTGGGTAATCAGCAAAGACGGATCTGAGGTCGTAAAACATTTTCAGTATAAATGGGATACCGACGAAAGAACAGATACAAGCTCCTCTTGGCAAAATGATTATCATTTTTGGACGGGGAATGGTTTTCCGGCTTATACCAGACTATACGGAGATAAGCTATACGCCTTTTCACGAACAGCTCCGAACAATCAGGACACTCAGTACAATAATGTTTTTTATGTATATCAATACGATATTACAACTGGCGACGTATCATACGAGCGATATAACACAGGACACAATGCAAGCCACCCTCTTATGACAACCGAGTATACGCTGCATTGTTATAAGGGCTACACATTCGCGAGCTGCAACAACAACCGATACAGTGCAAACTACGGCTTTACATCTACCCTCATGGGGGTATGCCCTATGTATGATGTATACACAGATGATTTTTACACAAATTGTCCGGTAGCCAACTACTATTACAGTAATGACGGCAGATACCTCATAGAAAAAGGACAGACCTCTGTATACGGTAAAACATGGAATGTTAAGCCACCTATCAGCAGCGATGACAATATTGCAAAAGCAACTATGCCTTTTGCCTATACCGCATATCAGCTACCGAGTGATGCGCCGGTACGTCCTGCAAACTCAGCCGTGACTATTGCCTACGGCTTGGAAATTAAATGGTAAAGGAGTGATTATAACATGGCAGATACCAAAATATCCGAGCTTGCCAGTGCTACTGCCCTTGCGGATTCTGACGTCCTCTGTGGTGTCAATTCCGGCAGTACGAGAAAGTTTTCTCTGTTGCGTATCCGTGATTTCTTTGCAAAGACTTTTGACGGATCCTATGCAGCAAAGGAACATACGCATAACAAGCTCTCCAACGGAGCGTATGAGGTCACTATCCCCTCTACGATTAAGAAGAATGACTCCTTTATGCTCCAGTCTGAAAAGACGGCTGAGAACATCAGCTACAACAATAAGACCTCTAAGCTCATGGCTGAGAATACGCAGACAGCCATTGACGAGGTCGCGCACACTGCCGCAGAGGCAAAAGAAACAGCAGACACGGCAAAGGAAGTCACGGACAAAGCCGTTACCACAGACGATGTGGGGAAAGCTTCTGGCGTGGCTGGACTTGATACATCGGGGGTAGTCCCGAAAGCTCAGTTGCCTACATTCGTTACGGGCGTTTCCGTAACTGTAGAAAGTATGACTATCTGCTTTTCAGTAGATAAGTCAAAATAAATTCAAGGAGGGATAAAACCTATGACAGCAGTAAGCACAAGACCTATTGGAAAGCGCGAAGATGGTAAGCAGATGGTTGAGGCGGTTATCATCGCCGATGAGACACCTGCTGAACTTCCTATCACGGGAGATGGCATTTCCGGTATGAGCGTTGATGATTGCTTTGCTCCATTCTCTGTACTGTATGTAGTCGGAGAAGCAGAAAACAAAGTATACATCGCAAATGAATCCGGTGCATTTATCGCGCAGTAACTAAAGGAGGATTTATCTTTATGAACAGTTTAGCGTTAATAGTCATGTTCTACAACCTGGCTAAACAGTACGCAAAATCCTACGCCGACAAGCTCTTAGGCAGAGTGGCTACTGGTTTTAACTGGCTGGGTGCCGTTAAATACTACTCTGACTTGCCAGCCTCAGCGAATGAGGGCGATGCGTACACAGTTATGTATGCCGGTTCAAGCGGCACAACCGTTGATGGCACAGAATACGCATGGGGGCAGCTTGATGGCACAACTCAGTGGATCCCAGTACGAACCAAAGGCGATACCGGTAGTCCGGGCGCAAAGGGCGACCCTGGCGCGCCGGGCAAAGACGGAAATCCGGGCGAACCGGGAGCTGACGGCTACAGCCCATCTGTTACCGTCACAAAGTCCGGTAAGGTAACGACAATCTCTGTTACTGACAAGGACGGCACCACCACAGAGGAGGTGCTGGACGGCAAGGACGGGGAAAATGCTGGGAAGATTGACCTTATCAAAGTCAACGGCGAGGCTCAGGCTATCAATCCTGAGGACAAGAGCGTTGATATTTCTGTCCCATCTGTAGAGGGACTGGCATCTGAGAACTTTGTTACAGATGGATTTGTGGCAAAAGAAGCAGGCAAGGGGCTTTCAAGCAATGACTTTACCACAGAGGAAAAGGAAAAGCTCAAAGGCCTTGAAAACTACGACGATACAGCGCTCTCAAAGAGAGTAAGTGACAACGAGGAAGCGATTGACACCTTAAACGGCACAGGTCCGGGAAGCGTATCAAAAACAGTCGCGGATGCTATTGCTCAGGTCGTCGCAGATGCACCGGAGGACTTTGATACTCTCAAAGAAATATCTGACTGGATTTCTGGCCACTCAGACGATGCTGCAGCTATGAACTCTGCTATTCAGCAGAATGCAACCGATATTTCCAGCTTGCAGAAAGAAGTTGCCAAAAAGGCAAACTCCGATGAGGTCAACACTGCACTTGGCAAGAAAGCCAATGCGGACGAGGTCAATGCGGAGCTGGCGAAAAAGATCGGAGTTGTGGCAGGTGCTACACAGGGCGGTGTTCCGGTGTTTGATGAGAACGGCGGCTTATCCGATTCTGGTGTTAAGCCATTATCAGTCAGCGTGTCAGATATGACTATCTGTTTCACAGAGAATTAGGAGGTAAACAATGGAATATAACGACAGCTATAAGGTAGACGCTAAGGTATATTACAATGTCGGGGTTGATGGGGACCGCATCTACCCCGGCGTTGACCTTACTGTCAAATTTGCAAGCGAGATCAAAAACTATTCAGATGAATGGGCATGGATCAAAGCAAGAAAAACAGCCGGTAATTATGCCGGACTTCATGTAGGCGACTACATCCCTATTACCTGCAACAACGGTTATAAGCTCAATGCTCAGATTGCAGGTATGAACACATACACTGGATATGCAGATCAGGAAGTCGGAAATCATATCGACTTTATCTGTAAGGAGCTGTGGAATGACCTTCATGTAATGAATAAGATCGATTACAACAACGGTAATGCAAACAGCCCTAACCCATTCCTTGCGTCAGATTTGAACTACTGGCTCAACTCTATGTCTGGTACGGTACCGAACAGCAAGACAGATCCGGCTACTACTGTTGAGGTCGATTACACGGCAGGCGGTGTTCTCTATTATCTGCCTGATAAGCTCAAAAATCAGATTATCACAAAGAGAGTTCTGCTGCCGAGCAGATATACGGCCGGCAGTGTTCTCACACAGGATAACTCATGGGCTTGGCAGTCTACCGGTAAACTCTGGATCCCATCTGAGGTTGAAGTGTATGGTATGACTTGCTGGGGCAACAGTGGATACGGCGCCGGTGGATTTGTACAGTATCCTATTTTTATCGGAAACATGAACAGAGCGAAAAAGCGTTGTTCCAACAAAGACCGCTACGGCTGGTGGTTGCTTTCCGCGTATGCTGGCCTTTCTACTCATTTCGCGTTTGTCGGCGGCAACGGGTTTTGCTACTACGGCTCTGCTACCAGTACCTGGATCGCGGCGCCCGTCTGCTTCCGAATCTAATAAATCTTTTAGAAATCCGCCAGCTTGCTGGCGGTCAGAGGCAAAAGCTATATGAGTAACGTACTTGAAAGACACCGCGGCATATCGGAGATGGACTTTTATGTCACTGCTATTAGCATCCGGCATGAGCTTACAACTTTCCTCATGCGTGAAAAGAATGTACCTAAGCGGTGGCGCTCTGTGTATACATACCCTGTCATAAATCTGTCACAGGCACAGATCGACCTTATCATTAAGGCAAACGGCGTATTCGCATTTAAGCCTGAACAGGTCGAATACCGCAAGGCTTTACAGAGAGAATGTATCACGTACTGCGATATTATCTTTGAGAGGCTGCAGTCAATGATGGTGGATTTATGGTGGGACGTGCTACACAGACCGGATGATGACTCCGACAAGATCCGCATACAAAAATTTATAGACAACATGGGTAAGCTCTTGGTCTTTGAAGAAGATAGACTGAGACGCTGGCGCAACTCAACAAAACTGCTACGGAGAAAACAATCTCCGTAGCTTTTTTACCGGTTATGAACTGCATAAAAAGGACACCGCTACAACTGGTGGTTGCTTTCCGCGAATGCTGGCAATTCTACTAATTTCGCGAATGTCAACAACAACGGGAATTGCAACAACAACTCTGCTACCAATACCTGGATCGCGGCGCCCGTCTGATTCCATGAATGTTATCTGATTCCATGCAACTATTGTACGGGGCTAGTATAAAGTAGGCATTTTTATAATGCAGAAATCAAGACCCCTTGAAATTTTTTATTTTATGGAAGGAGGACATAACCGTCCTACAGTGAAAGTAGGTAAATATATGCCTTGACGCGGTTGGCCGGACGCTGCTTGCATGGTCGGGGATGGCGATAATATACGCTGAATGGAATCCAGCTAAGTACCCGATTGCATGACCATTACCGCAAAGAAGAACACAACGCGCCCCTACAATAACACTTCGCGAGGTATTTATCTTTATGAACAGTGAGGAAAGACATCAAGCCCGTTATGAACGCCGTAAGGCACAGAGGGAACGGGTAAGACGTGAGAAGTTGGCTGAGTTTGATAACTTTGAACGAATCGCGGATGTCAACTCTCTCATTCGAGCAAATTTCGACTCCCGGAGAGGAGTCATGTGGAAAGCAAGTGTCGCGAGATACAATATGCACTTCTACAAAAACGCAGTAAAAGCACACTATGACCTCATGGCAGGTAAGAACATCCACAGTGGATATTATTCTTTTGGCATCATAGAGCGAGGTAAGGCAAGAGCCATTCACAGCCTGCACTACTCTGAGCGTGTTATAAGGAGATCTGCCTGTATCAATTCGCTGGTGCCGATACTGTCAAACAACTTAATTTATGACAATGGCGCGAGCCTTAAAGGCAAAGGCGTTAAATTCAGTGCTGACAGGTGCGAAACGCACTTGCACCAATATTTCCGTAAACATGGTAGCAATGAGGGCTATATCCTCATAATTGATTTTAAGAAATATTTTGACAACATACAGCACGAACCATTGTTTGAGATTATAGACAAGAGCTTTACAGATGAGCGTATACGGTTCTTTGCAAAAAGCTGTATCGCTACAACCGATGCAGACAAGCCTCCAGAAGAAAGAGGCAAAGGACTGTATATAGGTCCAGAGGACAGTCAGATATATGCCGTCGCATATCCAAATAAGATTGACCACATCATAAAGGATCAATGGCGCATACATCCGTATAACAGATATATGGATGATTCATATATCATTCACGAAAGCAAAGAGGCACTTATCCAAATAAGAGACGCGCTTTTTGCAGAATACCGCAAAATGGGAATTATCCCGAATGAAAAGAAAACTCAGATTGTCAAATTAAGTCGCGGTTTTACTTTTCTTAAAACTAAGTATTTTCTCACGGCTACTGGTAAAGTCATCCGTAAATCAGACCATGACAGCATAGTCCGGGAGCGCCGGAAGCTCAAAAAGCTAAAGCGCTTCTACGACAATGGAGAAATGACTATCCCACAGATAGAGCAGTCCTATATGTCATGGCGTGGCTACATTTTACAAAAAGAT
Organism: bacterium; assembly: GCA_963631525.1. Taxonomy (GTDB): domain Bacteria; phylum Bacillota; class Clostridia; order Lachnospirales; family Lachnospiraceae; genus Coprococcus_C. The sequence continues at coordinate 47,987 of CAVGQQ010000010.1, forward strand.
GCGTATGATTCTGTTAAGAGTATGGACGTACTTTTCTTTGACCTGTTCCATACAAAGCCGTGGAAAAATAAAAAGAAAAAATCAAAAAGGAGGGTTCAGAATGGACGAAAAAAGACAGTTTATTCAGGGAGAAATCAACGCCCGGAAGTCATTGCTTGCTGATACCGATTACAAATGTATGAAGTATTCAGAGGGCTGTCTGACGGATGAGGAATTTGCCCCCGTAAAATCCCAGCGCGAGAAATGGCGTGCTGAGATTAACGAATTAGAGGCTGAGCTTGCTGCTCTGCCGGATGAGAAGGAATAGGCTACACAGGAAGGAGAACAACATGGATCCTATGACATTGATTGTTGCTATGAGTATCCCGTCCGGTATTACAGCCTTTGCTTTCTGGCTCATTGAGCGCAGACTTGCAAAGCATGAAGCCGCCCAGGATGAAAAGGATAAGGCCAGAAAGCAGAATGAGGTTCTTATCATCAAAGGCGTAAACGCCGCTATCGCTTTAGGCGAGGCTACGGCGCGCGCTGTGCAGAGAATACCAGATGCACACTGCAATGGAGATATGCACGCGGCGCTTGACTACGCCGGGAAGATCAAACACGATCAGAAAGACTTTCTGACCGAACAGGGAATTGACGCATTATATTAGGAGGTTCGCATGAATCGCAGAAAGAAGTGGCGCAGGCGCTCTCCTATCTCTCTGAAAACTATATACGCTGCAACGCTTGGAAAAATAGGCACGCTGAATCTTATTTTGATTCTGGTCGGTGCCTTTTTTGTTTGGTTCAATGCACAGATGCTTGACATATTCCGGGTGTACGGCGCGATACCTGAAACCTATGCGTGTGCTGTTATCGCAGCCACCATAGGCGAATGCGGTATATGCGGTTGGATCCGCACGAACAAAGACCGCAAAAGGGAGCATGACTGGGAGCGCGCTGACAAAAAGGAAGATAAAACTTTAGAAATGGAGGACACACAGAATGAATCTTGAAATTTTCTTACTTGGGTTACTTATCGTATCCACCCTCACAGGGCTGGTTACTGAGGCTATAAAGACTTGGTTAGAGGAGCATAAGAAAAACTACTATGCAAATACACTTGCCGGATATGTGGCGGTTGTACTGTCAATCGCCGTTGGCATTGCTTATGTCATCATGGCCGGAGCTGCTGTAAATGCAAAAATGGCAGTTTGCCTTATTGCTCTCATGTTCTTATCCTGGCTCTCTGCCATGGTTGGATACGACAAAGTAATGCAGGCTATTTCACAGTTTAAGACTTATAAGAAGTCAGACAAGGAGGACTAATACTATGACTACAGAACAGAAAAATTTTATTGAAAAGATCGCGGCTGCCGTAAACAAGTACAAGGACAGCTACAACATCAAGGTTGCCAGCCCTATTATCGCTCAGGCAATCATCGAATCCGGCTGGGGCAAATCTCAGCTTGCCGCAAAGTACAACAACTACTTTGGCTTAAAGTGCGGTAGCGCATGGACCGGTAAATCTGTCAACATGGCCACACCTGAGGAATATACTCCGGGTGTACATACCAACATCCGCGACAATTTCCGTGTGTTTGACAGCCTGGAGGAAGGTGTAAAGGGATATTTCGAGTTCATCAATTATTCCAGATACGCAAACCTCAAAGGCGTTACGGATCCTGAGACCTATGTTAAAAACATCAAGGCTGACGGATACGCTACAAGCTCTACCTATGTATCTACTCTTATGAATGCAATCAAGAGCTATAACCTTACTCAGTATGATAATGGCGGTTCGGGCAGTGCTACACAGCCGGAAAAGCCTGCTGCATCCGGCGGAAAGTCTGTAAATGAGTTAGCTCAGGAAGTCCTTGCTGGTAAGTGGGGAAATGGTGCAGACCGCAAGAGCAGACTGGAGGCGGCTGGATACAGCTACTCTGCTGTACAGGCTAAGGTAAACGAGCTTGTGAACGGCACACCTGCTACAACTCAGAAGAAATCCGTTGAGGAAGTTGCGCGAGAAGTTATCCGCGGCGACTGGGGAAACGGTGCAGATCGTAAGAACAGACTTACTGCGGCCGGATACAGCTACTCTGCTGTTCAGGCTAAGGTAAATCAGCTTATGAAATAATGAGGTAAATGCCTCTATCATAATTGGAAAGCCCTGGAGAGTTAATAGCTCTCTGGGGCTTTTTTTTCGTGTTACAAACTTTGTTACATTCGCGTTACAATCGCTGTTACATTTTTTTGAATTGTAACATTTTTCTGTTACATTGTTACATTTATGTAACGCAAATTGTAACAGGCATAACGCCAGTATTTATAAGGGTTTGGAGCGTTTTGTTACATTGTTACGTTTATTTCTAATATACCCTATGAAATAGAGAAAATAGGCAAAATAAAAACGCCTAAAACGCCTATGCAAGCGCTCATATACGCGCGTAGAGAAAAATGTAACATCCGCACAGTCAAAAATATTTTACTTTACCTATTGACAAGTCAAATTTTTTTGGCTATAATGCACTCATACAGTTAAATAAATTTGACTGTTGGCAATAGAAATCAAGTAAGGAGGTACGAATCTATGGATTTTACGATTGATGAAAAAGATATTGACACTTTCGTAAGCGCCTGTCATGGAGTCATTACCGCACGCGACAGCGATACTCAGGATCATTTAGGAACATTCACAAATATGGCCGAGCTTAGATCTGAATATCCGAGTGCAGAGGTTGGCAGTGCCGCCCCATCACCAGACGGCATATATGTGTATCTCAACTAAAGGAGGAAAATTACATGAGTTCAAGAGAAGCTAAGCTGGATGTACTTACGCTGGCGGCATTGAGAGGTATTGTTACCCCTCTACCGCAGAAGCAGGAAGATCAGGAGCAGATTCTTTCTCGTATGGATAATCTGGGCGGTGTAAAACTGTCACATACTCCAAAAGAAATTATTGAAAAGGCTTTGCGTTTTGGAGAGCAGGACGCAAAACTTACTCACATTGTTGAATTATGGGAACCGACACTGTGATTACCCTTATCATAAGTGACCGGGAATACCCTATCAATTCTGCTGAGGACCTTGTCACACCAAACGGCGTTATCAGCTATTGTTACAATGCAACTTGTCCGGACTGTAGCGAGCTGGGCTACTGCTTTTATGCTAAGCGCAGCGACCGGAATATTCACAGAATTGGGTAGGTGGTATGCGTGGCAGAAAAATACTATCGGCAACTATTACTTATTGGCTACTCTCCCGTGGAAGCACGGGAGGAAGTAGACCGGCTTATTGAATGTGGCGACATAGAGGAGGATCATTATGGCGTACAAGATGATTTTGAACAAAGAGAAGTTTCTTAAAACAGAGTTTGGCGGCGGTCTGCAGGAGTGTATTGCAGCATGGGATATGTACCTCACAAAACTTTCTGGGCTTAACTACCAGTCCTCAGGAGAATATGCAGAGATGCGAAAAGGCGCTACCTGGTGTCAGGCGCAATGGGAAGTGTACAAAGCGGCAATGAAACAGTTCTACAGTATCGAATATAACTTTACAAGAACTGATAACTATTATGGCGTTTGTACTGAGGACGAAACCGACTGGCTTTTTAAGTGCTATCGTTCCGAGCGGCAGTATTATAGGGTCTTTTTGAAAGAGCCTACTTGCGTGAGCGGCCCTTTTACTGCCGCAAAAATTGCAAAGCTGGACGAAGAAAGCGACGCGGATTTATTCGGAGTATTTACCGCGGATGAGTACAAGACCACATTCGGACTGGAGGTGGCAATGCAGTTATGATACACGATTTAACAGAAAGAGCGCCCTGCAATATGGTTATACACTATTCTGTTGACAGCGACACCGATTTTGTAACATACAACGATATAAACGGCAGAGGTAAACAATGCACCTCATGTCATGGATGCAGTTGGTATTCACTGTGCAAGCCGGAAGCGATACCTACCAGCGGTACCCGTATTTATATCAGTGGAGCTATTACCGGAACAGTCAATTACATGGAACGCTTTGCGGAGGCTGAAAAGCTGTTGACGAAAAAGGGCTACACAGTTATAAACCCAGCAAAAATCAACGCCCAGCTTCCACCATCGACATCTTATGAGGAGTATATGCAGATGAGCCTATTTCTCATGGATATGTGCGACGTTATGTATCAGCTTAAAGGCTGGCAGAATAGCAAAGGCGCAAACAGAGAATACGGGTATGCGCTGGCAAAAGATTTTATCATATTCAAGGAGGGCGATTTTGACGATGAGAACACTACTGTTTAGAGGTCAGGGAACAGATGAAAAAGACCGGCACACCTGGTACGAGGGCGCTTATGTTCGTATGGATGATACGACCTATTGCTTTTCAGAAGATTATGAGCGCGCGGCGGCTGAGGGCAAGGATCCGCGCCACTATTATATTATTATTGATCGCCCTGGCGACTGGGGCTTACCAAACTCCCACTATAAAGCTGATATTCGACCGGAAACCCTTTGTCAGCATACCGGCAAATATGATGTGAACCGTAAGGGTATTTATGAAAATGACATTGTCGCTGTATGTCATGGCGGTATGCGAGATCTGCACCTCATAGAATACAACTCTGATGCTGCAGCTTTCGTATTTGCTCAGGGTAAAGTCTATACGCGCTTTAATGATTGGGCGCCCGACTGTACTTTTGAGGTGGTGGGTAATAGATTCGACACGCCGGAGCTACTGATACAAATACCACAATTTACTCCGGCAGAGTTCATGGCACAGATTGGTAATGATAAAGGAGGTGTAAACAATGGTTAGAGAGATTACAGGAGATCTGCTGAGCTGTGACGCAGATGTGATATGCCACCAGGTAAATTACTACGGTGTTATGGGAGGTGGTATTGCCGCTGCTATCAGACGCCGTGTATTAACAGATCCTCAGTACAGTAAGTATCAGAGGCTTTGTACCGCTCATGGCGACAGCCTACTTGGCACAGTACAATATCTCCGCTGTGAGAAGAATAGAGTTATTGCAAATGTTTTCAGTCAGCGCGATATGAGTACGGACTACCCGGCTTTCCGTAAGTGCATGATCGAAGTCCGGGACTGGGCGAAAGAGCGAGGCTACACAGTTGCGGTACCGGGGCGTATCGGCTGTGGAATAGCTGGCGGAAACTGGGATACCGTTAGAGGTATTCTGTATGGTATTTTTGCAAACGACGGCGACTTAATTATTGTCAACTGGGACAAGGAGGCATAGCCATGAATGTATATTGCAATCAGGAAAATTGAGACAGCAATAGAGACGGACAATGCACACGCGGATCCGTAATGCTTACTGACGGATCATGCAGTAACTATCAGGATAGAATCGCTTCTTCGGTCACTGAACCGGAACGGGTGTTTTATCACATACCACAAAATTTTAAGGAGGCATATTATGCAGGTTAATTTCAAAATGGAAAAAGCAACCAAAAACACGATCAGATTTACAGAGGTTTTAGAAAATGAGCTTGACGCTCCAAAAATCGGTACGCTTTATGTACCTAAGCAAACTCTTGGTACTATCGGATGGGCTGAGGGCAAGGACCTTGTAATCGAGATTAAGGCAGAATAGGAGGATTGGCGATAATGAAAATTGATATGATGGTTAATGGTAACATATTTTCTTACAACGGAGAGCCTTCTCAGACATTTGAGGACTCCAGAAACGCATTTATGGAGGCAGCTACTGCCGTTCATGCAATACAGGACTGTGGCTGCACTTGTGAAGCTCCAAAGACCAGAGTTAACGTATCGAATACAAAAAGATACATTGCCGGATCCATAGACGACATTATGCAGGACATTAAGGACGGGGTTCTCACGCTCAACATTGGCGATGTAATACCGTGTGAGTTGACAGACGGGCAAAGAGTTGTTTTTGAGGTTACGGATATTGACGAAACTGGATACCGTCTGGAAATGAAAGAGCTGCTTAAAACCATGGCACATACCGATATGCAGAAATGGTACGATACTTTTTACAAGTCTCTCCTGCCTACTTCTCTGAAAAACGCCATTATTCCGACAAAGCGTAAGTATAAAAAAGATGGCGACGGAGAGCTTGTAGAAGTTCAGGCAATGATCTTTGCGCCATCTGCTTCTGAGGTATTCAGCAAGGAAGAATTTGACGACAATGATTGGCTTGGAGATAAAGATGTATATAAGCAGCTTGATTTCTATAAGGACTGGAGAAACAGAATCAGATGTACGGTTGAAGATGGTAAGCCTAATGGCTGGTGGTTGCTTTCCGCGGATGCTGGCAATTCTACTTCTTTCGCGGGTGTCTACTACTACGGGCATTGCTACCGCTACTCTGCTACCGCTACCTGGATCGCGGCGCCCGTCTGCTTCCGAATCCGAAAATCCAAATAAATCCCGCCAGCTTGCTGGCGGCATAAAGAGCTACACAACAGCGCAGAAAAATACCGGAGAGCTTATTGCTTCTCCGGTATTTTCATATCCACCACAAACACATGGTTGAACCACATTATACGGGGTTCGTATGTGATTGTTATAGCAGAGGACAAGCTGATCGAACTGCAGATCTACGAGAGTGCGGGCTTGTTGTTGGTAACTGTCCGGAACCGGATCAGCCAGTCGGTAATGGAGAGTAATCCGGAGCTTCGCACGCGGAAAGCGGATGCGAGTCTGCACGGACTTGGAAGAAAGAGTGTGAAGAAGCTGATCCGGGATATGGAAGGCTCCTTCTATGAGGAAGAACGAAACGGATTTTTCATCTCGAATATCGTCGTATAAAGTCGAAAAAGTAAAAAGTATGCTCAAAAAATAACCAACTTTGCCAGACGGGTTGTAAAATGCCGAAAATCAGGTATTGTAGTAGCAGGAAATGAAGTGAGGAGGAAGCCTATGGAACGTCTTGCATATGCAATCACAGATTATTTGCTGCGAAGAGATGTGATCCAGAAAGAAGACTATGATATCTATGTATATGGATATGCGGTTTTTCTTGAACAGATGTGTCAGGTGATCGGGTTTATTCTGCTTGGGATAGTCACGAAGAACCTGTTACAGACTGCTTTGTTCTTGGGAACATTTTACCTGATTCGCAGTGCTTTCGGTGGGTATCATGCAGAGACGTCGCTGGTCTGTATGCTTGTCAGCTATGGTGGCTGGGGGGCGGTCATGATACTTTCACGGTACATGGAAGCATACCTGAAAGTACCGGTCGTGCTTTGGATTGTGCTTGCCGCAGATCTTTGTGTATTTGCGATACTCGGTCCGGTTGCACATGCAAATAAGCCGCTGAACGCAGAGCAGAAAAGACGGAACAAACGAAACGGATTTCTCGTTTTAGGGATTGGCTCTTTGCTGGCATTTCTTTGGAGATCATGTGTGATTGTTGGCACTGTGTATATTGGAACTGTAACCTTTGTAGCAGTGTTAGCAATGATAGGAAAAAGAAAGGTAGGTACAAAGTATGAAGAAGATTGAGGAACTCGTAGCAAAGATTGGTTACAACACTGCAAAGAAGACTGTAAATAGCGCATCTGCATGGCACAGCCATCAGGTAAAGGAGCCGGCAGCAGCACGCGCAAGCCTGCTCAAGGAAGCTTCTAAGTAAGAAGCGCGCAGAGAAGAAAGGGTAGATGTTCAGGTGCATCTGCCCTTTCTTTTCGTTTGCATTTTAAAAATTGGTATGATAGAATAAGGCAACTGTGTGAGATGGGAGGACACAGAACTCGAAAGGTAAGAACCTTAGCGCCTGGTCCTGAGGGGACGGAAAAAACTCAGGATGACGAGGAGAAACGTGATCGAAAGATTCGGCGGATGCGTTTCCGTACAAGCTGAGTGCGTATACAGAAAAAAATATGCGGGTAACTGCAAAACAAAGTTCTGTAATCAGCGTGAAAGACATAGAAAATTAAAAATAGAATAGAGGTAGATATTATGTGTGGAATTATTGGTTTTACGGGGAATGAACCAGCGAAGGATATTATCATCGGCGGCTTGGAACGGTTGGAGTACCGGGGATATGACAGCGCAGGATTAGCACTTTTGTCGAACGACCAGATTCAGGTGCGCAAGCGTACCGGAAAGGTAGAGGAGTTACGGAAGCTCTGCGAGGCAGAGAAAATGCCTGCTACCTGTGGAATCGGTCATACAAGATGGGCGACCCACGGTGGGGTAACGGACGTGAATGCACACCCACATCGTGTCGGAAAGGTCGTACTGATCCACAATGGTATTATCGAGAATTACCGTCAGATCGTGACAGAGTACGGACTTGCAGACCAGCTCGTATCAGAGACAGATTCGGAGGTTGTTGCGGCACTTCTGAACAAGTTCTACGAGGGAGATCCGGTCAAGGCAATCAAGAAGACAGTGAAGGTGCTGTCCGGTGCATTTGCACTTTGTATTATGTTCCAGGATATCCCGGATACAATCTATGCGATCCGGAACGTCAGCCCGATGGTAGCAACGTCCTGTGAGAGAGGTTCAGTGATTGCGTCTGATCTCACGGCACTGATCGAGTTCTCGAAGGAGTATTTTGTAGTGCCGGAATATCATATTCTGACACTGAAGAAGGACGGCATCGGGATTCAGGATCTGAAGGGAAACAAAGTGACGCCACAGATGCTGACCGTGAACTGGGATATCACAAGTGCACAGAAGGGTGGTTATCCGTTCTTCATGCTCAAAGAAATCTATGAGCAGCCGGATGCAATTCGTAACACGATTGCACCACGAATCAATCAGGAGCTTCCGGACTTCATGGAGGACGGTATTGACGACGAGATATTTAAGAACTGCAAGCGCATTTCCATCGTAGCCTGTGGTACAGCGATGCATGCAGGTATGGTAGGAAAGCATCTGATCGAGAAGAAGCTCCGGATTCCGGTACATGTAGATTGTGCATCCGAGTTCCGGTACAAAGATCCGATCATCGACGAGGAGACATTGACAATCGTACTGTCCCAGTCAGGTGAGACAATCGATACATTAGAGGCGTTGAAGCTTGCGAAAAACCGCGGTTCCAAGGTGCTTTCTATCGTCAATGTAAAGGGAAGCACGATCGCAAGAGAGAGCGATTATGTATTATATACACATGCAGGTCCGGAGATCGCAGTTGCATCGACAAAGGCATACACCGTACAGGTGGCAGCAATGTATCTGATCGCATGCCGGATCGGACTGGTGAAGGGACTCATCACCGAGCATGATGCAAAGCGCTTCATGACAAAGCTTACAAATGCGTCGAATATTGTCGAGGAGACTTTGAAGTGTGCGGATGAGATCAAGCGTGTGGCAGGTCATATCAAGTTTGCAACAGACACCTTCTATATCGGAAGAGGTCTGGACTACACGATGAGCTTGGAGGCAGCACTGAAGTTAAAGGAGATTTCCTATGTGCATGCAGAAGCATATGCCGCAGGTGAGCTGAAGCATGGAACAATCGCACTGATCTCGGAGAATGTACCGGTTATCGCACTGGCAACTCAGGAGGATGTCTATGCGAAGGTTATCTCGAATATCCGGGAGGTAAAGGCGAGAGGTGCGTATGTCGTGCTTGTCAGCATGGACGAGGAAGTGAATGATCCAAGCATCTGTGACCAGCATATCCGTCTTCCAAAGATGGATAGCGAATTTACATCCTTTGCAACGGCAGTTGTATTGCAGTTGGTTGCATATTATACGTCAGAGGCAAAGGGATTGGATGTGGATAAGCCGAGAAATCTGGCGAAATCCGTAACCGTAGAATAAAATTAAGATAGGATATGAGCTGTCAGGAAACTCTGGCAGCTCCTTTATAGTTATGAAAGATTTAACAAAAGGCTATCCGGCGAAGGTGATTATCCTGTTCGCCATACCAATGATATTTGGAAGCATATTTCAACAGTTATACAATATCGCAGACAGTAAGATCGTAAGTACCTTTGTCGGTACCGAGGCGTTTGCGGCAGTTGGTGCAACAAGCGTTGTATCGAACACGTTAGTTGGATTTTTGAATTCCCTGACGCTTGGATTCGCGATCCCGATCGCGAACAGTTTCGGAGGAAAAGATTTTAAACGGATGCGCCGCATGGTGGCAGGTACGGTGCTGCTGACCGTCGCAGGGGCAGTTGTGCTGACGGTGCTGATCCTGCTTTTAATCCCGGCGATCCTGCGGCTGCTTTCGACACCGGAGGATATTATGAGTCCGGCACTTGCATATGTGCGCATCATCTTGTACGGCATTATCTTCGTGTCTGTCTATAACATGTGTGCAAATGTACTGCGTGCGGTCGGTGACAGCCGGACACCGCTGTATTGTCTGATTATATCTGTGTTCGCTAATATCGGACTGGACCTGCTGTTTGTGAATGGATTCCATATGGGAATTCAGGGTGCCGCATGGGCGACGATCATCTCACAAGCACTTTCGGCAGTGCTTTGCCTCGGCTATATCCTGCTCAAATTCCGGGATATCATACCTGAGAAAGAGGAGTGGAAGCCGGTCGAAGGACAGTACAGTGAGCTTCTCACAACAGGACTTGCGATGGGATTCATGTCGCTTGTCGTGAACTTCGGAACGATCGTCCTGCAGGGCGCGATCAATGGACTTGGAACCGCAATCGTGACGGCGCACACCGCAGCCAGAAAGATCTTCGATATACTGGCAGTGTCAGAGTACTGTATCGGAAATGCGATGACAACGTATGTCAGTCAGAACATGGGAGCCGGGGAACCGGCGCGTATCCGGCGTGGCATCCGTCATGCGATGGTGATGGTAACGGCGATCTCAACGGTGTTAGTGGTTGTCTGTTATGCGTTTGGAGAGAAGATATTTACATGGCTTGCATCGACAAATGATCCGACGATCGTTGGCTCGGCGGTCATGTATACGAGAATCAGTATTGTATTTTATTATGTGTTAGGCCCACTGTTCATCCTGCGGTGCAGTCTGCAGGGCATGGGAAGAAAGGTCATTCCGGTCTGTTCGAGTGTGGTGGAGATGGCAATCAAGGTGCTTTCCGCGACGATTTTAGTGCCGCGGCTTGCGTATTTTGGTGTGGCACTCACGGAGCCAATCAGCTGGGTTTGTATGACAATTCTGCTGACGGTAGCGTATTTTGCGAAGCCGCCGGAACAGATGTTGCGAAAATCGGCATAGAATGGTATAATTTTAAAGATTATAATATCGTCAAAGAAGGTGAAACAGATGTCGAGACTGAAGACTCCGAAAAAACCGAAGAAAGCAAAGCCTGCGAAACCGCTTTACAGAGAACCAGTGAAGCGTATGTCACGCAAAGAGCGGAAGCTGAAAGAAAAACGAAGGAAGCAGATGAGTAAGCACATTGATCGTGCGATGGGATTTGTGGCGATCGTGCTGTGCGCCGTTTCAGCGATCTTGGACGTAAAAAATAACAAAGAATCTTAACAAGAGGATAGAAAGAGGAAAGGAAGAGAACAGAACAATGAAGAATTTTGAAGGATTACTTGAGCAGATCAAATCATGCAGCAAGAAAAAGCTTGCTGTAGCTGTTGCACAGGACGATGCAGTCCTTGAAGCAGTAAAAGCAGCGAAGGATCAGGATATCGCAGATGCGATCCTGGTTGGTGATGCAGACAAGATCAAGGAGATTGCTGCAGGCATGAATATGAGCTTAGAAGGCTTTGAAATTATTGATGTAAAGGATCCGACAGAAGCAGCACTTACAGCAGTTAAGCTTGTACATGATGGCGAGGCAGATATGTACATGAAGGGACTCATTGATACAAAGGGATTCCTGAAGAGTGTACTGAACAAGGAAGTTGGTCTTAGAACTGGTAAGGCTCTGTCACACGTATGTCTGTTTGAGATCGAAGGCTTCGAGAAGATGTTCTTCCTGACTGACGTTGCATTTATTCCATACCCAACATTGGAGGACAAGGTAGATATCATTGGCAATACAGTTGAGGTTGCACATGCATGTGGTATCGAGTGTCCAAAGGTAGCTCCACTTGCAGCTGTTGAGGTAGTAAATCCGAAGATGCCTGTTACAGTTGATGCTGCTGAACTTACAAAGATGAATGAAGAAGGTAAGATCACAGGATGTATCGTGGATGGACCTCTTTCTATGGATCTTGCAATTGACCCGGCAGCTGCAAAGCATAAGGGAGCAACAAACCGTAAGATCGTTGGTGATGCAGATATCCTGCTGTTCCCAGACATTCATGCAGGAAATATCACATATAAGACATTGGTTCACACAGCGAAGGTTAAGAACGGCTGTATCTTAACAGGTACACAGGCACCAGTTATCCTGACATCCCGTTCTGATACATTTGAGACAAAGGTAAATTCCATTGCCCTTGCAGCTATCGTTGCTGAGAATTTGAAGAAGAATAAATAATTTATAAGCATAAATAAACAGGAGGATAATAAAATGAGTTATAAGTCATTGATCATCAATCCAGGTTCTACATCTACAAAGATTGGTGTATTTGAGGATGAGACATTGTTGTTCGAGGAGACACTGCGTCATTCCACAGAGGAGATCGCACAGTTCGATTCGATCGTTGCACAGAAGGACTTCCGTAAGGACGTTATCGCAAAGGTTTTAGCTGAGAACAATTTCGATATCAAGACACTTGACGTTGTTGTCGGTCGTGGTGGTCTGCTGAAGCCAATCCCAGGTGGTACATACACAGTTACAGATGAGCTGGTAAAGGATCTGGTAGAGGCAAAGCGTGGCGAGCATGCATCAAACCTCGGTGGTATTCTGGCAAAGGATTTCGCAGACGAGCTTGGAATCCCTGCTTATATCGTAGACCCGGTTGTTGTTGATGAGTTACAGGATGTTGCAAGACTTTCCGGACATCCAGAGCTTCCTAGAACAAGTATCTTCCATGCATTAAACCAGAAGGCTGTTGCAAAGCGTTATGCGAAGGAAGTTGGTAAGAAGTACGAGGATTTGAACCTCATCGTTGTTCATATGGGTGGCGGTGTTTCCGTTGGTGCTCATACAGGCGGTAAGGTTGTAGATGTATTCAATGCATTGGATGGCGATGGTGCATTCTCACCAGAGCGTGCCGGTGGTGTTCCAAACGGCGAGCTGGTTCGTCTGTGCTACTCAGGAAAGTATACAGAGAAGGAAATGATCAAGCAGCTTGTTGGTAAGGCAGGCTTTAACGCATACTGCGGTTCTAACGATGCAAGAGATATCGAGGCTATGGCAAAGAATGGTGACAAGCATGCACAGCTTGTATTCGATGCATTTTTATATCAGGTATCGAAGGATATCGGTGCACAGGCAGCCGTTCTGTCTGGTAAGGTTGATCAGATCATCCTGACAGGTGGTATCGCATATGGCAAGTATGCAACGGAAGAGATCACAAAGAGAGTACAGTTCATCGCACCTGTTACAGTATATGGTGGCGAGGACGAGCTTCTTGCTCTGGCACAGGGCGCACTTCGTGTATTAAATGGCGAGGAAGAAGCAAAGGTTTACTAATCAAACAAGGAAAGCGGAGAGTATCTATGGATAATAACAAGGATTTGGCATCGTTTTCAAATGCTCAGCCGGATTATTCCAATTCGGTTCAGCAGACGAGTGACCAGGCGGTATATGAGGCTTATAATCAGGTTCAGCAAAGTCAGGCATACCAGCAGTCATATGGTCAGCAGTATCAACAGCCATATGCGGGACAGCCATACCAGCAGTCATATAGTCAGCAGTATCAACAGCCGTATGCGGGACAGCCATACCAGCAGTCATATAGTCAGCAGTATCAACAGCCGTATGCGGGACAGCCATACCAGCAGTCATATAGTCAGCAGTATCAACAGCCGTATGCGGGACAGCCATACCAGCAGTCATATAGTCAGCAGTATCAACAGCCGTATGCGGGACAGCCATACCAGCAGTCATATAGTCAGCAGTATCAACAGCCGTATGCGGGACAGCCATACCAGCAGTCATATGGTCAGCAGTATCAACAGCCGTATGCGGGACAGGCATACCAGCAGTCATATAGCCAGCAGTATCAACAGCCATATGCGGGACAGCCACGCACAGGGAAAAATGTCGCTGACAGTATTAAGAATGTGAAAAATCAGTTTACGGGAAATGTAAAAAAGATGGGCATTAACATGTTTTGCCTTCTGGGAATCATTGGTGCAATGCTTTTGATTATGGTTCCGTTTATGAACTTTGCATCCATTCATGTGAATGAAAGGATTTCAGAGGATGGAATCAGCATGAAGGTAAAAGCTGCGGATGGTTTAACCCTGTATGAGCTGTCGAAGCTCAGCAATACGATTGATCGTGGAGTAGATGAAGCATCCAGTCAGATGGGGAGTCTTTTATTTGGCTATAGCTATGGTGCTAATATTTCTACAAGCTCTCTTGCTGACATGCTTGATGCTGTAGAGAGCAGTGCATTGAGGGAATTGCAGGATGAGCTTGGAACAACCATTAAGAAGAGTAGTGCGAATGAAGTGTTCGGAACGATGCACCTCCTTTTAAAGGGGAAGGCCGCCTTGATGATTACACCGTGGCTGATTTTATTGTCGGGAATTGCACTGTTGATATTCAGTGTTGTAAACATGAAGTTGCCAAAGCTCGTATGTGCAGGTGTTTCACTTGGATGCCTGATCTGGCTTATGCTCTGTTCCTCCCATTTCTTCTCGATTATTGGTATTGGAGCAGTTGCGTTGATAGTGGGAATTATGTTGGCGGTAGTCAGTGCTTTTTTGGATAAAACAGCATAAGGGGAGGAATTTATGGATAACAATAATGGACAACAGCCGGTACAGCCAGATATGACAGGTATGTACGGACAACAGCCGGTACAGCCGGATATGACAGGTATATACGGACAACAGCCGGTACAGCCGGATATGACAGGTATATACGGACAACAGCCAGTACAGCCACAGGTAGGCGGAGGGAAAACAAAGAAGCTGAAAAAACCGATGACAAGGGGAAAGCTTGCAGCACTCATTGGTGGTGGGGCAGCTATCGTGGCACTTGTTGTATGCGGAGTTATCTTTCTTCCGGGTCTCTTTAAATCAGATAAAGAGGTTGTACTGGATGCAATCGAAGAAACATTTTCCTCATATAGCCAGAATGAGATAGATGATATACTCGGCAGGGATGCTCTGGCAGATGCATATCAGGAAAAAGGGGGAAATACCTCGTTTGATATTTCTGTAAATGCAGGAAATGGTGATGATGCGTGTCTGATTGGATGGAACCAGAAGGATGCCGTTGACCGGAAGGAGAACAAGCTTTCCGCAGAGGGTGCAATTACGATTGGCGGCGAGGATTGCGTTTCTTATCAGGTATTTCAGGATAAAGATACTGTAAGCATCGGTATTCCGGAACTGATTGCCGGATATCTGTCATTTCCGGCCGATGATCCGATAGGAGCAATTGTTAATTCTCCAGCAGGACAGTCTCTTGGTCTGGATGCGTCTGCGCTTACAGGATATAGCACAAATATGTTTGCGACCGGCACAGAGGGAGGAGCGGCACTCACCAGTGGGTATGTGGATGCACTAGAGACAATCTGGGATACTGCAGAATTTAAAAAACAGGGAAGAGCCAGGATTACCGTCAATGATGAGACGGTAACAGCCCAGGAGTATTATGTGACATGGTCAAAGGAAGATCTGCAGGATGCGTGTGTATCAGTGATTGACGGTATGAGTGAAATGATAACGAGCTCAGAGGATACTCTTGATCAGATGGGCATGAGCGCGGATGATTATGAGTATTACATGGAGCAGGTAAAGACTATGATACCAAGTCTGATTAAGGATGATCTGCGTGTCAAGGTTTATGTTAAGGGCAAGAGAGCGGTTAAGATTACATGCAAGGATAAGATCAATATTATGAATCTCGTAAAGCTTGAATATGATTTCTGGCTTGATGCGGGTAAAAATGATTTGTCCGGGAACTTAAGCTTTGATTTGTCCGGAACTTCTGCCGGTGTGAAATTTGAGACACACGATATCAGTGGGAATACATACGGAAGTGTGACTGTATTTGCCGGAGATACGGAAATCGGACTCGATTTCACAAAGGATGTTGTAAAATCAGGAGATACGGTTACCACAACCGTGAAGCTTTCTGCTTCCTCGTACCTGTCAGTTGACTGGAAGAAAACATTTAACAGAGCGGACAATACATTTGAGAATACCATCAATGCAAATATCATAGGCGCAGATACATATGTATTTAATTATAAGGGTGCTTACAAAGACATCAATAAGGGAGCTGCCTATACAATGGCAATCGATTCGTTCGAGTTCAAGGTAGCCAACCAGACACTTTGTAACGGAAGCATTAACACAACGATTGATACATCGAACATTTCTTTGCAGCAGCTGGATACAAGCAAAAAGGTGTATGATATTGCTACTGCTACAGAGGATGATCTGCAGACATTGGGCGAAGAAAGTCAGAAGCTTATGGAAGCATGGGTTGAGCGGCTGGCAGACAATGCTCAGTTTGTGAATCTGATCAATATGATTAATGATCTGTTTGGAACGAATTCGGATCTGCTTGATCAGGTGGAAGAGGATATAGAAGAGCCGGTGGCAACCGACGGAGACGCAGGGTATGAGAATGGTCTGGATGATATGACTCTGGAAAATGCATATTTACAGACTTTTGATGATGCGTATAAATATAAGGTTAAGGGCTGTATTGATGGTTTTACATTTAGTTTTGCAAGTCCTGAAGGCTATTATGTGAATTTTGCATCGGACAATGTGTCAACCATTCAGTATGGAATTGAGACAGCTCCTTCTTTGGATGGTGCATTAGAAGAGGCATATTTGGATATATCTTCCATTGACAGTTATGAGGTTCAGGATACACAGTTGAACCAGATGGCAACTGTGGATGGAAAAGACGTTTTGTATAATGTACAGACATATAGAGCATTCTCTATGGATATAACAGATGTTACCGCTGTGGTTGATGTAGAAGATGGTGTCTATATTTATATACAGGCAAGCATTTACAAGGATTACGATTCCTTCACAATCGAAGAGGTATTGCAGGCATTGTCATCCCAGTACTATGAGAAGATGAACTAATAAAATAGAGGAAAAACTATGATTCGTTATTGTAAGATAAAGCAATGCATCATCGGGTTTGATCGACCGAAGATCTGTGTACCGCTGGTCGGACGGACAGCGGATGAAATCATAGCGCAGGCGAATCAGATAAAACAGTCACAGAGAAGCTTTGCCATTGATATGGTGGAGCTTCGTGGCGATTATCTGGATATTTTCCCGGACTATGAACAATTGGACAGGCTACTTGCAAGGGTAGCAGAGATTCTGCAGGAGAAAGTGTTGCTATTCACAATTCGGAGTGAGGCGGAGGGTGGCGAGAAGCTTGCCTTTACCACGCCGACGATCTACGAGATTAACAGGCATGTGATTGAAAAAGCAACGGCAGATATGGTGGATATCGAGTTGTTCTCCGGGGCAGAGCAGGCAGAGGAACTGATCGGGATCGCAAAGGAAAAAGGGGTAAAGATTATCATGTCGAACCATGATTTCCAGACCACACCGGATGCAACGACGATCGTGAACCGGTTGCGCAGTATGCAGGATCTGGGGGCAGATGTTGCAAAGCTTGCAGTTATGCCGGAAAATAAAATGCATGTGGTAAATCTGCTCGCAGCAACCGCGATGATGCAGGAGGCATATGCAGAGATTCCGGTTGTCACCATGTCTATGGGGAAGATGGGGGCAATCAGCCGGATCAGCGGACAGGTATTTGGAAGCGCGATTACATTTGCAAGCTTTGCAGAGGCTTCTGCTCCGGGGCAGATTCCGGTAGAGAAGATGGACGAGGCACTGACGCTGATAGAAAAATATTGTAACTAGAAGAGAAAAAGCAGAAAGACAGGAGGAGGTTTTTTCTGCTTTTATTTACAAGGGGAGACTATATTGAAGGAGAGAAAGATAGTTTTGTTTGTTTTGGGGGACAAACAGATACTGGACAGAAGTCGGCTGATCATGAACCGGCTATCGATGGAATATTCCGTAAAAATAGTAAGAAATTATAGTACAGCCTATCGGATTATCGTTGAGCATCAGGTAGATGTTCTGGTGTGTGGACCATCAGAGGTGCAGCTTCACCGGAATATGGCAGATGCATATCGGTTTATGGAATCTGCACGAAGACTAAAACAATATGAAGAAACGCCGATAATACTGATATCGGATGTGGAGGATCCAAGCAGCTATTGCAACCAGGAGCTGAGCTGTTATGCTATCATAGACTCGCTGGCGATTGAACACCGGCTGTGTGACACACTCGGACTGGCGTTACAGGAGCCACGGCACAGACGCGCACGAGCCTGTCCGCGGCTGCGGCAGGATAAGATGGAGGCACGTATGTTGTATATCCAAAATCAGAATGTGCTATATCCGGTAAAATGTGTAGAGATTAGCCATGTGCAGACATTAAATCGGGGAGTTGAGTTGAGCTTAAACAATGGTGTTAAATATGAGGTACATTATATTACGCTGCAGCAATTTCTGGAGGCTGCAGATGCGTGGTATTTTCGGCAATGCTCGCGAAGTGGGATTATAAATGCAAATTATATACAAAGTATTGATTATACAAATCGAGTAATCACAATGCGGAATTCAGAACAGCTGGCAATTGGGTCAACATATGTCAAGGCTTTGCATGAGCAGTTTCCGGCAATTCAGAAGGTGTGGCCGCGCAAGCGAGAGCGGTAGCTTACCTTGGATTAAGGATCATACGGGAAGTATACGGAACACAAGGCACCAGACATATGAAAAAATTCGTTGTCTGGTGCCTTGTGATTCATCAAGCCGATAGGCAGGATGGCATATAATGAAAAAATAATATAACTACTCCATTGGGTATTTGATCTGCCATGTATTTCTCAGAGAATCACAAATCTGCATGATACGAAGTGTCTCAGAATGAGGCATCTCCGGACATTCAGTCTGCCCAACAATGATGGCATCTCTGGCTGCGATAAACTCAAACTCATATCCGGTCGTCTGCTTGCCTGGTTTCTTTGTCTCGAGTACAAGCTTGTGATCTGCATTGTAGATGCGGAAAGTTTCCGGACAATTGATGTTTTCAATTTCAATATATCCTCGATCACCATAGATTCTGGCGTTATTATCCGGCTGGTACATCATTGTAATAAATGCGTTTGCACATTTGCCACCCTTGTAAGTAATCTGCAGAGCCTCCTGTGCATCGACACCGGTATCCAGCTTTGCACAAGTGGAACCGATCATTGGTGCTTCCGAACCATAGATCATTGAAACAAGATTCAGGGGATAGACACCAAGGTCAAGCAGTGCGCCGCCGGCAAGCTCCGGCTTGGTCAGGCGTTCTTTCTTGAGAAGAGAGTAGCCAAGGGAACAAGTAATGTTATTTACACGGCCGATGGCACCCTTCTGGATATATTCGGCCAGCAGACGATACATCGGCATGAAACGAATCCACATTGCCTCGCCGCAGAAAAGATTTTTTTCTTTGGCAAGCTTCATAACCTCTTCGGCTGTGGCTGCATTATAAGAAAATGCTTTCTCCACAAGAATCGGTTTTCCCGCATTCAGACAAAGTCTGGCGTGCTCTGCATGATGGGAATGAGGTGTTGCAATGTAGATGAGTTCAACCTCCGGATCTGCTGCCAGCTCTTCATAAGAGCCATAATATTTTGCTACGTCGTGTTCTTTGGCAAATGCTTCTGCTTTTTCTATGTCGCGGGATGCAATGGCGTATGCCTCAAATGCATCCAGCTCTCTGAGTGTATCTGCGATAACTCCGGCAATTTTTCCGGCACCCATAATTCCAACCTTAAAATTAATCATATGAAACTCCTTCCGTGTCATGAAACACTTAAAACATGTATCGTCACGCTTCATATTATATCAGAATAGTGAACGGATGTCATTGGTTTTTGATAAATAACGTGAGCCTGTCAAAGGGTCACAAATAATTATAAATATTTAAAAAACTTTAACAAAGCGTAAGTAAATTTTATCTGAAGATATGTTATAATGAACGCAATTGAAGGAAGAGACAGTATACTACAAGTCTGCATTTTAAGAGAAAGGAACGGAGAATATGATTATTCAGATTACAGATACGACAGCGGAAGCTTATGAGCATATGGTAACACCGGAACAGCTGTATCCATTGGAGGAACCGGGACACTATTGTCTGGGAGCAGTCGAAGAGAAGGATGGTGAGCTTACAGCTGTCGGAATATTGATCTTTGATGTACTGGAAGGAACAAATGGAGTCGATGTTGATATTGCGGCAGTGCTGAACTGGTTGTATGTGGAAGAAGCATACCGGGGACGGGGATATGGTAATGCACTGATGGAGGAGCTGTATCGAATCCTGAACGGTGCGAGAATTTATCCGCTGATCTGTGATGTTCCGTTTCCTGCCGAATACAATGGATTGTGTGCATTTCTGGAGGATTGGGGATTGGAGTTTGCGCTGGTAGATAAGTATGAATTTCGTACTACGCTGGGAGAGGTTCGGAGGAACAAGCACTTTGAAGGAAAGAAACCGGTCGGAAAAGTGCTCTCCATGGCAGATTTGAATTCGCAGGAATGGAAGCAGCTCAAAAAAGAGCTGGAGAAAGAACCGATGCATCTCGAATTTGTGGAGAATCCGCATTTCTATGACAGAGAACTCAGCTGTGTATACCACAGTGGTGGACGGATACAGGCTATTTTCGTAGCACGCAGCTACGAGGGGACCATACTGATACCGGAACTGTTGTTGGGATTTACACCTAACTGTAGTGCACAGCTTTATCAGCTATTGCTCTATGCATTGGACAAGACAGAAGGAAAGTATGGAGATGATGTAGAGGTTCTGGTGTGCTGTCAGACAGCAGGAAGTGCCGCACTGATCGATGGGCTTTTCCCGGATGCAGAGCCGGAGCTCGTGAGAAGAGGTGTTTATATAGCAGAAACAGAAGAGGAGGAAGATGCCAATGCCGTGGGATGAGTTTGAACAGATAGATAAACAGCAGATAATAAATATGCAGAAGGAGGAGCAGGATAGACAGGAGCGTATTGAGGCTCAGCAGACATTTCTTGTGAAGATGAAGGAGCAGATGGATGCAGAAGAGCGAAGACGCAGGGAAGAACGGAATCAAGACTGGAATGAAATGGAAGAAAACCAGCAGGAAGAACAGGCAGAACAGATTCCGAAAGGCATGTATCGTCATAATAATAAGGTAAAGAATGTAGATAGAATATTCAATCTGAGAGGAATTCGGGAGATAGTTCTGAGACTGATGCCGGGTGCACTGCAGGAAAAACTGAAAATAGAGACAGGACTGAGACCGGCGATTGTGAAGTTCCATCATTCCAAAGGAACCGAGCTGTATAATGACGGAACGAATGTACTGGAATTCGATATGGCAGGCTCCGGCTTTAAACAGTTTCCGCAGCCGCAGGAAGGAATCAGTATTGACAAAAAGGATTTCATTGAAGTAACGGAGGATGGAAAAACACACAAAGTCGGGATAGAGCATATGACCGCAAAGGATGATGTTAAACCACGCTGGTACAATAAGACCAGATGGCTGTCATGGATCCCGGGTGTAAGAAGTATGAAACGGATTAACGAGATCAATGAGTTTCGTAGCAAGCATCCGGAATTCCGTTCCGGAGAAGGCGGATTTGCAGAAAAATACGGTGAGAAGCTGAAAGATAAGGACTGTATCTATGTAAAGTCCAAAACTACTGTTCGAAAAGATGGAATGGAAGTAGAGAAGCGCCGTATCACCATGGCGGGTCCACTGGCTGGCGGAGGTGTAGTGAATGCCGGTAAGTACAGCATCGAGAGTCTTAGAAAAAATATGCTGCTCATGGGAAAGGAATATCTGGAGCCGAAGCTGATAGAATGGAGAGCTTTAAATGAAATGGCTAAGAAATTGGAAGAGGGCGGAAGAAAAGAGGACGAAGATAAACTGAGAGCACGTATTCATCCTGCCCATATTATCATGAAAGGTCATAGCCGAGGAGCAGTGGCACTCTCGCACGGAGCCATGATGATCAAATACTGGCTTAAGGAGAATTATCCGGATATGTTGGAATATGTAAAATTTGATACAATCCAGTACGATCCGGTTCCCGGTACAGGTGACGACTATAATGTCAAAAAAGAATTAAATCTGAACGAGAAGGACAGTAAGAAGCTGAAAGAACTGGAAAAACGTAAGATGGCACCATTAGGAGATTATGCGGAGACAACGGTATTTTATTCTCTGCTTTCAAATCATCCTGTGTGCTTTGCGCCTCAGACTGTGAAGGGAACAAAGAGACTCATCCTGACAATGCATGATCATACCCAAGGACTTAAGGATGTAGATGATACCCAGGAAAAAATGCATCGGGCAGGTTATACAAATGCAAAAACTGGTGAGGTATATCGTGGTTCAGGACTCAGTGAACTGCCAGAGGGAGTCTAC
Source organism: bacterium (assembly GCA_963631525.1). Taxonomy (GTDB): domain Bacteria; phylum Bacillota; class Clostridia; order Lachnospirales; family Lachnospiraceae; genus Coprococcus_C. The sequence goes on from CAVGQQ010000010.1 coordinate 70,436, forward strand.
ATTATGGATGAAACACGTACCCTGATTCGGTTAAATAGTAAAGAACAGGCGCTCAATATGCTGAAAGAGGTATATAAGGATACCTATAAAATTTTGGGTAAAAATGCAATAAAGAGTAAGATTCAATGGTCGAGAAAGAACAGACTTAAGGAAGTGGTAGAAGCCTGGTTCAGTTCACACCAACAAGGAGCAGAACAACAAAATGTCTAAATAGCAGCCTGTGGATATTTGTCCGCAGAGTGTACAAAACCGCATCATGTAAATGGTGCGGTTTTGCATATACAAATCTCTCTGAGACTCTCTGGTGGCAGATATTTCGGTGCAGGGCGTTTATTGACATTTCCCTGGGTTATGGGTTATACTGAAAACTTGGATGGGTCTGTGCATCAGACACAAATCTATTTTTATGACAGAATCAGATATGCATGAAAATCAAACATAATAAGAAAGGAAATATAGAAGTATGTACGAAAAGGTTTCTACAAAGCTGGACTTCACCAGCCGGGAAGAAAAAGTACTTGAGTTCTGGAAAGAGAACAAGATCTTCGAGAAGAGTATCGAAGAGAAAAAGGATCTGCCGACATATACATTTTATGACGGCCCTCCAACTGCAAATGGTAAGCCACATATCGGCCATGTGCTGACACGTGTTATCAAGGATATGATTCCACGTTATCAGACAATGAAGGGTCATAAGATCATTCGTAAGGCTGGATGGGATACACACGGTCTTCCGGTTGAGCTGGAGATCGAGAAGGAACTTGGCATTGACGGTAAGGAGCAGATCGAGGCGTATGGTCTGGACCCATTTATCCGCAAATGTAAAGAGTCTGTATGGAAATACAAAGGTATGTGGGAGGAGTTCTCCGGCAAGGTAGGATTCTGGGCAGATATGGATGATCCATATGTCACATACCACAATACATTTATCGAGTCTGAATGGTGGGCTTTGAAGAAGATCTGGGACGACGGACTTCTGTACAAGGGATTTAAGATCGTCCCTTATTGTCCACGTTGTGGAACCCCACTTTCTTCACACGAGGTTGCACAGGGCTATAAGACAGTCAAAGAGCGTTCTGCAGTCGTACGTTTCAAGGTGATCGGTGAGGATGCATATTTCCTTGCATGGACAACAACCCCTTGGACACTTCCAAGTAACGTGGCACTCTGCGTGAATCCGGATGAGAACTACTGTAAGGTAAAGGCTGCCGATGGCTATACTTATTACATGGCAGAAGCACTGCTTGATTCTATTCTTGGCAAGCTTGCAGAGGATGGAAAGCCTGCATACGAAGTGCTTGAGACATACAAGGGTACCGAGCTTGAGGGCAAGGAATACGAGCCACTCTTCGAGTGTACAAAGGAGTATGTTGCAAAGCTTCCACAGAAGGGACATTACATCGTATGTGACTCTTATGTAACAATGTCCGATGGTACTGGTATCGTTCATATCGCGCCTGCATTTGGTGAGGACGATGCAAATGTCGGAAGAAAATACGACCTTCCATTCGTACAGTTTGTCGATGGCAAGGGTGAGATGACAAAGGAAACACCTTACGCAGGACTGTTCGTAAAGGATGCAGATAAGCCGGTATTGGTTGATCTGGAGAAGGCAGGACTTCTGTTCGATGCTCCGAAGTTCGAGCATGAGTATCCACACTGCTGGAGATGTGACACACCGCTTATTTACTATGCGAGAGATACATGGTTCATCAAGATGTCCGCAGTCAAGGACAGACTGGTGAAGAATAATAACACTGTAAACTGGATTCCGGAAGGTATCGGTAAGGGACGTTTCGGCGCATGGCTGGAAAATGTTCAGGACTGGGGTCTGTCACGTAACCGTTACTGGGGAACTCCACTGAATATCTGGGAGTGCTCTTGTGGCAAGCGTCACGCGATCGGTTCGATCGAGGAACTGAAGTCTATGAGCAAGAACTGCCCGGATGATATCGAGCTTCACCGCCCATACATTGATGCGGTAACAATCACATGTCCGGATTGTGGCGGCGAGATGAAGCGTGTGCCAGAGGTTATCGACTGCTGGTTCGACTCTGGTGCGATGCCATTTGCACAGTGGCATTATCCGTTTGAGAATCAGGATATCTTCGAGGACAATTTCCCAGCTGACTTCATCAGTGAGGCAGTTGACCAGACAAGAGGATGGTTCTATTCTCTGATGGCAATTTCCACATTGCTGTTTGACAAGGCACCTTACAAGAACGTTATCGTGCTTGGTCACGTACAGGATAAGGACGGACAGAAGATGAGTAAGTCAAAGGGTAACGCGGTTGATCCGATGGATGCCCTGAACAAATACGGCGCAGATGCGATCCGCTGGTACTTCTACAGTAACTCCGCACCTTGGCTTCCAAACCGCTTCCATGAGGATGCAGTGGTCGAAGGTCAGAGAAAGTTCATGGGTACACTCTGGAACACTTACGCATTCTATGTGCTGTATGCAAATATTGATGAGTTTGATCCAACCAAGTATACATTGGAGTATGACAAGCTTTCTGTGATGGATAAGTGGCTGTTGTCAAAGCTCAATTCTATGGTGAAGTCCGTAGATGATAACCTTGGCAATTACCGTATTCCAGAGGCAACCAAGGCACTCGCTGAGTTTGTTGATGATATGAGTAACTGGTATGTCAGACGTTGTCGTGAGCGTTACTGGGCAAAGGATATGCCACAGGATAAGATCAACGCGTACATGACACTTTATACGGCTCTTGTGACACTCTGCAAGACCGCAGCACCGATGATTCCGTTCCTGACAGAGGATATCTACCAGAACTTAGTTCGCACGGTAGATAAGAACGCACCGGAATCCATCCACCTGTGTGACTTCCCAGAGGTGAACGAGTCTATGATCGATCCAGAGCTTGAAGCAAGCATGGATGAAGTACTGAAGGTCGTTGTATTTGGACGTGCCGCAAGAAATACTGCGAACATCAAGTCCCGTCAGCCTATCGCAAATATGTATATCAAGGCTGCCAAGACACTGGATGATTATTTCGTAGATATCCTGCGCGACGAGCTGAATGTGAAGAATGTGGAGTTCAAGGAAGACCTGTCTGCATTTACTGCATATTCATTCAAGCCACAGCTTCGTACAGTCGGACCAAAGTATGGCAAGCATCTGAACGCAATCAAGGAATACCTTGCAAATGTGGATGGCAACGCAGCGATGAGCGAGCTCAAGGCAAACGGTGTGATCAAGTTCACAGCAGATGATACAGAGATCGCACTGGCAGAGGAAGATCTGCTGATCGATGTAGCGAAGATGGATGGCTATGTGACAGAGGGCGATAACTATGTAACCGTTGTTATCGACACAACTCTGACACCGGAGCTGATCGAGGAAGGCTATGTGCGTGAGGTAATCTCCAAGATCCAGACGATGCGTAAGGATTCTGACTTCCAGGTAACAGACCGCATCAAGGTCTATGTAACTGGCAATGCGAAGATTGCAGACGTGATGGAGAAGAACGCAGATGAGATCAAGCGCGTTGTACTTGGCGATGCATTTGTGATGGATGCAACCTGCGACAACTCAAAAGAGTGGAACATCAACGGCGAGAAGGTTACAATCGGCGTGGAAGTAAGTAAATAATAAGTGAAGAACTAGAACTATTAGACAGCTATGGGATGATATACTATCTCATAGCTGTTTTTAAAATCAAAAGAAAAAGGGAGAATTGTGATGACAGTTGTAGTGTGTGACGATGATAAAGGAATGCTTCGGGAGGTGGAAGCGTTCTGTAATATGCTTCCGTATAGGGAACTACGATGCTGTACATATGAGGAACCAATGGTATTGCTTTCGGATATCGAAGAGGGGAAACTAAAAGCGGATGCATATATTCTTGATATTGATATGCCGGAATTAAGTGGTATTGAAATCAAGAACAAATTAATAGAAAAGGGAAATCTGAAATCAGTTATCTTCCTGACGAACCATATGGAAATGATGCAGGATGCATTTGGAAGAAATGTAGTAGCCTTTCTTGCCAAAAATAATTGGAAGGAACGATTGAGACAGGAACTGGATCGGGTATACACAGAGTGTAATACATGTATTTCGTTGGATGTCGAAGGGAAAACAGTGGAGCTGCAGGTTCGGGATATCATATCAATCAATGCAGCTGATTATTACAGCCGGGTTTTGTGCAGTGGAAAGCCAGAGGACGGATGGTTAGTAAAAAAGACATTAAAGGCATGGGAGACAGAGCTTCCGGGGGAGGTCATGTACCGGATATCAAGGTATGCGATTTTGAATATGGAGAATATAGAGCGTTATGAGGGACGCATGATAACTATGGTAAATGGGGACGTTTATACTATCCCTAAGGGTAGAGTTAAAAAATTCCGGGAGGTATATTTTACATATATGAAAAGGTATGGGAGGATTTTATGATAGCGGTGATCGAGTATTACATGATAAGAATCATAAAATTATTGAAGATATGGCTTATATGTAAGGGAATATTTGGATTAAAGCCGGAAAAGAAACGGTGGAAGTATATTTTTTCCGGTATTATCATTCTGGGTGTCGTATTAATAGAAGTTGTATTCGCCAAACAAAAGATAACGATCTTGAATCTGCTGGCGGGACTGGTTGTATTAGTGATGATTTTTGATGAAAAAGTACTCCAATCTGTGAAAGCAGATGTGGTGGCATATTTTCTCGTGGAAGCAGTGGAGAGCCTGATATATACCGTAATTATTTATGTTGGTGGGTTCCATATGGATGAGATTATGGGTTTTTCTCACAAACAGTCTGATATTCTCTGCAGTCTGCCGGGCTTAGGGGTCTGGGTGCTGGTAGCATGGATTTGCACGCGAAAGGAGAGTTATTTTAATCTGGAAAGCCGGCAATATCCGATTATGCTGGTGTCGGTGATAGTCGCAACGCTTCAAATTTCAATGGTAACTTATTTCGTGGCAGGAGGTGGATATGAAGACACGCATACAGTGCAATCTATGATCCTGCTGTTAATGTTTATATCTTCTATCTGCGTAATATATGTATTTATGTATCTGACAAAGCTGCTTTCCGCTGACAATGTACAGAGACAGGCGATTCAGGCTTATAAAAAGCAACAGGAAATGAGTCAGAAATACTATATGGATTTATATGAGAAGCAGGAATTAGACAGGGAAAAGCAACATGATCTGAAACATTTTCTTACATATCTGCGTACGCGTATTAAAAATGGGGACTATGCAGACGCAGAGGCGATGCTTGACGAGATGGTACAGACGGTTTATTGTTCAGAAAGTCCTTTGCTATATTCCCGGAATAAGGTCGTAGATGCAGTGATTTATGGTGTGCTTGGAGATGCGGTTAAGCATGAAAAGATACATTTCTCTTATCAGGGTATTTTGCCGCAAAGTCTTCATATTGCAGATATGGATTTGTGTACAGTATTATCTAATGCGTTATCCAATGCATTGGAAGCGGCATTGCAATGCAATAAAACTGGGGACATCTCTATGCAGGCAAGCTGCAAGGGGAGTCTGGTGCTGTTTCAGATAGAGAATACGATGTCCGAAGAAAATGCTCAGATTCATGCAGGAAAGACAGGCAAAGGAGAGGGACATGGGTACGGTATTCGCAGTATGCAGAGAATTGTGAATCGTTATCATGGAGAATTATCGTATGAGACAGAGCCATATAAGTGTAGATTAAATATCATATTTTGCATTGCCCTTTAATCAAAAGTCCGCTTCACTGACTGATTGTTGAATTATTTGCAGGTGATTTGTACACTGAGAATAGATATTGGATGAATATCGAGTAACAAAAGAGAGGGGGTACAAAAATGCGTGAGTTTGATATCTGGGAATGGTTAAAAAAATTGCTACAAGGGAAATAGAAAATGATTAAGAAAGGGATGATGAGTGATATGAAGCATTTAAGAAAAAATATTATTGTTGCATTTATACTTGGATTTGGATTATTTATCAATATGAGTGTAAATTTAGTGAAAGCCGCAGGAACTCCAAAAATATCAATTTATCAGTATACGAAGGATCATAGAATGATGGCACAAGGAACAGTTAAAAATAATACTAGTGTTAAAAGATATGTAAGTAATAAA
>CAVGQQ010000011.1:0-73557 GCA_963631525.1 bacterium
GAATCTTTAACAGATGCGTTGGACGGAAGCATGCTGCAGGCATATGAAAACTTAGAACCATCAAAGATACTTACGATCGCATTCATAGTATCGACTGTAGAAGATAGCTTGACAGAGTTTCAGTATCAGTTTAAAAACGAGGAGGACTAAAATGGAATCAATACTTAAAAATATTTATATAAACAAAATTCAGGTACCGAAGTTTCACGGACATGTGCGCTTGGAGCTTCGGGGATGCAGAGAAACCGAAGTGATTGAGCGTGACAATCATATGACTGACGCTTTGCAACAGCTCTTGGATGCAAATGGAGTTTGGATGAATCCGGGAAAAGTTCTTGAAAAGCTTTGCCCTACTGTTTCGGTAGCGTTTGGAGGGATTTTGCTTGTAGACACAGTGTTGCCAGACGACGCAATCTTACTTCCGGGAGGAACGGAAGTAACAGGATGTGCAGCATATGGCATAGCAAATTCGGATGAGGCGTTGACACAAGGGAGTTACAATACGAATGAGAGCGTGCTTGATATGCCAAGTAAAAAGATGACATATGTATATGACTGGACGACTAACCAAGCGAATGGTACGATTGCATCTGTAGCTCTAACGCACGTTAACACAGGAATATGTGGATATGGTGATCCAAATCTTGGGATCGAATCGGGAAAATATGATTTTGACATTTCTGGAGCAAATAACACATTCTGGAATATAGAAAAAATAAGACCTTGTTTTGAAAATTCAGATTATATGATATCTGTGATATTATCGAATAAGCAACTAACAGTGTATAAATACAGCTCAGAAGAAAAAAATATTTTTCCGATTAGTATATCGAGAACAACGACAAAAAAATTAGAAAATGTAGTATATGAGCAAAAGGAATTCACTGTTACTGAGAATATCAATGTTGATTGTAATTGTAATGATGGAAGATATGTGTATTTTGCCACAGGAAATAATATATCAAAAAATAACATATTAAGTATTGTGAGATTAGATACTGTAGATATGACAATAACAAGCTTTGCAATTACAAATAACACAACGAAAACATGGTATCCAACATATGGGATTGATGTATATGATAATAAGTTATACATCGCTGGACCTAATGTATTTTATGAAATAGATTTATTAAATGTTGCAGATGTTAAAGAGTACGAAACTGACGAACAGATATATTTAAATAGATTAGTTAATCTTCAAAAAGGCAAGTTATTTATGAAGTCTAATAAATGTGTTAAAATCTTTGATTGTGTTACAAAAAGTTTAAAAAATACAAAAATGAGTAGTACAGAGAAGAATAACGTTATAAACAGCTCAATCAAGCCTGCACGATATTACACAGGGAGTTCTGCCAGTGTTACTATTGATAGACGATGTATTCTTTTGTATCTGGCAACAATCAGTAATTTAGACAAACCAGTGCAGAAGACAGCAGACAAAACTATGAAGGTGACATATACAATCCAACAGGAATAATTGGTGTGCAGTAGGTGTGCAAAAAAAGTGCGCGCATCTACATAGATAGTGCATTTAAAATTTTTATAAAACGGCTTACTTTCGTGTATTTTCATATATTTGCATTATGTATGATGAAAAAGGAATGCCCGTTACCAGCTTTCTTTTTTTACTGAAAAATTCAGAAAATTCTGTGAAAAATCACAAAAAAAGCCAAAAAATTACTGCAACCATCAATATATTGTGTTATACTACCCATGTATAACTAGGCTCAAATTCAGAAAAGGTGTGGTTTGATGACAAAAAAACGATGGATAGCAACGGTAGTGGCAATCTGCATGGTTGTTCTGCTTTTTCAATACATACCCGTTATGCGTGCGTCAGCGGCAACGGAAGGTTCTATAAAATCCGGTGTGACTGGGGTTTATTTTCGTGAGACACCCGGTGGTACGCCGATAAAAGATTCCAATGGAAATACAATTTATCTAAATGGTGGACAGGCATTGACGATTCAGGATACATCCAATTCGAGCTGGTATAAGGTAACACTTACCTATAATGGTGGCAGCTATACCGGATATGTCAGTTCCCAATACGTGGTAGCTGGGGCAGCACCGACACCTTCGACACCGAGTGGAGATGCAGATTTTGAGGCAAAGCTTTCGGCACAGGGGTTCCCGGACAGTTACAAACCATATCTTCGGGCAATCCATGAGAAATATCCAAACTGGGAGTTCCGTGCGGTGCAGACTGGCGTAGATTGGAATACACTCTTAGCCAATGAGGTATCCAAATCCGGACAGGTAAAAAACCTGATCTATGGCACAAGCTCATATCCGCATTATAACTGGAGATCGACGACGATCGGTTATAATATTGCGACGGACACATGGAGTTCCTTTGATGGAACAACATGGTTTGCGGCATCGGATGAGCTGGTTGCATACTATATGGACCCACGTACATATCTGTATGAGAATTACATTTTTGCATTTGAGAGCCTGTCTTATCAGCAGGGCGTGCAGAATGAGACTGGTGTGGAGGCGATTTTGAAAGGCACCTTCATGTCGCAGACAAAACCGGCAGGCGACAGCCGCACCTATGCACAGATTATTATGGAGGCAGCGGCGCAGTCTGGTGTCAGTCCATATCATATTGCGAGTCGTATCCGTCTGGAGATGGGTTCTACGATTGGAACCGCATGTTCTGGTACAAATTCCTCATATCCGGGCATTTACAACTTCTATAACATTGGCGCGTATGATACGCCAAATGGCAACGCAGCGGTAAAGGGTCTGCAATGGGCAGCCGGAAGCGGTTCGTATGGACGTCCGTGGAACACCGCAGCAAAGTCTATTATTGGCGGTGCACAGTATCTTGGCGCATCGTATATCAATGTCGGACAGAATACGTTGTATACACAGAAATTTAACGTGACAAACAAGAGCAGCCTGTTCAGCCATCAGTACATGACGAATATCCAGTCACCGGCAACGGAATGTCTGACAAGCTACAATGCGTATAAAAATAACAATCTGCTCAATTCATCGATGTTGTTTGAGATTCCGGTTTATTCCAGCCTGCCGTCACAGGCAGTTTCAAAGCCTGCGGATTCCGGCAATCCAAATAACTGGCTCAAAACACTTTCAATCGCGGGATATGGACTGACACCGTCGTATGCGGTGAACAACACGACGGATTATTCTCTGATCGTGTCTGCTTCCGTGGATAAGATCAATATTACAGCGACACCGGTCAATAAGAATGCCCGTGTGAGCGGTGCAGGAACGGTGAGCCTGTCACAGGGAACAAACGTGATCAGCCTTGTGGTGACGGCGCAGAGTGGTGCGACCAGAACTTACAAATTAACAGTCGTGCGGGGCACAGCAACGAACAACCCGACGACACCGTCTGCGGGTGGCAAGAAGGGCGACCTGAACGGTGATGGCAAGATCACAGCTTTGGATATCGTCAAACTGCAGCGTCTGATCGTTGGTCTCGACGCGTTAAACAGTGACGTGCTTGCAATCGCGGATATCAATGGTGATGGAAAGGTAACCGCTTTGGATATCGTCAAGATACAGCGGCATATTGTTGGATTGGAGACAATTCAGTAACATACATGAGAAACGACAGGAAGAAGCAGGAGGACTATCATGAAACAATTTTTGAAACGTGGACTGGCAATTTTAACAGCATTTATTTTATGCCTGCAATTTGGAAAGATCGATGCACAGGCAGCAAATGTGGTAATCGCACTGAGCGCAAGTACTGTGAGTGTAGGAAACAATGTCACGGCAACGATATCGGTCAGTGGCTCAGACATTTCTGCATACACGATCTATGTGTCTTACAATTCGAGCGTGTTGCAATATAATTCCGCAAGTGGAAGCGCAATCGTCAATGGCGGCGGTGGAACCGTAACGGCAAGTGGAACTTCCGCAGGTTCGTTTTCGATTTCCTTTACAGCCATTGCAAACGGCAGCGGCAGTATTACAACAAGTGGAAGTGATGTCTATGATATCAACGGCAATGCCATATCTATCTCGCATGCAGGTGCAACGGTAACGGTTGCAACCGCATCGAACAATGGAGATAGCAATAATGGAGATGCAACAACAGAGGCAGGTGAGACAACCGAGACAACGGAGGATGATGGCAGATCAGCAGATTGCGATCTGGCAAGTCTGCAGGTATCTCCGGGTACATTGACACCTGCATTCTCCGCAGACCGCACGACATATTCATTACAGGTGGATGAGGATGTCACCAGTGTGGTAGTCAGTGCATCTGCTGCAGACAGCAATGCGACAACAAGTGTGTCCGGCGCTAATTCGATCCAGAAAGGAAAGAATACTGTACGAGTAACCGTTACTGCGGAAAATGGTGCGGTTAAGGTTTATACGATCAATGTGCAGGCGGGCGAAGATGTCGGAGATCCGGTTGCGATGATCGATGGAAAAGAATATTCATTTGTGATGAGTGAGGATGGTCTGGAAGCACCGGAAGGCTTTACTGCTGGTACGACAACCTATAAGGACTGGGATGTGCTTTCTTACGAGTCCCCGAATAAGAAGATCACAGTGGTATGCCTGAAAGACGAGGATGGGGAAAACCACTGGTTTATCATGGATGCGGAAAAGGATGTATTTACCCCATATCAGGAGTATTCATCCCAGTATAACCGCTATATTATAACTGCAGTTCCGGATGGCGTTGCAATTCCGGATGGATTTAAGGAAACGACCTTGAAGATTGGAGACAATTCGGTCGTTGCATATCAGTCAGAGGATATCGCCGATAAGGATCTGTATTTGGTGTATGCAATCAATGTCGAGGGCGAGGAAGGCTTTTATGAGTACGATGCAAAGGAACAGGCATTTTTGCGCTATGTACCGATGATCGTGTCAGAGGAAGTACTTGTTCCTGCAACCCCGACGGTGGCAACTCCAAGTGCACCGGTGGAAGTTCCGACAGAGAAGAGTCCATTTACAAATCCATTTGTGATCGGAATTATAGTTGGAGCTGCTTTGATTATTGTGATCCTGATCGTATGCCTTGTGATCTTTGCAGGACGGATCAATAAGCAGAACAAGGAGATGCTGGATGCGGAGGATATGATCGCCCAGCTTGCAAATGCAAATAAAGATGTGAATCCAGAGCTTTTGCAGAAGCTTGGATTGGATAAGCCAGAGGTTTCCGAAGAGTTGGAAGCACCGCAGGCAGAAACTGCGGATGAGAAGCTGGCGGATGCCGTGATCGAAGGAAATACAGGCAGTGAGATTCCTACGGTACAGAAACCTGAGAAGCAGGCAGATCCATCTGATCTGGAGCAGACATCTGAGATTCCAAAGGTAGACAATTCTATTCTTACGCCAGAGGTAAATGCGCTGGTAGAGGAAGTCAATCGTGACTTCCAGACAAGCATGGGTGGCGGCGAAGCCTATGTGGAGAAATCAGAAAAAGAACTCGCACATGAGGATTACGAGAAACGCTCTATGGAAATCAATAACAAGATCATGACAAATTATGATTCCCAGATGGACAGCGTGTTTGCAGATGGAAAGCAAAACAGCGTGACGCAGGACGCATCTGCGCCGACCGATACAAAAGAGTAAATTGACGAAATGCATATACAATGCTATGATAGAGAAATACTAGAAAAAAGGAGTACGTTCATGGAAGGTGAAGCAACAGTTTCAAAAAATTTTATTGAACAGGAGATAGATAAAGATCTGGCTGAAGGAAGATATACAGAGGTTGTAACTCGTTTTCCACCAGAGCCAAACGGATATCTGCATATCGGACATGCCAAGTCGATTTTGTTAAACTATGGTCTTGCCAAGGAGTATGGCGGAACATTCCATTTCCGGTTTGATGACACGAACCCGACAAAGGAAAAGACAGAATATGTGCAATCCATCATTGATGATATCAAGTGGCTGGGTGCTGATTATGACGATAAGATTTATTTTGCATCGAATTATTTTGATGCGATGTATGAGGCAGCAATCAAGCTGATCAAAAAGGGAAAGGCGTATGTCTGCGATCTGTCTGCAGATGAGATCCGCGAGTATCGTGGAACACTGAAGGAGCCGGGCAAGAACAGCCCATACCGTGACAGAAGCGTAGAGGAAAACCTGAAATTATTTGAGGGTATGAAGAACGGAGAGTACCCGGATGGAAGCAAGGTATTGCGTGCGAAGATTGACATGACAAGCCCGAATATCAACATGCGTGATCCGGTTATCTATCGTATTGCACGTATGACACATCACAATACCGGTGATAAGTGGTGCATCTATCCGATGTATGATTTTGCACATCCAATCGAGGATGCCGAGGAAGGAATCACACATTCCATCTGTACATTGGAGTTTGAGGATCACAGACCACTGTATGACTGGGTTGTACGGGAACTGGAATACAAGAATCCACCGAGACAGATTGAGTTTTCGAAGCTATATCTGACAAATGTTGTGACTGGAAAGCGTTATATCAAGAAGCTGGTAGAAGATGGCATCGTAGATGGCTGGGATGATCCAAGACTGGTATCTATCGCTGCACTTCGGAGACGTGGATTTACAAGAGAATCCATCAAGATGTTTATGGAGCTGGTTGGTGTTTCCAAGTCACAGAGTTCTGCGGATTATGCAATGCTTGAGTATTGTATCCGTGAGGATCTGCGCCTGAAGGCAAACCGTATGATGGCGGTATTAGATCCAATCAAGCTCATCATCGACAACTATCCGGAAGGACAGGTTGAATATTTTGACATTGATAACAATCAGGAGGATGAATCCGCTGGCAAGCGTCAGGTTGCATTCTCAAGAGAGCTATATATTGACCGCGAAGACTTTATGGAGGAGCCACCGAAGAAGTATTTCCGGTTGTTCCCTGGAAATGAAGTACGCTTAAAGGGTGCTTATTTCGTAAAGTGCGTGGATTACAAGAAAGATGAAAATGGGGTGGTAACGGAGATCCACTGTACTTATGATCCGGAGACCAGAAGCGGTTCCGGTTTTGAGGGCAGAAAGGTCAAAGGAACCATTCACTGGGTATCTGCAGAAAGTGCAGTGGATGCAGAGGTTCGCCTGTATGAGAATATCGTGGATGAGGAAAAGGGAAAGCTCAATGAAGATGGTACCTTGAACTACAATCCAAATTCTTTGACGGTTTTGAAGAACTGTAAGCTTGAGGCAGCATTGGGAGAGGCTGTTAAGGGCGATAAGTTCCAGTTCCTGCGTCATGGATATTTCTGTGTGGACGAGAAGGATACGACAGAAGATCATTTAGTATTTAACCGGATTGTCTCATTAAAGAGTTCATACAAGCCGGGTAAATAAGAGAAGTAACAGGGGTGTTAGGCAGAGGAGGATTGAGATGGGCATTTTTTCCACAATCGGAAATCTTGGCCTTGGTGATTTTGATGAATCGAAGATTTTAGACAACGATTCCGGAGCAGCCACACGGCGTGGTGCAGTGGAACCAAAAGAGACAAAGTCACCGGAGGAGCTGGAGAAAGAAGCACTGTTTGATAAGACTTATGAATGCCCGATTTGTAATCTGACATTTAAGACGAAATGCGTGCGGGCTGGAAAGGCCCGGCTGGAGAGCAAGGATACGGATCTTCGACCGATTTACAATCATATAGATCCAATCAAATATGATGTCATTACCTGTGAGAAGTGTGGGTATTCCGCGCTCGGCAGATATTTTGGCAAGCTGATGAACCGGCAGATCCGGGATATCAGCGAACAGATCGGTTCGAAGTTCAATGGCATAGAGCCGGCGAGCCAGAAGGATATCTTTACATATGATGATGCGATCACACGGTATCAGTTAGCGTTGATCACAGCAATGGTAAAAAAAGCAAAAAACAGCGAGCGGGCATACACGTGTCTGAAATACGCATGGGTACTGCGTGGAAAGCGGCAGTATCTGGCAGTGAAACCAGAGGGAATCAAACCGGAAGAAAATCGTGCGCTCTATATGGATGAAAGAGAATGTTTAAAAAATGCGTATGATGGATTTTTGAAAGCAATCTCATCAGAAACTTTCCCGATTGCGGGAATGGATGAAAATACACTGAATTATCTCCTGGCAGATCTGGCGCGCAGACTTGGGAAAAATGAGGATGCATTGCGGCTGTTGTCGCTGGTGATTACGTCACGGAATGCGTCTTCCCGGATGAAAGATGAAGCGCTTAAACTGAAAGATATGATTCGGGATAGTATTAAGAACAATAAATGAGATGGAGCATAATCTGTAATAACAGATTGATTGGGTATGGATGCAAATAATATTATGACAGACATTCCTTTGCGCGTGTATGAACCGGAAAATGAGGATTACAGTGTTTATATTGTGTTGTCAAAGACACAGACACTTCCGTCGCGGGTGATTAAGCTATGGACGCGTGAGCCATATGCACATACATCACTTGCTATGGATGTGGAATTAAAGGAAATGTACAGCTTTGCAAGAAAGCACTTACATAATCCGTTTGACTGTGGATTTATCAATGAGGATATCACGACGGGGGTATTTGGACGTGATGTTCAGACCACATGTAGGATCGGGAGACTGCGTGTGACGAAACAACAGTATGAAAAGATTATGGAAATACTGGAACAATTTAAGAGTGAAAAAGCATTTTATCGATATAATTATCTTGGAATTTTAGGTGTAATGTGCCGGAAATCCGTGGAGCGGCGGTACAATTATTTCTGTTCGCAGTTTGTATCGTATGTTCTGCGCAAGGCGGGAATTTCACTGATTATGAAGAAACCGGGATTGACCTGTCCGCGTGATTTTCGGATGTGTGATGACTTGGAGATTATCTATGAAGGGAAATTGCGTAATTACAGAAATTATCTGAAATTGCATTTCCTGCGGGACGCAGAGACTGGAGATTATATTGTGAACTAGATAAAGAGGGAACAGGAAATGGCAGAACAGTTGTATACGATTCCGGTAAATGATGCATTCACGACGGACTGTGAGTGCCCGATCTGTGAGATGAACCGGCAATTGGAGCGCAATGCAATCGAATACACAATGGGACCAAGCTACATGGAGGATGATAACCGGGCGATGACGGATGAACAGGGCTTTTGCGCACATCATGTGCGGATGCTCTACGCGGAGAAGAACCGGCTGGGATTGGCTCTGATGTTAAAGACACACACGGATAAGACAATCCGGGATCTGAAGGCACTGAGTACCGGAAAGCCGGTTGTATCGGGAGGGCTGTTTAAGAAGCAGGCAAGCTCTTCGGTCAGTGACTATATCAAGCGTCTGGAGGCTTCGTGTTTTATCTGCAACCGGATGAAGGAGACATCCATGCGGTATATTGATACGATCTTTCATCTGTGGAAGAAGGACCCGGAGTTCC
The DNA here is from genome assembly GCA_963631525.1 of bacterium. Classification (GTDB taxonomy): domain Bacteria; phylum Bacillota; class Clostridia; order Lachnospirales; family Lachnospiraceae; genus Coprococcus_C. The sequence goes on from CAVGQQ010000011.1 coordinate 9,357, forward strand.
GTGAGAAATTTGCAAACTGCAAGGGCTTTTGTACTTATCATTATGGAATCCTGTATGATGAGGGCAGTGTGAAGCTTCCAAAGGATGCCTATGCAGAATTTCAGGAAATTTTGAACAAGACGTATTTTGATGGTATGGAGCGGGTGAACGGTGATATTGGCTGGTTTATCGATAAATTCGATTACCGGTTTAAGGATGAACCGTGGAAGAATGCAAAGGATTCGCTGCCGCGGGGTATCATCAAGACGAATCATACGATCATAGAATCCCAATAGAATTAGAAAACAGATAGAAGCGCCACAAGCTTTTCTGTCTGTTTTTCTGTTATGGCGACAAGAAAAATGGCATAAAAACAATATAACCATCATACATTATATACAGGCTGTCCACCAAATTGTGTCTATTTGGTTAAATTTACAAATTAGGGGTTGATTTTTTCAGAAAAATGAGTACAATAAGAATTATGTTAGCACTCAACCAATATGAGTGCTAAAAGTAAAAATTAGGAGGTCGGGTATATTATGAAGTTAACACCGTTAGGAGACAGAGTTGTATTAAAGCAGTCCGTTGCAGAAGAAACGACAAAATCAGGTATCGTTCTTCCAACACAGTCACAGGAAAAACCACAGTATGCAGAGGTTGTTGAAGTTGGCCCTGGCGCTGTCGTAGATGGCGAGAAGGTTCCAATGGAAGTTAAGGCTGGCGATAAAGTAATCTATTCAAGATATGCAGGAACAGAAGTAAAGCTTGGAGATGATGAGTACATCATTGTAAAGCAGGCAGATATTCTTGCAATCGTTCAGTAGCAGGTAAGGCAGTATGGGAACAAAGAAAGTATTGCCGTTATCATTAGAAGATGCGAAAAAAACTAGGAGGCGTAATACAATGGCAAAGGAAATTAAGTATGGAGCAGAAGCCAGAAAGGCTTTGGAGGCAGGCGTAAACCAGCTTGCAGATACAGTTAGTGTAACACTTGGACCAAAAGGAAGAAACGTAGTTCTTGCAAAATCATTTGGTTCCCCACTCATCACAAATGATGGTGTGACAATCGCAAAGGAAATCTCACTCGAAGATCCATTTGAGGATATGGGTGCACAGATCGTAAAGGAAGTTGCGACTAAGACAAATGATGTTGCCGGTGATGGTACAACAACAGCAACTGTTCTTGCACAGGCAATGATCAATGAAGGTATGAAGAATTTGGCAGCCGGTGCAAACCCAATCGTACTTCGTAAGGGTATGAAGAAGGCTTGCGATGCAGCCGTCGATGCAATCTCGGAGATGAGTGAGTCTATCAATGGCAAGGAACAGATTGCAAGAGTTGCTTCAATCTCTGCTGGTGATGATGGTGTCGGCGAACTCGTTGCAGATGCAATGGAGAAGGTTTCTAAGGACGGCGTTATCACAATCGAAGAGTCTAAGACAATGAAGACAGAGCTTGACTTAGTAGAAGGTATGCAGTTTGACCGTGGTTATGTAAGTGCTTACATGGCAACCGATATGGAGAAGATGGTTGCAGAGCTGGATAACCCATATATCCTGATTACAGATAAGAAGATTTCCAATATTCAGGATATCCTTCCACTTCTGGAGCAGATCGTACAGGGAGGACAGAAGCTTTTGATCATCGCTGAGGATATCGAGGGCGAGGCTCTTACAACATTGATCGTAAATAAGCTGCGTGGTACATTCTCCGTTGTAGGTGTAAAGGCACCTGGCTATGGTGACAGAAGAAAAGAAATGCTGCAGGATATCGCAATCCTGACAGGTGGTACAGTCATCTCTGAGGAGCTTGGCTATGATTTGAAGGAGACAACTCTGGATCAGCTTGGACGTGCAAAGAGCGTCAAGGTAGCTAAGGAGAATACAGTTATCGTTGATGGTTGTGGTGCAAAGGCAGATATCGAGGCAAGAGTGAATGTCATTAAGGCACAGCTTGCTGAGACAACATCTGAGTTTGATAAGGAGAAGCTGCAGGAGAGACTGGCAAAGCTTGCTGGTGGTGTTGCTGTTATCCGTGTTGGTGCTGCAACAGAGACAGAGATGAAGGAAGCAAAACTTCGTTTGGAAGATGCTTTGAACGCTACAAGAGCAGCCGTAGAAGAAGGTATCATCGCAGGTGGTGGATCTGCATATATCCATGCTTCTAAGAAGCTGAATGCTCTGATCGATACATTGGAAGGTGACGAGAAGACTGGTGCTACAATCATTGCAAAGGCACTGACAGCTCCTCTTGCTCATATCGCTGCCAATGCAGGTCTTGAGGGCGCAGTCATCATCAACAAGATCAAAGAGTCTGAAGTTGGCGTTGGATTCGATGCTTACAAGGAAGAGTATGTAAACATGATCGAAGCAGGTATCATCGATCCTGTGAAGGTTACAAGAACAGCATTGCAGAACGCAACATCCGTTGCTTCTACATTCCTTACAACAGAGTCTGTTGTTGCAGACATCAAGGAAGATGCTCCAGCTATGCCAGCAGGTGGCATGGGCGGCGGCATGGGAATGATGTGATAACCCAAGCAATGCAGAAATAGAAAAAGCCCCGTATGGTTCTGCTCGCAGAAAACCCTACGGGGCTTTTTCTATTTCTATAGTGCGCAGCACTACAGCCGGCAAGTCGCGAAGCGACTTGTGGCTGCATGCTTGGGTTATCATATAAAAGTGCGAAGCACCATAGTCGGCAAGCTACGAAGTAGCTTGCGACTGTGTGCTCAGGCAATTACAAGTAGCGTTGCCCAGCTTACTACATTTCCTCCTTTTATATTGACAATACGTATCATTACGTATACAATAATAAAAAGGAGAACAATATGCCAACAACATCAAAAGCAATGATCAAAAAACTGAAGAAGCATGGATTTGAAATCATATCGCAAAATGGATCCCATGTGAAATTAACAAACGACGAAACACACAAAACAGTGATTGTGCCATATCACTGTAAAGATTTGAAAATAGGTTTGGAACAGGCAATATTAAAACAGGCAGGAATAAAGGAGGAGAAATAACTATGCATCATTATTTTTATCCGGCTATATTTCATAACGATGAGAAGGGCGGGTATTGGATTTCATTCCCAGACTTCCCGGAATGTATGACACAGGGAGAAACAATGGAAGAAGCCTACGAGATGGCTGTAGAAGCAATGGGATTATGTATTGACGACCGACTGAAAAACGAAGAATCATTGCCGGAAGTATCTGCTCCTGTGGATTATATATTGCAGGAGGGCGATTTTTCCTGCCTGATAGAATTTGATCTGGTACAGTACAGGAAAAAACACAACACAAAATCTGTGAAGAAAACACTTAGTATTCCGGAATGGTTAAATGAAGCGGCGATGGAACATGACATCAATTTCTCTCAGGTGCTTCAAGAGGCATTGATGAAGAAAATAGGGATTTAACATCCCCACATCCCCAGAAACTTCCTTAATACCTCAGACTTTCCCCGGCTCTTTGGGTACACGAACCCGACGGTACGTTCCTCAACCGGATGGGAGAGCGGAAGCTCTAAGATCTGCCCGGAAGCCAGATAGTCCGTTGCAAATTCCCGCACGACGCTGGCAACTCCCATACCGATGGCAGCAAAATCAATGAGCAGATCCATGCTATTTACTTCGAGGATCTGTTGCGGATGGATGCCCTCGGACTCCAGATAATCATCGATATGTGTACGTGTGATATTATTCTTCTCCAGTAGCATGAGATTTGATTTCTCCAGAATGTCCTTCATGGCAAATCCAGATTCATCTGCTGGAGACGCAGGATTGACCGGGGACAAAGTGGAATCATCCTTGTCTGGATTCCCAACAATGCCGGTCAGATTTCCGGCAAAAAGCCACGGATTTGCAGGCTCTGGTGCAAGCTCCTCCTGTTCCCGCAGGTGCAGGTTGGAGAGATAAGTTTCATTTACGACGAAGATGTCGTGAATTGTGCTGACATCCTGATATTCAAAACCGGCAGGGATGTCCGTCTTGCAGATCAGTCCGATATCAATGCGCCCGTCATTCAGAAGTTTCAATGTATTGACCGTCGAATGGCAGTCGATGATAACCTTGATATGCGGATTTTCCGAGATAAAGGTCTGCAACTTATCGAGTAATATATGCTTGCAAAGCGAGGTACTGACACCGATTCGTAACTGCCCGATACCAAGCTCGTGGATATGGCGGATTTCATCCTCACCCTGTGAGATATTCGAGAATGCTTTCTCGATGTGATTGTATAGAACTTGTCCCTCGTCGGTCAGCGTTACACCCTTGGAGGAACGCAAAAAAAGCTTCACATGCAGTCCGTCCTCAAGCTTGGAGATCGCTTTCGAGATTGCGGGCTGGCTGATAAACAGCATATCGGCGGCTTTGCTGATATTTCCAGTATTTGCAACTGTATAAAACACTCTGTAATAATTCAGATTATCAAACATGACATCCCCTCATTTCCTTACATAACAAATTGTGTTTCAAAATAATATTTTTATTTTCCTATAAATAATTGTAGTTTTGATTTAATATAGCACATTCAGCTCATAACTACAAGTTATAAACAATATTCATATTATATATTGTAATTATAGAAAGAAATATGGTATGATTCTAATATTATAAGCAGAATCAGGAGGAAATGATTATGGGTATGACCATGACGCAGAAAATACTTGCGAAACATGCAGGTCTTGCAAGTGTGGAAGCAGGACAGTTGATTGAGGCAGATTTGGATTTAGTGCTTGGTAACGATGTCACAACACCAGTTGCCATTCACGAGATGGAAAAGTTTAATAAGAAGGAAGTGTTTGATAAGAGCAAGATTGCACTTGTTATGGATCACTTTACACCGAATAAAGATATTAAGAGTGCAGAGCATTGCAAATGTGTACGTGAGTTCTCAGGCGAGAATGAGATTGTGAACTTCTTCGACGTCGGAGAGATGGGAATCGAGCATGCACTGCTTCCGGAAAAAGGACTGATCGTTGCAGGCGAGACCTGTATCGGTGCGGATTCACATACATGTACTTATGGTGCCCTTGGAGCATTCTCCACAGGTGTCGGCAGTACAGATATGGCAGCCGGTATGGTGACAGGTAAGGCATGGTTCAAGGTGCCATCTGCAATCAGGTTTAATATTGTTGGCGAGAAAGCACCATATATCAGTGGTAAGGATGTAATCCTTCACATCATCGGTATGATCGGTGTGGACGGCGCGCTCTATAAGTCCATGGAATTTGTAGGCGAGGGTATCAAGAACCTTACCATGGACGATCGTTTCACGATTGCAAACATGGCAATCGAGGCAGGTGCTAAGAACGGTATCTTCCCAGTGGATGAGCAGACAGAAGCTTACATGAAGGAGCATTCTACAAAGTCATATACAAAGTACGAGGCAGATGCTGATGCAGTATACGATGAGGAATATACGATTGATCTTTCAACCTTGAAGCCGACCGTTGCATTCCCACATCTTCCTGAGAATACAAAGACAATCGATGAGGTCGGCGATATCAAGATCGATCAGGTAGTCATCGGTTCCTGTACAAATGGACGAATCTCTGATATGCGTATTGCTGCCGATATCATCAAGGGCAGACATGTGGCAAAGGGGGTGCGTGTCATCGTCATCCCTGGCACACAGGAGGTTTATTTACAGATGCTTGAGGAAGGTCTGACAAAGGCATTTATTGAGGCAGGTGCGATCGTATCGACTCCAACCTGTGGACCATGTCTGGGCGGACATATGGGTGTTATGGCAGCTGGAGAGAGAGCCGTATCCACAACCAACCGTAACTTCGTTGGACGTATGGGACACGTAGATTCTGAGGTATATCTGGCAAGCCCTGCAGTTGCAGCAGCTTCCGCGATTACTGGTAAGATCAGCAGCCCGGCAGAATTGGCATAAGGAGGAACTAAAATGAAAGCATACGGAACAGTACATAAATATGGTGACAATGTAGATACAGACGTAATCATTCCAGCAAGATATCTGAATTCCTCAGATCCTGCGGAGCTTGCAAAGAACTGTATGGAGGATATCGACAAGGACTTCGTAAAACGTGTGAAGCCGGGCGATATCATGGTAGCAAATAAGAACTTTGGATGTGGCTCATCGAGAGAGCATGCACCAATCGCAATCAAGGCATCTGGCATCAGCTGTGTAATCGCTGAGACATTTGCAAGAATTTTCTATCGTAACGCAATCAACATTGGTCTTCCGATCATTGAGTGTCCGGAGGCTGCCAAGGGAATCGAGGCAGGCGATATGGTAGAGGTTGATTTTGACAGCGGTATGATCTACAACAAGACAAAGGGAACCGAGTTCAAGGGACAGGCATTCCCTCCATTCATGCAGAAGATCATCAAAGAGGGCGGTCTGATCAACTATATCAATGCAAATGAAAATTGATTTCGTTTGGGAGGATAAATTATTATTTGGAGGATGAATCATGAATTGTAATATTGCAGTAATCAAGGGTGACGGTATCGGACCTGAGGTTGTCACACAGGCAATGAAGGTGTTAGATGCAGTCGGAGAAAAGTTTGGACATACATTTAATTATGAGCAGCTTTTGATGGGCGGATGCTCGATCGACGCATATGGCGTTCCACTGACTGACGAAGCAGTCGCAAGAGCAAAGGCAAGCGATGCGGTATTGCTTGGTTCTATCGGTGGTAACACAAGCACATCGCCTTGGTACAAGTTTCCACCAGAGAAGAGACCGGAAGCCGGACTTCTGAAGATCCGTAAGGAGTTGGGACTTTTTGCAAACTTAAGACCAGCCAATCTCTATGAGCAGTTAAAGGGTGCTTGTCCTTTGAAGGAAGAGATTGCAGACCGCGGTTTTGATATGATGATCATGCGGGAACTGACTGGTGGTCTTTACTTCGGTGCAAGAGAGACAAAGGAAGTCGATGGTGTAATGACAGCCGTTGATACACTGACCTACAACGAAAATGAAATCCGTCGTATTGCGATCAAGGGCTTTGATATCGCAATGAAGCGCCGCAAGAAGGTAACGAGTGTCGATAAGGCAAACGTGCTTGATTCCTCCAGACTCTGGAGAAAGATTGTAGAAGAGGTTGCAAAGGATTATCCTGAAGTAACGTATGAGCATATGCTCGTTGATAACTGTGCAATGCAGCTTGTCAAAGATCCGGCACAGTTCGATGTCGTATTGACAGAGAATATGTTTGGTGACATCTTGTCTGATGAGGCATCTATGATCACAGGTTCTATCGGTATGCTGGCATCTGCCTCCTTAAATGAGACAAAGTTTGGTATGTATGAGCCAAGTGGTGGTTCAGCTCCAGATATTGCCGGACAGGATAAGGCAAACCCAATCGCAACGATTCTTTCTGCCGCGATGATGCTTCGTTATACATTCGACCTCGACAAAGAGGCAGATGCGATCGAGAACGCAGTCAAGCAGGTACTGGTAGATGGTTTCCGTACATGCGATATCGTGTCAGAAGGAACAACACTTGTCGGCTGTAACGAGATGGGCGACAAAATCGTAGAACGCATCTAACCGGCTAAGGAAGAATTTTTTCGTAGACGTATCATTAATGTAATTAAAAGTGTAGATGAGATAGGACAAAATACCAAATTCAATGCAGACCATTGCAACACGCCTGCATGAATTTCGTATTTGTCCTATCTCCATAGCCAATATGTAAATTAGTTATTATGAGAAAGGTAGACAAAAATGAAGAGTGATAACGTAAGAGTTGGCATGCAGCAGGCACCACACAGAAGCTTGTTTAATGCCCTTGGAATGACAGAAGAAGAAATGAAGAAACCATTGGTCGGTATCGTTTGTTCTTACAACGAGATCGTACCTGGACATATGAACTTGGATAAGATTGCACAGGCCGTTAAGCTTGGCGTAGCAGAGGCGGGCGGAACACCTGTTATGTTCCCTGCAATCGCTGTCTGCGATGGTATTGCTATGGGACATATTGGAATGAAGTATTCCCTTGTAACAAGAGATCTGATCGCAGATTCGACGGAGTGTATGGCAATCGCCCATCAGTTTGATGCACTTGTTATGATTCCGAACTGTGATAAGAACGTACCGGGACTTCTGATGGCAGCAGCCAGAGTCAATGTGCCAACCGTATTCGTATCCGGCGGTCCAATGCTTGCCGGTCATGTAAAGGGACATAAGACAAGCCTTTCATCTATGTTTGAGGCAGTTGGTTCCTATGCAGCAGGTAAGATGACAGAAGAGGATGTCAACGATTTCGAGTGTCATGCATGTCCAACCTGTGGATCGTGTTCTGGTATGTACACCGCAAACTCTATGAACTGTCTGACTGAGGCGCTTGGTATGGGACTTCCTGGAAATGGTACAATCCCAGCCGTATATTCTGAGAGACTGAAGCTTGCAAAGCGTGCCGGTTATGCGGTTATGGAAATGTATAAGAAGAATATCTGTCCAAGAGATATCATTACAAAGGATGCGATCTTAAATGCATTGACTGTCGATATGGCACTTGGATGTTCGACGAACTCCATGCTTCATATTCCGGCAATCGCACATGAGATCGGATTTGATTTTGATATTGCGATGGCAAATGAGATCAGCGCCAAGACACCAAACCTTTGCCACTTAGCACCAGCTGGCCCAACTTATATGGAAGACTTAAATGAGGCTGGTGGTGTATATGCGGTTATTAACCAGCTCTGTGAGGCAGGTCTGATCAATGAAGATTGTATGACAGTAACGGGCAAGACAATCGGAGAGGCTGTAAAGGGGCATAAGAACCTGAATCCAGAGGTTATCCGTACACTGGATAATCCATATTCAAAGACTGGCGGACTTGCTGTATTGAAGGGAAATATCGCACCGGACGGTTCTGTAGTCAAGCGTTCGGCTGTTGTTCCAGAGATGCTGCAGCATGAAGGCCCAGCCCGTGTATTTGAATGTGAGGAAGATGCAATTGCAGCCATCAAGGGTGGTAAGATCGTAGAAGGCGACGTTGTCGTTATCCGTTACGAGGGGCCAAAGGGTGGTCCTGGTATGCGTGAGATGCTGAATCCGACATCTGCAATCGCAGGTATGGGACTTGGCTCTTCCGTAGCACTGATCACAGATGGCCGTTTCTCAGGCGCAAGCCGTGGCGCTTCCATCGGACATATCTCACCAGAGGCAGCCGTTGGCGGCCCAATCGCTTTGATCGAAGAGGGCGATATCATCAGCATTGATATCGATGCATGTACCATCAACGTGAAGGTTTCCGATGAGGAGCTTGCAAAGCGTAAAGAGGCATGGACACCAAGAGAGCCTAAGGTAACAACTGGTTATCTTGCAAGATATGCAAAGATGGTAACATCTGGTAACCGCGGTGCTGTTTTGGAGTTAAAGTAAAAAATATTGAATAATTCACAACATTGTGCTATCCTATCAGATATTGATTATCTGACAGGAAGAAAATGGATAAATCAAGTTGTGCGTAGATAAGGAGAAGTTTATGAAACAATTAACTGGATCAGAAATAGTGATTGAATGTCTGAAAGAACAGGGCGTTGATACGGTATTTGGATATCCGGGCGGCGCAATCCTGAATGTCTATGATGCACTGTACAAGCATCAGGACGAGATTCATCATGTCCTGACTTCCCATGAGCAGGGCGCAAGCCATGCTGCAGATGGATATGCAAGAGCCACTGGTAAAGTTGGTGTATGTATGGCAACTTCAGGACCGGGTGCAACGAACCTTGTAACTGGTATTGCAACTGCATATATGGATTCGATTCCACTTGTTGCAATCACAGCAAATGTAGGCGTTTCTCTTCTTGGTAAGGATAGCTTTCAGGAGATCGATATTGCAGGTGTGGTTATGCCGATCACAAAGCATAGCTTCATCGTAAAGAATGTACATGAGCTGGCATATACCATGCGTCGTGCATTCAAGATCGCACAGTCTGGCAGACCGGGACCTGTACTTGTAGATATTACAAAGGACGTTACTGCAAATGTTGCAGACTATGAGCCAAAGGCACCGGAACCAATCGAGCATGTGACAAAGACAATCCGCGCAGAGGATATTGATACAGCAATCAAGATGATTGAGAATTCCGAGAAGCCGATGATTCTTGTCGGCGGTGGTGTGGTAGCAGCCGATGCATCAAAGGAGCTTCGCAAATTTGCAGAGAAGATTGACGCAGTTGTCTGTGATACCTTGATGGGCAAGGGTGCATTTCCGGGAACGGACGATCGTTACACAGGAATGATCGGTATGCATGGAACCAAGGTTTCTAACTTCGGTATCAATCAGGCAGATCTTGTAATCGTCGTTGGTGCAAGATTCTCAGATCGTGTAACCGGTAATGCAAGCAAGTTTGCAAATCAGACAAAGATCTTACATATTGATATTGATGCAGCCGAGATCAACAAAAACGTCGAAGTCGATGCGAGCGTTGTCGGCGATGCAAAGGAAATTCTGAAGATGATCTCTACCAGAATCAAAGCTTCTAAGAAGCCAGAGTGGAGAGCACAGATAGATGAGCTCAAGAAAGAGTATCCGGATCATGCGAATCTGAATGAATTCTCCGGCCCGGCTATTATCAATAAGATTTACGAGATTACAGAGGGCAAGGCAACAATTACAACGGATGTTGGACAGCATCAGATGTGGACCGCCCAGTATTATAAATTCTCTGAGCCAAGACAGCTTCTGACATCCGGTGGACTCGGAACAATGGGTTACGGTGTCGGAGCCTGTATCGGAGCAAAATACGGACGCCCGGATCGCGTGGCAATCAATGTTGCCGGAGATGGCTGTTTCCGTATGAATATGAATGAGATCGCAACTGCAAGCCGTTACAATGTGCCAATCATTGAGGTTGTAGTCAACAACCATGTACTTGGTATGGTACGTCAGTGGCAGACATTGTTCTATGGCAAGCGTTATTCCAGCACGGTTCTGAACGATTCCGTAGATTTCGTGAAGGTGGCTGAGGCACTTGGTGCGACAGGATTCAGAGCTACAAATCTTCAGGAGTTCGAGGATGCGCTGAAGAAGGCAATTGAGTTAAATGAGCCGGTTGTGATTGATTGTATCATCGGTAAAGATGATTCTGTATGGCCAATGGTTGCTGCAGGAGCAGCGTTGGAAACCTGTTTTGATCAGCAGGATTTAGATAATAAATAGGAGGAAGAGGAAAATGGCAAGAGTATTTAACTTTTCAGCAGGTCCTTCCGTATTACCGGAAGTGGTGTTGAAGCAGGCAGCAGAAGAGATGTTGGACTACAAGGGTTCCGGCATGAGCGTAATGGAGATGAGTCATCGTTCGAAAGTATTCGATAACATCATCAAAGAAGCAGAAAAAGACCTTCGTGATCTGATGGATATTCCAGATAATTACAAGGTATTGTTCCTGCAGGGCGGCGCATCACAGCAGTTTGCAGCAATTCCTATGAACCTGATGAAAAACGGTGTCGCTGACTATATCGTTACTGGTCAGTGGGCAAAGAAGGCAAGCGAAGAAGCAAAGAAGTACGGAAAGGTAAATATTGTTGCATCGTCGGCTGACAAGACCTTCAGTTATATCCCGGATTGCTCTGACCTTCCGATTTCTGAGGACGCAGATTATGTATATATCTGCCATAACAATACAATTTACGGAACTACTTACAAGAAGCTTCCAAACACAAAGGGTAAGATCCTTGTAGCAGATATGTCTTCCGACATTCTGTCACAGCCAGTGAATGTATCTGACTACGGTCTGATCTATTTCGGTGTACAGAAGAACGTAGGACCAGCTGGTGTCGTTGTTGTGATTATCCGTGAGGATCTGATCCGTGATGATGTTCCAGCTTACTGCCCGACAATGCTCAAGTATAAGACACAGGCAGACAATGACAGCTTGTACAACACACCTCCATGCTACGGTATTTACATCTGTGGTCTGGTGTTCAAGTGGGTAAAGGAGATGGGCGGACTTTCCGCTATGAAGATCCACAATGAGAAGAAGGCAGCTATCCTGTATGACTTCTTAGATTCTTCTAAGATGTTCCACGGAACAGTTGTAAAGGAAGACCGTTCTTTAATGAACGTTCCATTCGTAACAGGCAACGAAGAGCTCGATGCCAAGTTCGTAAAGGAAGCAACAGCCGCAGGTTTTGTAAACCTGAAGGGACACAGAACTGTCGGTGGTATGCGTGCAAGTATCTACAATGCAATGCCAATCGAGGGTGTTGAGAAGCTGGTTGCATTCATGAAGGACTTCGAGGAGAAGAACTCATAATAAGGGAGAGAAGAAAATGGCTAAGATTAATTGCTTGAATCCAATCGCAGCCTGCGGTATGGATTTGTTCAATGATACATATGAAATAGTAGACGATTTCGCAGCAGCAGATGCCGTACTCGTCAGAAGTGCAGCCATGCATGACTTGGAGCTTTCTGATAATCTGCTTGCAATCGCACGTGCTGGTGCTGGTGTCAACAACATCCCACTTGACAAGTGTGCAGATAAGGGAATCGTTGTATTCAACACACCGGGTGCCAATGCAAACGGTGTAAAGGAACTCGTAATTGCAGGACTTTTACTCGCATCCAGAGATCTGATGGGTGGTTATAACTGGGTAAAGGCAAATGCTTCAGACGAGAATATCGCCAAGGCAGTTGAGAAGCAGAAGAAGCAGTATGCCGGCTGTGAGGTAATGGGTAAGAAGCTCGGCGTTATCGGTCTTGGTGCAATCGGTGCCAAGGTTGCCAACATTGGTTTTAGACTTGGTATGGATGTATATGGTTATGATCCATATGTGTCTGTCGATGCAGCATGGAGACTTTCGAGCCATGTAAAGCATATCAAGAATGTCGAGGACATTTACAAAGAGTGTGATTATATTACCGTACATGTGCCAGCCCTTGATTCTACAAAGGGTATGATCAACAAGGATGCATTCGCCATGATGAAGGATGGCGTGAAGATTTTAAACTTTGCAAGAGATATTCTTGTAAATGACGATGATATGATTGAGGCACTTGCAAGCGGAAAGGTTGCAAAGTATGTAACAGACTTCCCGAATGCAAAGATTGCCGGTGTTGACAACGTAATCACATTGCCACACCTTGGTGCTTCCACAGAGGAGTCTGAGGATAACTGCGCAGTGATGGCAGTCAAGGAGATCATTGATTTTATCGAGAATGGTAATATCAAGAATTCTGTAAATTATCCAGCCTGCGATGCTGGTAAGTGTTCTGCAGAGGCAAGAGTCTGTGTATGCCACAAGAACATTCCAAATATGATCACACAGTTTACTGGAGCATTTGCTTCCAAGGGTATCAACGTATCTGACATGGTAAGTAAGTCCAGAGGCGATTATGCATACTCTGTATTTGATATCTGCGAGAAGGCAGATGAGGATACCGTAAAGTCTATTTCCGGTATTGATGGCGTACTGAAGGTACGTGTGATTCAGTAAACGAGACTTGGAGGATAATAAAATGAGCGAGAAATTAAAGGTAGGTATTCTTGGTGCAACAGGTATGGTTGGCCAGAGATTTATTTCACTTCTTGAGAATCATCCTTGGTTTGAGGTTGTGACAGTGGCAGCCAGCCCACGTAGTGCAGGCAAGACTTATGAAGAGGCAGTTGGTGACCGTTGGAAGATGGATACACCGATGCCGGAAGCTGTTAAGAAGCTGATCGTGCATAACGTAAATGAGGTAGAAGAGGTTGCTTCTACGGTTGATTTCGTATTCAGTGCTGTGGATATGTCCAAGGACGAGATCAAGGCAATCGAGGATGCATATGCAAAGACAGAGACACCAGTTGTCTCCAACAACAGTGCACACCGCTGGACACCGGATGTACCAATGGTAGTTCCAGAGATTAACCCGGAGCATATGAAGGTCATCGAGTTTCAGAAGAAGCGTCTTGGTACAACAAGAGGTTTCGTGGCAGTAAAGCCAAACTGTTCCATCCAGTCTTATGCACCGGTGCTCACAGCCTGGAAGGAATTCGAGCCATATGAGGTTGTTGCAACAACCTATCAGGCAATCTCCGGAGCAGGAAAGACATTTAAGGATTGGCCGGAAATGGTTGGAAATATCATCCCATTTATCGGTGGCGAGGAAGAGAAGTCTGAGAAAGAGCCACTTCGTATCTGGGGACATATCGATGAGGAGAAGGGTGAGATCGTTCCTGCTACAAGCCCGATCATCACATGCCAGTGTATCCGTGTGCCAGTATTGAACGGACATACAGCGGCTGTATTTGTAAAGTTCAAGAAGAACCCGACAAAGGAACAGCTCATCGAGAAGCTGGAGTCCTACAAGGGCGTTCCACAGGAGCTTGGACTTCCAAGTGCACCAAAGCAGTTTATCCGTTATATGGAAGAGGATAACCGCCCACAGGTTACTCTGGATGTGGATTATGAGAACGGTATGGGTATCTCCGTAGGACGTATCCGTGAGGATTCTATCTATGACTGGAAGTTCGTCGGACTTTCTCATAACACAGTTCGTGGTGCTGCCGGTGGTGCTGTACTCTGTGCAGAACTCCTGAAAGCACAGGGTTATATTACAAAGAAGTAATTCGCGTGATTGCGTAGAAAGTAAATAAAATAAAGAAAAAGAACAAACAGATATTTTTCGTGACGAAACAGAATGGAAATGCTTGTTTGTTCTTTTCTTTTGTGGTAAAATTAAAATAATTAGGTTCTTGTTGTATGCATGGCATACAGAGTAGAACATATAGAGAATTTTTATGTACATATATAGGAGGCACCAACCATGAAGAAATTGATTTTAGTAACTTCACCACCTGCTTGTGGAAAGACATTTATTTCACGTAAGCTTGCAAAAGCACTTCCAAACTGCGTATATCTGGATAAGGATACATTGATTGTATTGTCCAAGCAGATTTTCAAGGTCGCTGGCGAAGAGTACAACCGTTCATCTGATTTCTTCCAGAGAGAGATTCGTGATTACGAGTATTATGCAGTTCTTGACTTTGCATTTGAAGCATTGGAGTACAACGATACGGTTTTGATCAATGCACCATTTACAGAGGAGATCCGTGACAACGAATATCTTGACAATCTGCGTGCAAAGTTAAAGGAAAAGGATGCAGAATTATTCGTAGTATGGGTACATACAGATGTAGAAGTCTGCCATCAGCGTATGATCAAGCGTGCATCTGACCGTGATGCATGGAAGCTTGCACATTGGGATGAATATATCGCAACACAGAACTTCAAGCAGCCGGATAACATTCCAGAGTTGTTTGTATTCAACAATTCTTCCGAGGAAGATTATAAGAAGTCCATTGATGCAGCAGTAAAGGCAATCCGTGGATAAACCTGTCCGTGGGAGGCAGAGGCGATACTTAGAGGAGAAGATACATGGCAATTATTAAACCATTTAAAGCATATAGACCGAGAAAAGAAATTGTCAGTGAAGTGGCAGCACTGCCATATGATGTATATAACCGGGAAGAGGCAAAAAAAGCAGTGGAAGGAAAACCACTTTCTTTCCTGCGCATCGACCGCGCAGAGACGGCGTTTGATGACAGCGTGGATACTTATGCTCCATGCGTATACGAGAAGGCAAAGGAATTGCTGGATGGTATGATCGGGCGTGGAGATTATGTGGAAGATGCAGCCCCGATGTATTATCTGTATGAGCTAGTGATGGATGGAAGATCACAGACTGGAATCGTGGCTTGTGCGTCCATCGAAGATTATGAGTCCGGTGTCATTATGAAGCATGAGAATACACGGGAGGATAAAGAGATTGACCGTATCACACATGTGGATACATGTAACGCGCAGACAGGTCCGATCTTTCTTGCGTACCGGACACAGGCTGCGATTGATGCAATCGTAACAAAGATCAAGGCGTGTCCAGCAGAGAATGATTTTGTCTCTGAGGATGGAATCACACATCGCGTATGGCTGGTAACAGATGCAGCGGATATTGCAGCGATTGAGCATGCATTTTCTGAAATGTCACAGATTTACATTGCGGATGGACATCACCGGGCAGCGTCGGCAGTCAAGGTTGGAATCAAGCGAAGAAATGCGAATCCGAACCACACGGGAGAGGAAGAATACAATTATTTCCTGTCCGTCCTGTTCCCACATGATCAGTTGAAGATTTTGCCATATAACCGTGTCGTACGTGACTTAAACGGCTATACGGCAGAGACATTTATAGAAAAAATCAAGGCAGATTTTGAGGTGGAGCCAGTTTCTGGTGCTTATCAGCCGGAGGAAAAAGCAACGTTTGGAATGTATCTCGATGGTGCATGGTATAAATTACGTGCAAAATCACACATACTATCTGAAGATCCGGTTGATGGTCTGGATGTATCAATCTTACAGGATCATTTACTGGCACCGGTTCTTGGAATCGAAAATCCAAGAACGGACAAACGAATCGATTTTATTGGAGGAATCCGAGGCTTGTCAGAGCTGGAACGACGCGCAAACAGCGATATGAAGCTTGCATTTTCGATGTATCCGACATCCATCGAAGAGCTTTTTGCAGTGGCTGATGCGAAGCGGTTGATGCCGCCGAAGTCAACATGGTTTGAACCAAAGCTAAGAAGTGGAATCTTCATTCATAAATTGTAGAGAGGAGACACATTTGACATGTCCAAAAGAAAAGCAGTTTTTGCTATAAACTGGATGGAAGTCGATGCTTTGGTCCAGGGCATTCACAACAACCCGCATCATATCCTTGGTATGCATGAGTGTATCGATGATCTGTATATCAATGCATATCTGCCGGGTGCCAAGGTTGTAAATGCCATTGAAGTGTCCACGAGAAAAAAGTACACGCTTGTATCGGATCGTGTACCGGGATTTTTCTCTGTGGTAATTAAAGACAAGAAACCGTTTGAATATAAATTGAATGTCCGGTTTGACAACGGCGATGAAGTAACATATTTTGATCCGTATGTGTTTGAACCGGTGATTGATCCGATTGATATCAGTTTGTTCAATGAGGGAAAACATTACAGCATCTATGAGAAGATGGGTGCACATCCAATGACCGTCGATGGCGTGGAAGGCGTACTCTTTGCTGTATGGGTACCGAACGCAGACCGTGTATCGGTGGTTGGTAATTTCAACAACTGGGATGGCAGACGGCATCCGATGCGGAAGCTGGATTATTCCGGTATTTACGAGTTGTTTATTCCGGGCAAGCTGGTTGGAGAGATCTATAAGTATGAGATCAAGGCAAAATCCGGACAGGTATTCATGAAGAGCGATCCGTATGCGTTCAGCAGCGAGGTACGTCCGGCAAATGCATCCCGTATTGTGGATATTTCCTATAAATGGAAAGATACCGCATGGATGGAGAAGCGGGAAGATAAGAATACCGACGAGCAGCCGATGGCAATCTATGAGATGCACCTTGGTTCATGGAAACGTCCAACCGATGGCAGAGAGTTTTATAATTATCGGGATATCGCAAGTCTGCTTGCAGATTATCTGTTGATGATGAATTATAACTATGTGGAACTGATGCCGATTATGGAGCATCCGTATGATCCGTCATGGGGCTACCAGGTAACCGGGTATTATGCACCGACCTCACGTTATGGATCACCGGCAGATTTCATGTATTTTGTGGATTATCTGCACAGCAAGGGAATTGGTGTCATCTTGGACTGGGTACCGGCACATTTCCCAAAGGACGAGCATGGACTTGGCAGATTCGACGGTACAGCATTGTATGAGCATGAGGACCCACGGCGTGGTGAGCATCCACACTGGGGCACGTATATATACAATTACGGACGCAATGAAGTCCGCAATTTCTTAGTGGCAAATGCACTTTACTGGGCAGAGAAATATCATATCGATGGTATCCGAATTGACGCGGTTGCATCAATGCTGTATCTCGATTATGGACGCGGCGATGGTGAGTGGCTGCCGAATATCTATGGTGGCAATGAGAATCTTGAAGCGATTGATTTCATCAAGGAAGTCAACAGCAAGATGCATGAGCTGCACAAGGGAGTCATCATGATTGCGGAGGAGTCAACGGCATGGCCGATGATGACGCATCCGGTCGAGGCAGGCGGACTTGGATTTGATTACAAGTGGAATATGGGATGGATGAATGATTTCCTGAACTATATGAAGCTTGATCCGTTGTACCGCAAATACCACCACAACGATCTGACGTTCAGTATGGTATATGCTTACAGCGAGAAATTCATTCTGGTGCTTTCCCATGACGAGGTTGTGCATGAGAAGGGATCGATGATCGCGAAGATGCCGGGCGGATATGAAGACAAATTCTCGAATCTGCGTGTGGCATATGGTTATATGATGACGCATCCGGGCAAGAAGCTTCTGTTCATGGGACAGGAGATCGCGCAGTTTGCGGAGTTTAATGAGAATGCAGAAGTAGACTGGTCATTGTTCGAGTTTGATGCACATGTGTTTATGCAGGGTTACGTCAAAGAGTTAAATGAACTTTACAAGACGGAACCAGCGTTGTATGAGCTGGATTCTTCTCCGGAAGGATTCTCGTGGATCAACTGCAACAGTGCAAATACAAGCCTTCTTTCTTATATCCGGAAAGGTAAGAAGGAGAGCGATACGCTTTTGATTATCTGTAACTTCACACCGATGGAACACAAAGCATACAAGCTTGCGACTCCATCTGGCGGAAGATGGCAGGAGATCTTCTCCAGCGATAACAGCCGTTACGGCGGGGAAGGCAGAAATAACAAGACTGTCAAGCAGGCAAAGAAAGCAGAGTGTGACGGACAGGAGCATTACATCTCCATCACGGTACCACCACTTTCTATCAGTGTATTCAAGAAGAAAATTGGCAAATAAATAAAATGAAGCGGGCTGTCCTTTGCAAGAAGGGCAGCCTGTGAAGTTTTATGGATAAATGAATATTTACTTATATGAACATAAAAAGGAGGGATATGATTGGAAGACATCAAAGAGATTGAATCGTCCAAGATCGAGGCGTATCTGAGCAAGCTTGGAGACTGGGCGTTAAATAAAGGGTTTCAGTTAGTGCTCGCAATCATATGCATGTACATTGGCATGAAGTTGTCGAAGCTGATTGTGAAGATGATACGCAAATCCTTCAAGAAATCCAACATGGAGGAGAGTGTCGCATCATTCCTGCTGTCGTTGATTAAATTCACATTTTATGCGATTGTATTTATCACGGCGGCATCGATTGTTGGCTTCCAAGTAACATCGTTGGTTACGATTCTTGGTACCGCGAGTCTGGCGATCGGTCTTGCGCTGCAGGGCAGTCTGGCAAACTTCGCCGGTGGTGTGCTGATTCTGATACTCAAGCCGTTCCGCGTCGGGGACTATATCATCGAGAATGACAAGCAGTGTGAAGGCACGGTTGTGTCAATCGACATTTTCTATACGAAGCTGCAGACCTACGATAACCGGATCATTGTGATTCCAAATGGAAATATTACATCCCATTCGCTTGTCAATGTGACAGCGGCGGGAACGAGAAAGCTGGATATCGCGGTCGGTGTAGCTTATGATTCCGATCTGAAAAAGGTAAAGGATACGCTGTATCAGGTTGTGACGGAAAATCAGTATTATGACAAGACGAAGGAAGTCGATGTGTTCGTAGATTCCTTCGGGGATAGCAGCATCAAGATGGGTGTCCGCTGTATGGTTGCGACAGAGAACTACTGGAAGGCAAAATGGGAGATACAGGAAGCCATCAAATATGCATTTGATGCACAGAGTATCGAGATTCCATTTGACCAGATGGAAGTGACTTTGAAGAATAAGGATGCATAGCATGTGGAAAAAATAATAGAAATGTGCTATTATATAAAGTTGACAAAAATAGAAATAATTTTTAGGAGGCAATAGAGATGACAAAGATTGATATTCTTTCAGGATTTTTAGGAGCAGGTAAGACAACTTTGATCAAGAAGCTGATCGCAGAGGCATATCAGGGCGAGAAGCTTGTGTTGATCGAGAATGAGTTTGGTGAGATCGGTATTGATGGCGGTTTCATGAAGGATGCAGGTGTGGAAGTCACAGAGATGAACTCCGGTTGTATCTGCTGTTCCCTTGTAGGTGATTTTGGTACAGCGTTGAAGAAGGTAATCGTAGATTATGCACCAGACCGTGTAATCATTGAGCCATCTGGCGTTGGTAAGCTGTCTGATGTTATGAAGGCAGTTGAGGATGCAAAGCAGGATGCCGATGTTGTAATCAACAGTGCAACAACGGTTGTTGATGTGGCAAAGTGCAAGATGTATATGAAGAACTTCGGCGAGTTCTTCAACAATCAGGTAGAGAGCGCCGGAACCATCGTACTTTCCCGTACACAGAATGTACCGGAGAAGAAGGTAAGCGATACCGTTGCTATGCTACGTGAGCATAACAAGGATGCAGCCATCATCACAACCCCTTGGGATGACATCGACGGTAAGGTAATTCTGGATGCTATGGAGCATGCAAATACGCTGGACGAGTTGATCAAAGAGGCAGTCGAGATTGCTAGAAAGCACGAGGAAGAACATCATGACCATCATCATGACCATGATCACGAGCATGAAGACCATGATCACGATCATGAGCATCATCACGATCACGACCATGAGGATCATGACCACGATCATGAGCATCATCACGACCATGACCATGAGGATCATGACCACGATCATGAGCATCATCATGAGCATGGACCAGAGTGTACATGTGGATGCCACGACCATGACCACCATCATGATCATCATGCAGATGAGGTATTTACAAGCTGGGGCAAGGAGACTGCTAAGAAGTTTGCAGATGCCGATATGGAACAGATTCTGAAGACACTGGCTGACAATGCAGAGGAATATGGTATTATCCTGCGTGCCAAGGGTATTGTTCCAAATACAGACGGCGAGTGGATTCATTTCGACCTGACACCGGGCGAATATGAGATCCGTAAGGGTGCAGCTGATTACACAGGTAAGCTTTGTGTCATCGGAAGCAATCTGAAGGAAGATAAGCTGGCAGAGTTGTTCGGGGTTGCATAATCCTGGCACTTTGCGTAAAGGATAGAGAAGAAAGGAAATAGAGTATGGGACCAACAAAGGAAGTAGAAGAGATTCCGGTATATATGTTCATGGGCTTTCTGGAGAGCGGAAAGACAACCTTTGCGAACGAAACTCTGATCGACCGTGGATTTACAGAAGGGGAACCAACCCTTCTGCTTGTCTGCGAAGAAGGAATTGAAGAGTATGACGAGGAGTATCTGAAGAGCCAGAATATCTTCGTAGAATATCTGGAGGAATCCAACCTGAATACCGAGTATCTGCTTGATCTGCAGGATAAGTACAAGCCGACCCGTGTTATGATCGAGTATAACGGTACATGGAAGATGGATAAGCTGTTTTCTATCCGCGTGCCGAAGGGATGGACGATCGTGCAGGTCATCACATTTGTTGATGCATCCACCTTTGATGTGTATGTGGCAAATATGAAGGCGATGATGATGGAGCAGTTATCAAGCGCAGATATGATTATCTTCAACCGTTGCGATGAGAATACGAAGCGTGCCGAGTACCGCCGGAGCATTCGTGCGGTCAATCGTCGTGCACAGGTCATCTTTGAGAACAAGGATGGCGTAGCCGATGTCGGTGATGAAGAGCTGGATCTGCCATATGAGATCGACAAGCCAAACATCACACTCGAAGATGAAGACTTTGGTATCTTTTATATTGATGCCTGCGACAATCCAGACAAATATGTTGGAAAGCAGATTACATTTAAGGCGATGGTACACAAGCCAAAGAGCTATAAGGCAGATGAGTTTGTGCCGGGCAGATTTGCAATGACATGCTGTGCAGAGGATGTTGCATTTATCGGCTTTAAGTGTTACTCCAACCTGACAAAGCATTTGAAGGACAGACAGTGGGTAACAGTGACTGGAACGATCGACAAGGAATTCTATCCGGAGTTTGAGGGCGAAGGACCTGTGATCCGTGCCACGAAGATCGAACCAGCCAAACCAGCCGAAGAAGAACTTGTATATTTTAACTAATTAAGTAGGGAAAAATAGAAAGGAGGAACCGCGATGGTTCTATCATGTGAAGATGTATCCCTTGGATACGAAGGAAAACCAGTGGTTGAACATCTGAATTTCCGTCTCGAACAAGGAGATTATCTCTGCATCCTTGGAGAAAACGGTTCCGGAAAAAGTACTCTGATGAAAGCGATTCTGGGACTGAAAAGTCCGATGCAGGGAAAACTTGTCAGAGGCGAAGATTTGAAAGCAAATGAAATTGGATATCTGCCACAGCAGACTGTGACACAACGCGATTTTCCTGCATCCGTGCAGGAAATCGTTTTGTCAGGATTCTTGTCGAAACGTGGCATGCGTCCATTCTATAACAAAGAGGAGCGGAAAATCGCACAGAAGAACATGAAACGGCTGGAGATTGAGCCATTTATGAAGAAATGCTACCGCGATCTGTCCGGTGGACAGCAGCAGCGCGTGTTGCTTGCGCGGGCACTCTGTGCAACCTCGAAGCTTCTGCTCTTAGATGAGCCGGTAGCGGGATTGGATCCACGTGTGACAGCCGAGATGTATGAGCTGATCCAGAAGCTGAACCGGGAAGGTATCACGATCATTATGGTATCGCACGATACACAGGCAGCCGCACAATATGCGAACAAGGTGCTGCATGTGAGTGATAAACCAGAGTTTTTCGATTCCAAGGAAGCGTATTTGAAGAGCGCAATCGGCAGACAGTATGCGGATTACGCAGCGACAAGAGAAGAAGGAGTATAGATATGTGGAATACATTAGTTGAATACCTGCAATATCCATTTGTCCGTCGGATCTTAGTTGCTGGTGTGCTGGTTGCCTTTTGTGCATCCATGCTTGGCGTGACACTTGTGTTAAAACGCTTTTCTTATATTGGAGACGGACTGTCCCACGTGGCATTTGCGGCGATGGCAATCGCAATGGTGCTACGGATGACGAACAATACACTCATAATATTGCCGATCACGGTCGTGGCAGCGATCCTGATGTTGAAGACCGGACAGAATGCGAAGATCAACGGAGACGCTGTGATTGCGATGTTGTCCGTCGGATCGCTCGCGTTTGGATATCTGATCATGAATGTATCCGGGACATCGCAGAATGTATCCGGAGATGTGTGTTCGACGCTTTTTGGCGCAGCATCCATACTGACATTATCGAATACGGATGTTTGGATCTGCCTGATTATGTCGCTGTTAGTGCTTGTGTTCTACATCCTGTACTATCACAAGATCTTCTCGGTGACGTTTGATGAGAACTTTGCACGTGCAACCGGTATTCATACCGGTGCCTACAATGTGCTGATGGCGGTTGTCACAGCCGTTGTGATCGTGGTGGCGATGAATATTGTCGGATCGCTTCTGGTGTCAGCACTGATTATATTCCCGGCACTTTCCGCGATGCGCGTTTTTAAGAATTATAAGAGTGTGTTTATCTGTTCTGCCGTGTATGGCGTTGTATCTTCCTGTGTGGGAATCCTGATCTCTATCGCGGCATCAACACCGGTCAGCGCAACGATCGTAGCGATTGATATTGTGCTATTTGTGATATTCAGCATCATCGGAATCGCGTTGCACAGAGAGTAGAGGTGGCGATGATGAAGCACAGACATTTAAAATCAATCGGGATTGCTCTTGTACTTTGTCTGTCCCTGCTTTCCGGGTGTGCCAAGCCGGTGCAAACGGCGGACAAGGACGAAAATGTGATCCTGTGTACGACCTTTGCGGCGTATGACTGGGTGCGGGAAATCCTTGGAGATACAGATACATTTACATGCCGGATGCTGGTTGATAACGGTGTGGACTTGCACAGCTACCAGCCGAGTGCACAGGATATCATGAAGATCGCGGATTGCCGGATACTTGTTTATGTCGGCGGCGAGAGCGATACATGGGTGAGCGATGCACTTGCGGAGTCCGGAAATGAAGATATCGTTGCAATCAGCCTGTTGGAGCTAGTTGGCGACCGTGCGTTAAATGAAGTGGAGTTAGAGGGCGTGGAGGAGCATCATCATCACGATCATGAGGACGAAGACCACGATCATGATGACCACGGACAGGAAGTGGAAACCACAGATCATGACGATCACGGACAGGAAGCAGAAACCACAGATCATGATGCCCATTACGATGAGCATGTGTGGTTATCCCTGAAAAACGCAATTGTCTGTACAGAGACGTTAGCGGATGCCATTTCGGAGCTGGATTCTGACAATTCACAGAAATATGTGGCAAATGCCAAAGCCTATACTGGAAAGCTGGAAGCGCTGGATGTGGATTATCAGACGATGCGGAGTCAGGCAACACAGACGACGATCTTGGTCGGCGACCGGTTCCCGTTCCTGTATCTGGCAGAGGATTATGATATTCATTACTTTGCCGCATATTCGGGCTGTTCTGCAGATGTGGAGGCAAGTGTGCATACAGTCACCTATCTGGCGGAGAAGCTGCAGGAGTACAAGCTGCCAGCCATCTATGTGGTGGACAACGGCACTGACAGTCTCGCAAATACGATCGCGGAATCGGCGGATAAGCAACCGAAAATTTTGCATCTTTCTTCGATGCAGTCCGTGACAAAGGACGACATAGAACAAGGATGCACATACCTATCTTATATGGAAGAAAATCTGCAAATGTTAAAAGAAGGTTTGCAGGCGCCATAAATGGAATTCACATTTTCTTGACATTTTCTTCAAAATTTAACCATAGCTTTGGGATATGATTAAGCCATAACAAAGATAAGTAATAAAAAACTTATATCGAATGGAGGAATTGATATGATGGATGAATTTGAGAATAACAAAGAAAATGAACATGTGGATCAGACAACACATGCGGAGACACCGTATGACACCGGAGACGGCAATACGGATAATTTGAAGCGTACAGAGCAGCATGCAGAACAGCATGCCGAGCATACACAGTCCGATGCTTACACACAGGCACAGCAGTATGGAAGTACCTACTATGGTGATATGCGTACGCAGGAATATATGCAGGCAATGGCAGAACGTGCACAGCAGATGAGTCAGGGCACAGAACATTATTACAGTAATAATTACCAGCAGCCAAACCAGAACGCATACAATTATGGACAGGCAAATTATTATCAGTCAGCAAATGCACAGCAGCCGGATCAGCCGAAGGCTAAAGTGAAAAAGGCAAAGAAGCAGAGAGTCAAGAAAGTAAAGACACCGAAGACACCACATAACAAGCGGACATTCTGGAAAAAGGGCGTTGCAGTTGTTGCAAGTGCAGCCGTCTTCGGCGGTATTGCCGGAGGTACATTCTACGGAATCGCCGGAAACCAGATCAAGAAGCTGGATGCACTTTCAAACCAGACAACCGAGGTTGCTTCCGCAACATCGGCAGCGACAACGGAATCTTTGAGCCTCACATCGACAGCTTCCA
Organism: bacterium; assembly: GCA_963631525.1. GTDB lineage: Bacteria > Bacillota > Clostridia > Lachnospirales > Lachnospiraceae > Coprococcus_C. The sequence goes on from CAVGQQ010000011.1 coordinate 34,773, forward strand.
TCGGAAACGGTATGGATGTTTCCACAATCGCAGAAAATGTTATGCCAAGTGTTGTAGCAATCAATATTTCAGCAATTGTTGAACAGCAGGGCATGTTTGGATATACACAGCAGTATGAGGCAGAGGGTTCCGGTTCCGGAATCATCATCGGTGAGAACGATACTGAGCTTCTGATGGTAACAAATAATCACGTTGTCAGTGATGCAACGACTGTAAATGTAACATTTGTCGATGGCGAGAGCTATGAGGCACAGGTAAAGAGTACGGATAGTGATACCGACCTTGCAATTGTTGTCGTAAAACTGAGCGATATTAAAGATTCTACAATGAATGAGATCAAGATTGCCACGATCGGTGATTCGGATTCATTGAAGGTTGGTGAGCAGGTCGTAGCTATCGGTAATGCCCTTGGTTATGGACAGTCTGTTACAACTGGTATCGTCAGCGCAAAGGATCGTACAAACAGTACAAATACAACTCCATTAATCCAGACCGATGCAGCCATTAACCCTGGTAACAGTGGTGGCGCACTTCTGAATATGAAAGGTGAAGTCATTGGTATTAACTCATCCAAGTATTCGGATACAACGGTTGAAGGTATGGGCTATGCAATTCCGATTACTGCGGTACAGGATCGCCTGGATGATCTGATGAACCGTCAGACACGTGAAAAGGTTGACGAGAGCGAGAAAGGATATCTTGGAATTACCTGTGCAACCGTATCTTCCGATGTGTCACAGTCATATGGGATTCCAGAAGGTGTTCTTGTCACAGAAGTAGCAAGCAAGAGTGCCGCTGAGAAGGCAGGTATCAAAGCAAATTATGTGATTACAAAGATTGATGGACAGTCCATCAGCAGTGCCGAGGAACTGACTGAGAAACTGAATTATTACGCAGTTGGTGAGACCGTGCCAATCACATTTGAATACCTGAAGGACGATGCGTATGTGGAGAAGACCGTCGATGTTACATTGATGGAAAACCCAAATGCGAATAACAAATAAAATTTACAATCATCCGTGATTTTTCTCCCCTAAAGAGTGCGGTTTTCCGCACTCTTTTCTTATACAGGGAAATACACAATTTTTTCACAAAATTATGATAATTTTCCTTGACATTTACTATATGTAGTGGTAGTCTACCAATAGGGTTAGCACTCAATAGATATGAGTGCTAATAAATAAAAGAGGTGATAAGATGGAATTAGATGAGCGTAAGGTGAAGATCCTGAAAGCCATTATTTCCAATTACCTGGAGACTGGGGAACCGGTAGGTTCCAGAACGATCTCAAAGTACACCGATCTGAATTTAAGTTCCGCGACGATTCGGAACGAGATGGCAGATCTGGAGGAAATGGGATACATTATTCAGCCACATACATCGGCAGGACGAATTCCGACAGATGCCGGATACCGGTTCTATGTTGATCAGCTGATGGATGAAAAAGAAGAGTTTGCAGAGGTTGCAAAGCAGGAGCGTGACACACTGTTGGAGCGGGTGGACCGCATGGAGGTGCTCTTGAAGCAGGTTGCAAAGGTACTGGCGTACAATACCAATTATGCAACGATGGTAACAGCACCAAATTATGAGAAGACAGTCAAGTTTATCCAGCTTTCCCTTGTCGATGAAAAAACACTTCTTGCAGTCATCGTGGTTGAGGGTAACATTATTAAGAATCAGATGATTCACATCAATGTAGACCTTGATAATGAAGATGTTCTGAAATTTAATATCTTATTGAATACCTTCTTACAGGGTGCAAGCTTAGAAGACATCAATTTAGAGATGATTCAGGCGATGAAAAAGCAATCCGGAGGGTATGGCGAGATATTAGACCAGATCTTCCAAGGAATTGTGGAAGCCATACATGAGGCACAGGAACTTGAGGTTTATACCAGCGGTGCGACAAACATTTTGAAGTATCCGGAGCTTGGAGATATCTCCAAGACGAGTGAGCTGCTTGAAAAGCTGGAAGATAAAAATGAAGTATCACATTTGCTGGAAGAGACAACCGGAAAGACAAACGAATCCGGAATTCAGGTATATATTGGAGATGAGACACCAAGCCTGAAAGATTGCTCTCTTGTTACAGCGACCTACCAGATGCCGGAAGGCGCAAAGGGAACGATTGGAATATTGGGACCGAAGAGAATGGATTATAAGAAGGTTGTCAGCACACTGAAGAATCTGACAATCGAACTCGATGAGATATTCAAGAAAGGCGAAGGGGTGAATGAGAATGGCCAATAAGACAAATGTAAATGCAAATAAAGAAGCGGAGACAGTCGAGGAAGTAAAGGCTGTGGATGATGCTCCGGTAACAGAGGGAACCGACGTGAAGGTGAACGAGGAAGAAACTGTTCCGGCAGATAAGAAAGAAGAAGTGGAAGCTGCAAAGCCGAAGCCGGTATCCAAGGGAAACCGAAGAGGCAGCAAGGCCCTTCAGCTGGAACTTGAGAAAGCGAAGGAACTGGCAGCGGGAAATGAAGAAAAATACAAGCGTCTGCTGGCAGAGTTTGAGAACATGCGTCAGCGGAACGAGAAGGAATCCAAGAAGATGTACGACATCGGAGCAAAGGAAGTTTTAGAGAAGCTGCTTCCGGTTGTTGATAACTTGGAACGAGCACTTTCCAGTGTCCCGGAAGAGGATATGGAACGTGGATTCGAGCAGGGTGTTGATAAGATCTATCGACAGCTTATGGTATCGCTCGAAGGACTTGGCGTAAAACCGATGGATGCAGAGGGCAAGCCATTTGATCCGGATTACCACAATGCGGTAACACATGTGGAAGATGAAAATTATGGAGAGAATGTCGTAGCCGAAGAGATGCAGAAGGGTTATATGTACAAGGATCAGGTATTACGATACAGCATGGTAAAGGTTGCAAATTAACCTTTTACAATAAATCAATTAGTATATTTTAAGTGATAATAATTAGGAGGAAAAATATTATGGGTAAGATTATTGGTATTGACTTAGGTACAACAAATTCATGTGTAGCTGTTATGGAAGGTGGTAAGCCAGTCGTTATCACAAACGCTGAGGGTTCAAGAACAACTCCTTCTGTTGTAGCATTTACAAAGACCGGCGAGCGTGTCGTTGGTGATGCAGCAAAGCGTCAGGCAGTTACAAACGCAGATAAGACAATCGCTTCTATCAAGAGACATATGGGTAGCGATTACAAGGTAGATATTGATGGAAAGAAGTATTCTCCACAGGAGATCTCAGCAATGATTCTTTCCAAGTTGAAGAGAGATGCAGAGGGCTACATGGGTGAGCCGGTTACAGAGGCAGTTATCACAGTTCCTGCATACTTCACAGATGCACAGAGACAGGCAACAAAGGATGCTGGTAAGATCGCAGGTCTTGATGTAAAGCGTATCATCAACGAGCCTACAGCCGCAGCACTTTCTTATGGTCTGGATAATGAAGAAGAGCAGAAGATCATGGTATACGACCTTGGTGGTGGTACATTCGATGTATCTATCATTGAGATCGGTGACGGTGTCATCGAGGTTCTTGCTACAGCCGGTGATAACAAGCTTGGTGGTGATGACTTCGATAACGCAATTACACAGTACATGCTCGAAGAGTTCAAGAAGGCTGAGGGCGTAGACCTTTCTACAGATAAGATGGCAATGCAGAGATTAAAGGAAGCAGCAGAGAAGGCAAAGAAGGAGCTTTCTTCTTCTACAACAACAAACATCAACCTTCCTTTCATCACAGCAACACAGGATGGTCCAAAGCATTTCGATATGGATCTGACACGTGCAAAGTTTGATGAGTTGACAGCAGATCTTGTAGACAGAACAAAGACACCTGTGCAGACAGCATTGAAGGATGCAGATCTGACAGCAGCAGACTTGGATAAGGTACTTCTGGTCGGTGGTTCTACACGTATCATCGCTGTACAGGATATGGTTAAGAAGCTGACAGGCAAGGACCCATTCAAGGGTATCAACCCAGATGAGTGTGTTGCAATCGGTGCTTCTATCCAGGGTGGTAAGCTTGCAGGTGATGCAGGTGCCGGCGAAATCCTTCTGTTGGATGTTACACCACTGACGCTTTCTATCGAGACAATGGGTGGTATCGCTACACACCTGATCGAGAGAAATACAACCATTCCTACAAACAAGAGCCAGATCTTCTCAACAGCTCAGGATAATCAGGATGCCGTTGATATCAACATCGTACAGGGTGAGCGTGAGTTCGCAAGAGATAACAAGAGCCTTGGACGTTTCAGACTGGATGGTATCGCTCCTGCAAGACGTGGTGTTCCACAGATCGAGGTTACATTCGATATTGATGCAAATGGTATCGTAAATGTATCTGCAAAGGATCTTGGTACAGGTCGTGAGCAGCATATCACAATCACATCCGGAACATCCCTTTCTGATGAGGATATCGATAGAGCTGTTAAGGAAGCTGCTGAGTACGAGGCACAGGATAAGAAACGTAAGGAAGCAATCGAGGTTCGTAACGATGCCGATGCTATGGTATTCCAGACAGAGAGAGCATTGAACGATGTTGGAGATAAGCTTTCTGCAACAGATAAGATAAAGGTAGAGGCAGACCTGAAGGCTTTGAAGGATATCATCGAGAGCACAGATCCAGATGCTATGACAGACTACGATGTAGAGAAGATCAAGGCTGGTAAGGAAACATTGATGAACAGCGCACAGGAATTGTTCTCAAAGCTCTATGAGCAGAACGGCCCTGGAGCAAACGCTGGTACAGGCACAGGCACACCAGATTATTCAGATGATGTAGTGGATGGAGACTACAAGGAAGTCTAAGCGATAAGACGGGGAGCAAGTTGATAAAAGCAGATTACGAATAATAAGGGTGAGTGCAGATGTCTGATAAAAGAGATTATTATGAAGTCCTCGGAGTCACGAAAGGTGTCTCCGAGGCGGAATTGAAAAAAGCTTACCGTAAGGTAGCGAAGAAATATCACCCGGACACAAACCCGGGAGACAAAGAAGCAGAAGAAAAGTTCAAAGAGGCTGCAGAGGCATATGCTGTACTGTCCGATCCTGAAAAACGTGCAAAGTATGACCAGTATGGTCATGCGGCATTTGAGCAGGGCGGCGGTCCAGGCGGCTTCGGAGGATTTGACTTCTCAGACATGGGAGATATCTTTGGAGATATCTTCGGTGATATGTTTGGTGGCGGCAGTCGTCAGAGACAGTCCAATGGTCCGGTCAAGGGTGCAAATATCAAGACAACAGTGCGGGTAAGTTTTACAGACGCTGTATTTGGCACACAGACTGAGCTGGAGCTTCCACTGAAGGATGAATGTACAGTATGTCACGGTACCGGTGCACAGCCGGGACATCAGCCAGAGACATGTAGCAAATGTGCCGGAAAAGGTCAGGTTGTCTATACCCAGCAGTCCTTGTTTGGTATGGCAAGAACCGTATCCGCATGTCCAGACTGTGGTGGTTCCGGAAAGCTCATCAAGTACAAGTGTAGCAACTGTGCAGGTTCTGGTTATGTAAAGAGTAAGAAGAAGATTCAGATTGCCATTCCGGCAGGTATTGATAATGGTCAGAGTATCCGTATTCGTGCAAAGGGCGAGCCGGGTATCAACGGTGGTGAGCGTGGTGACCTGCTCGTAACCGTACTTGTCGATCGTGATCCTAGATTCCAGAGACAGGAATATGATCTTTATTCTTCCGAGCCGATTACATTTACACAGGCAGCGCTGGGCGGCAAGATCACAGTTACAACGATCGATGGACCTTATGAATTGGAGATCAAGCCAGGTACACAGACAGATACAAAGGTAAAACTGAAGGGCAAGGGTGTTCCAACACTTCGTAACAAGACAGTACGAGGTGATCATTACATCACATTGGTTGTTCAGGTACCAGATAAGCTGACAGAAGAGCAGAAATCGATTTTGAACCAGTATGCAAATACAACGGTCAATGCACGTTCGTCTACGGATGCGGCATCCTCCGGTTCTTCGATTTTTGGCGAGCATAAGAGAAAGAAAGGGTTCAAAAAAGGATTATAGGTAAGGTAAAATGATGTGGACAAAACTGACCATCGATACAACGGTGGAAGCCGTTGATCTCCTCTCTGCATTCTTGGATGAAAAGGGTGTGGAAGGTGTGATGATAGAAGATCATGTACCACTTACCGAGGAAGATAAGGCTACTATGTTTGTGGATATCCCGCTGGTTGATGGTGAGGATGATGGAACGGCAAAGGTTTCCTGCTACATAGATGACTCTTTCAATATAGAAACGTTAAGGGCGGATATAGCTGCAGAGCTTACCCGCCTTGAAGCGTTTATACCGGTAGGCAGTAAGAACATTACACTCTCGAATACAGAGGACAAAGACTGGATGAACAACTGGAAGCAGTTCTTCCATCCGATCCGTCTCTATGATGATATTGTCATCAAACCAACGTGGGAGACGGTGGAAGATGCGAAGCCAGATGACATCGTGATCGAGATCGATCCGGGGATTGCATTTGGTACCGGATCGCATGAGACAACGAAGCTTTGCATCGGACAGTTAAAGAAATATTTAAAGCCGGGCGATACAGTGTTTGATGTTGGTTGTGGCAGTGGTATTTTATCCATGATCGCATCAAGACTTGGCGCAGGCTTTGTACATGGCATGGATATTGATGAGCTGGCTGTGCGGGCAAGTGAGGAAAATGCGAAGCTCAATCATATGGGCGAAGATAAGATCAAGTTCTCCTGTGGCAATCTGCTTGCTGATAATTACATTGGCAAGGGAACGACATTTCAGCTCGATCGTTCGACGATCAAGGAGACACAGCATCTCGATGTAGACAGACAGTATGATATTGTTGTTGCCAATATTCTGGCAGACGTGATCGTGCCGCTCTCTGCGGTAATTGGTCCGTATTTGAAGGATGATGGATATTTCATTACATCTGGAATTCTGGATGTGAAAGAAAACGATGTCACAGATGCGATGAAGGCGAATGGATTTGAAGTCATCGATGTTGTGCATATGAATGATTGGGTATCCGTGATCGGAAGAAAGAAATAAGTTGCGACAAATGGGGAGAATGCGGAATGATTGAAAGTCCGTCAAATCGCAGTATGAGTAACACCCGGTGTTTAAAGCCGGGTGTTATTTTAAAAGAGCGATATAAAATTGAAGAGGTGATCGGGGCAGGTGGATTCGGAATCACATATCGTGCATGGGATCCGCTCTTACAGGCATATGTGGCAATCAAGGAGTATTATCCGTCCGGGATTGCGACGCGAAGTGCAGATTCCTCGAAGGTTTGTGTACCAGTTGGACAGGAACAGCGGGAATACAACCGGGGCAGGATTCGTTTTTTGAAGGAAGCACAGGATGTGGCGCGGTTTCAGTCAGAACCGAATATTGTCAGCATCTATGATTATCTGGAGGAAAATGGGACTGCCTATATGGTTATGGAGTATCTGCATGGCTGTACGTTGAAGCAGTATGTCGGGGAGCGTGGCGGACGGCTGGATACGGATCATATTCTTCATATTTGCCTGTCGGTATTGGATGCGCTTGCAGTTGTCCATAAGGCGGAGATGATCCACCGGGATATCAGCCCGGAGAATATTTTTATCTGTGAAGATCTGACGGTAAAGCTGATTGATTTTGGTGCGGCAAAGCAGGTGTATCTCGATGGGGAGCAGACGATGTCGGTTGTATTAAAACCGGGGTATGCACCGCCAGAGCAGTATGCAAAAAAGGATAAACAGGGACCGTGGACGGACATTTATGCGCTTGGCGCGACGCTATATTTTGCGGCGACCGGAGAGAAGCCGGAGGAATCGTTTGGACGTGCACTGGAGGATACGATAAAGCCTGTCTGTGAGGTGAACCCGGAGATCCCGCGCGCAATGTCGCAGGTGATCATGCGGGCGATGTCAGTCAAGATTGAGGAACGTTACCAGACGGTGGAGGCAATGCGGGAGGCGCTGCTTGCCGGAGAGGGGCAGAATGCGCAGATGGAGCCGTATGTGATCCCAGCATCACGGATTTCAAAGCGGGATTTGCCGAAGAAACGGGGCTTTCCGATTGGTGTAGCTTTCTGTATCGTAATTATGTTTGTAGTGACAGGAATTTGGATGGCGGGGCGTGTAGCGAAGAAGGCAGGGACGGCAACAGCAACCGAAATGAATGCAGCATCGACAGAGGCGCAGACAGCAACGATGGCGGATGCACAGACTGCCACGGACGCTGAACAGGCAGCAACAGAGGCGGAGAAAACGACACAGGCGGACAATCCGATGGTTATGCATGTTCCAACGAAGGAGGAACTTGCCGAGCAGGAAAAATCCGATGCGATCCTGAACATCACGTCCTCGGAGACGGAACGCGTCAGTATTGATGCATTTGAATTTATGGAAGATGGAAATCTTGGAGGTGTCATGGATTCTTCACAGATGTCAGCAGATCCGTTTTATGGAGATTGTGCAAAACTTCGTTTAAAATATTATGATAGTCTTCTGACCAATCCACCGCAGATGTCGGAAACATTCACAGATTCTTTTACTTTTGAAAAATATGATTCGGAAACTGGAATTTATAAACCGATCTATGGTTTGGCAGGTATGGAGAGTACATGGGATTATGCAACATGGTTTACGCCGCAATTTCACTTTGATAAGGATGCATTTACATTATATATTCCACTCGCTTCAGATTTGGAGGATGGAAAATATAGATTGTATTTTTCCTATGAGGATCCAGAAACTTATGAGGCAATATTTCAGGTGACAATTGAATTTTGGTTGAACAGAGGCACGTCATAGTACGTGCTTTTGTTTTATAAAAGATAAAATATACTGTTTTTTACAAAAAAATGTATAAAAATTGCATTTTTTGTTTGAGATTCCGTGCGTTTGCTAAGATAGCCCTAGTCTGGTTTTGTAAATAAAACGTAAATTATACCGAATATATAGCCAAATCAGCAGGATTCGGTTTTGGCGGTATTTTTTATGATACTATTTATAAAATAAATATTGGGGACTGGGGAAGAGAACAAACGATGAAAATTGGAATTTGCGATGACCGCTATGAAATTCGGCACAAAGTAAAGGGAATATTACAGGAAACATATACAGAGGAACAAGGATTCTTAATTCATTCATATACTCCAAACGAAATAAAAATTGATATCGAAGATATGGTATTTGACTGCGAAATTCTGATCATGAATACGGATTATCCGGAGAGTGGCTTGCGAGGGGTGACGCTTGCCAAGCAGATCAATGCAACATTTCCATTTTGTAAGATTATCTATCTGACCGAGAATGAAAATGCAATCAAGGATGTGTATGAGACCAATCATTGCTATTTCGTCCGGCAAAAAGATGCAGACCAGGTCATGGAGCTTGCGATGCAGAAGGCAGTCAATATGGTAAAACAGGATACCGCACGGAAATCGCTGGAGATTATCTGTGAGGGGCATCATGTATTTATCAATCGTCCGGATATCATTTATATTGAGAAATGTGGAAGAACCATCAAGATTGTGACACGGTTCCGGGAATACACCAGCTACGAGTCGCTGGCAGGCATCCGTAAAATGCTGGGAGACAATATGATACGTGTGCATGGCGGATATGTCGTGAATCTGGCATATATTACCTATTTAGGTGTGGAAACGCTGGAAGTGCAGAACGGAAAGATAATACCGATTGGCAGAACCTACGACAAAGAAGTCAGAAAAGTCTATCAGGAATATTGGAAAAAATAAAAGAACATGGTAGAATGGAAATCGAGTATGCAAATACTCGATTTTTTTATGTGAGGATAAAACGATGCTGCGAATTGGAATCTGTGATGAAAATACGAAAGACCGGGCGGTGGTCCGGCAGATTGTGACGGACACATTGTTCCGGAAAGATGAATTAAGCTATATCGAATATGCGGAAGCAGAGACATTGGAGCGGGATATACAAGCAGATACCGTGCCGTTTGATCTGCTGCTTATGGAAATGAATTATAAAAATACAAGTGGACTTCAGCTGGCAAAGCAGATACGGGAGAAGAATCTGGATGTTGATCTGTTGTTTGTAACACATGAGGCGGATTATGTGTATGAGGGGTATCATGTGCAGGCGCAGGGCTATGTCTTAAAAGATGATATGGAGACACAGCTTCCGGTCTGCCTGCGGCAGTATATGAAACGACGGGAACAGGCTGGTACGATCCTTGTGAAATCAGAGTCGGTTGTGCGCAGTATCCCGATCGCTACGATCCGTTATATAGAAAGCCGCGCCAGAGTGCTACTGATCCATACGCAAAATGAAGAGATCCCATTTTATGGGAAGCTGGCGGATATTGAGCATAAGGTGTTACAGTATGGATTTGTGCGTATCCATCAGAGCTTTCTTGTCCGGAAGGCAGCGATTGCCGCAATCAACGGATATGAGGCAGTTGTAGGGGAGGATACCCTTCCGATCAGCCGGAAATATTATAAGACCGTGCAGTCGCAGTTCCAGCTCAAACAGAAAATACAGGTGGCAGAGGAAGATACCGATCCGACGGTCACGCGGAGTCTAGCGAAAAGCATGGAGGATAACGGTGCGATCATTGGAACGAAGGGTGAACTGCTCGGAATCATTTATCGTATGAAAAAGGGCGAAAGTTTATCGCTTGGCAGAGATGCCGGAAAATGTCAGATTGTGTTGAAGAAATCCAACGTGAGCCGGGAGCATTGCGTCGTAAGACGACTTGCAGATGACGCCTACGAGGTGGAGGATTGCTCAAAAAATGGTGTCTACGTGGAAGGCACTTATCTGGGCAATGGAAAAATAGTACAGGCAGAGACCGGAAACCGGGTATGGCTGTGTGATGAGTCACAGGAATTTCGATTGGGATAGTGGAAACCGGGAGTGAGACAAATGATCATAAAATGTGAAAAGGGAAAACATTACTATAACACAGTGGAGCATAGTGTGTGTCCGTTTTGTGTACAGGTGGAGAAAAAGATCAATGAGCAGAAAAGTGAATTAAATAAACAGGAAGATGAATCTATTTGTATAACGGAAACAACAGACCTGTAAGAATATATAAAATATTCTTTCAAAACGTTATCAGATAAGGTATGATAGGAGACATGCAGAAAAGCAGGAGGTAAATATTCGCTATGCCAAGGTTTTATGTGGAAGGATGTCAGGATGCACAGACTGGTATTACGATTATGGGAGAAGATGTGAACCATATAAAAAATGTTTTGCGTTTGACAATCGGAGATACTATTACTGTGTGTGATGGTGCTGGAAAAGAATATGAGTGTGAGATCGCGGAGATATCCAAAGAGCAGGTATATGCAAATATCGTAGATATCAATCAGAATGCAGCAGAGCTTCCGTGTAAGATCACATTGTTCCAGGGAATGCCGAAATCAGATAAAATGGAATTTATTATTCAGAAAGCAGTAGAACTTGGAGCAGCCGGGATTGTTCCGGTTATGATGAAACGGACTGTCGTGAAACTTGAAGATAAGAAAAAAGACAAAAAAAGAGAACGTTACCAGATGATTGCGGAGTCTGCGGCAAAACAGTCCGGACGTGGTATAATTCCTGAAGTCACCGGATTTATGTCATTTCGTGAAGCACTTCAATATGCAGGAAAGTTTGACCTGTTGATTGTTCCGTATGAGAGTGCAGATGGAATTGTATACGCAAGGGAGATAATTGCACAGGCATCAAATCTCCCAGACGGCGCGAATATCGGAATTTTTATCGGACCGGAAGGTGGATTTGCAAAAGAAGAAATTGATGCAGCAAAGGAAGCTGGTGCGAAGATTATCACATTAGGAAACCGGATTTTGCGAACAGAGACTGCGGGGCTTGCAGTTTTGTCCATTTTGATGTTCCAGATGGAGCAGTAGAGAAAATAAGAAATTTGTTTAGAATAGATCGATAGAAGGAAAAAAGTTATGGAATGTTATTTTGACAATGCAGCGACAACGGCTGTATTCCCAGAGGTAAAGGAACTGATGATGACACTGCTGGACGTGGATTATGGAAATCCATCGTCCCAGCATAAGAAGGGATTAACGGCAAAAGATTATGAGCGTACCGCGACCGAACAGGTCGCAAAGACGCTCAAATGTATGCCGAAGGAGATCGTATTTACGTCCGGCGGTACAGAGGCGAACAATCTTGCTTTAATCGGGGCGGCACTGGCACACCGCCGTGCTGGAAAGCATATTATCACGACACCAATCGAGCATGCATCTGTCCTTTCTACAGTGGAGTTTCTGCAGAAGGAGGGCTTTGAAATCAGCTTCCTAGAAGTTGGTTCGGATGGAAAGGTGGATCTGGACAGCCTCTCGAAGCTGCTGCGCGACGATACGATACTCGTCAGCTGCATGTATGTAAATAATGAGATCGGAAGTATCCAGCCAATCGAGGAGCTGGTAAAGCTTGTGAAGGCACACAATTCGCAGACGCTCGTGCATGTGGATGCGGTGCAGGCATATGGTAAATTAAAATTCACCCCGAAGCAGCTTGGCGTAGACCTGCTCTCTGTGAGTGGACATAAGATCCACGGACCGAAGGGCAGCGGGGCACTCTATATCAAGGATAAGACGCTGATCCGCCCGATCATTTACGGAGGCGGGCAGCAGAACTTCATGCGTTCCGGTACGGAGAATCTGCCGGGAATCGCAGGTATGGGACTTGCCGCAGAGATGATCTATACCGACCATGAGGCGAAGATGGAGCATGTGCGTGAGGTACGCGATTATCTTGTATCAGAAGTGACGAAGATCGAGGGTGTCTACGACCATTCCGGTGAGGCACCACATATTGCAAGCATCAGTTTCGAAAGGGTGCGTGCTGCAGTTTTGATGCGTGCGATCGGCGATAAGGGCATCTATGTATCGGCAGGCTCTGCCTGTTCTTCAAATAAGCCACAGGTAAGTCATGTACTGACTGCAATTGGATTATCGCAGGAGCAGTTGGAGTCAACACTTCGTTTCAGCTTCTGTGAGTGGAACACGAAGGAAGAAGTGGACTACTGTGTGGCAGTATTGAAGGAGACACTTCCGATGCTGCGGCGTTATACACGGAAGAAATAATTGCTATTCCTCGCTTTTTCTGCTATAGTGAATCGGTGGAAGAATACAAATAAAGCAGTTAGAAATGAGGATTACGATGCAGTATAAGATGTTTTTGATTAAATATGCGGAGATCGGAACGAAGGGAAAGAATCGTTACGTCTTCGAGGAAATTATGTGCAAGCGTATGCGTGCACGCTTAAAGCCGCTGGGCAAGTTCGAGGTACGCCGGGAATACGGACGTATTTTCGTGGAGGCGTTCTCCGATTACGATTATGAGGATGTCATGAAGGTGCTCACAACGATTTTCGGTATCGTCGGTGTGTGTCCGGTCAAGGTTGTGGAGGAGTTAAGCTACGAGGCAATCTCCAAGGCAGTTGTTGCACATGTGGCAGAGGAATATAACGACAAGCATTTCACATTCAAGGTAAATGCAAGAAGAAATAACAAGACATTTCCAAAGACTTCGATGGAGTTAAACTGTGATCTCGGCGCCGATTTATTACAGGCGTATCCGGATATGACGGTCGACATTCATAAGCCGGATGTGTTCATCAACGTGGAAGTGAGAAATGTTACCTATATTTATTCCCAGATCATTCCGGGACCGGGTGGACTTCCGGTTGGTACGAATGGCAAGGGTATGACACTGTTGTCTGGCGGTATCGACAGCCCGGTTGCGGCATATATGATCGCGAAGCGCGGCGTGGAGATCGAGGCAGTGTATTTCCATGCGCCACCATTTACAAGCGAACAGGCACGTACAAAAGTTATCGATCTTGCAAAGATCGTGTCAAAATATTCAGGTGTGATCAAACTCCATGTGGTACCGTTTACGGATGTGCAGCTTGCCATCTATGACAACTGTCCACATGATGAGCTGACGATCATCATGAAGCGGATCATGTATCAGATCGCGCAGGAGATCGCATTGAAGGAAGACTGCCAGTGTCTGATCACCGGAGAGAGTATCGGTCAGGTATCGAGCCAGACAACACAGAGTCTGCTTGTGATCGACAGCGCAATCGATAAGCTTCCGGTATTCCGGCCATGTATTGGTATGGATAAGCAGGAGATTATTGATATCTCAGAGAAGATCGGAACGTATGAGACATCCATCCTTCCATATGAAGACTGCTGTACAACCTTTGTGGCACAGCATCCGGTAACAAAGCCGAAGATGGAGCAGATCTTAGAGTCTGAGAAAGCACTTGTCGGCAAGGTGGAGGATCTGATCGCGAAAGCAATCGAGAATGTGGAGATCGTGTATTGCCGTTAATGTAACAGGTTGGATGAATCAGGCAGGAAGTGAGAAACGTGGAAAAAAGTAAAAAGGGAATTGTATGCATTGTATTATCTGCATTTTGCTTTTCTCTTATGAGCTTGTTTATCCGGTTGGCTGGAGATGTGCCGACGATGCAGAAATGCTTCTTCCGGAATCTGGTTGCAATGCTGATCGCAATCGTTGCTCTGGTAAAGGCACATCAGCCGTTTCGAATCGGAAAAGGCAATCTGAAGTATCTGCTTTGCCGTGCCATCGGTGGTACGTGCGGGTTGATCTGTAATTTTTATGCAATCGACCATATCCCAATCTCAGATGCTTCGATGTTGAATAAATTATCGCCCTTTTTTGCAATTATCTGTTCTTTCTTCGTATTGAAGGAGGTTGCAAGTAAGCTGGACTGGGTGACAGTGGCAGCCGCATTCGTTGGAATGCTGCTCGTGGTGAAGCCGACGATGAGCATGGAGGTCGTACCGGCACTGATCGGTGCGCTCGGTGGATTTGGTGCCGGCTTTGCGTATACATTTGTCAGAAAACTTGGACAACGCGGGGAAAATAGTATGATTATCGTATTGTTTTTCTCCGCCTTTTCCTGTGTTGTGACATTACCATTTTTTGTATTTCATTATCAGCCAATGAGTGGACTTCAATGGCTGTTTCTGATTTGTACAGGCATTTCGGCGGCAGGCGGGCAGATCTTCATCACGAAGGCGTATTCGTATGCACCGGCAAAGGAGATCTCGGTCTATGATTTCTCTATCGTGCTGTTTACAGCGTTGTGGGGATTTTTGTTCTTAGGTCAGATTCCGGATTATCTGAGCGTGCTTGGATATGTGGTAATCATCGGAACGTCTGTGGTGAAGTGGTATATCACGATTGAGCGGCCGCACAGACAGGAAATGCACAGAGAACATGAGAGAAACGGTAAATAATATAGAGAACAGGCAGAGGAAGAACATGATAGAACATACAGAGGCGTCAGCCTGCGTGCTATGTCCGCGGAACTGTAAGAAGAACCGGGCAGACGGTGAGATCGGTGTCTGTGGAGAGACTGCAACCATGCGGATTGGACGGGCGGCACTGCATATGTGGGAGGAACCGTGTATTTCCGGTGCGAGAGGTTCCGGTGCGGTGTTTTTTACCGGGTGTCCGCTTCACTGTGTGTACTGCCAGAACTATGCAATCTCGGATGGTGGTACGGGCAGACCGATCACGGTGGAAGCGCTTGTGCAGATATTTTATGATTTAGAATCACAGGGCGCGGCAAATATCAATCTGGTTACCGCCGATCATTTCATCCCGCAGGTGGCACAGGCAATCCGGCAGGCAAAGAAGCAGGGCTTTTCCCTGCCATTTATCTATAACACAAGCAGTTATGTGCGGGTGGAAGCCCTGCGCATGTTAGAAAGGCTGGTGGATGTCTATCTGCCCGATATGAAATATATGGAGGCGGATACAGCGGCGAAGTATTCCCATGCACCGGATTATCCAGAGGTAGCGAAGGCTGCGATTGCAGAGATGGTGCGCCAGTGCGGGGAAGTTGTTTTTGATGCCGAGGACGCATATATAAGACGGGGCGTGATCGTGCGCCATATGTTACTGCCGGAGCATCTGCTAGAGGCAGAGAAGATCGTGCGGTATCTCTACGAGACGTTTGGGAACCGGATCTATATCAGTATGATGAGCCAGTACACGCCGATTGGTGATATCGGGGCAAGGTTCCCGGAGCTTGCAGATAAAGTTCGCCGGAAATCATACCGCAAGCTGCTCGATTACGCAGTGAACTTAGGTGTGGAGCAAGCGTTTTATCAGGAGGGAGAAGTGGCAAAGGAAAGCTTTATCCCGGAATTTTATAAGTATAAGGAATAACAGGAGAGACAACATGGATATATTACAGATAATCGCAGATGAATTGCAGATTAAGAAAGGACAGGTAGAAAAGTCCGTTGAACTGATTGATGAGGGTGCGACGATTCCGTTTATCGCAAGATATCGGAAGGAAGTGACAGGCTCCTTAAATGATGAGCAGCTGCGAGCGCTGTCTGAGCGTCTTGTGTATCTGCGGAACTTAGAGGAGAAGAAAGTTTCCGTGCTCGCAACAATCGAGGAGCAGGGGAAACTGACGGAGGAACTGAAGAAGCAGATTGAGGCGGCAATGACGATGGTTGCTTTGGAAGATCTGTATCGTCCGTACCGTCCGAAGCGCCGGACAAGAGCGACGATCGCCAAGGAGAAAGGCTTAGAGCCGCTTGCAGAGATCTTACGCGCACAGGAGACGACGAAGACGATCGAGGAAGAAGCTGCCGCTTTTGTCGATGCAGAAAAAGGCGTGGAAAGCGTGCAGGATGCGATTGATGGAGCTAAGGATATTCTTGCAGAAGTCTATGCAGATGATGCCGATTACCGGACGAAGCTTCGTGCGATGACGAAGGAGAGTGGAAGTCTGGTTGCAAAGGCGAAGGACGAGGAAGCAGATTCGGTATACGAGATGTATTATGATTTTTCGGAGCCAATCAAAAAGCTGGTCGGACACCGGATTTTAGCCATCAACCGCGGCGAGACAGAGAAGTTTTTGACGGTGAAGATCGAGGCACCAAGACAGGAGATTTTACTCTGGCTTGTAAAGCAGATTATCGGAAATATGAAGCATGACAGTGCAAGCTATCTCTATGAGGCGATTACGGACAGCTATGACCGTCTGATCGCGCCGTCCATCGAGCGTGAGATACGAAATGAACTGACTGAGAAGGCAGAGGAGGGCGCCATCGGTGTATTCGGCAAGAATCTTCATCAGCTTCTGATGCAGCCGCCGATCTCCGGACAGGTTGTGCTTGGCTGGGACCCTGGTTTTGCACATGGAAGCAAGCTGGCGGTTGTCGATGAGACCGGCAAGGTGCTTGATACGGTCATTATCTACCCGACAAAGGGACAGAAGAACTACGATGCGGCAAAGCAGGTGTTAAAGAAGCTCATTGCAAAATATCATGTAACACTCATTTCTCTCGGAAATGGTACCGCCAGCCGGGAATCAGAGGCGATGATCGTCGAGCTGATGAAGGAACTGAATGTGGACTTGAAATATGTCATCACAGATGAGGCAGGTGCATCGATTTATTCTGCCAGCAAGGAAGCAACCGAGGAGTTCCCGGATTTTGAGGAATGGCAGAGAAGTGCGGCAAGTATCGCCAGACGAATTCAGGACCCATTGGCAGAGCTTGTGAAGATCGATCCGAAATCCATCGGTGTCGGACAGTATCAGCATGATATGAACCAGAAGAACCTTGGAAATGCACTGGCAAATGTCGTGGAAGACTGTGTAAACTCCGTTGGAATCGATCTGAATACAGCCAGTCCGGCATTACTTTCGTATGTGTCCGGTATCAATAAGACACTGGCAAAATCAATCGTGTCATACCGGGAGGCAAATGGAAGCTTCAAAAACCGCAAGGAGCTTTTGAAGGTGCCGAAGCTTGGACCAAAGGCGTATGAGCAGTGTGCCGGCTTCCTGCGTATCCATGGCGGAAGCGAAGCGCTGGATGCGACGAGCGTCCATCCGGAAAGCTACGAGGGGACCAAGGCTCTGATGGAGAAGATCGGTGTATCTGAGGACGATATCAAGCACGGCGGCATGAAGGGTATCAGTAAGAAGACAAAGGATACAAAGAAGCTTGCGGAAGAGCTTGGTATCGGTGAACCGACGCTTGTCGATATCGTGAAGGAGCTGGAAAAGCCGGGCAGAGATCCACGAGAGGAGATGCCGAAGCCAATCCTCCGAAGTGATGTATTGGAAATGAAGGATTTAAAGCCGGGTATGGAGCTGAAGGGAACGGTGCGGAATGTGATCGACTTCGGTGCGTTTGTCGATATCGGTGTGCATCAGGATGGACTCGTGCATATTTCCCGGATGTCAGACAAATATATCAAGCATCCGCTGGAGGTTGTATCGGTCGGAGATATCGTGGATGTGACAGTAATGAGTGTTGATCTCGATAAGCATCGGATACAGTTATCGATGGTGAAATAGGACAGGAAAATCCAAATATAATAATTTTTTTCAAAAAAATTAAAAAATATGAAAATTTTTCTTGCATATTGAAAAGTTATTTGGTAAAATAGCCTATGTTGTGAGTCCGCAAAGAAGAAATATGCAGGCAGGGCTTAATATTTGTCAAGGAGGTGCTAACGGTGGCAAAGTGTAGTATTTGTGAAAAAGGAGCTCATTTCGGTAACAATGTGAGCCATTCTCATAGAAGATCAAACAGAATGTGGAAATCAAACATCAAGTCTGTGAAGGCAGTAGTTAACGGTACTCCTAAGAAGATTTATGTTTGCACACAGTGCTTGAAGTCTGGTAAGGTTGAGAGAGCCTAAGCAGATGGTAAAAAAACAGCATATCAATATGCTGTTTTTTTTTATGCCATCCGTTGATCTGTGTCGATGACAAATTTATAGAATTGCATAGCAGGTAAACGTTGCTAAATCCTGTTAAAAAGGGTATAATGTCACTATATGGCTTTAAACAGCCGGGATCAGTCCGGCTTATCACGGAAACGGAGGTAAACGCATGAAGGGTTATTTATCGAATGAAAATGGTGAAATCATTATAGAGAATGAAGTAATTGCCCAGTATGCCGGACACGCTGCATTGGAGTGCTTCGGTATTGTTGGTATGGCAACCATCAGCATGAAGGATGGTATTGCAAAGCTTTTGAAAGGCGACAGTATCAGCAAGGGTGTCAATGTAGTCATCGGTGAGAACAATGAGCTGTCTATTGATTTTCACATCATTGTGGCATATGGTGTCAGCATTTCGACGGTATGTGACAATCTGATCAGTACGGTACAGTATTCCATCGAAGAGATGACGGGTATGAAGGTGAAGGCAATCAACATTTTTGTTGAGGGCGTTCGTGTGATAGATTAAAAACATAAATCAGGAGGACAGACAAAGTGGCTACAAAGGTAATTGATGCCCAGTTGTTACAGAAAGCATTTATTGCTGGCGCATACAACTTAGAGAGAAATAAAGATTATATCAACGAATTGAACGTATTCCCGGTACCGGATGGTGATACCGGTTCTAACATGTCACTTACGATCATGGCGGCTGCCAGAGAGGTAAGTGCACTGGAGAACCCATCGATGGATGAGCTTTCCAAGAAGATTTCCAGCGGTTCCCTGCGTGGAGCAAGAGGAAATTCCGGTGTTATCTTATCCCAGCTTTTACGTGGTTTCTGCAAGGAGATCAAGGGCAAGAAGCAGATTACAGTGTCAGTACTCGCCGATGGATTTGTACGTGCGGTAGAGACTGCATATAAGGCAGTTATGAAGCCGAAGGAAGGTACGATTCTGACGGTGGCAAAGGGCGTCGCAGAGAAGGCAGTTGAGCTTTCTGAGATGGATATGGATTTCGAGACACTGGGACAGGAGATCCTTGATCATGGTAATGAAGTGTTAAAGCAGACACCAGAACTGCTGCCAGTATTAAAAGAAGCAGGCGTGGTTGATTCCGGTGGACAGGGACTCATGGAATTTCTGACGGGCGCTTACAATGGTCTGACAGGAAAGGAAGAAATCAGTGAGCCAGTGACAGTCGGTGGTGCAGCCAAGGCACAGACGATGTCTTCGGAGGAGATCGATACATCCCATATCAAATATGGTTATTGTACAGAGTTTATCATTATGCTCGAGAAGGAATATAATGCAGAAACCGAAGCAAAGTTCAAGGAGTTCTTAACTTCGATTGGTGATTCGCTTGTTGTTGTATCCGATGATGAGATCGTCAAGGTACATGTGCATACGAACCATCCGGGACTTGCTTTTGAGAAGGGACTGGAGTATGGTTCCCTCACAAGCATGAAGATCGATAATATGCGTGAGGAGCATAAAGAAAAAGTTATCCACGAGCAGGATCGCAAGAAGGCTGCTGAGCAGGAAGCAAAGAAGGAAGAACCGAAGAAACCATTTGGTTTTGTGGCAGTTTCCGTCGGAGAAGGTTTGAATGATATCTTCAAGGATCTCGGTGTCGATCATATTATCGAGGGTGGACAGACGATGAATCCAAGTACGGAGGATGTGTTAGATGCGATCTCCAAGGTAAATGCAGAAACCGTATTTGTATTCCCGAACAACAAGAATATTATCTTAGCAGCCAATCAGGCAGCCGAGATTGAAGAAGAGAAGAAGGTCATCGTGATTCCAACGAAGACGATTCCTCAGGGTATCAGCGCTCTCATTTCGTTTGATGAGACAGCAACTGCAGAGGCAAATCAGGCTGGTATGGAAGATGCGATTACCGCAGTCAAGAGTGGACAGGTTACTTATGCAGTGCGTGATACGTCGATCGATGGCAAGGAGATCAAGACCGGTGATTATATGGGTATCGACGATGCAGGTATCCAGGCGGTTGGACAGGATATCACAGAGGTGGTAAAGGATCTGATCGGTGCGATGGCAGATGAGGATTCTGAGCTTCTGAGCATCTACTACGGCAGCGATGTCGAGGAAGAAAAGGCAAATGCACTCGTAGAAGCGGTACAGGCTGCGTATCCGGACTTTGAGGTGGAAGCGCATGCAGGCGGACAGCCAATCTACTATTACATTTTGTCTCTGGAATAAAGTGAATCAACGAAATTGTCGGACAACAATTTCATGTATAAATCCTGACAGAACGAACGTGTTTTGTCAGGATTTTGTTATGGCGACGAGGAAAATGCACGCATTTATGCGGTGCATTTGACGACCGCTAATCAGAGCAAGATGCGCAGAGCGCAACTTGTCTCTGTTTGAATTATAGAAGATGGAAAGAAAAGTATGAGAAAAGAAGACAGTATCCAGACAATTAAAGGGATTGGTGAGAAAACGGCGGAAAGCTTTGCGCGGCTTGGAATCTTTACGATCGACGATCTGCTGCATACCTATCCGCGCAACTACTTAAGCTACGAGGAACCGGTGGCAATCCGGGAAGCGGCAGTTGGCGAGCGGCATGCAATCCGGGCGATGATTACCTCCTATGTGACGGTCAAGCAGGTGCGGAGCTTAAAACTTACAATCCTGACTGTCAGTGACGGCGATATGACGATGCATATGACATGGTTCAACCAGCCATTTTTAAGAAATGTGTTCCACAAAGGTGATTCGTATATCTTCGTTGGAACAGTCAAAGTAAAAAATGGCATGCGTGTCATGGAGCAGGCAGAGTATTATAAGCTTCCGGTGTATGCCGGGATGCAGCAGGAAATGCAGCCGGTCTATCCGCTTACAAGCGGACTTTCAAATAAAACGTTTCAGAAAGCGATTATCGCGACGCGGGAACTGATCTGTCAGATGGAAGATTATGTGCCAGAGGAAGTGCGGACAGAGCACAGTCTGATGGAACTATCGGAGGCGTATGAGAACATTCATTTCCCGATGAATCAGGCGGTTTTAAAAAATGCGATCCGCAGACTTGCCTTTGACGAGTTTTATCAGTTCCTCTATGATATGGCATCCATGAAGAAAACGACGCAGCTGCAGGAGAATCTGCATAAGATCGTACAGGGCAAGGCAGTTGCGGATTACATATCGAATCTTCCGTTTTCCCTTACAAAGGGGCAACAGCAGGCAATCGAGGATATCTTAGCAGATATGGGTGGCGATGGTGTGATGAACCGCCTGATCCAGGGAGATGTCGGATCGGGAAAGACGGTCGTTGCGGCTGCAGCTCTGCTTGCCTGTGCGAAGGCTGGGTATCAGGGTGCGCTCATGGCACCGACAGAGGTGCTTGCAAGACAACATTATGAGGAGTTGTCGGAGCAGTTTTCGCAATATGACATCCGCACAGCATGCCTTGTTGGCTCGACACCACTCAAGGAGAAGCGGAGAATCTACGAAGCAATCAATCAGGGCGAGGTTGATATCGTGATCGGCACGCATGCGCTGCTGGAGGATAAGGTGGAATTTAAGGATCTGGCACTGGTTGTGACAGATGAACAACACCGGTTTGGTGTGAACCAGCGAAAGAAATTATCGGACAAAGGGTATGGTGTTCATACGCTTGTCATGTCTGCCACACCGATTCCACGGACGCTTGCCATTATTTTATATGCGGATATGGATATCTCGATTATCAAAGAGCTTCCGAAGGGCAGAAAACCGATCAAGAACTGTGTGGTCGGCACGAATTACCGCCAGACGGCATATCAGTTTATCGCTGGACAGATCGCCGAGCACAGTCAGATCTATGTGGTCTGTCCGATGGTGGAAGAAAGCGAGACGCTCGACGTGACGAATGTCACAGAATATGTGGATACGATGCGGGCAAATTTACCTGCAGGCACACGGATTGAGATGCTGCACGGACAGATGCGGGCAGATGAGAAAAATGAGATCATGAAACGGTTTTCGGAAGGTGAGATTGACGTGCTTGTATCGACAACGGTTATCGAGGTGGGCGTCAACAATCCGAATGCAACGGTAATGATGGTGGAAAATGCAGAGCGATTCGGACTTGCACAGCTGCACCAGCTGCGGGGCAGAGTCGGACGTGGAAAGAAGCAGTCGTATTGTATCTTCATCAATGGGAAAGAATCCGAAGAATCAATGGAACGTCTGCGTGTGCTGGAGAATTCCAACGATGGATTCTTTATCGCAAGTGAAGACCTGAAACTTCGAGGACCGGGAGATTTCTTTGGAATCCGACAGAGCGGCGATGCATTGTTTGAGCTTGCGGATATCTACAATCATGCGGATATGCTGCAGCTTGCGCAGGATATGCTCAAAAAATACGGAAAGACGATACCGCCGGTCCGCAGAAACCGGGGAGGGATCTCTGAGACTGTGCTGTAGAAAAAACACCATTTTTCCTATGAAAACGGTTGCCGAAAAGGGCAAAAAAGCATATAATAGGCACGTGTTTGATTAAATAAGATAAGAGGAATGACATGAAAGTAAAAGTAGGGTATATTACACGCTGGAGAAGAGCCATCTTCTTCACTCTGGTTGGATGTATTGTTGTATTTGGACTGGTATCCACGGTATGTGCGAAGCTGATTGAAGCGGCACTTGTCTCGAATATGGTAAGTGTTGCAGCGCTGCTTCTGTGTATCGTTGTATTTGTACTTGTATTGAGTGACAAATGGGAACGCTTTGAAGGCGAGGGAATCGCGGCAATCGAGGATGGCACATTTACATATCATGATAAGAAGCGCCATATCGAGATCGCAATGGATGATATAAAAAGTGTGGATATCAAACCGATCACACTCGGACAGACAAGCAAGACGAATCTTGCATATCTGCTTGTGATCAAGACCAATAAGAAGAAATATCAGATTGAGTCGGAGCGTGCCAGAGGGCAGGCATACGATGAGGTTGACCTGCACCGGTTATATATCTGGATACAGGAAAAAAGAACAAAGTAAGAGGGTTACAGGGGAAGGAAACAGGTGAAGCAATGAAGAAAAACAATAACAAGGTATGGATTGCGGTAATCGCAGTGCTGGTTGTCGTGATTGCAGCGTTGATCGTAGTGCTGGTGCGCAGAAAGCCGAAGGATGACGTCGAGAAAGTAACCTCCGAGGAGGCAATCCAGACGGAGACAGAGGCAACGCCGGAGACAGCCTCGGATGCGACTGAAGCGCCAACGACAGAGGCACAGAAGGAGCAGGATTGCTTCGTCAAAGTGACAAACAGCAATTCGTGGGAGAGTGCAAACGGATACAGCGGACAGTTGGATTCGACGATCACGAACAAGACAAGCGGGGCACTGAAAAACTGGGAGATCCGGATGACGGTGCCGGATAAGACGACATTAGACAGCTCATGGAATGGAACGTTCAAGCTGGATGGAACCACACTGTCGGTGACTAGTGTGGACTACAATGCAGAGGTTCCGGCAAATGGCAATCTGAAGGATATCGGTGCCATCGTGACAGTTCCATCACAGGCAGATCTGAAGGCAATCTGTGACAATGCAGTGCTTTATGTAGATGGAAAAGAATACAAAGGAAACAGCGAGTCTTCGACAACAGAGGCAACGGAGGCAAAGGAAGAGACTAAGCCGAAGGAAAAGACGGAGCCGGAGAGTGGCACACCGGTTGACAATCATGGCAAGCTTACGTTGAAGGGCACGGATATTGTAGATAAAAATGGAGACAAATATCAGTTAAAGGGTGTCAGCACACATGGTATCGCATGGTTCCCGGAATATGTGAATCAGGATGCGTTCCAGAGCCTGCGTGACGATATGGGAGCCAATCTGATCCGTATCGCGATGTATTCCGGCGAAAATAACGGATATTGTACCGGCGGTGATAAACAGCAGTTAAAGGATCTGGTGAAGACCGGCGTAGATGCGGCAACGAATCTTGGCATGTATGTCATTATTGACTGGCATGTATTAGGCGACCAGAATCCGCAGACCTATAAGGAAGAGGCAAAGGCATTCTTTGAGGAAATGTCTTCCCTGTATAAAAATTATGATAATGTGATCTATGAGATCTGTAACGAGCCAAACGGTGGAACGACATGGGCGGATGTAAAGTCCTATGCGGAAGAGGTGATTCCGATTATCCGCAAGAATGCAAAGGATGCCCTGATCATCGTAGGAACACCGACATGGTCACAGGATGTCGATATTGCGGCAGAAGATCCGATTACCGGATATGACAATATCATGTATGCCGTTCATTTCTATGCGGCAACACATACAGATAACATCCGCAACAAAGTGACAACGGCACTTTCCAAGGGATTGCCGATCTTTGTCAGTGAGTTTTCCATCTGTGATGCGTCCGGAAATGGTGCGATTGATTACGATCAGGCGGCAAAATGGTTTGATCTGATCGACTCCAACAATCTGTCTTATGCGGCATGGAATTTATCGAACAAGGCGGAGACATCATCCCTGATTGATTCGTCCTGTACGAAGACATCGGGCTGGACGGATGACGATTATTCTGAGACAGGAAAATGGCTCAAAAAGCAGATGCATGGAGAAAATTGATAGGAAAAGGAAAAAGAGTATGCGAGTGATTGCTGGAACGGCACGTAGCCTGCCGTTAAAAACGATAGAAGGTCTGGAGACGCGACCGACGACAGACCGGATCAAAGAGACATTATTTAATATGCTGACCGGATATGTGCCGCAGGCAAAATTCTTAGATTTATTTGCAGGAAGCGGCGGCATCGGAATCGAAGCGTTGTCCCGTGGGGCAGAGAGCTGTACCTTTGTCGAGCAGGCAAAAAATGCAGCCGCATGTATCGAGGACAACCTGAAATTCACAAAGCTTGCAGATAAGGCGCAGGTGCGGAAGTTCGATGCGGTAAGCTTCGTATCATCCCTACCGGAGATTGATTATGATGTGATCTTTATGGATCCGCCATATAGCAAGGGATTAGAGCGCAGAGTACTAGAGGTGCTTTCTACGAAGAAGTTCACGGTGGACACGCTGATCGTAGTCGAGGCGGCATTGGACGAGGATTTCTCCTATGTGGACGCGCTCGGATTTGAAATAACAAAAGATAAGCATTATAAGACGAACAAACATGTCTTTTTGATGCAGAAGGAGAACGTATGAGTATAGCAGTTTATCCGGGCAGTTTTGATCCGGTTACGCTTGGACATCTGGATATCATTCGCAGGTCTGCGGCGATATTCGACCATGTAATTGTCGGAGTTTTGAATAATACATCGAAAAAACCATTGTTTTCTTTGGAAGAACGTGTTAATATGTTGAAAGATGTAGTTTCCGAGATTGAAAATGTATCGGTAGAATCGTTTGACGGACTGCTGGTAGACTTCGTTCGTCAGAAGAATACGAACGTGATCATCCGGGGACTTCGTGCCTTAACAGATTTTGATTTAGAGATGCAGATGGCACAGAGCAACCGTATGGTTGCGAAGGATGTCGACACGGTATTTTTGTCGACAAGCACGCAGTACTCTTACCTGAGTTCCAGCGTGGTAAAGGAATATGCAAGGTATGGTGTTGACCTGACTGAATTTGTTCCCGCGTGCATTATTCCCAAATTAATCGAGCGAATGAATGAGTTGGATATAAAGAGGTCATAGGAGGATTCTTAAGATGGGTAAAAAAGGCGTTGAAAGTATGATCGAGGAGATCAAGGTATATATTGAAAATTGTAAGCCAATGCCATTGTCACAGACAAAGATTTCAGTACAGAAGCCAGAGCTTCTCTCTATGTTGGATGAATTAGAGTTAAAGCTTCCAGGCGAGATTGAGCGTTGTAAGAAGATTATGCGTAACAAGGAGATGATTCTTGCGGATGCAAGAACACGTTCCGATGCGATTATTACAGAGTCAGTCAATGAAGCAAACCGTATGATCGAGCAGAACGAGATCACACGTCTTGCCAACATTCGTGCAGACGAGATTCTGGAGAATGCCAGAAATCAGGCACAGCAGATCGTAGATCAGGCTTCTGAGGAAGCAAATGAGATCCGTCTGGGTGCAATGTATTATACAAAGGACAAGCTCACAGAGATGCGTGATATCTTCCAGAAGATTCATGACATGGAGAAGGAAAATTACCGTGTACTGATCGAGTCTCTGGAGAACGACACGTATGTAATCGAGACAAATATGACAGAGATGGATACAAACATCAATATGTTTACTGCTTCTTCTAACATGTCTTATGAGGAGACAGATGATCTCGACAGTGCATTCTCAAATGAGCCAGCTCCAGCTCCGGCACCACAGCCAGCTCCAAGCTATCAGGAGGAAGCTGCTGAGGATGAGGAAGAGCCAGAAGAGGACGATGACGATATCGACGTATACGGCGAGCGTGACGAGGAAGAGGATGACGACGATGATGATTTTGATGATTTCTTAGACGAGTAAGAGATACATTGCAAAACCAGTCATACATCCACAGATACATTTGACAACGAAATAATAAATCATAGACAGCCCGGATTGTTTCGTGACCTGTAAGGTTTGGAGAAAGGCAGAGATGCCGCCAAACGAGGTACACGCAAGGATCAGGGCTGTTTTGATTGCAGGGGGAAATGCACTTGAGGCAAGCACGGTGCTTCCCTGTGTGATTTCGAGTATGCCGCACAGGACGGTTGATACATCCTGTGGCAGGTCCGGGATGGCACAGACAAGCGCAAACAGGATGGAACAGATCATGATGTACAGACCGACATAGGTGATCTGGATGACGGATTGCAACAGAAGATCGTTTGGCTGCGTGGAGGGGGATTGTTTAGATACATCTTTCGGGGAATATCCGGCGGTATGAATCTTGCTCGCGCGGAAAATAAGAAATGCAATACACGTGACAAGCACATACGGCACATAGAGAACTACAAGCAGAAACCAGAGCGGGAACTGATTCTGAAGTACGGTGTGACCGATATAGCCGGACAGAAACATCGGACTGATATTATTGCAGAGTGGGAGCAGTATCGTGGCGGTGGATGGCTTGATATAGCCTTCCTTTGTGAAGTCAGAAGCCATTTTGGCACCAAGCGGATAGCCACATAGAAGTCCAAGCAGGAACAAGACAGGAATCGCATAGGCGGCGCCTGTTTTTTTCGTGTGGATTTTTAGGACGAAGAGGTTTGATAAGAGCATAAAAGGAAGAAGCAGGGGCAGGACATCGTGAAACCAGAGCATAAGTCCGGCACGTGCACCGGCGACTACAACCTGATTTTCCCCGATGAGTGTCAGAAGAAAAATAATCAGACAAAAAAGCATAGAAAAACTCCCATATCTTCCATAATAGAATGTATGAGCATGGAAGGTGTTATAGAACTGGGAGTTTTTTTGTGTAATCGTTCGGAAGCGTGATGCCGTAATGATTATAGTAGATGCAGTTGTAAAGTTCTGTTGCACGCAGATCATATTGCCACATGGTGCTCGCGAGATCTGTGTTAATAACAGGATAGGATGCAAACATCGAGTCAAAGTCTGCTTTCTTCGTGATGATTGGTATTCCAGATGCCTCGTGTAATTGGCGGATCAAGCTGCTGGATTCTTTTTTCAGTGCCAGAATATTTGCATAATATGCATAGCCGGATTCTATAAACTGCTGCCGGTCGGACTCGGTATAGCCAAGTAACAGATGCAGGAGTGCACGGGCGATACGGCTCCTTGTGATATCCTTTGTCTTTAACTGTTCAACAAGTGTTTCATAGTCGATTGGATATGGGGCACGCTGCAGTTTATCCGCAAGTGCCGGGGAAATATCACAGATATCTGACAGATCCGGTTCCCGTAGCCTGCATGCCTGTACGAAAGGAGTCAGCATGGCATCTGACAGATAGGTGTGGTTTGGTGTATCCATGCGCAAATAGGTTGTCGGTGGCACCTGTGAGGCAAGTGCCGAAACGTCCGATCCAGCGGCAAGCGCTGTCCGGATGGCTGTTGCCGAGCTGATCTGCGCCTGCAGATCGGTATCGTGATAGTCGTTTGAAATCCGTTTGATAAAGATCGGTTTGATATTGGCATGTAATTTCTTAATCGCGCACAGATAGGAGAGCGCGAGTGTATTGTTCGGTGTCTCCAGAAGGGCTGCTGCCGAATCTCCGCATATCGCGGCGATTGCCATCTGTCTGGCTTTTGGGTAGGAAGCACCGTTTTTTAATGCCTGCTTTAAGGCAAGCTGATAGTTCTCCGGTTCTTCGGTCAGAATCTCTGCCATTTGTTCAAACACTTCCGGTTCTGCCTGTTCGACCCCAAACGCCAGATAGTCGATGGTATGAAGCTTATTTAAGATTGAGACAGCACCATCCGCAAAATCTCTGGCACTTCCGGTCGCATATACAAATGGAAGCTCTAAGCACAGGTCGAATCCATCCGCAACCGCCATTTCCGCGCGTGCGTATTTGTCCCACAGGGCGATACTGCCACGCTGTAGGAAATTCCCGCTCATCAGCGCGATGGCATGATCGGCACGCGAAAGAGACATCGCTTCCTCGAAGAGATAGTGATGCCCGTTGTGGTATGGATGAAATTCTGCGATGACTGCTACGTTACTCATATCGTTATTATACCAAGCTGTCTAGGATTCATCAAGGCTTGCCATCTGGGATTTGGTGGAAATGCGGTAGGCGCTTGGCGTCGTTCCGACCACCAGACGAAAATGCTTTGTGAAATGGCTGTGGCTCGAAAATCCACAGGCAATTGCAATATCTGTAATCGGCAGGTCGGTATGTGCGAGCAGATCGGCTGCCTGATAGATGCGTGCTGTACGCACATATTCCATCGGTGTTGTGTGCAGATAACGCTTGAATAGCCGCTGACATTCGCGGACACAGATATTGGCGTGTGCGGCAATTTCTTCGACGCTTTCGATCTCTGTGAGATGGGAAGGAAGCCATTCTAAAATCGTGCGGATACGAAGCTCCTGGGCATCGGGCAGTGTGGCGGAATCCGTGAGCTTACACGACTGGCTGATATAAAGCCACATATCGGAAAGCGCGTTGCGGATGGCAAGCTCATAGCCGTAGCGTTCTTCTTCGCAGGCGGAATAGGCACGGTCGAGAGACTGGAAGAATACCGCATCATCTGCCGGACTGTAAAATGGATGAAACGCGGGACCGCACTCTACGACCGGGCGGACATAACGCGTATCGAAGATTGAACCGACGACACCAGATAGGATATCGGTATTAAACACAAGCGAATGAAAGAGGCACGGTGTATCCGAGATCGCGGTAAATGTGTGCAGGACATTGCTGTTGATGAAGCAACCCTGTCCGGTATGCAGAGTGTAGCACTGGTCATTGATATCGACCTTGACATCCCCGGATAGAAGCGTAAACACTTCAATTTCTTTGTGCCAGTGTGCCTGTATACGCGATGCAATATAATTATGGATATCGTTAGAATTGGCGATAAAATTAAATGCCTGCGATTGTTCTTTCAAGAACTCTTTTCCGGTCGCGTCCGTGATAACCGTGGAAACCTGACGAATCATATATGTGTGCCTCCTTTTGTCGTTTTTGTTATAGTATATATCGTTTCTTTGATAGCGGCAACCCCTTAAAATCAGTATAATCAAGTCAGTAAAAACGTGATAAACAAAGGATTAGTATACATTCTGATAAAAAAGTGATACAGGAGGAAAAATCATGGAAAAAGAACAGAAAAGTCGCGTATTGGATATGACGACTGGAAAACCATTTTACATGGTGCTGCAATTTGCATTGCCGTTATTCTTCGGAAATCTGTTACAGCAGTTTTACAATCTGGCGGACACAGCAATCGCCGGAAATATATTAGGGGATCAGGCACTCGCGGAGATCGGTGCGGTGACGGCGCTCTACAGCCTGATCATCAATTTCACATTTGGATTAAATAACGGTTTTGCCTTGTCCGTCAGCCGGAGCTTTGGTGCGGGCGATAAGAAGGGCGTGCAGCGTGCGGCAAACTGGATGATCTTATTATCCGTCGGATTTTCTATTGTGCTGACGCTGGTTTCCCTGCTTGGAGAGCGTGGATTGTTGCGTGCCCTGCATGTGGCGACCGATATCCGTGCCGGGGCATCGGCATATCTGACCGTGATTTTGATTGGCATTCCGCTCACGATGATATATAATATGGAGTCGGCGATGATGCAGGCAGTTGGAAACAGCCTGACGCCACTATTATTTTTGTTATTAAGCAGTGTGTTAAATATCGGATTAGATGTGCTGTTTATGGGACCGTGTGCGATGGGCGTGCGCGGCGCGGCGATTGCAACGGTGCTTGCACAGGGAATCAGTGCAGTGCTCGGATTCTTCTATATGCGGAAGCATTACGCAGATCTGCGGTTGCAAAGAGAAGCGATAAAGCAGGTTGACAAGGCGTATGTGATGGATATGACATGGACGGGACTCAGCATGGCACTGATGAATGCCATCTACAACGTCGGAAGTGTGATCCTGCAGGGAAGCATCAATGCACTTGGCAATGTCTATATAGCGGCACAGGTCGGTGCCCGTCGTGTGGCAGAGTTCTTCTATACGCCGGGGCTTGCACTTGGCACGAGTGTGGCAACCTATGCCAGCCAGAATATAGGTGCAGGCAAACGGAAGCGGATTGGCAAGGGCATCTGGACAGCGATTATTCTTTATGGAATCTGGTGGGTGATCGCGATGATCTTCTTAGTATTCTTCGCGGAGGATACGCTTCGTCTGATCACCGGCAGTGAGACGCAGGAGGTGATCGCCAGTGCACTTCAGTACCTGCGGATCAGCATCCCGATGGTTCCACCGATGGCAGTGCTTGTAATCATGCGAAATGCGCTGCAGGGCATGAAACATCTGGTGATGCCGCTTGTGTGCAGCGGACTTGAACTGCTCGGCAAGGTGATCTTTGCAATCTGGCTCGTGCCGGTCTATGGCTATATCGCTGTGTGTATCTGTGAACCGGTTACATGGGGGGTGTGTTTCCTGTTTATTATGACCGGTGCGTGGGTGTACCGCCGGGAATTCCGCGAGGAATCGGTGCAGGAAACATGTGCGTGAAAAATCTGGATGATGATTCTATAGATGCGGAATCAATGACGAATGGAGAATAAAAAATGAAGAACGAACAAGAAAAAACAGAATGGATGCAGAAACCGGTTGTAGTATGGCTTGGCGCGATGCTTTGCTGCTTCCTGTGGGGAAGTGCATTTCCGTGTATCAAGATCGGATATAAGCTGTGGGATATCAATTCGCTGGACACAGCATCGCAGATCCTGTTCGCAGGCATGCGGTTCCTGCTTGCGGGCATACTGGCAATCGTGCTTGGTAGTATTCTCGAACGGCGCTTTCTGAAACCGGAGCAGGGTGCAGCAGGGAAGATTCTGTGGCTGTCACTGTTACAGACGGTTGCACAGTATATGTTCTTCTATATCGGACTGGCACATACAAGCGGCGTGAAGGCGTCCATCATAGAGGCAGTCAATGTGTTTGTCGCAATCCTTGTATCGGGGTGTCTGTTCCGGCAGGAGACGATCCATGCCAGACAGATGATCGGCTGTCTGATCGGATTTGCGGGCGTGGTACTGATTAACTTAAATGGCGTGGATTTCCATATGCAGGCAAATGGAGAGGGCTTTATCCTGTTATCGACGATTGCCTATGCATTTTCATCCGTGTTCCTGAAGCGGTATTCCGCAAAGCACAATCCGGTGATGCTTTCCGGCTATCAGTTTATCGTGGGTGGCATTATTTTGATCGTGTGCGGACTGCTGCTTGGTGGACAGATGGGAGTGGTATCGGCGTCTGCCATCGGAATCCTTGTGTATCTGGCGTTCGTGTCCGCTGTTGCCTACTCGCTGTGGGGACTGCTCTTAAAATACAATCCGGTATCGAAGGTGGCAGTGTTTGGATTCATGAATCCGGTGTTCGGTGTGATCTTATCCGCATGGCTGCTGGATGAACGGGAGCAGGCGTTTGGGGTGCTGAGCTTGGTTTCACTTGCACTTGTCTGTGCGGGAATCTATATTGTCAATAAAAAGAAAGTGTGAAAGCTATAACCATATGGTTTAGAGTGGATAACAAACGGAGACTTCTGCGGAGGTCTCTTTTTATGATAATTGCGAAATGGTAAATCGGTGAATACATATATCTCAATTAGAATGTATTTCATATACGATGTATTGAAACAAAGAAGTTCTAAGATGTTCTGATGAAAGATATATGAGAGTGTACGCAACCGCCGCCAATTCGCCATCCGTGGCTCAGTGGCGGCTTGTTTGAACATCGTGTTCAAACATTGCTGATGGTTACAGAACATCAAGAACTTCTAAGTTCCAAACATATTGTATATGAAACACATTTAATAGAGATATATGTATAGCTACGATTAAGATATTTCGCAATCATCAAAAAATGTCTTGACCTAAAGTAAGGTTCAGGTGATATAAAGGAAATATAAATAGGTAAAGGCAGGTAAGAAAAATGAAAGCGAAAAAGATTTTAGGTTTCCTGACAACTGCAGTTTTAACACTCGGTCTGATGACCGGATGTGGTTCGCGGGAGACGAAGAGTACGACAACACAGGCAAGCAGTGAGACAACAGAAGCTGCAACAACGGCAGCGGCAACAGAGACAGAGGAAGCGACACAGACATCTGCAGGTACAACAACAGATAGCGGGACAGGTAAGACATTGGTTGTTTATTTTTCAGCAACCGGAAGCACGAAGACAGTCGCAAATTATATTGCAGATGCCACAGGGGCGGATTTATTTGAACTGGAACCGGCGCAACCATATACAGATGAAGATCTGAACTACAACGATTCTAACAGCCGGGTATCCCGTGAGCATGATGATGAGAGTCTGAGAGATGTGGAGCTGGTGAAGGTAACACCGGACAATTGGGATTCCTATGACACGATTCTGATCGGTTATCCAATCTGGTGGGGCGGTGCTGCATGGCCGGTCGATAACTTTGTAAAAGGAAATGATTTCAGCGGAAAGATTGTGATTCCATTTTGCACATCTGCTTCTTCCGGTATGGGACAAAGCGGCAGCCAGCTTGCACAGATGGCTGGAACCGGAGACTGGCAGGACGGACAGAGATTTTCTTCAGGTGTGTCAGAAGAAGAGGTTCAGGACTGGGTAAATTCCCTTGGACTTGCGAAGTAGAAATGGTATAATAAGCATTGTGACGGCTGAGCCGGAACAATCTGGCATAATGTGAAGAATTACATGGAGTCGTCTGACAACAAAAAGATTGCGAGATGGGAAAGGAAAACATTTTCATGGAAGCAAAAGGTATATTGAAGAATAAGGTATTTCTGTATCTGACAGAGTTTTTTGCGGGTATGTCCGTGATGGCTGTGGAGCTTGGCGCGAGCAGACTGCTGGCACCGTATTTCAGTTCCTCCCAGATCGTCTGGACGATCATCATTGGAACGATCATGATTGCAATGGCGCTTGGAAATATCTACGGCGGAAAGACTGCAGACAAAAATCCGAACCCGGACAAGCTGTATGGCAGAATCCTGATCGCAGCAATCTGGATCGCACTGATTCCGGTTGTTGGAAAATATATTATCTTAGGGATTTCTGGATTATTGGTATTTACGGTGAACAGCAATTTCTTAATCATTGCAGCTTTTGCGGCATGCATGGTGATTTTTGTGTATCCGCTGTTCCTGCTTGGAACGGTGACACCTTCACTTGTGAAATATTCTGTGGATAGTCTGGATGACAATGGAAAGACGGTTGGTACGCTTGGCGCGTGCAATACGATCGGAAGTATCATCGGAACATTTGTGCCGACCTTCATATCGATTCCTGCGGTTGGAACGTCGATCACATTTCTGATCTTCGCAGGCATTCTGCTGATACTGGCAATTGTGTATTTTGTAGGGGCGCATACAGGAAAGAAAAAGGTGATCGCTTCTGCAATCATTTTCGTGCTTTGCTGTACATTTGGATATTCGGATTCCTTTGCGTTCTGGCAGAAGGATCTGACATACGAAGGAGAATCCATCTATAACTATTTGCAGGTCTATGAAAATGACAGAGAGGTTGTTTTCTCGACGAATGTGCTCTTCGGCGTGCAGTCGGTCTATATGAAGGATGATGCGCTTACGGGCATGTATTATGACTATGCGATGGCGGCACCGCTCATGCTTCCGGGAAAGAAGACCGAGGATCTGGATATGCTGATTCTTGGCATGGGAACTGGCACGTATGCGACACAGTGCCGGAAATATATGGGCGATATGAATGTCGAAGGAGTGGAGATCGACGGAAAGATCACGAAGCTTTCGCGGGAGTATTTTTCGCTGGCAGATGATATCCCGGTTACAACCTACGATGGCAGAGCCTATCTGAATGCCACAGACAAGAAATACGACGTGATCATGGTCGATGCGTATCAGGATATCACGATTCCATTTCAGATGTCGTCGGTGGAATTTTTCACACTTGTGAAGGAGCACCTGAAGGATGATGGCGTGATGGTTGTCAATATGAACATGCGTGGCGATAAAGAGGGCAACATCAACCAGTATCTGGCAGATACGATCGGTCAGGTATTCGCATCGGAATATATCGTCGATGTGGATGGCTCTACGAACCGCGAGTTATTTGCCACGAATCAGAGCGATGCGGTTGCTTCTCTGAAGGCAAATACGGAGGCACTTGAAGACGGTGAGTTAAAGCGTATGATGACGAAGACGGCAGCAGAGCTTCGCCCATACGAGAAAGGAAACTACATCTTTACGGATGACAAAGCTTCCGTGGAATTACTTGGCATGCAGGTAATCGACGAGCTGATCAAGGATGAGGTTTCGTATTATAAGGATATTTACAAGAAGGATGGAATCAAAGGACTGCTGGATTCCTTCTAAGTAACAATAAAAGGAGAACATAACGATGAAGAAGATGTTAGTTGTATATTATTCCTGGTCAAATGGAAATACAAAGCAGATTGCCGAGCAGCTTGCGAAGGCGGCAGGGGCAGATCTGGCAGAGATCGACACGGTGCAACCATATACAGGAAGCTATGATGAAGTGGTAGATCAGGGGTAGCGGGAAGTAAATGCCGGTTATAAACCAGAGATCAAGGATATGAAAGCAAACTGCAAGGGTGCGGAGTTTGCACATGAGATGGAAGTCCAGTTCGATTCTACCGGTGGGGCACATTTGGAGACACCGGAAAAGAAAATTGCTGCGTGGATCGAAGCGGTAAAGAAAGATATTTAGGATGATGGTACCTGGGCGGAAATGGTGCGTGCCGGTGTCTGGTACACCGATGATATGACGGTTGAACGTGCGTTGATCGAGGCACCGAAGAATTTCCGGCGTTGTCGCAGACTGACGCTCAAAGAGGTTGCTGACACTGATTAACTGTACGATCGAGAGCCTGCAGGGCATGTGTTATATTAACGTCTGGTGTGATACGGGCAGATTCGATTGGGACGCTTATCATGGAGAATGGCAGACAGGTGTTAGAAAGTCCGCTTGTATTTGATGGAAATGCATATCATATTGATTTCGAAGATCTGGAAATCGTCATAAGATATGGCGTGGAATCAACACTGATGAGGTCGCAGAGCCGAATGCATTTGCGGTTGACGCGGCAATTGCAGCATTTACCAAGGGCGCAGACTGGTTAGATACGCTCCGTGCCTATATCTACGAGAATAAGCAATATGCAGTACAGTATGTGAAAGAACAATGCGAATGACAACATTATGTTATATCGAGCAGGATGGGAAATACCTCATGCTGCATCGGACGAAGAAAAAGAAAGACATCAACAAGGACAAATGGATCGGTGTCGGTGGACATGCCGAAGAGGGCGAAGGACCGGAAGAATGTCTGCTTCGCGAAGTGAGGGAAGAGACAGGGCTGACGCTCACGTCGTATCGGTTCCGTGGACTGATTACATTTATCAGCAACGAGTGTGAGCCGGAGCTGATGTGTCTTTTCACGGCAGATGGATTTACCGGAGAGCTGATCACCTGCAATGAGGGGGATTTGGTCTGGGTGGATAAAACACAGGTGCCAGAGCTTCCGACCTGGAGCGGAGACGCCATATTCCTAAAACAGATTCTGTCAGATGATCCGAGGTTTTTCACACTGCGGCTTGTGTATGAAGGCGATACGCTGGTGGAACACCGATTACAGTTTTATTAAAATACATATAAAAATGCACCGTAAGATTATTTGATACCTTTAAAGTAGACAGATGAAATATAGAAATTTGCTACTTTGGAGGTATAGCATGCTTACGGTGCATTTGTTAGTTTCAGAATGTATTTATGCAAATATTTAGATACGTGAGCTCTTGCGATAAATCGCATACGCAGCAACCGCGGAGATTGTCTCTGTGACTGGGAATGCCCAGAAGACACCATTGGCACCAAGGACGCGGCTGAGTAGAAAGGCAGCAGGTATCATGACAACAGCATACCGTGACAGCGAAATCAGCAGGGACGCCATTCCCTTTTGCAGAGCTTCGAGTGCACCGCAACAGGTGACGGAAACCGCAGAGATGATAAATCCGATGCATATGATCGTGAGTGCCTTGACACCGATTTCAATCGTCGTCTCGTTGTCGGTGAAAAGTCCGATCATCTGTCCCGGTATGAGCAGAGAGAGCAGAACACCGACAGCCATAACCCCGGCGGTCAGACAGAGCGTAGTCCGGAAGATCTGCTGGACACGTTTCTTCTCACCGGCGCCGTAGTTGAAGCTGATGATCGGGCGGATACCCTGGATGATTCCATTTGCAGACAGGTAAATAAATGTCTGCAGCTTATAATAGGCACCGAGCACGAGGACGTATTTCTCCGAAAATGTCGTCAAGATACCATTCAGACAGGAAATCATTAGTGACGGCAGCGCCATGTTCAGCGAAGCCGGGATACCGACGGCGTACAGATTTCCGAGCAATGCTTTGTTGAATGACAGGTTCTTGCGCTTGAAGGAAAGCGGCAAAGGACGGAAGATGCAGAAGAGCACATATACAAGCAATGTGATCGTCTGCCCGATGCCGGTTGCGTAAGCGGCTCCAGCCATGCCCATCTTCGGAAATGGTCCGATGCCGAAGATCATCAGCGGATCGAGTACGATGTTGGAGATAAAACCGCACATCATACTGAGCATGGAAACTTTCATTCTGCCGACCGATTGGAAAATCTTCTCCAGCGAGATTCCGAGCATGATGATGACCGAGAATACGAATACGCGGTTGGCGTAGGTAAGTCCCATCTCAATGATCGTTTCATCCTTCGTATAAAGTCTCAGAAAATGTGGCATGCCAGCCATGCAGGCAACCATCAGTATGATTCCGTGGATTACACTTAAGAATATACCTGTGACCGCTGCCTCGTCCGCTTTCTCCTGATCCTTCGCACCAAGGCAAAATGCAATTCTGGCATTCATCGCAATGCCGAATCCGACGGCAATCGCGGTCATCAGATTCTGCAGCGGATATACCAGCGAGATCGCAGTCATGGCATCCTCGCTGATCTTCGCTACGAAATAGCTGTCGACGATGTTGTATAGGGAATTGATCGCCATGGAAATAACCATCGGCAAAGACATCGAGATAACCAACGGTAAAATCGGTTTTTCTTTCATAAAATTCTGGTTCATATTTTTCACTCCTGTGTAATCGTTGTGTATATCATCCTACATGCCTGGCAGGGGAATATTGACTATCTTGCATATAAAAAGCCACACAGCAAATATACTGTGTGGCGAAAAAAGAATTCTCTTCAAAAATCCACTCCCATGAAGGGTTTTGGTGTGTGATTGTGTGTCCGGGGTAATTCCAGACACTTTCCGTATTTTAGCGGGAGGAGGAACATTTGTCAAGAGGGGGGAGATGTATGCTGTTTTAAAATTTGCTTGTTTTTTGTATATATATATATGTTAGTATGTACGAAAGCATTAAATTTCAATTCTATTTCATGGCATAAGCCATATCTTTTATCTTAGAATCCGAGAACTTCGATGCTTTGAATTCACACTACAACATAAGCAGAGAGGAAATGGACTT
>CAVGQQ010000012.1:0-72111 GCA_963631525.1 bacterium
CTATATGATCCCTTGGTGTCTCTGGATGATTGTGTGCATATGTGTCCACACAACAATCCTGTATATCATTTGCCAGACTTGTCACAAATCCTTCCTGTGTAAAGCCTAATGACAAGCCACCTGCCCCACAAAACAGATCTATCATCTTTAACGAATCATCACTTACATTTTTTCTGGCATTTTCAATATATGTATTACAATATTTGTTTACAGGACACTTATAGCATTCCTGTTCTTTTTCATTGCATATAAAAGCCAGTCTTCTAAATGCTTCCATAAGTTCCGAATCATTATCCACATCAGTCTTATATAGATCTGCCCTGTCATCAAGGAACTTCTCTGTTACAGGCTTTGTAACTCTTTTCAAACAGATATCTACATGATTATTCTCCTTATCGTCCAATCCAGCCTTTATAAAAGATATAAATTCACCTTTATCATTTTTGTATTCCATATCAGTCTTTCCACTCTCCAAGATTTATTAATGTTGTTTTTACCGATTGGGCAACAGCTTTTGATACATTGACTGTAACTGCATTTCCAAACTGTTTATATGCCTGACTGTCAGATACCGGAATTACAAATGAATCCTGAAATCCCTGCAATCTTGCACACTCACGCGGAGTAAGTCTTCTTACCCTTCCATTCTGGGTTACATAGTTATCCTGGCAGGCTCTGTGCATCTTCGCCATAGTTGCACACAAAGGTCTTGCAATCTTCAGATCTATTTCCGATTTTGCCTTATATCCACCAGTTCCATCTGATAATATTGTAGGTAATATTCTATCTGACAGAAAATATTTGTCATCAACTTCTGGTTCCAGTAAATCCTGCAATGTTTTATTAAGTTTTTTCTTTTCTGGAAATTCAAATCTTGCATTCTGATTATCAAAAC
Source organism: bacterium (assembly GCA_963631525.1). GTDB lineage: Bacteria > Bacillota > Clostridia > Lachnospirales > Lachnospiraceae > Coprococcus_C. The sequence goes on from CAVGQQ010000012.1 coordinate 896, forward strand.
ATACAATATATGTCCTGTTTCTTGTCTGAGGTACTCCATAATCAGCTGAATTTAATATGTCGCAGAACACATTATATCCAAGCACATCATGTAATATTCTGTATATTTCTTTATATGTTTCTCCATTATTATGGGTTCTCAAAGACCTTACATTTTCAAGAATAATTGCCTTCGGTTTCTTTCCCTTTTTTATTTTATCATCCACAATCTCTGCTATTCTGAAAAACAATGTTCCTCTTGCATCTTCAAACCCTTTTTGCTGACCCATCATACTAAATGGCTGGCACGGAAACCCACCTATCAGGATATCGCAGTCTGGTATCTCCTCTAATGGAATTTCATTTATATCTCCAAGAACAATATGTTCTCCAAAATTAGCCTTATATGTCTGCACAGCATATTTATCAAAATCATTTGCCCATATTATATCATAGCCTGTATCTACAAACCCTTTATCAAGTCCACCAAGCCCACTGAAGAATGAAACTACTTTCATTTATTTTTCCTCCTCAAGCTTATTATTTTTTATGTAATCTCTGATCCACAATCCAATTTCCACAGAGGCAGTTTTCCCTTCATTACGCAATAATGTCATAAATTCATCTTTTACTGCCGGTTCAATTGAAATTTCTATTTTTGCAGTTTTTATTCTACCTGCCGGTCTTCCACAATTGCTTTTCTTTTTATTAGTCATTGCATTCTCCTCCGTTTAATAAACATATTATATAATGTTTTTATCAGGGTGTAAATACATTCTTTATTAAAATTTATGTATACACTTTCTTTTCTGCTTGATATAATAAATACAAATCTACAGAAGGGAATACAATTACATGTACAGACAAATCATTGATACATTAAACCAATTTCTAAATTACATACACATCCCTGGCACACCACTTAATCCAGATGCTTTTCAAGGAATATTGGTAAAGAAACTTTCAAACCAGAATATTATAAAAGATAAGCGAAGAATTAATGCCGGTGATACTTCTTCAACAGTAAACCAGACACATATTGACGTTACTGGTAAACAAGGCATGTTATTTTTCTTTGAAGAACTGAATAATGCAACAACCTCCGTACAAAGCATTGATATTGATATATACGACAACAATTTCAGATACCTTCACGAAATCGACCAGCCCTCTGGCAGGACAGATTCAAACGGAAACACTTACTATGTACGTTCCAATATCAATCTGCCACAATACTTAACAGATTTCAATTTTGCTCTTCACAGTTCTGCATATAAAAAATATGGTCATACTGGTGACCAGGTACAAATAAACATCCCAGATTCTGAAGAGGCTTTTACCCAGCTTCAGAGATTTGCATTCCAGGATGACGCTCTTGTTATGCTAAGATATGATTACCTGAGATATGTTGCTATTCTCATTCCATGTGAATTATGTAACAACCTGTACTCTATTACAAACACACATGGTACCCATAATGTAAATTATGTAGCAATGAATCCTTCATATAACCCGGTATTAGCACATCAGATCCAGTATAATATTATTTCAAATGATGTAAGTTGCGATGATGTTGAAGCCATGACTTTGCAACGCACTCTAAATAATAACCCATATGCCGGTACAGATGTTGAAAAGATTGTAAAAACCCGTGTTTCGCAAGGCTCTTTCCGCAGACTGTTACTTCTTGAACGTCATCACTGTAATCTTTGCGATATTTCCACCACATCTGTATTACGCGCAAGCCATATTAAAGAATGGGCTGAATCCTCCAAAGAAGAACGTATAGATGCAAACAATGGTTTGCTTTTATGCGCTAATCACGATGCCCTGTTTGACAGACATTTAATATCTTTTGAACCTGATACAGGAAATATCTGCATTTCAGCATCAATTGACGATGATCAGCGAAATGCCTTAAATCTTTCTAAATCCGCCAGAATTTCTATGAATGAGCGAATGAAGGCATACATGCAGATACACTACAAAAAATTTATTGAAAAAGAAAATCAGTAATTTTTAAATTGCGAGATGTCCCCACATACATCTCGCAATATTTTATCTCCGCATATCCCATATCTTGTCTTTTGCTTTTTCTGTATTAGTATCTCTACTAACACTCTCATCATAAATCCTCTGAAACTCCTCATAAAGTTCATCTCCATCCAGTTTTATCCCCAGCCTTTTCATTACATCCGAGAACAACCTTATACTTCCACTCACATCAGCTATATCAAATCCAAATACATCAGCCTTAACAGAATCACTGACATTCTCATAACCACCAAGCTCTGATATTCTCCTGACAATCCAGCCAACTTTGTCCACAGACTCTTTTTCGTCATGTTCCACCAATTCCACTAATTCACTTTTACCTGTCACATCAATTATACTTTCGTCAACTCTTGCCACATTCACATCAGACGAATTATGAATCTCTGGTATTCCTATGCCATCTAAATCGGTCCGTTGTTTTCTCGCACTGTCAGCTTGCTCTTTCTGTCTGCCTATTTCATTCTGATTATTATCTGGATTTATTACCTCAACATTTATCTCAGACTCAACAACCGCTTCCGCAGTTCTCTCAACCTCAGTATTCTCTTCCATCCCCGGTATCTCAACATCCCTGTCTGCAACGATTTCTTCTTTCTCCGACACCGCATAATAAGCCGTATACAAATCTTCTTTTATAATACCATCAGCAAGCTGTATCTGCTTCTTAATATTCCTTTTCTCCTGCTTCAGCTCGTCCAGTTCTTCCTGCACTTCCACATGCCATATCTGATACTCCCTATATTGTATTTCTGTCTTAATCTTCCGTTTCCGACTTGAGCTTTCTCTGTATATCTCCTTCTGTCTGTTCTCAATCTGCTGAATCTTTTCTCCCTGCTCACTTATGAAATCCACAAGCTCCACTACACTTTTGATGTCATTATTTACAAGCAGCAGATATTCGTCCTGTAACTGATGAAACCGCTTCAAGTCTTCTGCATACTTTGCTCCACCGACTACAAAACGCTTCTGTTCAACAATCCTTAATCTGTATAACTTTGCATAAAACTTCTTCTGGAATGGTGACAGCTTCGCCCTGTGCAATCCCCTAATATCCGACGAATAAAAGTAAGGCTTTGCCATCCAAGGCATATCCACATAATGCCGTAACATATCTTCTGAAAACATATCGTCCAACTTTGCAAGTTTGTGATAATATCTGAATCCCGGTGCCTGCACCTCCATCCATGCGTCTTTCTTAAATACATATCCAAGTCTTTTCATCAGATACTTAAAATGCTCCACATTCCCGGCTGCATATGCACACATCTTGGCATCCCTTAGAATTATCTCTTTCATTGACATTTCCTTTTCCCACTTGTCCCTGCTGATATTCTTAGGGTTCCTGCTATACTCTGCCGGCATTATGGAAAGTCCAAGCTCGTCACAATATTTATTTGTGATAGGCTGGAGATGATTCTTCCAATTGCCTTTCTGTGAATTGTATTTCTTTCCGGTTGTCATGCTGACACTGTTCCAGATCAGATGCCCATGCATATGCTCCCTGTCAGTATGGACTGCATACACCGCCTCATAATCATCACCAAGCACATCCTTCGCAAAATGCTCCAGCACATACATTGCCTGCTCTGCCGTTACATTTTCCTCCGGTGAAAATGATATGATCACATGATAGCCCTGCCTTTTACCTGTTTTATGAAATATATTCTTTGTCTCTTCCATCTGCTCAAGCGCTGTATCTGGCAGGCAGTTGATACCGCCCACCAGTACACATTCTTCTGTCTTATCCGGATTCTGGATATATTCCAAAGCATTCTTCAAGTGCGATGCCGGATTTCTGCCCTCTGATTCCTGTATATTCAAGATCTTTGTAATCGCCATACTTCCAGCACCTCCCCGAATGTTTTCTTTACATCATCCAGACTGTTCTGCAATTTATCAATATCGCTGTAATACAACCTTCCCTGTGAATTGCCAAGCTTTACTGCCTGATTAATATTATTTGCAATACCTGCTATGATACGGATTACTCTTGCCCTGTCCTCAGGATAGCTTGTATCTATATTGCCGCCTGTCCGGATCAATTCTCTTATATAGGCACTTGCTGTCATTCCGGTTCGTTTAAGTACCGCTTTCAGTATATCCATATCTTTTTCCGACAGCTTCACAGATACCTTATAATCTTTCCTGTCAGACTTGTATCTTCTCTTTCCATCTGCCATACGTTTTTCCCCTTTCGTATTCATTTAATGCTGTATCAAACCAATCTCTTTTTATCTGTACCATTGCTTTTCCAACCTTTCTTAAAATTGTGTTCATAGGTTTTGCAAGATGCGGAAAAGGTCAGACCTTTTCCCGAAAAAATATAAACGCCATCAGCGTTTACATAATTTTTCGTCTTGGCAGGAGCACCTGCACCCTGTATATGATATGTGGTGGTTAATGTACCACCACAATTACTGATATAGCGGCACTTTTTGCCATCACTTTGGTGTTTTTGTGGCATTTCTCGCCACCACTTTTCCATTTTGATGGCACTTTCCGCCACCATGACTTTTTCACTCTGATTTGAGTGGTGGCGCTTTTTGCCGTCACTTTGCTGTTTTGACGGCGCTTTTTGCCCCCACTTTTGCATTTTGACGGCACTTTTTGCCCCCACACTGTTTCAGCTCTGATTTGAGTGGGGCGCTTTCTGCCCCCACTTTGTGGTTTTGGGGGCACTTTTTGCCCCCATTTTCATGTTTTGGCGGCGCTTTTTGCCACCACACTAATGAAACTGCATTACCACATCCATAATAACGATTTCCTCTGCCATCATCCTGGTCTGTGTTCTTAGCTGTAACTGTTCAGTAAAAGAATTCGGATTCTTGGGCTTATGCTTTTTCAGCCACTTAGCTTCAATATCATCAAGCAGCTCGTACGCTGTTTCATTGACTTCATTTGCTCTCTCTTCAAGCTCCCCGAACCGCACCAGGCTCTTATATCTCATTGGATATTCTTCCTTGATATATTTAATCCACATACGCCCATACTTTCCTGCATTTATATCTACATTCTCTGTTCCTGCGACAAGCACCGGATAAAAAATTCCATCCCTTTCTTCATATGGGATACCAAGCTTTTCAAATGTTGTCTTACTCATAACGATTACCGCCTTTCTCATCACTCTGCAAAATATCAAGCACATGCTTTAATGGAACCAGCAGTTCTTCAACATCTATACCTCTGTCAGATTCATATAATGTCTGTAATTCTTCCAGTATCGTATCAAGATGGACCTGCACTTTCTTTGCCACCTTCATTCCACCAACAACCCTGATTTCATGCTTCAGCAGACATTGGATAATATAATCCTGTTTTGAAAGTCCGCTGAGTGAAACCTTCACATTCAGCTCCTGCGCTTCATCCGGTGACATCCGAAATGCTACTACAACATTTCTCCATCTGTTCTTGGCATCCTGCCTTTTCTCGCTCATAATAATCTGCTCCTTCCGATATAAAATCTATTCTTTTAATTCTTGATTCATATATCCTGCAAAACTTGTACCGGCATGATTCATAATGTTTTGCATAGGCATTATCAGACTGCCTTGTATTTATCAATGCTTATAATTTTTTCCGCAGCCGCATCCATATCAATCATAGGCGCTGTTTCCTCTGCCTGCATAATGTCTGCATCGTCATCCTGCTCTTCACAATCCTCAAAGCTTGCATTGACAGCATCAAGTCTGTCTGCCATTGCCACCTGCTTTGACGGAAACAGATGTGAATAACGATATGTGATATCAATGCTCTCATGACCTACCCTGTCAGCTATTGCAACTGCTGAGAATCCGAGGTCGATCAGATGCGAAATGTGCGAATGCCTTAGATCATGGATTCTGATTTTCTTCACACCAGATAATTTGCAGCCACGCTCCATCTCATGATGAAGGAAGCTCTTTGTTACCAGAAAAATCCTGTCTGTTAGTGTCTGGTCATATAACATTGCAAAATATTCCTGCATTTCTTCTGCAAGGAATTTTGGCAGCTTGATTGTTCTGTTGCTCTTAGGTGTTTTCGGTGTTGTAATAACATCCTGCCCCTGCAGTCGCTGATACGATTTATTTATTCTGACTGTGTTCTTTTCAAAATCAAAATCTTCCATCGTAAGAGCAAGCAGTTCACCTAATCTCATTCCCGTCCAGTACAGCATTTCAAATGCATAAAATGAAGCCGGCTTGTCAATCACCGCTTCTGAAAACTTCTTATATTCTTCAGTTGTCCAGAAAAGCATTTCCTTCTTTTCTTCCCTGCCCATATTTCCAGCCTGCCTTGCCGGATTTGACTTCAGATTATAAAACCTGCACGCATGATTGAATATCGCACTTAAGATGTTATGCATTGTCTTCTTGTAAGTCTGGGAATAACATTTCCCATTCTCATAACGGAATGCTACCATCTCATTCTGCCACTTGCGTACATCTCCCGGTGTAATCTCATTCATCTTAAGATTCTTGAAATACGGAAGTATCTTTGTCTCCACAATGTGCTCTTTTGTAAGCCATGTGTTGAGTTTGACATAATTTTTCACGTCCTCTGTATACAGCTTCCAAAATTCTCCGAATGTCATATCCAGATTGTTCTCCTGCCGTATTTTGTAATTCCGCTCATAATCAAGTGCTTCCCTCTTTGTTGCAAAACCTCTTTTCTTTATCTGTTTGTTTTCCCCAGTCCAGTCCTTACAATAGAATTTGACGAACCAGGTGCCTGTCTTACTGTCTTTATAAGCTGGCATATTCATCATCTCCTTCTTTCCATATGCAGAAGCAGATGCCTAAGCCGTATTGCTCCTGCACCTGCCTCTGCCTTAATCTTCTTGCCTGTTGCTTATACTGCATCACTCATACCATAAATGCGTTCTTCAAAATACTTTCTGCTTACTTTTCCACGGATTACAATGTAACCCTTCTTTTCAAGTTCACTGTTGATCTGTCTCATAAGCTTGTATGCTGCTGATCTTGAAATTCCAAGAATCTGCATCACATCTCCTACTTCTAAAAACTTTTCGTTCATGCCTTTCACCACCTTTCCTTTAAATATTTGTTTTGGCGTTTCTCCATACCAGTTCTGCTGATGTCACAACCAGCCTCCTTACCTGAGATAATCTCCTGTAATACCGCCCGCTCCTGCTCGAGGTACTCGGTCCGCTTGGGGGAGTGTCTACATTCGCTCGATTCCTATGAATGTCATGGCAAATGCCTGTTAGATTTCTGATACCGCTCATTCAGTTGTTTTTCAATACCATATCGTATAGATAATTGAATTGATATTATTCTATACTGTGTGGTATTGAATTGTCAAGAAGCTTTTCTAATGTTCTCGTATAGAAAAACTTCCATTTTCATTTTTTCCGTGTTATACTGTCTTTAACAGTCCATCAGAGACAGATAAATGGAGGAACTACACTATGACAATTGGTGAAAGAATAAAGAAAATACGGGTATTCCGTAAAATGACAATGGATGAGCTTGGCGGTGCACTTGGATTTGAAGGCAAAAATATGTCTGTCCGCATATCCCAGTATGAAACAGGTGCCCGCATTCCCGGTGAAGATATGATTCTGAAACTTGCTGATGCTTTGCACTGCAATTACAAGGCAATCTCTGATTACAGCCTTGGTGCTGCTGAAGATATCATTGAAACACTTTTCTGGCTTGAAGAAAGTGCCACATCACTTCCTGCCCGTGGAAAAGGTACAAGATTCCCAGAGTACACAGCTCCCGGCAACCTGATTCACCTTACTGCAATGACTCCGGCAAAACCTTCGGAGAGCGCCAGACCAACTTACAATGAAGATGATTATGATAGTGCAGGCTCACCTGTTGCATTAACTTTTGAATATGGATTGGTAAATGATTTCCTTTCGGAATGGTGTGAAACGAAAACAAAGTTAAATAATGGAGAGATTTCTCCAAATGAATATTTTGAGTGGAAAATAACATGGCCTCAGGCGTGAATGAAACTATTCACGCACAGCTCACTTTAGTACCATTTTAGTACCACAAGACAAAAAACAAGCTCGCAAACGCCCATTTTACTAGGCTTTGCGAGCTTTTGAAAATTATTCAAACTCAATCGTTCCAGGCGGTTTACTCGTCAGATCATACATTACACGGTTTACGCCCTTTACTTCATTTATGATTCTTGTCATAACCTTCTGCAATACTTCGAATGGAATCTCGGAGCAATCAGCGGTCATGAAGTCGCTGGTGTTGACTGCACGGAGTGCGATTGCGTAGTCATAGGTACGCTCGTCGCCCATAACGCCGACGCTTCGCATGTTGGTCAGTGCTGCGAAATACTGTCCGAGGTTCTTGGCAAGTCCTGCCTTGGCGATCTCCTCGCGGTAGATGTAATCTGCATCCTGCACGATACGAACCTTGTCTGCGGTTACTTCGCCGATGATACGGATGCCAAGTCCCGGTCCTGGGAATGGCTGACGGTATACGAGGTATTCTGGAATACCAAGCTCCAATCCGGCTTTTCTTACTTCATCCTTGAAGAGCAGGCGGAGTGGTTCGATGATTTCCTTGAAATCAACATGATCCGGAAGTCCACCTACATTGTGGTGACTCTTGATGACTGCGGACTTTCCAAGTCCGGACTCGATTACATCTGGGTAGATTGTTCCCTGTACCAAGAAGTCAACCGCGCCGATCTTCTTCGCCTCTTCTTCGAATACGCGGATAAATTCTTCGCCAATAATCTTACGTTTTGCTTCCGGCTCGGTAACTCCGGCTAATTTCTTATAATAACGCTCCTGTGCATTGACACGGATAAAGTTCAGCTCGTATGGGCCATCCGGGCCAAATACTGCCTCAACCTCATCGCCCTCGTTCTTACGAAGTAAGCCGTGGTCAACGAATACACAGGTAAGCTGCTTTCCTACTGCTTTTGAGAGAAGAACGGCTGCTACGGATGAATCGACACCTCCGGACAGGGCACATAATACCTTTCCGTCTCCAACCTTCTCACGAATCTCGCGGATCGTTGTCTCTACGAACGAATCCATCTTCCAATCACCAGAGCATCCACATACGTTATATACGAAGTTTGACAGCATCTTCTGTCCTTCTTCGGTATGCATAACCTCTGGATGGAACTGTGTTGCATACAGCTTACGCTCCGGACACTCCATCGCTGCAACCGGGCAAACTGGTGTCTTCGCAACAACCTTAAATCCTTCCGGTGCCTTTGAGATATAATCTGTGTGGCTCATCCAGCAGATCGTCTGTGACTTTACCCCTTGGAAGATAGCACTGCTGTTATCAACATCCACCTCAGTTCTGCCATACTCGCTGACTGGTGCAGTTTCCACGGTACCTCCAAGCATATATGCCATCAACTGCGAGCCATAGCAGATTCCGAGAATCGGAATTCCCAAATCAAATATTTCCTTCTGATAGCGTGGTGACTCCTCGCCATACACACTATTCGGACCACCCGTGAAAATGATTCCCTTTGGATTCATTTCCTTGATCTTGTCGAGTGACAAGGTGTACGGATGTACCTCTGCATACACATTACATTCACGGACACGACGTGCAATCAACTGGTTGTACTGACCACCAAAATCAAGCACGATAATCATTTCCTTATTCATGTGCGTCTCCCTTCTTCTCTTAATTTATTGTTATATTCTATAAGAAAATAAGCAAGAGTCCTATCTTTCGATAGAACCCTTGCTTATTATACTAATTATTTAGCATCTCTGCAATAACTTCCTGCGCTTTTTGTAACTGTGTATCATCTGCACGGTCAATATTAACTGCGGATGTCTGTCCGTCTGGAAGTTCTACTTCATAATCCGGAGTAATACCCTTCTTATGAATATCATTTCCATTTGGTGTAAAATACTTTGCAACCGTAAGCTTCACAGCAGTTCCATCGGAAAGAGGAATGACTGACTGGACGATGCCTTTACCGAATGTTGTTGTACCAACCAGCTTCGCCTTGCCGGAATCCTGCATAGCACCGGAAAAAATCTCAGATGCGCTCGCACTGTTGCCATTTACAAGTACGACCAATGGAATATCGACACTATGTTTTCCACTGTCTTTATACTCGCCAAGCACATTTCCATCACGATCCTTCGTAGATACGATAACACCATCGTCCATGATATAATCGCACATATCAACAACAGCTGTCAGAAGTCCACCCGGATTATCACGCAGATCAATGATTGCTGCCTTGGCACCATTTGCCTGCACCTCATCGATAGCATCTTCAAATTCCTGTGCTGTATTGTCGTTGAACTGTGTGACTGCGATGTATCCAACCTGATCATCCAGCATCTCACTTTCTACCGTATAATTCTCCACGGTACGACGCTCGACATCAAACTCCAGATAATCAGATTCGCCCTGACGGTAAATCTTCAGATGTGCTTTCGATCCTTCTTCACCACGAATCATATCAACAACCACAGAAAGCTCCTGATCGGTAATCTCCGTGTCATCTACCTGAACTAAAATATCGCCTGCCTTCAGTCCTGCCTGCTCAGCCGGGCTGTTCCTGATCGGACGTACGATCTCGACACGCATGTCGGAATTCATCGTCACAACTGCACCGATACCTACATATTCACCCGAAGTATCTTCCTGCAGATCTGCATACTCTTCCTTTGTATAATAGACAGAATATGGATCATCCAGACCTTCCATGATTCCATCATACAATGCCTCTTCCTGCTTATCTCGGTCAACATCGAAATAATAATACTTGTCAATCAGGGAATTTATCTCATCGACCTTCTTCGCAACGGAAGTGTCTTGCCACAGATCCGATGCAACTGCCGGTTCTGACGTATCTGCCTGTGTTGCATCCGAATCCGTCTGTACATCAATGGATTCTCGTGTATTTTTCTTTGACTCTGTCTGATTTCCACAACCGATACATGCAACAGATAACGCGGTTGCCAACGCCAAAGCCCATAGTTTTTTCATGCTCTTTTTCACGTCTACTTTTACTCTCCTTTTACCTCGCGCTTTCATCTTATTGTAAATACGGCAATGGATCGACATAGCTGCCATTGATTCTTAATCCAAGATGGCAATGTGGACCTGTTGAATTTCCGGTACTTCCGGCAAGCGCAATCACCTGTCCACGCGATACCGTCTGTCCCACGCTGACACACAAGCTTGAATTGTGCATGTATGTAGTTGACATAGACGAACTGTGTGCGATCGTTACATAATTACCCATTGAACTTGAATATGATGCTGCAATTACCGTTCCAGCCTCGCATGCCACAATCGGTGTTCCTGTCGGACATCCAATATCCAATCCCTGATGATATCTCGAACCGATACCTCCAGGACTCTCTCTCGGTCCAAATTTGGAAGTAATCGTTCCTCCAGATGATACCGGCCACTGCAGGCTTCCACCTGTATATGTGATATCTACATCTGTCGGTGCCGTTGTTGTGCTTCCTGCAGCTGCCGCCGCTGCAGCTGCCGCCTGCTGCTGTCTATATGCTTCCTCTGCAGCTGCAATCGCCTGATTGGTTGCCTCGATATCCTGCTCAAGTTCTGCAATCGTTGCCTCGTAATCACCGATAGAAGATTCGTAGTTTGCTACCTGTACCTGCTTACCCTCGATCATAACCTCGACAGCTGCCTTATTGTCTTCCACTTCCAGCTTGATATCCTCGACGTCCTTCAGATCTTTCTCCAGACCAGCCTTTGTATCTGCGATCGTCTGACGTATCTCTACCAGATCATCAAACATATTCTTATCATAAGAATAAATCTGATCTGCATACTCTGCCTGATTTACGATATCGGAGATATCGGAGGTTGAGAAAAGTACATCCAGATACGATGGATTACCATTTTCGTATGAGTATTTGATTCGCTCTTTCATCGCCTCATACTGTTCCTGTTCTTTCTCCTGTGCAGCCGTAAGCTCAGTCTGCTTCGTCTCAATATCGGCTTCAAGCTGGGTCTGCTGCGCCTCCAGATCTGTAATTTCGTTTGTATATTCCGTTACCTGCGCATCCAGTTCTGCAATCGCATCCAGAATTGAGTTCTGTTCTTTCTCCAACTGGGCAAGAACGGCTTCTGCTTCTTCCTTCTTACTTTCCTTTTGCTCCTTCTGATCTTTCAGGTCCGAAATACTCGTCGCATTTACCGTCATACTCATGCTTCCAGCCACAGCAAATGCAATAATTGCTCTCACAAGCTTTTTACACTTCATATGCTTCCCTCCTAGACTTTCAAATGTTTCCGTGTTGTCAATAAACTTCCTATCAAACCAAGTCCGATACCAATACCCGCAGATAATGGAATCAGAACTGCAAATATCTCCTTTGCCGGTACAAATGCGAATAAGCTCTGCACAACGGAGAACCGGCCAATGATGTACTGAACCACAGTATCATACATATAGTAGATCAGAATCAATGGAATCAATGATCCCACAAGACCGATCACAACACCCTCTACAATAAATGGCGCACGCACGAAGAAGTTTGTCGCACCAATCAGCTTCATGATGCCGATTTCTTCCTTACGCACAGTAATACCGATCGTAATCGTATTGCTGATCAGGAAGATCGATACGAGCAACAGGATTACGATAATTCCGATGGATGCATAGCTGACAACACTGTTCAGCGCTGCCACACCGTCTGCAGTTACCTCGGAGCTAAGTACCTTACGTACACCGGTCAATCCCTTTAAGTACTGTACAAACTCTGCCTGATTCGACAGATCTTTCAATGTGATCTTATATGATGCACTGTTCTTCAAAGGGTTGTCCCCCTGAAATGCATCAATCGCTGCCTGCGGATCGTCAAACTTCTCTTCCGCATACTGCTTCCATGCCTCATCTGCAGAAATGAAATCCAGCGTATTGACCTCATCGCGCAGTCGGATCTGCTGACCGATCATCGTGATATTCTCATCTGTTACACCTTCATCAAAGAATACAGAGATTGTAACGGTATTCTCCAGATCCGCCATAGCTGTACGGAAATTCACGATCACACAATAAAATAAACCAAATAAGAACAGACAGGAAACGATTGTTCCGATCGATGCCAATGAGAACAAAAGATTTCGTTTAATATTTTTAATACCCTGTCTGATACTATACATGAATGAATTAATCCTCATCGATATACCCACCTTTTTGCTCATCGCTGATTATTTCGCCATGCTTCAACGTGATAACACGTTTCTTCATCATATTGACGATCTCTTTATTATGCGTTACAACGACAACCGTTGTTCCCTTCTTGTTGACATCCTCCAGAAGGCGCATAATTTCCCATGAATTTTTCGGGTCCAAGTTACCGGTCGGCTCATCTGCAAGCAGGATCTCTGGTTTATTTACCAGTGCTCTCGCAAGCGCGACTCTCTGTTGCTCACCACCGGACAACTGCTTTGGAAATGACTTATATTTATCCGCAAGTCCAACCAATGTCAGCATTGCTGGTACCTGCCGGCGAATATAGCGGCTTGGCGTCTCAATGACACGCTGTGCAAATGCAACATTCTCATATACCGTACGATCCTTGAGCAGCCGGAAGTTCTGAAATACAACACCGATCTTACGACGGATCTTCGGAATATTTTTTCTCTTTAATTTACTGTAATCTGTGTCTGCAACCTTGATCTTTCCAGAGGTTGGATCTAACTCCTTTAACAACAGCTTAATCAGCGTCGTCTTACCAGATCCGGAAGAACCTACGATAAACACAAACTCGCCTTTTTCTATCTTCAAACTTACATCGTTCAAGGCATACGTCTTACTCGCCGGATACCTCATCTTCACGTGACTCAGTTCTAACATCTTATTATCTCCTTTTGAGTGTGTCTTTTAATACTCTAACGACTCCATGTACTTCATATATTTCACAACCATAAGGGCAATCTTGAAGGTAATGGCATCCTCGAATACCCGGAGGTCAAGTCCGGTACTCTTCTGAAGCTTATCCAGACGGTAAACCAGAGTATTTCGGTGAATGTAAAGCTGACGGGATGTCTCAGATACATTCAGGCTGTTCTCGAAGAACTTGTTGATTGTTGTCAATGTTTCCTCGTCGAACTCATCTGGTGATTTACCATCAAAAATCTCCTTGATAAACATCTTGCAAAGTGGAAGTGGCAACTGATAGATCAGCCGGCCGATTCCAAGATTGCTGTATGCAATAATCTTTCTGTCGCTGTAAAAGATCTTTCCTACGTCCAGCGCAAGCTTTGCTTCCTTATAAGAACGGGAAACTTCTTTGATTTCGTTGACGATCGTACCATATGCCACATTGACCGATGACATGGCTTCTGTATTCAGCATATCCACAATTACCTTTGCAGTCTTGCGCATATCCTCGTAAGTCTCACTCGGCTTTACTTCTTTGACCAGAATAATGTTTTTCTCGTCAACTGCCGTAATGAAATCTTTTGTCTTGCTGGAGAACAACGTTCTGACAGTCTCCAATGCATTGGTATCCTTCTCCGTCTTTGTCTCGATAATAAACACGATACGTTTTACATCTGTCTCAATGTGCAGCTTCTTCGCACGGTTGTAAATATCTACCAGAAGCAGGTTGTCAAGCAACAGGTTCTTGATAAAGTTGTCCTTGTCAAAGCGCTCCTTATATGCCACCAGAAGATTCTGGATCTGGAAAGTTGCCATCTTTCCAATCATATAGACATCCTCGGCATCCCCTTTTGCCAGTATGACATATTCCAGTTCATTCTCATCATACACCTTGAAAAACTGGAAGCCACGGATCACCTGACTGTCCGCCGCTGATTCAGAGAATTTTACAACCTCATCCTCATATTCTTCCATTCCGCGCATAGTTGTCGCAAGTATCTTACCTTCGGTATCCATCACACAGAATTCTACACGTGTAATTGATTTAATTCCGGTAACCGTATCCTGCAGTATCTGATTCGAAATCATTCGTCCACCCCTATTCTTTGTTGTGAATTTTTAAAAATTCTGTAACAAAATTGTAACATTTATATATTCTTCTGTCAATGTCAAATACTTTCCATTTATTCAACATTGCCTATACTCATATAAAGTACATTTTACACGAAAAATGTAAAAAAAAAAAGAGGAAACGCATAATTTTTATGCATTTCCTCTGAAAAATCACACTTTGTTCAAATTTTAGAACGGAGCACCTGACTAGTTGATGATGATCTCCTCTGTCTCCTTATCGAAGATGTGGATCTTGCTCAGGTCAAATGCGAACTGAACTGTATCACCAGGTCTTGCTGTTGTACGTGCATTTACTCTTGCTGTGATATCGAACTGGTCGATTGTGAAGTACAGATATACTTCAGCGCCAAGCATTTCGTAAATATTGATTCTTGCATCGATAACACTCTCAGGTGAAGACTCGATGAAGAGCTGCTCGTCATGAATATCCTCTGGACGGATACCAAGAACAACTTCCTTATCAAGGAAATCACCGCTGATAAGCTTCTGAGCCTTAGCATCAGGAACCTTGATTGAGTGAGAACCGAACATAAGTAATACGTCTGCTCCAGACTTAACAACCTTACAATCGATGAAGTTCATAGGTGGCATACCCATGAATCCAGCTACGAAGAGGTTGCATGGCTTATCATACAGATTCTGAGGTGTATCAACCTGCTGGATGATACCATCCTTCATAACTACGATTCTTGTACCAAGAGTCATAGCCTCTGTCTGGTCATGTGTTACGTAAATAATAGTTGTCTGCAGTCTCTGGTGAAGCTTAGAGATCTCAACACGCATCTGAACACGAAGCTTAGCATCCAGGTTTGAAAGAGGCTCGTCCATAAGGAATACCTTAGGCTCACGAACGATTGCACGTCCCATAGCCACACGCTGTCTCTGACCACCTGACAAAGCCTTTGGCTTTCTGTCAAGCAGATGCTCGATATCAAGAATCTTAGCAGCCTCATGTACCTGCTTATCAATCTTCTCCTTTGGTACCTTTCTAAGCTTCAGACCGAATGCCATGTTATCATAAACTGACATATGTGGGTACAAAGCGTAGTTCTGGAATACCATCGCAATATCTCTATCCTTAGGCTCTACATCGTTAACCATCTTATCACCGATCCAAAGCTCACCGGAACTGATATCCTCAAGACCTGCGATCATACGAAGTGTTGTTGACTTACCACATCCTGAAGGTCCAACGAAGATGATGAACTCTTTATCTTCAATATCCAAGTTGAAGTCCTTTACAGCGTTGAAGCCATTTGGATAAATTTTATAAACATTCTTAAGTTGTAAACTAGCCATTTTGATTTTTCCTCCTTAGATTTTAGCTATAATCATCTGACTCATGATATTTGTATGATACACCAAATAGCCCGAAGTTGCCATATTACTATTCAACAAATAAGGCGGAAAAATATTGTGTAATTTGTATATGAAAATTTTTTTCATGATTTTTTTGTGGATTTTTCACAAACTTTACCGAATCCTAACTAGCTATATTTTGTGAAACCTTCACCATAAGCCTCCCGAATATCCCCTACAAAACAGATGGCACGGTCATCCAGCTCATAAATTTTCCGCTTGACATTTACCATTTCCTTTGAACTAAGTGCACAGAGCAGCATCTGCTTTGGACATCCTGTATATCCTCCCTGCGCCGGAACACGCGTGACACCGCGCCCCAGCTGCCCGGTAATGTATTCGGTGAGTGCTTTTTCCTCGGTTGATATGATGTACATAAGCTTGGCATGGTTTGGTCCCTCCAGCACAAAATCGGATACCTTCGTCATGACAAACAGGACGATCAACGCATAGATTCCATTGCGCAGTCCGAACACGCCGATTCCAAACAGGATAATGATCCCATCGACGATTGCCATCAGTTTTGGAACCGATACATGCGGGATGCGTCGGTTAATGATCTGCGCTGTCATATCTGCGCCGCCGGAGGACGCATTTTGCAGGAAGATCAAGCCAAGTCCACCGCCCATGATCACGCCGCCGCACAGTCCGTCGACCAGTACATCCCCAGTGAGAAGCGGCAATGGACGGAGCAGTCCAAGGAACACAGACAGACAAACCGTCGCATAGACCGTCCGGTAAAATATCAGCTTTCCAAGTACCTTATATCCTATGATAAACAACGGAATATTAACCGCGGCATTGACCAGCCACAGCGGGATATAAAACAGATGTTCCAGCAGGATTGCCAGTCCGGTCACGCCTCCGGTCACCAGCTCCAGTGGGTTAAAATATACAACAACCGAGAATGCCATCAAAAATGCGCCCACGGTCATCAAGCCATATCGTTTTGCAGTCATCACACAAACCTCCACACGAAAAAAGACTCCATACTAACATCTAGTATGGAGTCCATCTTTCATTTTTATTCGTTTTTAATGATTGCTGTCAGATGCACCAATGATAATCACGACATCATATCCGTCTGTAGACTCTGTCACGTTGCTTGTCACAGTTCCTACTTCATAGCTGGCATTCGCAAAATACTGTACCAGTTCTTTGCCCACGCCATCTTCTCTTGCTACGATCTTGGTGTCTGCAAGTGCTTCTGTATAATCGGATGCGTTTGTATTTGCATATCCATTTGCATTTAACGTATCGCACCAGCGTCCTGCAAGTCCTGCAATATCGGTACTGTTCAACACCAGAATGTTCTTATCTGTGGCACTGACTGTCTCTGCCTCCTGTGCAGCCTCCGTTGACTCTGTCTCTGTGGATGGTGTGATCTGCAGATTGTCCACCTGGGAATCGGTCAATGCGTTTTCATCCAGCGTTGTCGCCGGCGTATCCTTCGCTGTGTTCCCCTTTAATGCCTGCATTACAAAGAATGCTCCAAATGCCACAATGGCAAGTCCTAATATAATAACGGCTGCGCGAAGCAACATTGAAAAGAACAATCCTGCTGCCGTCTGCTGTTTTTTTCCACTCATAATTTTCTCCTATCTACATCATACGTTGTTTCAATTTCTTCTATTCGTATCCTTCGTCGTTCATTCAAGTCTATTTTTCAATACATTTTCCAAGTATAACAAATGTTGTTGTTTTTTTCAACCGTTTATAGCATAATCATGGTATGGATTTTTTGTGAATATTTTGCATCGTGCTATCAATATCTTGACAAAACAAGGAGGTTTCTATCCTATGAAAACCGCACTTATCACCGGCGCTTCCCGCGGAATCGGTGAAGCCGCCGCTTATCAGTTAGCAAAAGAATATGACTGCGTTGCCATCATGAGCCGCAATGCCGACGGAAAATTAAATACCGTCGCCAACCAGATTCACACCTCAACCAATTGTGAATGCATTCCATTTACCGGGGATGTGTCAGACTTCGCATTTGTCGAAGAATGTGTCCAGACACTTGCTGCGTCCGGACATCCGGTCGATACGCTCGTCAATAACGCTGGTATCTCGCTCGTCGGGCTTTTTCAGGACATGACACCGGAGGAATTTGACCGTATCCTGCGCATCAATGTGACATCCGTCTACAACACCTGTCACGCTGTCATCCCGGATATGGTACGAAATCAGCGGGGGCGCATCTTAAATATATCATCCGTCTGGGGACTGGTCGGGGCTTCCTGTGAAGTTGCCTATTCGGCAACAAAGGGTGCCATCAACAGTCTGACGATGGCGCTCGCAAAAGAACTTGCTCCAAGTCATATCGCGGTCAATGCGATTGCCTTTGGCGCAGTAGACACAGCCATGAACGGTCATCTGTCAGCCGAAGAGAAGAAATCACTCTGTGAGGAAATCCCGGCAGAAAAAATGGCGGCTCCCGAAGAAGCCGCCGCCTGTATCTCACACATCTTAGCAATGCCGGACTATATGACCGGCGAAATATTGAAATTCGATGGTGGCTGGATCTAGCCACCATTTTCTTTTATAAATTATGGCAGCGCATATTTCTGCTCATAGGCTCTGTACTGCTCGTCGTACCACTGTGCATCCTGCACCTTGACTTCCTTACGGTGTTCATGTGCATCCAGCTCATCGTCCTCCACCTGAATCACACAGGTTGCGATGTTCGAGCAGTGATCGGAGATACGCTCATACGTATCTGAAATATCGGACAGGCTGAGTCCAAGCTCAATCGTACATTTGCCCTTGCGCAGACGCTTGACATGGCGTTTCTTAAGCTCCTTGTTCATGTCGTCCATAAGCTCTTCGAGCGGCTGTACAAGTGCTGCCTTATAGCGGTCATTTTCCTCAAATGCCGTCACTGTCATAGACAGGATATCATTCAACGCCTTGCTATATACTGAAAGCTCTTCTGTCGCTTTCTTTGAGAAGATAAGGTCCTTCTTGTTCATCTGTTCTACCGCCAGCAATATGTTGACAGCCAGATCGGAAATACGCTCGATATCTCCAATTGAATGAAGCATCAGCGATAATTTATGTCCATCTTCCTTCGACAGATCCTTCGTGGACAGCCGGAGCAGATATGTGCCAAGCTGATCCTCGTATTTGTCGACCGTATCTTCTTCCTTACGGATTCGTTCCGCCGTTTCCTCATCGTATGCAGTAATCATGCCAACGGCACGTCCAACGGATTTCATAGAAAGCTCTGCCATCGCAGAAGCAACCTTCTGACACTGCATAATTGCAAAACCAGGTCTCTCTAAGAATACCGGATCGAGGAGCTGCAATACCTTGTCGTGCTTGCTAAGCTCATCCTCTTCCTCATCGTCATCCTTGATCGTCTTCACAGCAAGGAACTCTAAGAATCCAGAAAGCGGAAGCAGAACAACGGTTGCCGCGATATTAAAGATCGAATGGATCGTTGCAATACCAACCTCACTCGCTGCCTTCGGCAGGAATGAATAATGCACAAATGCATTCGAAATATAAAATACTAACATAAACACGACAGTTCCGATTACATTGAAGTAAAAATGAACCGCAGCCGCACGTTTTGCATCCTTGCTGGCACCGACACTCGAAAGCATCGCAGTTGTACAGCTACCAATGTTCTGTCCCATGATAATCGGCAAAGCAAGTGCGTAGGAAACTGCGCCTGTGGAACAGAGTGCCTGCAAAATACCAACCGATACCGAAGAAGACTGCATGATCGTTGTCAACACAAAACCTGCGATAACACCGAGAAACGGGTTCTCAAACTTCGTCAGGATCTGCGTGAACGCCGGAACATCCTTGAGCGGTTCCACTGCCGAACTCATCGCGGTCATACCATACATCAGAATGGCAAAGCCAAGTAAGATTGTTCCTATGTTATGCTTCTTCTCACTCTTACAAAATACAACTAAAACCGCTCCGATCACAGCCAGAATCGGTGTGAACGATGTTGGCTTCAACAACTGAAGGAACATACTTCCTCCATCAATACCGGAGAGGGACAGCAGCCATGAGGTTGCCGTTGTACCGATATTCGCACCCATAATAATACCGACTGCCTGATTGAGCTTCATGATGCCGGAGTTAACGAATCCGACAACCATAACTGTCGTCGCACCGGACGACTGGATCACTGCCGTTACTCCTGCTCCGAGCAAAACAGCAGACCACTTATTGGAGGTAAGGCGTTCCAAAACCTTTTCCAGCTTACCACCTGACATCTTCGCCAGCGCATCTCCCATTATATGCATACCATATAGAAACAATGCGAGACCACCGATCATGGATAGAACGTCAAAAATATCCATCTTTTTCTCCTATTCTCTCTATTGACATTTTATAAGCCGGTCTGCTAGATTTTACCCAAATTTCACCTAATTTTTACAGTTTCCAGCCTTTAACAATAATACAACCTTGAAGAGGTCTCCGTCAATCATTATTTCCACTTTGCCGTTCTGTAATTCCATCAGGCTCTGTGCAATGGAAAGTCCCAGTCCATTGCCCTCTGTATTTCTCGAACGATCGCCACGTACAAACCGTTCCTTTAATTCATCCCCGGAGATGTTCAGCGCTTCCTTCGAAATGTTCTTGAAGGTCACTGTGATCTCTCCCTGTTCTGCTTCGTCAATATCAATGTATACCCGGCTGTTTGGCTGGGCGTATTTGATGATATTTCCGATCAGATTGTCAAATACACGCCACAGATGTCTGCCATCTGCCATCACGTGATTATCCGCCTGTGCACCGTATCTCTTCGTCAGATGATTCGTCACAACCGGTTGCAGCTTACATGCCGCGAGCCGCTCTTCAAACTCTCCAAGTGCCTGTTCCAAGA
This sequence comes from bacterium, assembly GCA_963631525.1. Lineage (GTDB taxonomy): Bacteria > Bacillota > Clostridia > Lachnospirales > Lachnospiraceae > Coprococcus_C. Next base: position 22,097 of record CAVGQQ010000012.1, read on the forward strand.
GCATTTCCACATCGGTTGGCTCCATATGGACTTCTACATTTCCCGTAGATGCCTTGCTCGCCTCGATCAGATCCTCGATCAGCTTCTTGAGCCGTGCGGACTGCCGTTGCAGCACCTCCAGATATTCTGCTTCCTTGTCACTTAAATCTCCCTCTTTCGAGAGGATATCTACATAATTGATAATAGACGTAAGCGGTGTCTTGATATCATGGGAAACGTTCGTGATAAGCTCCGTCTTCATCCGCTCACTCTTCATCCGCTCTGCCACTGCCACACGCACGCTGTCCTGAATGCAGTTTAATGTCTCGCCATGTGCTGCAAATTCCGGCAGCATATGTGTTGTGTCGATCTTATAATCCGTCTCGCCGTCCGCGATCTTCTTCGCGCCATCCTTCAACTGATACATCTGCACGATCACGCGGATCAGGAAGACTGCAAGCAAAGCTGCACATACCAGATCCAGCACGATTGCCAGTCCTACAGAACCACTCGTTACGACGAGAATAAACCGGAGCAATACAATTCCGATCAGTCCGCCAAGCCATTTCCAATAAAGGTTAAAATGTCTTCCAAGGAAACGGAATAAATCCCGAAGCTTGCGGAACACCCACTTTACAACCCACACAAACAGTTTACACAGCCGCCAGACCACTGTATTTGCAAACATTGCCCAGCCGGAAGCCTTCAGCCGTGTCGCCGTCGTCATCAGGAACGGCGGAATCAGGAAAGCTACAACTGCCGTACAGATAGATGAAACAAAGATTTCATCCCGTGTGGAATAGCTATACCACGTAAGCAGGTTAATTCCACAGGCAACAAGTCCGATCGCGATTGCAATAAATATGTCATATGGTATCCGGTCGAATAAATTGCAGGTAATTGTTTCCTGCCCTTTCCGGTGTCCGGACGCTGCAATCAGGAATCCACCCATAACAAGAATCACAATCAATGAAATCGCAAGCACATAAGGTGCCATATTCACAATTGGCTTGCAATAACGAAGCACAACGGAATTCGCATAGAGATCTCTGGCTGTCATATTCGATTTTACATACACATACATCGTATACGAAACCGGTGTGGAAAGCTCAAGTCCCTGTGTGACTGTTCCATCGTTTCTATACGAAATATCCGTGTATTGGATATCGCCATCTCCTAATTTCTTAATCGCACTCTCCAATGCCTTTGTGTATCCTTCATCATTGGAAAGATAATAAACAAAATCCGTATCCTCCAAATAAATATATGGATTCGAACAGTCGTCATCATAACTGATACCGAGATCGTCAAATGAAATATTACTCCAATCAACATACATATCCTGTATCGTACTTGGGATCTGTACTTCCAAAGAAAAAACATCCGCATCTTCCTCATATGCAGCCCTGTCGTCATAGCTGTACTCATCCGGTACATAATTTTCTTTCCAGAACTCAATAATATCCGGCAGCGATAATTTATAGCTGAAGCTGGTTGATCCTTCAAGCAGTTGTGTCTGCTGTGACAACACTTCATGGAACTGATAATCCTTCGACTCATAGTTTTCAAGTGTCGGATATTTCTTTGTATCCTCCGGCACGATCTTGAAGAAGAAGTTACTGTTTTCCTCTGCAAAATAATCCTTATAATACCGGACTGTATGATTCTCCTGCGCCTCTGATTCACTTTGCAGATATGCCTGATAATAATCCCTTGCCCGGCTTGCGGAATCATCTACCATCCGGCTCATAAACTCGTCGTAGATGGCTTCTCCCTGTACCCTGCGGGTTGTACCGTAGGAAAATGCCATTGACACGACAACACCAGAAACTACGGTTGCAAGAATTGATACCGAAAGCAGGATTGCAGCAACCACCTTTGCCACTGCGTTTTTCTTTAATTTCTCCATTTTATCATTCCTTCCCAAACATATACCCTTGTCCCCAGACTACCTTGATGTAGCGTGGTTCCGAAGGATCTGCCTCGATTTTTTCACGCAAGTGGCGAATATGTACTGCAACGGTGCCCTCCTGCCCAAACGGTGCATCCTCCCAGACAGCACGATAAATATCCTTCGGTGCATACACGGTATTCGGATGTTCCATCAGGAATTTCAGAATCGCATATTCCGTCTTGGTCAAATTCACAGGTTCTCCATCAATCGTAACCTTCTTCGCCTTGTCATCCAGACAAACGCCGTCGATCTCCAGCGTATCTGCCTCCGGTTCCTTCGGGACATTTCCGCCAAGCATCATGTAACGGCGAAGCTGTGCTTTCACTCTTGCGATCATAACAACCGGGTTAAACGGTTTGGTAATATAGTCGTCCGCACCGACAGAAAGTCCAAGAATCTTGTCTGTATCCTCACTTTTCGCTGTGAGCAGAATAACCGGGACATTGGAAGTCTTACGGATCTCGTTCATCGCTGTGATGCCGTCCATCACCGGCATCATGATGTCCATCAGCACAAGCTGCACATCCTCGGTTTTCAGCTTCTCGCATGCCTCCTGTCCGTTGTACGCTTTCGTCACCTGATACCCTTCTGCAGACAGGTAAATACCAAGTGCCTCCACGATATCCTTCTCATCATCACAGACTAAAATGTTATACATATTGTTCTCCTCTTCCCAATCGGTAATTTCCGACCATACAGGTATCCCTGTTGTTATGATACCTGTATTATCGCAAAATGAATTTTAAGATACTAGATTTCATATATTTAAGATTTTATTAAGAACTTTTTATTTCCTTTCGATCCCGCAATACCGGAAATGTCTCCCGGATCTTTGCCACATCGTTTTGTATATCGTACACGAACAGTTTTTCTTCCTTGCAGTGTGCATCCGCAAGCCGAATTTCCTTTACCGGCACAAGCAGGCTGCCATCCGGCGCATATAAACCGGAATCGCCAGAATAATGCTGTCCGTCCATATCGCCACAGCAGTTCACACCTGCCACATAGCACTGATTCTCAATCGCGCGTGCAGCAAGAAGTGTCTTCCAATGTGACGCACGTGCTTCCGGCCAGTTTGCAGGTACAATAAAAATTTCAGTCTCCGGCACCATCGCCCGGAACTGTTCCGGGAAACGAAGATCATAGCAGATGCCAAGCCCCGCCTGAAACTCTCCAAGTGTTCCGGTGCAAAGTGCCTTTCCCCCTTGGAAATGCTCGTGTTCCTCGCCGTAAGAAAATGGATGAATTTTGGCATAATCCATTGCGATTTTTTTCTCCGGCGTTATGATTGAATAATGGTTCTCGCAGAGTGGTTCCGTCTTTTTCACCCAGCCGATGCCGATTGTCTTGTGATGCCGCCTTGCAAGTGCCGCTATCTGTGCGAGTGTCCAGCCAGTTGTTGGTGATTTCGTCATGCTTGGAATGCTATACGTTTGCTCACATAACTGTACCGCAGCTGCCGATTTGCATATCTCCGCTGTTACATCGGTATGCATCGAAAACCCAGTCAGACTCATCTCCGGGAACAGTACAACCTCCGCATCTGCGGCTATCACAAATTCCTCTGCACGGACGAGATTCGCCTGTTTGTCTTCCCATATGATATTCGTTTGTGCCAGTGCAATCCGCATGCGCTGTCTACCTCCAGATTTTTACCACTGTCCCATCACTTTATGCATGAACGCGCCGACCTCTTCCCATGCACGTTTCGACTCTGGAATCACCGTACCGCTCATCTGAAACACATGGAACATGCCTTCATATACCGTAAAACGCACCGGAACGCCCTGTTCCTTCGCCTTCTTCGCAACGGATACTGCATCATCATACAACATTTCATGTGTTCCAACCTGAATCAGCATCGGTGGGAATCCAGTAAAGCTTCCATACATCGGCGAAATAAGCGGATTCTTCGCATCATTCTCCCCGATATATGGACTGTGCAGCAACATCTCGCCGCCGCCATCTGCACCAAAGACCGGATCGATCTCGCGGTTCTTCGTATAAGACTCACCGGTAATTGCCAGATCCGTCCACGGTGACATCGCAACTAATCCCGCCGGCATCGGCTCTCCATTGGAACGAAGTTCCATACAGAGTGCCATCGCCAGACCACCGCCTGCGGAATCTCCGACTACGATGATCCGATCGGATTCATAACCTTTATCACGTAGCCATTTGTAGGCGGCAACCGCATCTTCTAATGCTGCAGGAAATGGATACTCCGGCGCCAGACGGTAATCCACAGAAAGCACTGCCGCACCACTGCTGATCTCGGCGTAAAGTCCTGCCATCTTCCGGTACTGTCCCTGTAACCCGGACATGTAACCACCGCCGTGAAGCTGCAGGATCACATATGGATTCTCCGAGCCGTTCCAGGTCAGATATTCCATCTTGAACAGCCCCATGTCGATGTGTTCCACGGAAAGATGCTCCGGGTATTCAAATTCTGTGTTCTGAATGGATTTCTCCTTTTTTCTCTGCCATGCCTGCTTCAGAACCGGATTCTGGTTCACCATAGCTACGATGTCGCGCATCAGTTCTGCGCGGTGACTTGTCTTGTCGTTCTCCCTCATACATACCTCTCTTTTATATTTTTATCGCGAGCTGCCATTTACTATATCATTTCATGTGCTGTGAAACTACACGCGGAAGCGGCGGTTAAGTTCGAGCGTGGTGCTTCTTCCACCGATCACAAAGATTCCGAAGAGCTGGACGAGTACCACGAAGACTGCAACCAGTGTCAGCAACTTCCATGTCACAACCTCCAGACTGACTAACAGTAACTCGACTGCAGCAAGCAGAGTCAGTTCCAGCTGCGGCATAATGTAGCTTCGCCAGTCACGATGGCGCACCATCATAAATACGAAGATTGCAATATTCGTTGCGATTACGACAACCGGAATCGCAATATTGACCGACCATCCTTCATATCCAAGGGCAAAGTCAACCGCAAGCACAAGCGCCACACTGATCACGCCCTGGAATATGATTTTCTGCTGTTCATCTGCCAGTGGCTGTGCGGTAAACGTAAATGTAAAATACAGATACGCAATTCCAGCCAGGCTCACCAGCGACCAGCGAACGCCACGGTACGTCATATAATTCACGATGCCCAGCACGATCACACCGACAACTACGCAAAACGTCACAATACGGATTGCAAGACGCATCCGCTGCTGCTTCGGGAACATGTCCGGATAGACCGGCTGCGCCTGCTCTGTCTCCGACAGCGCACCCTTGCAAAGCGGGCAGATCAGGCTGTCATCCTTCACTTTGATATTACAGCGATTACATTTACTCATAATACACTCCATTCGTCTCCACAGAGACATCAATTCCATCTTCTGCAAGCTTGCGGAAGAACACCTTCTGAACATCCACTTCCCGCACTGCCGAGCTGAACGTGAACACCAGCGTATCCTTATAGGACACAACCGCTGCCTTCAGATTCTGATTCTTCGACATGGACAAGATCGCATACAATGACTCCACATAGGCGTCGTACGGGCTTGCAAGCTTCACTAACCCAAGGTTCGTCACACAGCCAGAGTTCGCCTTCGCGGACATCTGGTAGATGATTTTCATAGCGATATTCTTGATAAAGAGCGGTGTTGCACGCAATGCCTTGTTCTTCTCATTTGACACATTGTAAGCCATGATCTCTTCGAGGTGTTCCTTCGTAATCTGGCTTTTCAGGCTCTCTGCCACCTGTGCCAACACTTCTTCAAATGTATAATCTTCCCGCTCCGCGCGGAACATCGCCGACACGACGGCAAAGAAATTCTTCGTTGTTGCGGAGCCATAATACGGGCGCAGATTTACCGGCACACATACCGCAAGCGGACGCCGGTGCGGAATACTGTGCATATAGCCCTTGTATACCGACCATGCAAATACACCGAGCAGATACTGATTCACAGTCACACCATACTGTTTTGCCACATGTTTGACATCCGGCAGATGCAGATATCCATGCATAATTCCGAAATATTCACGCGGGAACATTTCCCCACGGATGACAAGCGCCTTTTCCGTCTTATAGCTCTTCTTTGCCGGGCGCTTATAATGCTTCAGATAGCTGTCCTCCCGGTCGACGGTCGTCTCCTCATGCAGTTCCATGCGGTCACCCTTGCCAATCTCTGGATGCACCAGTCGCAGATACTGGTACACAAGCTCTTTTAAAAACATTAACGCACCATTGCCATCGGTCAGTGCATGAAAGACTTCCAAACTGATTCGCCGTTCATAATATAACACCCGGAAGAGATACTCCCGGTTCAACAGTGGATTGATATACTGACAAGGTCCCATATCCTCCTGCATCACGCGCGGTGCCGGGTTCGGATTGTCCTCAAAATAATACCAGAACACACCGGTCTTCATACGTACATGCATGACATCAAAATACGGAAGCACCATGTCGAGTGCCTGCTGCAATTTTTCCGGCTGAATTTCCTCGGTCAGCGTTGCCGCAATCCGGTATACATTACTTGATTTGCGGCTGGCGATTACCGGAAAGAGATTCGCGGTATTATCCAGCTTGTCAAACCGTGCCTCACGGATTCGCTTCGGTTGTCTCTTTGTTTTTATTTTCAGATTTGTCGCTTTCTGTCTTTTCTTACTCATTTTATATCAGTCCCAACTTTATCATGTACCTGCATACGTCATTCGGTATCCATACTCTGCATAAATCTATACAATTTCATACATTCCCGCTCACAGAACTTATACTAAGAAAAAAGCGGGCTGACATATCGTCAACCCGCGTATTCCCAAGCTACTGATCGGATTCGAACCGACGACCTATTCATTACGAGTGAATCGCTCTACCAACTGAGCCACAGTAGCATGACAACCATCCTTCTATTCGCATAGAAATCCTAGCTGCATGTGATACTCTACCACACTAACTCAGATTTGTCAAAGCATAAGTTGACTTTGTATCCTTTATTTTTGACACCAACTGTTTATCATCCGTCAGAATCAAAATCTGCTCGGATGGAATCTCTTCTATACTCGCAAAAAATCCCTGCATCTGCGCATCATTCATCTGTGGCAGACCATCAATCACAACCGGCATATCCTCTTTGCATAACCGTGTTGCAATTCCTACCCGCACTGCCATCCGCACCAGTGGAAAATCCACCGCATCAATCTGCGTAATATCTGTAAATGCGCCATTTTTCTTAATCACCAGTCGAAGCTTTTCATCAATCTTCGCGTCCTCATACAGTCCGCCAGTCACGCGCTGCATGATGTCCGTCATATGGTCATTGATAATATAATTCCACTCTTCTACATAGCTTCTGGAAAGCTCCTGAATCGTGTTGATTGCAAGCGTCGTCGCATATATCTCACGCTCAATCGCCTGTTTTCTGCCCTCGCACACACGGATTTCATCCTCCAGCTGTGCTTTCTGCTTCTTCCGTTCCAGAATCTCACTTTCCGTTGCACGCAGCTCTTCCTTGAGATCCATATATTTCCGCGCAAAACTCATGTCGATCTCGACATCCTCATACGCCTCATTTTTACGTTCCAGTTCATAGACGATCTTCTTGAATTCTTCCTCCGAAGGTGCCTGATTTTCTCCATCCAGTGCGCCTTTTCTGTGCAAACCATCAATGATCGTCATCACAACAAACAGTGCCGTACAGAACACAAAGAGCTGCCGCACACCGCCATCAAACGGAAGAATATACACAAGTGCTGCAATCACGCCAATAACCAGCAATCCTGTCAAAGCGATCATCCACCAGCGATCCGTCAGCTTCTTCGGTGCCTTGTAATCCTTCAGCAGATCCGCATCCAAAAATACACTGTTTTCCTGCAAGGAATCCAGATGCTCGTTAAGCTCCTCATCTTCCTCGTATTTCGTGCCTTTTTCTGTATCAATCAATCGTCTGGCTTCCCGTTTCCGCTTTGCCGTCTCGATTGCAAATTCCTCATCATTGTCCGCAATTTTCTTACGGACTTCCTTCAGCGCTTCTTCGTCGCCATCGTATTGTTTCAGTTCTTCTTTCAGTTGTGCGATCTGCTGCTCTGTCTCCGTCACATCCAACGCATTTTTCTGGTCACGCAGAATAGCCAATGCCCGCCGTTTATCCAGATTGGAAGAACCAGTGGTTGCCAGATTCGTGACAAATGTATTAAGTTCCTCAGCCGCGCCTTCCGTTTCTTTTTGCTGGCGAATATAAAGTGCATCACTATACGTCTTTTTATCCACGCCGGTCAGCGACTCATACAAACTGTTCTTGTGCTTGAGCTTACCAACACGTCCATTCTTCACATTTAATACCTGTGTCGTCATATTGTGCTTGCGGAAGCTGCGTTCCACCAGATACTCGTCGCCATCCTTTATCACATACGCCTTACCAGAAAATCCACGTCCATCCATCGGCTTATGATGCGCCAGATCATCGTCCACCGTCTCTGGAAATGTACCGATACCATACAGCGTTGCATATTCAAAATCCGCGACCGTACTCTTGCCCACATTTCGCGTGCCATACACCACGTTCACGCCCGGTTTCAAATTGATCTCGCGGTTATGAAATTTTCCAAAATCTTTTAATAATAATTTACTGAAATACATCGTTATTTCTCTCCTGCGCCAAGCAGGGCTTCCATACAATAATGCAGGGCCTTGTCCCGAATCGCCTTGTCTCCGCCTTTTTTATCATCGGTCAATTCGTCCATCAGTCTGCCAAGCAGATTGTCATGATTCGACACATGCAGCTCGTCCATATCGTAATCGCATTCTGTCTTATCGATCACTTCGTTGATGCAATAGCGGCGTGTCAGTTCGCTTAAGTTAATCTCCATATTCTGGGCGGCACGTCCACGCAGCAAAATCCGGTAAATGTTATCCGCACCCAGCTCCTGCATCTTTCCTTCTACAAGATTGCAGATATCGCCATTTGTATAGGTCGAATTGATATCCATCGCCATATTCACATATTTTCTGCACGCAAATGGCACAAATGTGATCGTCGTCTCGCCAGAAGTTGCCACCTCACCTAAAATATAGCCGTGCTTTCCGGTCTCTGTATAAGAAAGCGGCTCCAGTGTTCCTGCAAACGCCATGTGATTCTTCAAAATATGTGCCGGCTTGTGCATATGTCCAAGCGCCACATACTGAAATCCCAGCTTTGCTACATGTTCCTTGGAAAATGGCATGTGTTCCATGTCACCGCCATGTCCAAGCAGAATATTATATGCATCTGGCTTACCCGGTCGCATACGCTCCAGAATCCGTCCAGTGTATGTCGCATGTCCATAGCTGTAACCACTGACGCAGACATTCAGATCCTCAAAATACACGCTTGCTGCCTGATCTCGTGGCATCACGATCGTGTTACTCTCAAATGTATATGTCTCCCACGCGGAACCCGGATCAATATAGTCCTGATCGCCAGCAATAATTACCGTCTTTGTATTTGGAATCTTCCGAAGCTGGAAATCCAGTTCCTTCAAATCCTGTTCCGTCGGCTTTGTGTAAAACAGATTTCCCGCAATCAAAAGCAATTCAATTTTCTGTTCTTCGCATACCTCAATCACACGGTGAAAGGTACTGTAAATCTCCTTTGCCCGCACATCGCTCCAGATTCTTCCGCGATCTGGCTGCGCGCCCAGATTGACATCTGCTATATGTATGAATTTCATAGTGTTACCTTGCCTCCATGCAGGCTCTCATGTTCCTGCACCAGTTCCTGATATAAGTCCAGCACATTCCAGTGAACGTTATGTTCTGTCACAACTGCCCGATAATTAATCTGCGGCATACCATCTTCTTTACATGCCGCAAGAAAACGATTCAACAACCCATCCGTGAACTCTGAAAATAATATCATCGGATCAGACAGATCTTTTCCTTCGTACCAATCTCCCGCCTGTTCAAATCCCGGCAACCCGGCATGACAGCCGATTGGCTGTAAAAAGCGCTTCCGCGCAATCTTCTTGCAGGAATATCCAAGCCGCATACCAAGCGCTTCTAATTGTCTGTGCTGTTCCGCCGGAACACTGTATAAAAGTATCGTTGGCATCGCATCCGCCTCCATTCCCACATTACATACTTCTGATTATTTTATCGCATCGGTACATTGAAATCAAGCATTTCCAGAAATTCACGAGAGTTTCACAAAAGAAAGGACTGTCCACCATTTTCGTGTACAGTCCCTTTTCATTCTTTATTACCTTTCCATATGTGCATATTTCTCTTTCGTAGCAAGTCCGCCCCGGATATGGCGCTCAGACTTATTGACGTCTAACACCTTTCTTGCTTCATGTGCGAGACGCAGGTTGATCTGCTCCAAGCGTTCTGTGACGTCTTTATGTACGGTTGACTTCGAAATGCCAAACTTCCGTGCAGCCTGTCTGACTGTTGCCCCCTCCTCAACAATATATCCACCGATTTCAAGTGCCCGTTCTTCAATGTAATCTCTCAACTATACAAACCTCTGTTTGACTGTTTGTACAGTGTATGAAGATGGTTAAAGTAATATGATATGGGGAATTTTAATTTAAACTTTATTTATGTTTTTAAATGGCATAATTGATATATTTTATCTTATAACAGTTTCTCAATCTTCTTTATCAGCGCGGCAATATTGATCGTCAATCTGCCATCGTATAATCCGACAGGAATATCCGCATCAATCCCATAAATCACTGGAAAGATCTCTTTGTTGAATTCATATACCATAATGCGCTTCTGATATGGGTCCACAATCCAGTATTCCTTCACGCCAGCATCCATATATTTGGAAAGCTTCTTCCCATAGTCACGAAGACGGGTGGATTTCGAGATCACTTCCAGTACGAAATCCGGTGCACCATATATACAACGTACCTTCATCCGGTCAACATCACACAGAATAACGACATCCGGCTGCAGCATCGTCTTATCATCGCAGTCAAGCTGTACGTCAACAGGAGAAATAAACGGCATGCACGGTCCATCATTGTCCAGAATAAAATTCGATATCTGACGATGAACTTCTCCCGCAATCAATTGATGTATCGTAGACGGTGCTGCCATATCATAGATACAGCCATCAATCAGCTCTACCCTGCGGTCTTCCGGTAACGCATAATAATCATCTAACGTATACTGCCCCTGTACCTTCGCCGCATACGCCGTACCAGAATCCTCAACCATATCCGCATACAGGTAATCACGGTCGCCATTTTCAAAGATACGTGCCAATGCCTCAAGTGTATCGTAGCGCGGTGATTTCGTCTCGCCCGTAAAAATCTTCTGCACGGTTCCAAGCGGAACCCCCGACATCTGCGACATCATGTTGTATGTGTATCCGTGCTCGCGTTTCTTTTCTTTCATTTCTTCGATTGTCATATGCATCGCTCCTTTGGAATGTATTTTCCATTACCAGTCCCTTTATATCAAACATAGCACGCTTTCTCTCGCAAGTCAACCGTATTTTGCCCGTATTTTACCCAAATATTGTGTTTTATTCTCTTTTATTTATTTTCTGTCGCCCATAAAATGCCCGTTTTTATGTTTATCTTTATGAAATGCAACTTAGGATTGACATTCTTTCTATAATAGTGATAGTTTATTAAGCGAAATATGGACATACTACAGAAAAATGGTGATATATAATGAATGAAAACGTTAAAAACGCCAATCCACTTGGCACACAAAAAGAATCAAAATTACTTGTCAAATTCGCAATTCCATGCATCATTTCGATGCTGGTAACTGCACTTTATAACATTGTTGACCAGATTTTTATCGGGCAGGGCATCGGAATCAACGGAAATGCAGCAACAAACATTACATTTCCACTCTCGACAACATGTACGGCAATTTCCCTGTTGCTTGGAATCGGAAGTGCGACCAATGTTTCCCTGAAGCTTGGTGCAAAAGAGGATGAAGAAGCCGCCGATTATGCTGGCTGTGGTATCTGCCTGATGGCGATCTTCGGTCTTGCATTATTCGCATTTACCTCCATCCTGCTTACACCAATGCTGAAATTCTTCGGAGCAACAGCGGAAGTTCTGCCATATGCACAGGAATATACCCGCATTGTTGCGATTGGATTTCCTTTTCTGATTGCTAACACCGGTATGAGCAAGCTGATCCTTGCCGACGGAAGCCCACGTTATTCAATGATTTCCATGCTGATCGGTGCCATTGTAAATACGATTCTTGATCCAATCTTCATCTTTACATTTGATATGGGAATGCGCGGTGCTGCACTCGCGACGATTCTTGGTCAGATCGTATCGTTCTGCATCAGCTTGCGATATATGTTTCATTTCAAGACTATCCGGCTGCGCAGACGTTGTTTTAGAATCCGTGGAAATTATTTTGCCAACATCATGCGTTTTGGTGCCAGTGCGTGCTTCAACCAGATTGCTATGACCGTGGTACAGATCGTGATGAACAACGTCCTGTCACATTACGGTGCATCATCTGTCTACGGAAGTAATATTCCGCTTGCCTGCGCCGGTATCATCACGAAGGTTAACATGATCTTCATGTCGTTCGTCATCGGTATCTCACAGGGCATCCAGCCGGTCATCGGCTTTAATTACGGTGCAAAGAAATACAACCGTGTGAAGAAGACATATCTTCTGGCACTTGCTACCGCAACCTTCCTGTCATTGATTGCATTTGCATGCTTCCAGCTTTTCCCACGACAGATCATCCGTGTCTTTGGAGAAGGAAGCGAGCTTTACTATCAGTTTTCCGAGCGGTACTTCCGGATTTATATGTTCTTCACTTTGATCAACGGCATCCAGCCTGTGACAGCAAATTTCTTCAACTCCATCGGCAAATCGCAGCTTGGTATCTTCATGTCGCTAACGAGACAGATCCTTTTCCTACTGCCGCTCATCGTGATCTTCCCGATCTTCATGGGAATCGACGGTGTCATGTATACTGGACCGATTGCAGATGTCGCAGCCGCTGTGGTCTGTGGTGTATTTACGATCAAGGAATTGCGCGAGCTGTCGCGGCTGAATGCACAACAAACTGTATAAAATACAAAAGTCGTGCATGGGTATTTCTACAACCTATGCACGGCTTGTTTTCTATTTTGTAATCCGATCGATCTTCTCGCGTTCTTCCTGTGTAAATGTCATATTCTTCAGCATGCCGATGTTATCTAAGATCTGGGATGGTCTTGATGCACCGATCAGCACACTTGTGATATCGTTATCACGCAGAATCCATGCAAGTGCCATCTCTGCCAATGTCTGACCACGATTTTCTGCGATTACATTCAGTGCACGAACCTTTGCAATCGTCTCCTCATTGATGGCTGTCTCCTTCAGGAATCTGCCATCAGTACGGATACGGCTGTCCTCCGGAATTCCATTTAAGTAACGGTTCGTAAGTAACCCCTGTGCCAACGGACAGAATGTAATGATACCAATGCCATTTGCAGCTGCGTAATCTTTTAATCCATCTTCTTCCATCGCACGGTCAAACATATTGTATCGTCTCTGGTTGATGATAAACGGTGTCTTCATCTCCTTGAAGAGCTTTGCAATCTCGATGGTCTGCTCTTTATTGTAATTGGAGATTCCGACATACAACGCTTTTCCACTTCGTACAATGCCATCCAAAGCGCAGGCAGTCTCTTCGAGCGGTGTATTCGGGTCTGGTCTGTGGTGATAGAAGATATCCACATAATCAAGTCCCATCCGCTTCAAGCTCTGATCGAGACTTGCCACCAGATATTTCTTGCTGCCCCAGTCGCCGTAAGGGCCCGGCCACATCGTATATCCAGCCTTCGTAGAGATGATCATCTCGTCCCGGTATGGACGCAGGCTCTTATCTAAGATCTTGCCGAAGTTCTCCTCAGCAGCGCCATCATATGGACCATAATTGTTTGCCAGATCGAAATGTGTGATACCGTTATCAAATGCTGTCTCACACATATCTACCATCGTGTCAAAATTTCCGTTCGAACCAAAGTTGTGCCAAAGTCCAAGCGATACCGCAGGAAGCTTCAAGCCACTAGCACCACAATAATTGTACTTCATATTGTCGTATCTTGTATCTTTTGCAATATACATGTTGTACCCTCCTTATAATCAAGCCTTTTTCTTGCGAAACGGAATTGATATGTATCTGATATATTCTGCCGCAGGATTCATGCAATATACATATGTTTGAGGCTTAGTGGTTCTTAATGTTCTGTAAGATATCAGCAATGTTTGAACACGATGTTCAAACAAGCCGCCACTGAGCCACGGATGGCGAATTGGCGGCGGTTGCGTGCGCCTTCATCACATCTATCAGAACATTTAGAACCTCTTAGCTTCAATACATCGTATATGCATGAACCTGCGGTAGAATATATCTCCACAAATTCTACTGCTTCGCAAGTATCTATTTTGATTATACACAAAAGGTTTATCGAAAAAATATAATTTCTTTCGATAAACCTTGAAATTTTTCTTACACTTTACTTCTTCAAATATTTCTTCAGATACTGCCCCGTATAACTCTTCTTGCACTTCACAATCTCTTCAGGTGTTCCAGTTGCAACAACTGTTCCACCACCTTCACCGCCTTCCGGTCCAATATCAATGATATAATCAGCGGTTTTAATGACATCTAAGTTGTGCTCGATGACAACGACCGTATTTCCGCCCTCACACAAGCGGCGCAGGATATCGACCAGACGGTGTACATCCGCGAAATGCAATCCGGTTGTCGGTTCATCTAAGACATAGATCGTTCTGCCTGTACTGCGGCGGGAAAGCTCTGTTGCAAGTTTGATTCGTTGCGCTTCTCCACCAGACAATGTCGTCGATGGCTGTCCAAGCTTGATATAGCCAAGTCCAACCTCCTGCAAGGTCGAGATCTTGCGCAGGACAGATGGCACATGCGCGAAGAACTCACACGCTTCATCGACTGTCATATCAAGTACATCGTAGATACTCTTGCCCTTGTACTTGACTTCCAATGTCTCCCGGTTATAACGCTTTCCATGACAGACTTCACACGGTACATATACATCTGCTAAGAAATGCATCTCAATCTTGATGATACCATCGCCACGGCACGCCTCACAACGACCACCTGCAACATTGAAGGAGAATCGTCCCTTCGTGTAGCCCATTGCCTTTGCATCTTTTGTATTCGCAAACAGATCACGGATCAGATCAAAGACACCTGTGTAAGTTGCCGGGTTGGAACGTGGGCTTCTGCCGATCGGGGACTGGTCAATGTTGATAATCTTATCTAACTGGTCAAGTCCTGTGATACCGTCATGCTTGCCCGGTTTTACCTTCGCACGGTTCAGAGTTCTCGCCAGATGCTTATATAAGATCTCATTGACAAGCGAACTCTTTCCAGAACCGGATACACCTGTCACGCAGGTCATCACGCCAAGTGGAAACTTCACATTGATATTCTTCAAGTTGTTCTGTCCGGCACCAAGTACCTCGATATATCCAGTCGGTGTTCTCCGCTCCTCCGGTACCGGAATCTTGATTCTTCCACTTAAGTAGGCTCCCGTAATCGATTCCGGGCACTGCATGATCTCCTCTGCGGTTCCCTGTGCCACAACTTCACCGCCGTTCGCACCTGCACCCGGTCCGATATCAATGACATAATCCGCCGCAAGCATCGTGTCCTCGTCATGCTCTACGACAAGCAAAGTATTTCCAAGGTCACGCAGACGCTTCAGTGCTGCGATCAGCTTATCATTGTCACGCTGATGCAGTCCGATACTTGGCTCATCCAAAATGTACGCGACACCAACCAGACCGGAACCAATCTGGGTTGCCAGACGGATACGCTGGGCTTCTCCACCGGACAAGGTTCCCGTTGCACGCGACAGTGTCAGATAATCCAGACCAACATTGATCATAAATCCAAGTCTCGCCTGAATCTCCTTTAACACCTGTGCACCAATCATCTTCTGTCGGTCAGTAAGCTCTAATTTCGAGATAAAATCATGCAAGGCTACCACAGACAGATCTGTGACATCCGCAATGTTCTTTCCACCAATCGTAACTGCCAGAGACTCTGGTTTCAATCTCTTACCATGACACACCTCACATGGTGTCACGGTCATATACGTCTCATAGTCCTGCTTAACCGATTCTGCAGTCGTCTCTCTGTACCGGCGCTGCAGATTCCGAAGCAATCCCTCGTAGTTTGCATAAAATGCATCTTTTCCGTTATAGGCACTCTTATAGTGCACATAGATTTTCCCGCCATCGGTTCCGTACAGGATCACATGCTTTGCCTCTTCCGGCAGATCCTTAAATGGTACATCCAGAGAGAATTTGTATTCTTCCGCCAGTGCTTCGAGACATGCATGTGCATAGCTCTTCTTATCCCCACTGGACTGCCAGCCCGGTACGGCGATTGCCCCTTCATTCAGAGTCAGACTGTCGTCCGGGATAATCAGATCAATATCAAATTCTGTCTTGAATCCAAGCCCAGTACAACAAGGACATGCGCCAAATGGATTGTTGAACGAGAAGCTTCGCGGCTCGATCTCCTCAATGCTGATACCACAATCCGGGCAGGAGAAGCTATCGGAAAATAACATTGTTTCTCCACCAATCACATCGACCTTGACCAGTCCTTCTGCCAGCTTCAGGACAGTCTCGATGGAATCCGTCAGACGGCTTTCAATGCCCTCTTTGACCGCGAGCCGGTCAACAACGATATCGATATTATGCTTCTTGTTCTTATCGAGCTTGATTTCCTCTGACAGATCATACATACTGTCATCCACAATCACGCGCACATAACCGCTTTTCTTCGCCTGCTGCAGCAGCTTGACATGTTCACCCTTCCGTCCACGCACAACGGGCGCGAGCAACTGGAATTTCGTACCGGCAGGCAGCTCCATAATCTCATCAACCATCTGATCGACCGTCTGTCTGGAAATCTCTTTCCCACACTTCGGGCAATGTGGGATTCCGATACGTGCATACAGAAGACGCAGATAATCATAGATTTCTGTTACCGTTCCAACCGTGGAACGCGGGTTCCGGTTCGTTGATTTCTGATCGATGGAAATGGACGGGGAAAGTCCCTCAATCGAGTCAATATCCGGCTTGTCCGCAAGTCCCAAAAACTGTCGTGCATAGGACGACAGAGACTCCATATATTTTCGCTGTCCTTCCGCATAGATCGTATCAAAAGCAAGAGAGGACTTACCGGAACCGGAAAGTCCTGTCAATACTACAAACTGATCACGCGGAATCCTGATGTCAATGTTCTTTAAATTGTGTTCTCTTGCACCTTTGATGGTGATATACTTATGTTCACTCATGACGTCTGTTTCCGCTTACTCCTTTGTCTAGCTAAATTTCTTAATCTTATCCATATACTTGTCTGTATATTTCTTCACGTTCTCCTTCACCATATCTTCCAAATCCGACATGTTGATTTTCTCCTTCTTGTCAAGGACAAAGAGCGCACAGATTGCACCTGCAAGAAATACCGTGATTGTTCCAAGCATGCACATCTTCTTTCTTCTCTTCTTTTTCTTCATCTGCTGTACAAACTTTGCTTCCTCCTCTAAACAGATTGCATCCTCCTCATCTAAGATTTCTGCAACCTCTTCCATCGCAATTCCTTTTCTTCTTGAGATCTCCTCAATCAATTCGTCTCTTTCCATCGCAAGCTCCTCCTTATTATTTTATTTATTGCAATATATTTGTGAAACATGTTGTGATTTGTGTGTATAAATGTCTATATCAGATTCTAATTCTGATACAGACATTTATACACACAAATCACATACGTTTTACTATTACCCATAGTATAACTAAAATAATTGTAAACTAATCATCATAATCCCGCAAGGCAATCTTTAATTCCTTCAACTCATCACGAAGCACCGCTGCCTCCTCGAAGTTAAGCTCCATCGCTGCCTTGTTCATCTTCTTCGTCAGACGTGCAATCTCTGCATTCAGTTCCTTCTTCGTCATAGACTCCGGATCTTTCTCGCGTTCCTTCTTCTTCGTTGTCACACTCTCGCCCGTATCCAGACTGATCAGATCACGGATATCCTTCTTGATACTCTGCGGTGTAATACCATGTTCCTTGTTGTATGCGTCCTGAATCTTCCGTCGACGGTTCGTCTCGTCGATCGCATGCCGCA
Source organism: bacterium (assembly GCA_963631525.1). Classification (GTDB taxonomy): domain Bacteria; phylum Bacillota; class Clostridia; order Lachnospirales; family Lachnospiraceae; genus Coprococcus_C. Next base: position 40,139 of record CAVGQQ010000012.1, read on the forward strand.
TCGAATCCGTGATCGTATCGGCATACATGATAACATGTCCATCCACATTACGCGCAGCTCGTCCAATCGTCTGTACCAGCGATGTCTCCGAACGCAGGAAGCCTTCCTTATCTGCATCCAGAATCGCAACCAGTGTGATTTCCGGGATATCGAGACCCTCACGGAGCAGGTTGATTCCGACCAATACATCGAATACACCCATTCGAAGATCACGTACGATCTCCAGACGTTCCAGCGTATCAATATCTGAATGCAGATATTTGACCTTGATATCAAGCTGCTTCATGTAGTCGGTCAGATCCTCTGCCATACGCTTTGTCAGCGTCGTGACCAAGATCTTATTCCCCTTTGCAACTTCTTTGTTGACTTCCGATACAAGGTCATCCACCTGTCCTTCGATCGGACGTACTTCTACCCCTGGATCCAACAGTCCGGTCGGACGGATGATCTGCTCGACACGGTTTTCTTCGTGTTCCTTCTCATAATCGGACGGCGTCGCCGATACATATAAGATCTTGTCGATCTTGGATTCAAACTCCTGAAAATTCAGCGGACGGTTATCCAGTGCCGACGGCAGACGGAATCCATAATCAACCAGTGTCGTCTTTCTGGAGCGGTCACCCGCATACATACCGCGCACCTGCGGCAATGTGATATGGGACTCATCCACAATGATCAGATAATCGCCATCGAAGAAATTCAGCAGTGTATTCGGTGTGGCACCCGGTTTCATGCCCGCCAGTATCCGTGAATAATTCTCGATGCCGGAGCAAAATCCTGTCTCCTGCAGCATCTCCATATCGAACTCTGTCCGCTCACGGATACGCTGCGCTTCCAGCAACTTGTCATTCTCCTTGAAATATACCACCTGCTGTTTTAATTCCTCTTCGATCTCCACGATCGCATGCTTCATCTTCTCCGGTGCAACAACATAATGGGATGCCGGGAAGATACACGCAAAAGAAAGCGCACGCTTGATCTCACCGGTCAGCGGATCAAATTCCACGATCCGGTCGATCTCGTCGCCGAAAAATTCAATCCGGATACCATCTTCAAACGTCGATACCGGAAGGATATCTACGATATCACCTTTCACACGGAAGGTCCCTCGTGTGAAATCCATCTCATTCCGTGTGTACTGAATATCAATCAACTGCCGGATCAGTTCATCCCGATCCTTCTCCATACCCGGTCGGAGCGAGAGCATCATGTTCTTATATTCTTCCGGATCTCCCAAGCCATAGATACAGGATACGGACGAAACAACTACAACATCTTTCCGTTCGATCAAGGCAGATGTCGCGCTGTGCCGCATCTTATCGATCTCATCATTGATGGCAGAATCCTTCGCAATATAGGTGTCCGTCGACGGCACATATGCCTCCGGCTGGTAATAATCATAATAACTTACAAAATACTCCACCGCATTGTGCGGAAAAAACGCCTTGAACTCACTGTAAAGCTGTGCTGCCAATGTCTTATTGTGCGATATGATGATCGTCGGTTTATTTAATTTGGCGATGACATTTGCCATCGTAAATGTCTTTCCGGAACCTGTGACACCGAGCAATGTCTGGCATTTCTTTCCTTCCTGAAAGCCCTTTACCAGTCCTTCGATTGCCTCCGGCTGATCTCCGGTCGGTGCATATTCCGATACCAATTCAAAATGATCCATGCTATTCTCCAGTTTCTGTGTAGTTCCAAACTATACCAATCATTCTACCACATCTTTTTTTATTTGTATAGAACAAATGTTCTTTTTTCAATGAATGCAGTCTAAAAAATAACGGGAATGCCCTGCACTCCCGTTATCCTCTGCGTTTTCCATTCTTTTTATTCGTTACACTTCATAATCCATGCACATACGAACATCTGTATATGGACGCACATACATATTTGCAACTTCTACATGCGCCGGATGCTTCTGGTAGCCCTTCAGCATCTCTTCGTTTTCCAGCGTTGTGTCAAGCATGACCTCTGCATTCGAAGATGCAAGCGGATTTGTTCTTACATGCACCTCAAGAAGTCCCGGCACCTTACCTGCCAAGCCTTCCAGATGCTCCTTCATATTTGCAAGGATCTCTGCCTTCTTGTCCGCGTCTGTCTCTTTCAATGTCCACAAAATAATATGTTTAACCATAATTGCCTCCTTGATCGTATCTCTTATCTGTATAAGAAATAGCACAGGATGTCCCGGCTGTCAACCAATTTTGTCGTTCTGCTCGTATGCCTTGCGCATCTCACGGATTCCCTCAATCATTTTCACAAGATAATTCATTTCCTCTATGGAGAAATCACGTGTCATCGTCTCGATTCGCATCTGGCTGCTGGCAACATCATCTTCCTCCAGAATATAATCCGCATTTACATGCAGATATTTACACATATTCCGAAATATCTCGCACGAAAAGCCTTTTCTTCCGCTCTCTATCTCATACAGGAATTTGGAGGAAATGTTGATCTGCTCCGCCATATGCTCTCTCGTAATCTTCTGCCTTTCGCGTTCATTCTGAAATTTTGCTCCTATGCGCTCATAAAAAGCACGATCCTGCATGTTTTACACCTCGTCTTCCACTGTGCCTATGTATACCGGCAAACTACTCAGGACTTTTTCCCCTGCTTTCGTTCCTGAATCATCATATATATCAAAATACCTAAAATCAAAATCACAAGCGCCAGGCATCCCCATGCAAGATATAGTTTTAACGACATTAGCACCACTTTATGCATACCCTCGCTTTTCACAACAATTTGCTTTTATTCTCACATATTGGGTTTTTGCATAAAACTAGCTAAAGTTCCTTTTGCCGTAACTATGGGTATAAAAAATCCCTGTTCCGTTTCCGAAACAGGGACTCAAATCATTTACCATTTTTAATTTATGCAGAATGCTCTGTATATTTCAATACGACCGCTGAAATCGGTCCTACCGTGATTTTCAACTTGTTATTCGCAACAACATATTCCGCCTCATCCATCTGATAGCCACTCTCCGTCGTTGTAATACAGGTTTTCATCACCGCACCATCCTGTACACCGAGTCTGCGCACATGCAGGTTCAGCTCATGCGGCTCATAGTCGTTGTTCAGAATCACAACCACTGCCTCGCCCGGCAGGAATCGTCCATAGCTGACTACCTTATATGCACCGTGCAGGAACATCACAGATCCTTTCATCAGCGCCTCACTGCCTTTGTGTACCTTGATGATATCGCGATGGAACTGGATCAGCTCCTGATCTTCTCTGCCCCACGGGTATCCACGCCGATTATCCGGATCGGTCCAGCCACAAAGTCCGGCTTCATCACCATAGTAGATCGTCGGTGCGCCCGGCCATGTCATCTGAAATACAACTGCCTCCCGGAATACACCCTTGTTGATATTCTCTCCGGCCGCCTCCGGTCCCATCGTATGGATTCGTCCAACACGGCGGTTTGTACGTGTCAGGAATCGTGAATGATCATGATTGGACAATTCATTCATCGCGATTTCCAGAGAGTTCTGATTAAACCGCGACATATGGTGACGCAGCGCTCCAGTAAATGCATCCGGATTTCCAAGCAGGTCACCACGGAACTCATCACTGTGCTTCTCCACACCAGTCAAAAACCATGTGATTGGCTCCATAAATGCATCATAGTTCATAACGGTATCCCACTGATCGCCTAACAACCATGCCTTTGGATCACCATAATGCTCCGCAAGGATCAGTGCATCTGGATTCGCTTTCTTGACTCTTGTCCGGAAATCACGCCAGAAACGATGGTTAAACTCTTCGGTATAACCAAGGTCTGCAGCCACGTCCAGACGCCAGCCATCGACGTTGTACGGCGGAGAAACCCATTTCTCACCGATACGCATAATATATTCATATAATTTTTCAGATTCCTCGTAATTTAATTTTGGAAGGGTATCATGTCCCCACCAGCCGTTGTAAGTACCATTGTATGGCCACTGCCAAGGGTCTTGGAACTTAAAAAAGCTTCTATACGGACTCTGGTAATCCACATAAGCGCCCTTCTCATAGCCCTCCTGATTCTCGTAGATACATTCACGATCCAGCCATTTGTTGAAAGAACCACAATGGTTAAACACACCGTCCAGGATTACACGCATGCCACGCTTATGAATCTCCTCCACAAGCTGTGCAAACAATTCGTTGCTTGCTTCCAGATTTGCCTTGTCTGTCACACGCATAATATACTTGCTTGCTTCCTTGTTGACCTTGCAACCCTCTGGCAGACACTCTCCGCCATCCTTGACGATCTTACCAAAATGTGGATCTACACAATCGTAATCCTGAATATCATATTTATGATTGGATGGAGAAACAAAAATCGGATTCAGATAGATGACATCCACACCAAGTCCCTGCAAATAATCGAGCTTATCCATAACACCCTGCAGGTCACCACCATAGAAGCTGCGGACATCCATATTATCCGGATACTTAAACCAGTCCGTGACCTTGCGCGTCCCTTCGCCGATATAGCAGTATTCGTTATCCTCGACATCATTGGACGGATCTCCATTGTAGAAACGATCCACGAAGATCTGATAGAACACAGCACCACGTGCCCATTTCGGAACCGAGAATCCCGGTGCGATCTGAAAATTATAATCCGGATTCAGATCCTTCTGTGTACCAAGCTTGTTATAATAACAGGTAACATTTCCGGCAAGCACCATATAATAATAGTCTATGTCGTCCGTTACCTCGGAAATTGTATATGCATAATAATCAAATAACTCATCACTGCTTTCCACCTGCATGTTACAACGCTCCCCATTGTAAACCAGATAGACAGCATCCACATTGTTTCTTCCTGTACGGAACCGCAATGTCACCGAATCTCCGATCTTTAACTCTGCCGGATGACGGTAGCTATCCGTTCCGTCCGCAAACAATGCACCGAAATTCAATGCGGTCTTTGTATTATATACATACTGTAATACTTTGAGAGCCTGTCTCTGATTCTCCTCCATCAAGAGTATCCTCCCTAATTCTTTTTTGACGACTATCTATTATTTTAATACAGGACAGGAATTTACACAATAAAAAATTAAAAATAGAAAGGGAAATAGAAAGGGAAAAGGACAGCCAACGATCGGCTGTCCTTTTCGGAGAAGGTATTTTGTTACTTTGGGGTGTAGCAAAAAACTATATAATGTATTGGGGGGTTACAAGTATTATTATACATATAATCCTTAAAAAGTCTGCCCAAACATTCATTTTTTTTTCAATATTTTTTGTGCAAATTCTCTTGAATCGTGTCACAAAAATTCGATTTTTGGCGTCTTTTTGTGCGTCATGCACAATTTCAGAATTTCTATCACTGCAATTTTCACAATCGATTACAGATTCAGTCCGGTTGTATCCAGCCCATCCGGATAAGATTCTGTTGGACTTTCCTCGAAAAGTGCTTCAAATTCTGCACGATTGATACGTTCTTTTTCCAGCAAAGCGGTTGCACAACGATGCAACACATCAATATGACTCTCGATAATAAGCTTTGCTTCCTGATAACACTCATCCATGATCCGGCGTACTTCCTTGTCGATCATCGCAGCGACCTTCTCACTGTAATTTCTCGCATGTCCGAGATCTCTGCCAAGAAATACTTCTTCCTCGCTGTTAACCTCGTAGTTGATCAGTCCAACCTTCTCAGACATACCATACTTGACAACCATCGCCTGCGCAGTCTGGGTTGCCTGCTTGATGTCTGCAGAAGCACCCGTTGTGATATCGCCAAAGATCAGTTCCTCTGCGATTCGTCCACCGAAGCTGACCATGATATCCTGCAGCATACGCTTCTTCGTCATAAACACATTATCATTTTCCGGCAATGGCATTGTATATCCGCCAGCACCTCTGCCGTTCGGAATGATCGATACAAGATGCACCGGTCCAACCTCACTCAGCAAATGGAACAAGATCGCATGTCCACTCTCGTGGTAAGCAGTAATCTTCCGTTCCTTCTCTGGTACAAGACGGCTCTTCTTCTCACCGCCAATTCCGATCTTAACAAAAGACTTATCCACATCTTCTTTCTTGATAAACTGACGGTTCTGCTTGGCTGCACAGATTGCAGCTTCATTCATCAGGTTCTCCAGATCTGCACCTGCAAATCCGGCAGTTGTTCTTGCGATCTCGTGCAGATCGACATCGTCAGACAATGGCTTGTTTCTGACATGGACACGCAGGATTTCCTCACGTCCCTTGACATCCGGTCTGCCAACCATGACCTTCCGGTCAAAACGTCCTGGTCTTAAGATTGCCGGATCAAGAATGTCTACACGGTTTGTTGCCGCAAGCACAATGATACCTTCATTCGTACCGAAACCATCCATTTCTACAAGCATCTGGTTCAATGTCTGCTCACGCTCATCATGACCGCCGCCAAGACCAGAACCACGCTTTCTGGCAACCGCATCAATCTCATCGATAAATACGATACATGGTGCATTCTTCTTCGCATCCTCAAACAGATCACGCACACGGCTCGCACCGACGCCGACGAACATCTCAACAAAATCCGAACCGGAAATTGAGAAGAATGGAACACCGGCTTCTCCGGCAACTGCCTTAGCGAGAAGTGTCTTACCTGTTCCCGGAGGTCCCTCTAACAGAACACCCTTCGGAATACGTGCGCCAAGTGTGTTATACTTCTTTGGATTCCGCAAGAAATCAACGATCTCCGCCATATCCTCTTTCTCTTCTTCCAGACCAGCGACATCTTTGAATGTATACTTCTGGTCATTCTCATTCGACATGTGTGCCCGGCTCTTGCCAAAGTTCATCATCTTGCCGCCACCGGCACCACCGCCGCCACCGGCACCAGACATATTTGCCATAAAAATCATAACAACGACCAGCAGTACCACAATGAGTACGACTGTCGGCAGCCATGTCCAGATATTGCTCTGACCACTGACATCATGTATCTCCAGACGGATATTTCCGTCGCCTTTGCTCATAATGATCTGCTGAACCTTATTGACATCCGATACATAGAATTCTTTTTCCTGATTCGTCTGTCGATACGTGATATATACCGTTCCTGTCGGTATCTCCTTATTCTGATAGATCTCTACCGAGCCTATCAGATCCTCGGATACCTCTGCCTGAAAATCGACGATCGTATAGCCGGAGTCTGACTTTGAGTTTTTGTTCATGTACCAAATAATGCCACAAAACATCGCAAAGAACAGAATCAGGTAGATTCCGAGTCCTTTCTTTAATCCCTTCATGCTATGCTCCCTTCTGGATAAATTTATGTATTACTCAGAAATCACACCGATATATGGAAGATTTCTGTATTTCTGTGCACAATCAAGACCATATCCTACGACGAAACGGTCTGGAATCACAAATCCGGTGATGTCCGGCTCCAACTCTACAACACGACGGTCTGGCTTATCCAGCAGTGTAACTACCTTAAAGCTTGCCGGCTTGCGCTCCTTCAATATATTGATCAGATAAGAAAGTGTACGACCCGAATCCATGATATCTTCGATCAATACCACATCTCTTCCCTCGATACTCTCATCGAGATCTTTGATCATCTTTACAACACCAGAGGACTTGGTATCATTTCCATAGCTGGAAACAGACATGAAATCCATCGTCACCGGTACAGTCAGGTGCTTTGCAAGCTCACACATGAAGAACACGCTTCCCTTTAAAACACCGATAATATGAATCGTCTTTCCTTCATATTCCTTGCTTAACTGCTGTGCGATCTCTACGATTCTTGCCTCCACAGTCTCCTCATCAATCATAACATCAATCTTTTGTTCCATCCTGGTCTCCTTTGCTTTTAAACTGTATTTTCATGATTTTGTTTGTCTGCTCATCCACATGATACGCCGGCGAAAACCGCAGTCCGACTACCCACACGATTTCCTGTCCGCATGCAAGTACCGGCCAACCTGCCCGTTTGGTTCGGTCGACCTTCGCATCGATAAATACGCGCGACAATTTCTTTGTATTTCCAGCCGTATCAATCATGATATAATCTCCGTCTTCCGGTGTCCGGACACACAGAGTACCTTTTATTTTAGCATAGTCGATGAATTTCGTATAGTTTTTTTTCGGAATTGGTTGCGTAAAAGTAAAATCCTCGATGGATACGGAAAGTGTTCCCTGATCCGGGATTTCATAATCACCTGCCTGCGCAATCGCAAACCGGTAATCCGTCATTGCCTGCACCTTATCCGACAGGATCAGCTCCCCGTAATTTCTTCTCGCATGGATACCATATGGAAGCTGCACACTGCTTCCGGAATCCTGATAGCTCAGTGCCACAACCGCCTGTATATGTCGTCTCGTGATATCCTTCTTGCGCTGTGCAACCTGTCCGATTGCCTCCCAGACAATATGCTCCTGCAGCACCGGTCCTACCTTATACAATTCTGTGATCGGCAATGTCACGGTTCTGCCAAATGCATCCTCGTCCTCTGTCGCATCGCATTGTTCCATCGCCTGTGTATGAATATAGTCATAGCTTTGTGCCGCATCCTGCGCCAGCTGGCAGATATGCTTCACCGCCCGGTCATTCAATTCCTTCATCACTGGCAGTATGCTGTGCCGGATTTTGTTTCTTGCGTAGGCAAGCTCGGCATTTGTCGAATCCTGGCAGAAATCCTGTCCGCATTCTTCCAGATACGCTTCGATTTCTGCACGCGACACACCAAGCAACGGACGGATGATATTCCCCCGGCTCGCCGCAATCCCAGCAAGTCCGTTCAATCCACTGCCCCGAAGCATATGGAATAAAACTGTCTCCGCGACATCATCCTGATTGTGTGCAACTGCGATCTTGTCGAATTTCAGCTGCATAACCAGCTCTTCCATACATTGATAGCGGTACTCCCGCCCCGCTTCCTCAACTGTCATATTCCGCTGCTTTGCATACGCCGGAATGTCTTTCCGGTATTCCTGATACAGGAACCCAAACTTTGCACACAAATCCTTTGTAAATGCGGCATCATGATCTGCCTCTTCGCCACGGATACCATGATGCACATGCACCACAACAATCCCCTGGGAAGGAATGCGCAAAACTGGCATAAGCGCCTTTAACACGCGCAACAAGCACACCGAATCCGCGCCGCCGGACACGCCGACCACCAGCCGGTTTCCCGGTTCGATCAGTTCCTGTGTCTGTATATAATTGTAAACCTTTTGTTCAAAAAAATTCATACATACTCCGTCATTTGTCAGCTTTTACCATCCTTATATTAGCACAAACGATATCATTCGTATAGCAATTCACAGATTTTTCATGACCTTGCATACAATGATCGTCGCATCATCCTTCAACCGTTTTCCGCATACACTCCGGATATCCTGAATGACAGCCTCCACCACTGTTTCTGGCTCTTCATCCTTTAACTCTTCGAGCAGATTGTGCATATAATCATCTTTATTTTCAAACAAAATACTGTCTAACACACCATCACTCACCATAACGATCAGATTGCCCGCATAATATTTCTTGCTGCTGCACTCACATCCGGCATCTTCCATCACACCGACCGGAAGCGATGTCGACTTGATGCACTCCATCCAGTTTCCCCGGCACACATAGGTTGTCGCGGCACCATATTTCACCAGATGTCCCACGCCTGTGTACAGATCCAGCAGCAGCATATCGAGCGTTGTAAAATGCTCCCCCTTGTTCTTCTCTGCCAGATACGCGTTCACAAGCCGGACTGCCATCTCCTGTTCAAATCCGGTCATGACAAGTTCCTCCACCGCAGAGAGCAGTGCTTCACTGTCCTTCGCCGCCTGCGCACCGTTTCCCATGCCATCGGCGATCATCAAAAGCGACTGTCCATTCTTCAGATTCCCGATATAGAAATTGTCTCCCGATATCACTTCCTCCTGACAGGAGAGTCGTCTTGCGGCAGTCTGAATGCGGAACGCCGGCTTCTGGTTCAGGATGACAAGATCATAGCTGCGCCCAACCATCTGGCGGCTGTCCTCCCCGATTTCAAAAGGAATTCCGGTCTCCTTGCTTGCGATCTTGCGCACCGTCTCCGCGCCGACCAGTCTGCCCCGTCCCACACGGGCATCCGCGTAGAGCTGATATCTGCCATTCTGCGCCTTTAAGAGCGTCAGTGATTTCACATGCACGCCCATCCTGCCAAGTTCCGACACGATTGCAGTCTCTGCATCCTTGCGCATCGCCACCGGACTGTCCAACTGCTTCGTAAAATCCTCCAGCATCGTTCCGATCTGTAAAAATCCAATCCGCTGCCCTTCCGTCCCCGCAAAGGTATAATCAATCCGTTTCAACGCATCTGAGAAACTCTGCACACGTGACAGCGTCAGCTTGCCCCACTCTGCACCGGAAAATGCCGCAGCATCTCCCTGTACACGTACCTGCACGAACAGACGCCCCGGCAAAAAAAGCAGCACAAACACCGCAGTCACAATCGCCTTGATTCCCGCCTCAGAGAGCATCTGTGGAAATGCAAAATATCCAAGCAGACAATCACTTGCCACAAAGATCAGAATGCTTCCATACCGTCCCATATGCGAAAATTCGGTCAATCCATTTACCAGCACCGCGAGAAATACCCACGCAGTCAGCATCTGCATATCGTCTGTCCGAAGGGCGTAGATGGCACCGGAGATTGCCGCCCACGAAACGCCCGCTGAAAATCCGAACCGGTACGACACATAAAAAATCGTAAACAGACACACGCCCGCAAGCACCTCGACGATTCCGCCAAGCTGAACCGGCATTCCGGCAAGCACCGTCGTTGCAAGGATCAGCACCGCAAGCATCGTCTGGGTGTCCGATAAAAAAAAGAGCTTGTCTCCACTCAGATTCCGATAGGAAAAGCAGTACGCGAGCATGAATGAAAAAACAAGTGCACCTTCTGCGCACGCCAGCGGGATTCCGATTGCACCCGGCAGCCACAATGCCGCACCTGTCTGAAGAACGATCGTTTCCAGCCCGACAAGGACAGATAACAGGAACGAACGTGGATACAATAGCTGCAGCTTTCTGACACGCACAAGTACCGCCGCTACCACCCAGATGAGCGGATAGATCACCTGTCCCTGTGTCTCAAACCCGCCCTGTTCGAAAAACGCGCCGAGCAATCCGAGTAGCAGCATCCACGGACTTCTCCCACAGGCACTGCCCGCACCGATGATTGCCGTTCCAAATGGTGCCGTGCCGAGCAGACTGCAATGTCCCACACAATATGCAATCAGAATATCTGCGATACCAGAAAAAAGCTTTGCCACCTTCATTTTCTCAATCCCCTCTACCCGATGGTTTCTGTCTGTTTCAAATTTGCCATACAAGTTTATACAATTCTTCCGGTCATGTATGTCTAACAGTGACAGCTGGGAGATAGAATTTATAGACATTTTTACGCAAAAAAGCTTCCGGCACTCTGCCGGAAGCTTTTCATCTTCTTATCTCGGATTCACTTATTCTGCCGGACGGATAACCAGCTCATCTGGTTTCACTAACCCAAGCTTGTCCTTTGCCACGTCCTCTATATATTCATTCGTCTGCATGTACTTTTCCTGTGCATCAAGGTTCGCCTGCTCCTGCTTTGCCTCTTCGACTTTCAACTCCATCGTTTTCTCGGTCTCCGCCAACTGCTTACTCTTCGTATGCAGACTTGTCGCACGCACAATTGAAGTTACACATATAAATACAACCGCCGCGACAACCAGAAATGTGATTACCGGCGACTGACGATATCGAACCGATTTTTTTGTACTGCTTTTTGCCATTTCCATACCCACTTTTCATACCTAAATATATTTACATTTTACCCTTATTATCGCTATTTTTCAACAATTTCTTGTGCTTTTTCGTGGATTTTTTTACCTTGCACAAGATGTTGTTGACGGTTTTAAGCAAAGTACAACTTATAGTATAATGGAACAAAACAACACCAAACAAAATACCGATTGCCATGTACCAGTGCAGCACGCCATCTCCATACACATGGATGCACTCCAATGTCACGTAGGTCCAGATCAGCCAGAAGCAGACATCTTCCATCGCTATTAAAATTGAATTATGAGATACCACGCGTCGAAATACACGCAAAAGATCATACGACAGCGTGAGGGCGATTCCCACGGCAACACTCATGATGAACATGGCACCCTGTCGTATCAATACATCTGTCAATTATCGAAACAGCCGTTTGGCGATCGCCGCGGCTTTCTTCTTTCCTTTTTTGTCCGAATAAAGCATCCCCTGTATCGTTCCGGTCAACTGGAGTTCACCCTTCTCCATATCCAGCTTCTCTGCGTGCAGATTCTGCCCCTTGATGGCAAGATGATCCGCGGTCGTTTCTACCTCAACAAGCTCCGGTTCCATCGATATCACCTTTTCCAGTCCGGTGAGGCTCATATGTGCGCGTTGTGTGATATGTATCATATGACTTTCCATGTATGCTCCTGCACACTTGTTATAGCATAAATATATGCAGGCAATCTGCGATTTATGAGCCTTCTGCCATCCATCAGAGGTATTCAAACATCTCTTTTGCATCTTCCTTCTTCGTAGAATCCGCGATCAAGGTAACCTTGACCTTCACGGATTTATTACCAAATGATATCTCGATCACATCTCCGAGCTTCACATCATAGGATGCTTTCACAACCTTATCGTTCACCATAACCCTGCCTGCATCACACGCATCGTTTGCAACCGTACGACGTTTGATCAGACGGGATACCTTTAAATATTTATCCAAACGCATAGCACGTTCCTCCTTACTTTCCTGTATATGAAAAAGCTGCCGCAGTATGCGACAGCTTTTCACTCTTTATCGAAAAATCTTTTCGGATAAGAATCAGACTAGTTTAAAGAATCCTTTAAAGCCTTACCAGCCTTGAACTTAGGAGACTTAGAAGCAGCGATCTTCATTGTCTCGCCTGTTCTTGGGTTACGTCCCTCACGAGCAGGTCTCTCAGCTACTTCAAATGTACCAAATCCAACCAACTGGATCTTCTCACCATTCTTTAACTCTTCTGCTACTGTCTCTGTGAAAGCCTTAAGTGCCTTCTCAGCTTCTGTCTTCTTAAGTCCAGCCTTCTCAGCCATCTTTGCAACTAATTCATTCTTGTTCATCGAAATTTCCTCCTATAAATAAAACGATGTTTCCTGACCACATCCCCCGCGGTCAAATCTTGTTTTTTATCAGCTTTGCCAACAAAGCCCTACGCATATTTATACCTTGTTGCCCTTTGTTTGTCAAGGAAAAAAGCCAAGTTTTTGGCACTTTTTGGGAATTTCGACGTCATTTTTACCCTTCCATCTGTTTCCCAAGGAATTTTGCCGCGATTGCCGCCGCTTTCACCTCAGATTCGCCGATTTGCCGGCTTCCTTCCCGGCTGAGCAGAATCACCGCACCAATAGCATCACCCTCGCAGATGATCGTCTGCACGATCTCTCCATCGTATTCGTTATCGCCATGTCCGAGAATCTTGATAAACTTCTTTTCACCCTTCCGTGCCAGAATCGCTTCCCGGTCATTGATCGCATCCTCCAGCTCCCGGTGCAGGGATTTGCCGAGCAAATCTTTCTTGGAGATTCCCGCGACCGCAATGATCTGATCCCGGTCACAGACACACACGCCACAGCCGAGACTTGCCGCGATCGCATCGACATACTCCTGCGCAAACGCAGAAAGCTCTCCGATCGGTGAATATTTTTTGAGCACGATCTCACCATCTTTGTCGGTAAATATTTCCAATGGATCGCCTTCCCGAATCCGCAATACGCGCCGGATCTCCTTCGGAACGACAATTCTGCCAAGCTCATCTATCCGTCTGACAATTCCTGTTGCTTTCATTTGATTATTTCCTCCTGTTCTCCTGACATACTTCCATTTTTGTACTGTATGGGTAGTATGTGGAAAATCGAAAGAAATATTCGATACTTATTTAAACAAGTTGATAAACTTTTGTAAAACAGAGGTTTCTTCCGTCGGTTCTACTTCAACCTCTTCCTCTTCCGGCTTCTCAATCGCATCGGTCTTGATCACGAACTGTACGGATGCAACTTCTTTATTTTTTTCAGATACGAAAGAAGTCGGTGTATAATCATCGCCGCCAAGGGATGCAAGAAGCTCATCGATCTGATCCTGAATCTTCGTATCCATACCAGATGTCTCGTTGTACATCTCGTTTGTGCCATCGGCAAGTGTTGTCGTGCCATCGCAAAGCTCAGACACACCATCATACAGATCTGAGGTTCCCTGTGTCAGAGTTCCTGTTGCTGCAAGCAGGGATTTGCTGCCATTTGCAAGCGACTGCACACCACCTGTGAGCTGGTTATATCCGGCAACGAGCTGTGCGACACCATCGGTGTAAGCATTGATTCCGGAATCCAATGTTTCATAATTCTCCACGATCGTATTGATTCCATCCGAAAGCGCAGTCATCTTCGTAAGCATGCCTGACATCGTTCCGGTCAGACTCTGGATAGCTGTATCAAATTCCGCATACTGTGTCTGCAGCGTATCCAGCCCGGTCTTTAAACCTGCTACTCCTGTGTGCACATTTCCAAGATACGCATCCATACCGGAAACCGCGATCGCTACGTTTGGATCTGCCTGCATCAGTGCATCCACATCCACACCATTTGCAAGCATCGCCTGCTTATATGCGTTGATATTTACCGATGCCTCCAGAGTCGCTGCTGCCGTTGCCAGATTCGAGATTCCGGTCTTGATCGATCCAGACGCCTCTGTAAGTGCGGTAAGCTGTGTTGTATCCACAGACATTGCCTGCAGATTCGTCTGTACAGTCTGCAATGCCGTCTTCATCTCCGAAGAGCCATTTGTAAGGGATGCTGACCGGCTGTTCAAAGCATTGAGTCCGTTCTGCATCGTAGCCATACCATTTTGCAGTGAGACAATTCCGTTATCCAGCTCTGCTACACCGCTGTTGATTGCGGAGCTTCCTGACACAAGCGCAGAAGAACCATCCGACAGGTTCTGCGCACCAGACTGCAATGCCGTTGCTCCGTCATTTAACTGCTCTGTTGCATCCATGAGCTGTGTCACCTTATCCATCAGATCTTCGTCGTCCACATCAACATTTAAGTTCAAGGAGATTCCGTTGATCGTAACCGCATCCATCTCGAAATCTGTGACGTCGGTTGTGATCGTCGTATCAATACCTTTGCCCGGCAGGATCGTGTAGGAAAGCTGCTTATCTGAGCCGACATTTGCGACCGTGGCATCGTCCGCCTGAATGTTGCTGCAGATATCGGTACCGAGTGTGAAGCTTGCCTGAAGTGCATAATTCTCGTAATATTCATCCCGGCACTTCTTGTTCTCTGTCACCTGAAAATGGATTTTAAGCTTGCCGCTTTTGCCTGCAATGTCCTCCGGTGTATATTCTGTACCATCCATATAATACTGGATCTTGATGTTCCAAGGTGTCTGTGCATCCTTCATCGTTCCCTGATAATAGACCTTATCTGCGTCGGAAGAAAACGTGATCGTGTCGCCGTCCTGGTTGATCGCATCGTTCGTCGTCAGCATCTTCACCGAAGAATAATCGCCGTAATCTGTGACATCACCGCCTGCAAATATATTGACGGCATTCACATTTTCCACGTCACCATTTGCATCTGTCATGATATAGATCACTTCTTCCTTTCCTTTTTCTTCTGTATTCTTATTTTCTACTGCACATGCAGAAATCGGCATAGCGGTTGCTGCGAGCGCGGCAGAAAGGCAAACTGCCATTACTTTCTCTTTCATTCAGATACCTCCTTTGATTTCTTCGATTGCACAAATACGTTTCCCTTCGTTGTCTTCGCGATCAGTCCGTCAAGCAGATACAGGAGTCCCGGCAGGACGAACAATACGATGATCAGTGAGCATACAGCACCACGTCCTAAAAACAGACCAAGCTGTGCGAGAATACCATGCGTCGATACATTTCCAAGCAGGAAACCAACGACGGTAAGTACACTGCCGGATGTCAGGATTGATGCTGTGACAGAGGCGATCGTCGCCTTCATTGCTTCCTTCTTCACCATGCTTTCACGATACTCCATATACCGGTCAGTCAGCAGGATTGCATAGTCGACCGTCGCGCCGAGCTGGATCGAGCTGATGATCAGATAAGCGATATAGAAGATGGATTTTCCTGCAAAATATGGTACGGACAGGTTGATCCAGATTGCTGTCTCGATTGCAAGCACCAATATAATTGGCAATGTGATCGACTTCATGCTGAGCAGCAGTACAACAAACACCGCACCGATCGCGATCAGGTTTACCTTCACCATATCCGCAGTGACTGTATCTTTTAGATCCAGCGTTGATACACCCTGACCGGCAAGCAGCCAGCTTCCCGGATAATACTGCTCTGCGGTATCCCGGATCGTCTGTACAAGTGTGTAGGTCGCATTGCCTTCATAGGCTGCCTCCACGGACAATACCATACGTGTATAATGCTCGGAATTTAACTTGGACAATGTCGCTGCATCCAGATATTCTTCCGGTATCTCACTTCCAACCGTATCAACATACGACAAAATACTCTTTACATGTGGGATATCATGCAGGGCATCGGAAAGCTCCTTCTGGGTCGCCGTGTCTCCCTTTGGCACAAGCAGTACATAGGTATCGCTCAAGCCAAATGCATCCTCGATCTTCTGCGTATCTGCACCGATCTGTGTCTCGGTTCCAAATATATGGGAAGATCCGTAGTAAAAGCTGTTTGCGTTTGATGCCAGATAGCTTGGTACGATCAGAACAACAAATAATACAACAAGTGGAATCATCGTATGGGTAACCACATTTGCAAAACGATGGAACTTCGGCAGGAAGCTTCTATGTCTGGTCTTATCAATAAGCTTATAAGTTGACAGGATAAATACCGGCACGAATACAAATACAGTAATCAGGCTGATTGCAATCCCCTTCGCCAATGCCAGACCAAGATCTGGTCCAATCCGGAACCGCATCAGGCACAATGCCAGAAATCCGATGACTGTCGTCAGTCCACTTGACAGGATGGAAGAAGTTGAGCTGAACAGTGACTCGACCATCGCCTCCTTCGGATCATCAATCGTCTTGCGCATTTCTTCGAAGCGGTGCAGCAGGAATACGGAATAATCCAGCGATACTGCAAGCTGCAAAATATTTCCAGCCGCGTTCGTTACAAATGATATCTCACCGAAGATCAGGTTGCTTCCAGCATTGATTGCAACTGCCACAGCAATTCCGGCAAGTACGATGATCGGCTCCGCCCATGACGTGGTTGTAATCGCCAGCACCACCAATGTGAATATTACCGCAAAACTGGCAATGATCCGGATCTCAGACACCGTAGACTCTGTCGCCACGGCTGCTGATACGGCACTACCGGTCATAGCATTTTCCTCACCAATCACAGTTCGAATCTCCTTGCAGGCTTCAATCTGCTTTTCTTCGTCAATCGTGACAGAAAACAGTGCATTTCCATCTTTATAATAAGTCTCTACCGTATCGGTATCCAGAAATTCAAGCGGCTGTGTCACGGATGCAACATCGTCGAGCCATGTGACATCTGTCACACCGTCGATTGCCTGAAGCTTCGCCTTATACGTAAGCGCTTCTGGAATCGTCACATCTTCGACCATCACACGCACGTTCGGGATACCTCCCTCATACTCCTCGTTCATCGTATCGATTGCTACAGTCGATGCGCTGTCTTCCGGCAGATAATCGTTCATATCATAATTGACAGATATAAACGGCTTGCAGCACAGACCGGCAACAGCACATACCAAAAATACAATCATAATCAGTTTGGGATGGTTCACGATCCATCGATAAAACTTCTTCACTTTAAGACCTCCTTCTTTGTTTTCTGCCTCATCATACGCAGTTTCTCCTGCAGATAAAATGGTCAGTTTCCTACATTTGTGGAAATACGGACAAATCCTGTTGATTTGTGGAATAATTTACCGGATAAATGGGTGGGATTGACCTTTGTTTCAATATCCTGTATAGTAGAAATCAACAACAATAAACGGAGGAACGACGATGACACACGAAGAAGCAACCCTGAAAACCAAACAGGCACTCGCTGCATCTTTGAAGAAGTTCATGACACAGAAACCGCTCAACAAAATTACAGTCAGTGAGATCATCACCGACTGCAATGTGAATCGTAAAACCTTTTATTATCATTTTACGGATATCTACGATCTGCTGAAATGGATGCTCGAACAGGAGGCAGTGGAGGTTGTAAAAAGCTACGACCTGCGTTACGACTACGAAGCAGCCATGCGGTTTGTGATTGATTATATAGAGAAAAACGCCCATATCTTAAACTGTGCTTACACAAGCATGGGACGTGAAGAAATGAAACATATTCTGAAAAAAGATTTCATCGAGGTTGTCACCTCGGTCGTGGAAGGCTTCGAGCATGAGTTAAACATTGCTCTTGCGCCGGACTACAAGGCGTTTGTCTGTGAATTTTATACCGAGGCGGTCGCTTCGATGCTGGTTTCCATGTTCGCCAATCCGGGAGCCCGTTCGAGTGACACGCTTGTCTCCTATGTATCGACCATTCTGAAAGTATCTATCCCGGCAGTCCTGAAAGATTCACAAAAATAAAGTGCACTTCCTAGGAAGTGCACCTTTTTATAATACCTTAATCAACATTTTCCGAAGTTTTGCCATATCGACCGGCTTGGACAGATGTCCATTCATCATATGAACGATCCGGCTGCTGATCGCAAGTCCGAGTTCGGTTCCCTGTTTCCGCGCTTTCTCAGACTCATCCGCCTGTTCAAACCGCTGGAAGATCAGCGCCTGTTTATCCTTTGCGATACCGACACCATCATCCTCCACAGCAAAGTAAATCGATGATTTGCCGTCTTCTGCCTCGGATTCCTGCACGGTCAATGTGATATGTCCGTTCGTCTTACAATATTTTACCGCATTGCTTAACAGATTCGCGAGTACTTGGTTGATACGCAGCTCATCTCCCACAAAGTATGTATGCTTTAGCTCGATCTGCTGGATAAACGCAATCTCTGTCATACCGATGATACCGTTCATCGGCGTACGGATCTCATGTGACATACGTGCCAAGAAATCCGATTTTGCCTGTGCTGACAGATTATAATCTAATATCTTACGTGCACTGTATCCATTTTCAAATGTCTTTGGCGTATAAAACTTTGTATCGTCAAAATCAGACATAACGGTTGTCAGACAGCTATATGCCTTGTCACTGACCTCCAGGCCTGCACCCTGCTGTACCTTATAATTCTCACCACCATCTAAGATTGGTGCATTTAAAATTTCATAATCGATTGGATATGTCTCTGTATCCGTCTCTACGGATTCCGGTAAATAAAAAATGGAAGAGGTCGAGCCAGTGTATGCCAGCACATCGCCCGTCTTGACATCATCCGAACAAAATTTACCATAGCAGGGTTGCTGCCATAAACATTCCCAAAATTCGCTTCTTCATATGTTTTATTTCTTCTTCATTGCCTTTAACTGATCCTGAATATCAACCAGACATTCAATCAGAATCGGATTAAATGCGCCACACTCGCCATTTAAAATCATCTCCATCGACATCTCATGGGAGAATGCAGGCTTATATACACGTGCCGAAGTCAGTGCGTCATACACATCTGCCACAGATACGAGCTGTGCCGAAATCGGTATTTCGTCCCCCTTCAAGCCATCTGGATAGCCTTTTCCGTCATATCGTTCATGATGGGAGCGGCAGATTTCTCTGGCAACCCTTACCAGCTCCTCGTCCTGATAATATTCCAGATTATCCAGCATGGAAGAACCAATCGTTGTATGGGTTTTCATGATAGAAAACTCCTCGGCTGTCAGCTTACCCGGCTTATTCAGGATTGCCTCATCAATACCGATCTTTCCAATATCGTGCAGTGATGATGCCGTCACGATCAGATTGCGTTCCTCCCACAGATGCGGATATGCATCGGTTTTCTGCACCAACCGTTCGAGCAGCATCCGTGTAATTTCATTGATATGTAACACATGCATACCACTCTCACCATTTCGAAATTCCACGATCTGGCTCAATATATTTACCATCATGCGGTTATTTTTTTCTTTCTCATACATATGCTCCGACACGAGCGATACAAGCCGCCGCTGTTTCGCATATAATTTGATCGTATTGAACACTCTCCGATAGACAACCTTCGCATCAAACGGGCGGCTGATATAATCGGAAACACCCATCTCATACGCCTTTCGGATAACTGCCTCGGAATCCTCATTTGAGATCATGATAACCGGAATATCCTCGATCCAGTGTCTCCGGTTCATCTCCTCCAACACCTCAAATCCATCCATCTCCGGCATGACAATATCGAGCAGAATCAGAGATATCTCGTTTCCGTATACCCGGATCTTGTCCAGACACTCAATTCCGTTTGTCGCCTCAATGATGCGGTAATCGCCTTGCAGCATCTCAGAAATCAGCCCCCGATTGATATCGGAATCATCCACGATCAGAATCTGGGATTTGATTGCGCCAATATCAAACGACTCCTTGCCATCCACGATTGCGTCATGCTCTGTAACAACCATATTCTTATGATTCTTCGCCAGATACATCATCTTATCCGCCCGGCGCACCGACTCATCCGTCGACTCCACACCGGTCACAACGCCTCCAATGCTGACGGACAACTGCATCTTCGCATAGCCCGGCACATCACATCGGTGTACCTCCTCACAGATACGCTGTAATACCTTCTTCAATGCTGATTCCTTGAGATTCGGCAGAATCAGCAGAAACTCGTCGCCGCCATACCGGATCAGTATATCGTCCTCTCGGATACACTGGTTGATCACACGTGCCGTCGTTGTCAGCGCCATATCACCCGCACTGTGTCCATACGCATCGTTGTAGATCTTGAAATCATCAATATCAATGACCGCGATACCAGCCTGCAGCTTCTGTCCTTTGACCTCGTCCTCATAATATCGCCGGTTATACGCACCGGTCAGTACATCCTCATACAGCTTCTCTGTATATCCGGTGATCTTGCCTACCAGTCTTTCTCCGTTCTCCGAATCGGCAAACTCATCGGCATCGATCTTCTCGATCATTTCCATCACGCATGGCTTACCGTCGACCTCCAGATATTTTGCGATCACCTGAAAGATATCATTGTCGATATATTCCAGTTTGGACTTCTGTCCCTTATGTCGAAGCACCTTTCGCGAAATACAGTTTTCGCACTGGTGTCCACGGTTCCAAAAATCGTAGCAGTGGCACTTCGACAGCTTATCATCCTCGACAACGCGCAATGCCTCTGCATCCACAATCCGTACAATATCAAATATTTCCTTCAAATATGCAATTGTTTCCTCTGCCTCTTTTTTTGTCATAGATTCCTCTTATTTTTACTGCAGTTTACGGATTGCATTCACAGTAATCTCATACTGTTCCTTTACTTTCTCAAACATCTCATCCGTGCCATCTAACTCTTTTGCACGAAGCTTCTCGGTCAGCGCAGAGCTCACCTCATACAGCTTGTCAAATCCAAGATTTACGCAGACACCCTTGAGCGTATGTGCCGCACGAAATGCACTATCCACGTCCTTCTCCTTGAGCGCTGCCTCCAATGTTTCATAGGATTTATCATTCAAAAATTTGATTGCAAACCTCTGCACCATCTGTTCGCTGCCGAGGCGGCTCAATACCTCATCAAAATTTGATCCCATCTCCTCATAGCATGCTCTTACTTCCATTCCTGTACTCCTTTCATGTCGCTAAACGCTGTCTCTGGGTTTAACCCGTATTTCTCTATAATTTTCCTTGTTGTTCCATCTTCCTGCATCTCATTCAATGCCTGTGCCAATTTTCCAATCACTTCGTTATCGCTTTCCTTTACAAACGCGATTCCAAGCTCTGAATTATACAAACTCTCGTCCAGAATCCGGTAGGTATCCGGATCCGTCTCTACAAATGTACGAAGTGCACTCTCATGCCCGGCAATCGCATCTACATATCCTTTTCTGAGACTCGCGTAGATCTCATCCATCGAAGAAAAGCTGAACAGATCTCCCACCTGTGGTGTCTGTGGATTGTTCTGGTTTAAAAACTCCCGCTCCGGTTTACTCGTTGCCTGTACCGATACTCGCTTTCCTTCAAGATCCGACAGTTGATAAATATCGCTGTCCGCGCGTACCACAACGACCTGCCGGCTGTTCAGATATGGTCCAACCCATGTGTACTCTTCCTCACGACCGGTCATCGTGAAGCTGCCCCACAGGCAATCCACACTTCCTTCTTCCAAATACTCGTCCTTATCCTCCCACACAATCTGTGTAAAGACCGGCTCATATCCGATGCGGCGGCACGCCTCCTGTGCAAGCTCGACATCCACACCTGCGAATTCGCCATCCTCATTGATATAATTAAACGGCTCATAGCTGTCACTACCAATCACCAGTTCCGGCAGTTTTGACGACTGCTGTGTGTCCTCTGTCGTGGTTGATCCACAGCCTGTAAGCAATATACAGCCTGCCATACATGCAGCTATGATCCGACGAAGCTTCTTCATTCTCATTGGTTCTCCCCTTCTTTTTTCTTCCCACAATATTTTCTTATCATCGCGAACATCTTCTGCTCATCAAGTGGCTTTGACAAATGCTCGCTCATCCCCGCTTCTTTGCTCTGCTAAATATCGTCCGCGAATGCACTTGCCGTCATTGCAATGATCGGAATCGTCTCCGCATCCGGTCGATGCATCGCACGGATCTGCTCCGTTGCTTCCTGCCCTGTGTTATCTTTATTATTATCCTCTTTTTCTGTCTCTGACGCAAGTAGAAATCGAAACTCAATCGTAAAGATCGTCCCCACGCCCTCTTCACTTGTGAAGGAAATCGTTCCACCCATCTGTTCCACCATGCAGATGAATGCCAACACTCTCCGGAATCTTCAAGCCCTCCCATGTATTTGCCTCTGGGAACAGGATGATATCTGTCGAATAAATCGTGCTGATTGCCTGTATGATCTGATATTGTCTTTCTATGTATTCGGTGTTTTTTCGTGCATACCGATATTGAATCATATGAAAAAATGATACAAACAGCAAATACAACAAAACCACGTATGCCATCGTCGTTGTCCAATATGAATACACTTCGCTCGACGCATAAAATACATACAGATGATTGTCCTTGTAACTCCGGTGCATGGCATACCATGTCTGTCCATCGGACTTTATCTTCTGCATCGTATTATCCTCCCAGTCCTGTTTCTCCGCTGTCTCTACGACTGTTCCTGAAATCGATTTATTTTTCTTTGTTTCATCATTGGAATTTATGATAGAAGCGCCATCGGTGATAATGATGGTCGCCTCCATCGTAAAGTTATTTCCTGATAATAATGTATCTAACGATAATTCGTTATCTTACAGGTCACATTACAGTATAAACATCAAATCCCCATAAGAAGGCATCGGCCACATCTCCTTATCGACGATCATCTCCAATGCGTCGACTGGTGTACGAAGCTCTGTCATGGCTGGCATGATCACATCCAGACAATATCTTGCACGTTCCGGACCTTCTTCCTTCTTCTCGATCTCCTCTGTCAGTTCTGCCAGATGGTTCAGTGCCTCGTAGCTTTCTGCAAGCAGGGCAGAAGTCTTCTCCAGAAGCTTCTCCTGTACGCTTACATTATAGGTCTTACCAGCTGCACGTACCTGATTGACAGATTCTGCAAGTACGGTTGTGTATTTGACAACGGCAGGAATGATCTGCTTTGTTGCCATATCGATCATCGTTTTTGCCTCGATGTTGATTGCCTTTGCATAAATCTCATACTGGATTTCTGCTCTCGCTTCAAGCTCCGCCTTTGTAAATACTTTGAAATGCTCAAACATATCAATGGCTACATCCGTCGTAAGAGCTGGAATCGCATCAACCATTGTTGGAAGATTTGGAAGTCCTCTGCGCTTTGCTTCCTCCTGCCATTCCTTGGAATAACCATTTCCGCTGAAGATAATACGCTTATGCTGCTCTGTGTATTCTACGATCAACGCATTTAATTCTTTGTCGAAGTCCTCTGCCTTCTCCAGTCTGTCACAGGCTTCCTCAAATGCCTCGGCTGCAATCGTGTTCAAAACGACATTGCAGTTTGACAAGGAATCCTGAGAACCGAGCATACGGAACTCAAACTTATTGCCTGTAAATGCAAATGGTGATGTACGGTTACGGTCAGTTGCATCCTTGCGGAAATCCGGAAGTGTTGTAACACCCGTTGCAAACTTCTCACCCTTGATACTGTGTGTTGCCTCTCCATTCTTCAGGATCTGATCAAGTACATCCTCCAGCTGATCGCCAAGGAATACGGAGATTACGGCTGGTGGTGCTTCATTGCCGCCCAATCTCTGGTCGTTTCCGACATCGGCTGCAGATACACGAAGCAGATCGGCATGCTCATCGACTGCCTTCAAGATACATGCAAGCACAAGAAGGAACATCTTGTTCTCATGTGGGTTCTTGCCCGGATCAAGCAGGTTGATTCCATCGTCAGAAGTCAGTGACCAGTTGTTGTGCTTGCCGGAACCATTTACCCCTGCAAATGGCTTCTCATGAAGCAGGCAGCGCATGCCATGACGGCTTGCAACCTTCTTCAGAATACGCATCATAATCTGGTTGTGATCCTGTGCGATATTGACTGGCGCATAGATCGGAGCCAGCTCATGCTGTGCCGGAGCAACCTCGTTGTGCTGTGTCTTCGCAGCAACGCCAAGCTTCCAGCACTCCTCATTGACTTCCTTCATATAAGCACTGACTCGCTGACGGATCGTACCAAGATAATGGTCATCCATCTCCTGTCCCTTCGGTGGCATCGCCCCAAACAACGTACGACCTGTATAGATCAAGTCCTTACGCTTTAACCATTTTTCTTTATCCACAAGGAAATATTCCTGCTCGGCACCAACGGATGGTGTCACACGCTTTGCAGTTGTATTTCCAAACAATCTTAAGATACGGAGTGCCTGCTTGTTGACTGCCTCCATCGAACGAAGCAACGGTGTCTTCTGGTCGAGTGCCTCGCCAGTATACGAACAGAATGCGGTTGGAATACAAAGGATACCGCCTGCAGAATCATGACGTACAAACGCTGGAGATGTACAATCCCATGTCGTATAACCTCTTGCCTCAAATGTCGCACGAAGTCCGCCGGATGGGAACGAAGATGCATCTGGCTCTCCCTGAATCAGCTCCTTGCCAGAAAATGATAACAATACCTTTCCATTTTCCTTCGGTGCTGTGATAAATGCATCATGCTTTTCGGCTGTCACACCGGTCATCGGCTGGAACCAGTGACTGAAATGAGTCGCCCCCTTCTCGATTGCCCATTCCTTCATCTCGTGGGCTACCACATCTGCGATCTCCAGTGACAATTCCTTGCCCTCTTCGATCGTCTCCTTGAGTTCTTTGTAAACCTTCTTCGGAAGACGTTCTTCCATGACCGCGTCGTTAAAGACATCACAGCCAAACAGCTCTGTTACGTTTACATTTTCTTCCATGTTGTCTTCTAAACCTGTCCTTTCACATTTTACAATGTAACTTATATTATTATACACGGAATCCGTTCATGGTTCCCTGCATTGCTTCGATACTTGCCAGCACCTGCTCGGTCTCGCCGGATACCTGCTCGCTTGTGCCTGTGATGATCTGCAGATTCTCGTTCACAGACTGGATTGCCTGATCCAGCTCCTGCTGCGCCTGCGTGATTGTCTCTAACACGGCATCAATATCCTGTACCGATGCACTTAACTCCTCTGCCTCTGCGCCAAGGTTTGCACTCACATCCGCATAATATGTAGAATCATCCTTGTAATCCTCTGCCAAACCCTCCAGCTTATCATAATCTTCCATGACTACCGTGTCAATAAAAGCAAGAATTTCGTTGCTCGTGTCAGACAGTGCAGATACACTCTCCAGCACACGGTTAGTAAGCTCGCGCACCTTTCCGATTTCGCTTCCGGTATCCGATGCCAAGTTGTTGATCTCGCCTGCGACAACTGCAAATCCGCGTCCGCTCTCGCCAGCACGTGCCGCCTCGATCGATGCATTTAACGCAAGCAGGTTCGTCTGTGCTGCGATATCCTCGATTGCCTTTGTCACATCTGCGATCTCGTGAATTACCTGCACACCTTCGATCGCCTGTACAAGCTTCTCGCGGTTTGCCTTTGTGATCGTAACCGCATGATCCTTATTCTTCAGGAGTACCGGTACGATCTCATCCACACGCTTCACGATCTGACCAGAACGCTGTGCCATCTCCTGTGCCTGCTCTGCAAGCACTTCAACCGCCTGTGCCACGTTCTCACATGTATCGTTGATGTTCTGGATACTGCTTGTCGATCGTGATATCTGCGAGCATCATTGCCTGCTCTCCCTGAATCGTCATCGGCTCCGCGATACTCACGATCATCTGTCCGGTTGCAAAATCCACATATGGTTCTGTATAGATCAGTCCATCCGCTTCGAGCGCCTGCGCCCACCAGTCTCGTGTCGAAGGATCGAGATCTAAGTCGGAATGATCTGCCGGAAGTACCCCGCCGTTATAACCAAAACAGCAATAATACATCAATGCGGCATCATTTTCTGCCAGACAGTTTTCCAGATAATCCATGATATCCTGCTTGTCCTTTGTATCCATAAATGCAAGGGTGTTCCGAATCGTATGTACGACATCGCCCTGTTTTTTCAGCCACTCATTCATGACCTCTGCATTTGTCTGTGCCTCTTCCATCAGAAGATCCTTTTTCCCGTTCACAGTTACCCGCGAGGTTGCCACACCATTTGCAATCGCAGTAACTAAAATAATAAGCACAGTACAGATAGTGATCATTGTCTCCAGATTTCCCTTAATTGTTCTTTTCACAGGCTCTCCCCCCTTGTAAAAATTATTTTTTTATAGTATATTTTATGAAGTATGCTTTGTCAAACATTATAAAAGGGAATGTGCCGCTATTTTGAATCATCTGGCGGCATTTTTATTCAGGAGGGAAAATATATATGCAACGGGAATCTTTCAAATCACGTCTTGGTTTTCTGCTTGTGTCGGCAGGATGCGCCATCGGTATCGGAAATGTCTGGCGTTTTCCATATGTCGCAGGGGAAAACGGAGGCGGTCTTTTTGTACTCTTTTACTTGATCTTTCTGGTAATTATGGGTCTGCCAGTTTTGACCATGGAATTTGCAGTCGGACGTGCGAGCCGAAAAAGTGCGGTGCTTGGATACAAGGCACTCGAAAAGCCCGGCAGCAAATGGCACATCCACGGCTGGTTCGCCATAGCTGGATGCTACCTGCTAATGATGTATTATACAACCGTATCCGGCTGGATGCTTTCCTATTTTTATAAATTCGCAACCGGAGCATTTCATTCCGGTATGGATACCGATGTAACATCTTCGGTATTTACCGATCTGCTCAGTGATCCGCTTCAGATGACGATCTGGATGGTCATCATTGTAATTGCAGGCTTCTTTATCTGTAGCCGTGGCTTGCAGAACGGACTCGAACGAATCAGCAAGTTCATGATGTTGGCTCTGCTCGCATTGATCTTAATTCTGGTTGTACATAGTCTGACATTATCCGGTACAAAGGAAGGCTTGAAGTTCTACCTTGTGCCTAATGCAAAAACCGTATCCGAGGTTGGTCTTCGAAATGTAATCTCTGCAGCTATGAACCAGTCGTTCTTTACCCTGAGCTTAGGTGTTGCTGCAATGGAGATCTTCGGAAGCTACATGAGCAAGGACAATACACTCGCCGGCGAGGGCGTCCGTATCTGCGCACTCGATACATTTGTTGCGATCATGGCAGGACTGATCATCTTCCCGGCATGTTTCAGCTATGGCGTGGAAGTTGGCGCCGGTCCAAGTCTGATCTTCGTCACACTGCCAAACGTATTCGTAAATATGGCAGGCGGCAGAATCTGGGGAACATTGTTCTTCCTGTTCATGACATTTGCCAGCTTCTCGACGGTTATCGCCGTATTTGAGAATATCATTTCCTTCTGTATGGATATGTTCCATATCAGCCGGAATAAAGCGTCACTCATCAACTGTATTATCATCCTGATCGCAAGTATGCCTTGTGTCCTCGGCTACAATGTCTGGAGCAATGTGCACCTGATCGGCGGTCGTGATGTACTCGACACCGAGGACTTTTTAGTCAGCAACCTGTTGTTACCACTTGGTTCGCTCGTCTACCTGTTGTTCTGTGTTACAAAATGGGGATTCGGATTTGATAAATACATTGAGGAAGCAAATACCGGAAAGGGTTTGAAGATCAGCAAGAAGTTAAAGCCATATTTCCAGTTTGTACTTCCGATTCTGATTCTGATTATTCTGATTCAGGGATTGTTGTAAATTATTTGTTACGTGAAAAAACGTCTATTGCTGTGATATGCAATAGACGTTTTTTATTTCTTATTTACTTATTTTAGTTCCAGAAGCAGCAGAATCAACATTACAACAAAGATCACACCACCGATCACACTAATCACACTGTAGATCTGTCTGGACTCTTTATCCTCTTTCTCCTTTATCAGATAAAACAAACCTGCTGCAAATATCAAAGCTCCAATAATAGTTCCAATAATTTTAATTGTCATGATTTCTTCCTCCACTTTAATAAGAATGCCGAATTAGTAATAACGAGCACAGAGCCCGCATTATGCACAAGTGCACCAACAACCGGATTCAACGTTCCGATGATTGCAAGTGTGATCGCTACAAAGTTTAAGGTCATCGAGAATGTCATATTCCGCTTGATTGTTGTCATCATCCGCTTAGAAAGTGCTACCAGATGCGGCAACTCTTTTACTTCATCATCGACGAGTGCGATATCCGCCGCATCCACGGCGATATCACTGCCGACACCTCCCATCGCGATACCAACATCCGCTGCTTTCAATGCCGGTGCATCATTCACACCGTCGCCGATCATACACACGCTTTCCTGCTTCTCCTGATAGCTTCGTATCCATGTCAGCTTATCTTCCGGCAGACAGTTCGCATGCACTTCCTTGATATGAAGCTGCTTTGCAATCGTCGTTGCAGCCTCCGCGTGGTCGCCTGTCAGAAGCACCGGCTCTACCTCTAATGCCTGCAGCTTGTCGATCATCGCCGTACTCTCTGCACGCAGCGTATCCGAAAGCGCGATATAGCCTGCAAGTGTATGCTCGACTGCCACATAGATGACCGTACAGCCCTGTGACAGCAATGCTTCAATCTTTCCTGCTACCTCTCCAGAGATTTCGATTTTCTCATCTGCAAGCAGCTTCTCATTGCCTGCGCATACCCATTTCCCATCGACAACTGCGGTCACACCACGTCCCGGAAGCATGTGGAAATCCATCGTCTCTGCAAGCGATGTTTTATGCTCCTGTCCATAGCACCGTGTGATTGCCTTACCAAGCGGATGCTCCGAATACTGCTCTGCTGACGCACACAGCCGATATATATCTTCCTGCCTGTAGCTTTGCAATGCACACACATCGACAACCTTCGGCGTACCATAAGTGAGCGTTCCTGTCTTATCAAATGTAATCCGGCTCACCTTCGCCAACCGCTCCAAAGCATCACCTTCCCGCACAAGGAATCCATGCTTCGTTGCATTTCCGATTGCCGCCATAATCGCGGTCGGGGTTGCAAGCACTAACGCACACGGACAAAATACAACAAGAATCGTAACCGCACGGATGATCTTGCCTGTGACTGCCCATGTGATGCCTGCCGCAGTCAATGCGATCACAACGATCCATGTCGCCCAGCGGTCCGCGATTCCGACGATCTTCGCCTTGCCCGCATCTGCAGACTGGACGAGCCGTATCATACGCTGGATGGAACTGTCCTCGCCAACCTTCGTCGCACGCATCTCAAATGCACCGAACTGGTTGACCGTACCCGAAGACACCTCATCCCCGACTGTCTTATCAACCGGTAACGATTCGCCGGTCATAACTGCCTGATTGACCGATGTCTGTCCGGACAAGATCACACCATCGACCGGAATCGACTCGCCCGGCAATACCCGGAGCCTATCGCCTACCTGCACCTGCTCCGCTGGAATGACCTGCTCTGTCCCGTTCTTTAACACGCGTGCTGTCTGCGGTGTCAGATGTACCAGTTTCTCGATTCCTGCCCGTGCCTTTGCGACAGTCAGATCCTCCAGCAGGGCACCAAGTTGCATGATAAATGCAACTTCTCCTGCCGCGAAATCTTCTCCAATCGCAATCGAAGCAATGAGTGCCAGAGATACAAGCACGTCGGCTTTGATATCAAATGCAGTGATAAGACCGATAATCGCCTCCATCACGATCGGAACACCGCACAGGATAATTGCCACCCACGCAGCATCAAATGGCAATGGAAGTAATTTAAAAATACTACACAAAAGCGCGATGCCTGACAGAATCAGGAATACGATATCCTTCTTCATGCCGCCAAGCCCCATCACCGCTTCGAGCTTTTCCATACATTTCTTCATTTGAAGTTTCCCTCCTTTTTCTCTGCGCCTTTATACCCCTATGGGTATCTTTCAGTTCGTATTATACCTATGGGGGTATAGGTTGTCAAGAGAGTAAAAAGAAAAAGCCAGTGTGCAAACTGACTTTTTTTCTCATTTACCATGTATTGATTTTGTTACTGCATATTTGCAAACCGTTCCACAGCCTTGGTAAAGCTCTCGATCGTCTTATCCGCGTCGCCATGCTGGATTCCATCCCGCACGCAATGATTGATATGTCCCTCTAACACAACCTTGCCACATCCGTTCAATGCGGATTTGGCTGCATTGATCTGTGCCAGCACATCCTCACACGGAACATCCTCATCTACCATCCGGTCGATTGCCTGTACCTGTCCGATAATCTTCTTCAATCTGCGGTGCAGATTCTCCGCATCCATACACTGTCTCATTCCGTACCTCCATACCCCTATGGGTTCCTGATGGTTCTTATTTTAGTTGGTAACAGGGCACTTGTCAACTAACGACGGCGCATAGCTGCCTTTTTATACCTTCTTTGCCATCGTTGACTCCCCCGGTTTCTCTTAGTTAGATTATGCTAACTATTATATTATCACAGATTTCTTACTGTGGGAAATATTTGTGTGTTTTCTCCATCACATCCTGCAGGATTTTCAGGTTCTGCATCGTGTCCGCAGTCTCCAGAGAATGGTTGGCGTTCTCGTAGACGTGCATTGGGACGCCCTGTGCTTCACTCATCTGGATCACCGCAGGCACATCACTCCACGGATCTGCCATTCCGATAAATGCAACCGCATGCTTCGGCGCAAAGGTATACGTTGCTTCGAGCGGCGTGTATAAGATATGTCGAAGTTCTACTGCCGTTCCCGCTTCTTCAAGCTTCTGTGCATAGGCAGATGCTATAATCGTCCCAACACTTTTCGATATAAACAGCACTTCTGCATACGCTGTAAAATCAACCTCGGCAAGCTGTTCTTCCGCCTGCGCATACAATGCATGGAAAGCTGCCTCCATCTTCTCTTTGTTCCCACGGATATTCCCCGCCTGATAATCGTATTTCAACGCAATCAGTTCATAACCCGCTTCGCCCGCCAGCTTCCGGCTGTAATATAGGAGCGGCTTGTCCGCATGATATCCGATTCCCGGGAAAAATATTGCTAGTTTCTTCATAGTTATGTTCCTCGTTTTTCATTTTGATTGTATTATACGTTGCTGGATTTTCAGATACAAGGTAAAAGCGCAAAAAAGCATTGCACTTTTGATCCTGCTATGTTAGGATATATCAAAGCATTAAATTTCAATTCTATTTTTATCTATTATTATAATGTAGCACGTTGATGCGTGCGCAGGTCATCATGCTACGCATGGTGACAAATCTTAGAATCCAAGAACTTCGATGCTTTGAATTCACACTACAACATAAGCAGAGAGGAAATGGACTT
>CAVGQQ010000013.1:0-65987 GCA_963631525.1 bacterium
TTATAGCAGAGCCTGTGAAAGCAGGGGATTGTGGATAAAAGTACGGAAACTCAAGTCACATTTATCTTTACATTTTTGTTCAAGACAGATATTATGGGATTTGTATATGTATGTATTATCCTGCTTGTGAACAATGTAAGCTACATGATGCGTGCAGCGAAGCTGGAGCGACGCAGGTAGCGTTGCAAGCAGGGTAAAATTTGAAGATGGAGGAAACGAATATGGGAATGAATTCAATTGATGCAGAGGATGATCAGTTTGCATATCGGTATGATACGCAGTTGTTGATCGACCGGAGAGATAAGGATTTAGATGAGGATGAGATCGCAGATTACATCACGGATCATATCGAGGGAAACAGCTTGATCGCGGCAGGTGATGAGGATCTGGTGAAAATCCATTTTCATACGAATGAGCCTTGGAAGGTGCTGGAGTATTGCAACACAGTTGGTGAGATTTACGATATTGTTGTCGAGGATATGATCCGTCAGTCAGCGGGACTGCAGGGATAAGGTAGACAATCAATGCTGTATCGCATGGATGGTGATAGGAGAAAATAGTTTATGACAGGAAAACTGAAGATATGTAATTTCGGTAAGAACATGTTGCAGATATTTTATGTGACAACATTGCTTGCAGCCATCTATTTGATTCTTGGTTTTTGCGGATTCTATGAGAAATGGTTTGCAAATGGTCCGGCAGGAATTACCGTAGAGAAAAAATATTGGCTGATTCGTCTGTGCATCATCTTCCTGATTGAGATTACGATATTCTGGATCGGAATGATCTGCGTGTATCTGACATCTCAGCAGTTGGGAATCCGCTGGCGTGTGCTGGGACTTATATGTGGATGGATTCCGATTGCACATCTGGTGATGTTGCATATCATTATCCGGACGGTAAGACGGGAAGTGAAGTTCGAAAAACTGCGTGCAAAGCGAAATGCGGCGCGGGCGGACGAGCAGATCTGTCAGACGAAATATCCGATACTCATGGTGCATGGCGTGTTCTTCCGGGATTTTGAACACCTAAATTATTGGGGCAGAATACCAGCGGAGTTGGAGAAAAATGGTGCGAAGATCTATTATGGCAACCATAATAGTGCTGCGGCTGTGCGGGATAGTGCAAAGGAATTAGAGTCACGTATCAGACAGATTGCCCGGGAAACTGGATGTGAGAAGGTAAATGTTATCGCCCATTCCAAAGGTGGACTTGACACGAGAGCTGCGATTGCACTTACTTCGGCAGGAGATTATATTGCATCACTTACGACGATCAATACGCCACACAGGGGCTGTGAATTTGCTGATTATTTATTAGAGAATATTCCGGAGGCACAGCAAAAAGCGATTGAAAAAGCGTACAATGCAGGGGCAGAAAAGCTCGGAGATACGAATCCCGATTTCATGGTGGCTGTCCATGATCTCACCTCTACGAACTGTGCAAGCTTCAATGAAGAGGTCAAGAATGTACCGGGAATTTATTACCAGTCTTTTGGCTCGAAATTGAATCGCCCATCATCCGGACGATTTCCGCTGAATCTGTCGTACTTGCTTGTAAAGCGGTTTGACGGACCAAATGACGGATTGGTTGGAGAGAAGTCCTTTCCATGGGGTGAAGATTATGAGTTTCTGACCGTAAAAGGCAAGCGTGGAATCTCACATGGGGATGTGATCGACTTGAACCGCGAGGATATTCCGGGATTCGATGTGCGCGAATTCTATGTGCAGCTAGTATGCAGGCTTAAAGAACGAGGGTTATAGAAATATAATATTAGAACCTGAAAAGGGGAACGAGAAATCGTTCCCCTTTACCATTGCATTTATTATTCTTACCGATCAGCAATCGGTGTATATGCACGGTTCTCCGCAATCGACTTGTAAGCCGGGCGGATGATCTTGTTGACGTTGATCAGCTCCTCGATACGGTGTGCGCTCCAGCCGGCGATACGGGCAACGGCGAACATCGGAGTGAAGAGTTCTTCCGGCAGACCGAGCATGGTGTAGACGAAGCCGCTGTAGAAATCGACATTCGGGCTGACACCCTTGTAGATCTTACGCTTGTCTGCGATGACTTCCTTCGCGATCTCTGCAACATCCATATAAAGCTTGTATTCTTTCTCCTTGTGCTTTTCCTCAGACAGCTTTCCGACGAAGGACTGGAAGATATTCGCACGCGGATCGGAGATCGAGTAAACCGCATGTCCCATTCCGTAGATCAGTCCGGAACGGTCGAACGCTTTCTTGTCCAGAATATCACACAGATACTGGCGGATCTCATCTTTGTCCTCCCAATCGTGGACATGTGCTTTCAGGTCGTCAAACATGCGCTTTACCTTGACATTGGCGCCGCCGTGCTTTGGCCCTTTCAAAGAGCAGAGAGAAGCAGCAACCGAAGAGTAGGTATCTGTACCGGAGGAAGTAACAACATGCGTCGTAAATGTTGAGTTGTTACCACCGCCATGCTCGGCATGGAGTACAAGCGCTAAGTCGAGCACCTTTGCCTCGGTGTCGGTATAGGATTTATCCTGACGCAGGAGACGCAGGATATTCTCGGCGGTAGAAAGCTCCGGCTTTGGCTGATGGATATAAAGTCCCTTTCCAAGATCGTAGTGGCGGTATGCCAGATATGAGTACACAGCAAGTGCTGGGAAATTCGCAATCAACTCAATGCTCTGACGAAGTACGTTCGGGATGCTGATATCCATCGTGTTTGTGTCGTATGAGCTGAGTGTCAGGATGTTTTTTGCAAGCGCATTCATGATATCCGGTGTCGGAGTCTTTAAGATGATGTCTCTTGCAAAATGATGTGGCAGCTTCCGGTAGGAACCGAGCAGTGTGTTGAAATCTGCAAGCTCCTTTTGGTTCGGCAGTTCGCCGAAGAGCAGAAGATAGACGGTCTCCTCAAAACCAAACCGTTTCTCAGAGGTAAAGCCTTTTACCAGATCGTAGATGTTGATGCCACGGTAGTAGAGTTGTCCGTCGATCGGGACAGTGACACCATTGACTTCCTCGGAGGAGATGATCGTTGAGATCTCGGTCAGTCCGGTCAGGACACCTTTACCATCTAAGTCACGAAGTCCGCGCTTTACCTGATATTTTGTATACAATTCGGGATCAATCACATCGTGTCCTTCGCATAATTTGGCGAGACGCTCAAATTCCGGTGTGACTGTTGAAAATTCCTGTTGATTCATATATTCACTTCCTTACTTGATATTCTTTATGATGCATTGCAGACGCTGTAACTATAGAAGCGTACAATGCGATAAGTATATGCCGATAGATAATGACACAGTCTGATAATTGCACATACATGATATATGAGCATTTTATACTATATGTTTATCACGGTTTTGCGATAACCTATATATTAGCATACTATAATTTCTATATTTTGGCAAACTATTTCCCGTGAACAAATTGTGAACAATATACAAAAAATGTAAATTGAATATAAAACAGATCAAAAAATACAGCAAAAACGAACGGAAACAGAATTGCAAACGGAAGATTTGATAGATTTTTCTGAAAATTTTCGAAAATTCTGGAAAAGTTATTGAAAATTTTTATTAGGTATATTAGAATAACAAAGATACTGAATGTATTTATTTCGAATGTATATGTTATTTTAGGAGGATAATTATGGAAGCAAGTGATTTCAGAAATGGTGTGACTTTTGTATGCGATGGTCAGCCTTGTCAGGTAATAGAGTTTCAGCATGTAAAGCCAGGTAAGGGTGCTGCATTTGTTCGTACAAAGTATAAGAATATTATCACAGGTGCAATCAGAGAGACAAGTTTCAACCCTACAGCAAAGTTTGATTCTGCTTTTATCGAGCGTAAGGATATGGACTACTCTTACAGAGATGGTAACCTGTATTACTTCATGGATCAGGAGACATTTGAGATGATCCCTGTTGATGAGGGCGTAATCGGTGACGCTATGAAGTTTGTTAAGGAAGGTATGACATGTAAGATCTCTATCTACGAAGGAAATGTATTCGCAGTAGAAGGTCCAGATTTCGTAGAGCTTGAGATTACAGAGTGTGAGCCAGGTGTAGCAGGAAATACAGCTACAAACGCTACAAAGCCATGTACAGTTGAGACAGGTGCAACATTGAATGTTCCTCTGTTCATCAACCAGGGCGAGATCATCAAGATCGATACACGTACAGGAAAGTATCTTTCAAGAGCAAAGTAATTTGGAAATTACGAATTAAATCAGAATGATCAAAGGCACGTTCCGTTTTGGGACGTGCCTTTTTTGTATAGAATGAGCCGACAGGCAAGATGATATGCAATCCAGAGAAAATCTATAATTTCCAATCATATAATTCCGCATCCCGCATATATATATGGTAGGGGTGAATGCTGTGAAAAATGAAATCTTGAAATTACTCCCCCCTTGTATTCGGTACATAATCAATCAGATTGACATAGATTATAACTCCCTGATAGAGCTTCGTTTCCGGATCTGCGAGCCGTTGATACTGGTTTTTACGCAGGGGGAATACTTTGTGCAGAATTGTGGGGGACTCACACTCGATCGAAAAAAAGCATATCGCGTGACGGCGGACGATATCCGGGGGATTATCGACGCAGTGACCGATTACTCGTTGTATGCATATGAGGATGAAGTGAGACAGGGATTTATGACAGTGTGTGGCGGGCACCGTGTGGGCGTTGCCGGTCAGGTTGTATTGGAGCATGGGAGAGTAAGAAACGTGAAACATATATCGTTTATCAATATTCGGGTATCCCATCAGATTAAAGGTTGTGCGACATGTCTGCTGCCATATGTGATCAAGGATGGCAGGCTGTTGCACACGCTGATTATATCGCCGCCAGGCTGTGGGAAAACGACGATCCTGCGGGATCTGGTGCGGCTGATATCGGATGGGAACAGTTATTGCAGAGGAATGAATGTCGGCGTGGTGGATGAGCGTTCGGAGCTTGCTGCCTGCTATATGGGGATTCCGCAAAATGATGTCGGGCTTCGCACGGATATCTTAGATGGGTGTCCGAAAGCGGAGGGAATGCTGATGCTGCTTCGGTCGATGAGTCCGAAGGTAATCGCAGTCGATGAGATCGGCAGCCGGGAGGATATCGATGCGATTTCGTATGTGATTAATTGCGGCTGCGGAATTCTGGCGACGATCCACGGAGATTCGATCGATGATATCCGCACGCGTCCGGTGCTGCGGAAGCTGGTTGAGGAAAAGGTGTTTGAGCGCTATATCGTACTTGGGCGAAGCGCGGGCATCGGAACGGTGGAGTCGATTTTTGACGAGAGGGGAAATGAGCTATACATTGGTTCACTGTCGGTTGCAAACTGATCGGAATCACCTGTGTGCTTGGCGGCTGTGTGACAATGGGAATCCTGCGCGCGATGGCAATCCGCAGGCGTGTAAAGGAAATGCAGGAATACGCACGCGTGCTTTCTGTTGTCACAGCGGAACTTCGGTATCGGAGAGATATTCTGGCGCAGGTATTTGCACGTGTTGCAAAAAAATGCCGCCCTCCATATGCAGCGTGGCTGTCGACGATTTCACAGGCACTCACAGAAGCACAGCAGGGACAGGCATATTCTTACACAGAAGCGGCTGCCGATTTTGATCAGATCTGGATGGAACATGCAGACAAGCTGTATGAGAGTTCCGGTCTAAAACAAGAGGATATGGAATATATATATAACCTGGGACAGACCATCGGATATCTGGATATACAGGCACAGGAAGAGGGACTGGCATTGCTGCAGGCAGATCTGGGACGGCATATCCGGGAGCTGGAGGCAGAGACAAAGGATCGTATGCGGTTGTCACTCGTGGTCGGAAGTGTCGCAGGTGTGTTATTGATTATAATCTTGATTTAGCAGATGCAGGGGAATGAAAATGACGATTCAGTTGATTTTTAAAATTGCAGCCGTTGGAATTGTCGTGGCACTCATCAATCAGGTATTAAAGCATTCGGGCAGGGATGATCAGGCGTATCTGGTGAGCCTTGCAGGCCTGATTATCGTACTGACGTGGATCATTCCCTATGTCAATCAATTGTTTCAGGATATCAACACATTGTTTGGATTTTAAGGGGGCAGAGTATGAATCTGGGAGTGACGATGGTATTTGCAATCGTGGCGGTGATCTTGGCATTGTCCTTGAAATCCAAGAATCCGGAGTACAGCACGTTTATCAGTGTTGCAGTCTGCCTTGTGTTGTTATTTATCTGTGTGTCGCGGATGCGCGTGATGCTTTCTGGTATTGAAGCCTTGACGGACAAGATCCGGATGGACAGCACGTATCTGGTGATCTTGGTCAAGCTGATCGGAATTGCCTATATCTGTGAGTTTGCGGCGAGCATTAGCAAGGATGCCGGATACAGTGCGGTTGCATCCCAGATCGAGCTGCTTGGAAAGCTTACGATGCTGGTTGTGTCGCTTCCGGTTTTCATGCAGGTCGTGCAGACGGTACTGTCGTTGATCAATTGATGGAGGAAACCGCCGAATGAATCCGCGAACCACACATACAACTACATATTTCACTTGCAGATGGCTGGTAATATTACTGGTCATTTTCTTTTTTTCGGATATCTATATACTGCCTGCGCGGGCACAGGGACTGACAGAGACTACGCAGCCATCGGACGGACAGGTAGTCACGATAGAAACCACACAGGAACCGGGCGGACAGGCAGTCACGACAGAGACCACGCAGGAATCAGACGATTCGCAGACAATAACAGAATCAGGACAGCAGACGAATGCGATTTATAATTCTATCTTCGATGAACTGAATCTGGGTGAAGTGGAACGCGCGTTGCAGCAACAGGGCATTCAGATGGCTATGCCAATTACGGAGATGGTAAAAAAACAGGTGGAGGGTGACAATAAGTCGGTGTTATCTGCATTGCTTGCGACGGTCAGCAGTGTTTTCTTCGGAGAGCTGTCGCAGAACAAAGGACTGCTTTTGGAATTGGTCGGTATCGTCCTGATCGGAAGCATCTTTGTGAATCTGTCGAATTCCTTTGCAGGGGGATTTATTAGCGAGAATGGATTTTATATTACCTATATGTTGATGACGTCGCTGTTACTTACCTCCTTTTCGATGGCGTATACGATCACACTTGCCGCGCTTGATAAGGTGTTGGTTGCGGTGCGGCTGTTAGTTCCGGCATTTCTGCTCGTGCTGCAGTTTATCGGACATGCCACGACGGCGGGCGGCACATACAATCTGGTTTTGATCGGAATCTGGCTGATACAGGCGGTGATTATCCGGCTGGTGCTGCCGCTCATTGAATTCTATGTGATTGTGGCGCTGGTGAACAATCTGCAAAAAGAGGACAGCTTCTCGAAGCTGTGTGAGCTTGTACAGAGTCTGATCAAATGGATTTTGCGGACGATCATTGTCGTTGTGATCGGGTTAAATGTGATCAAGGGCTTGCTGGAGCCACAGATGGACATCCTTGGAAAAACGGTGGTGAACCGTGCACTGACCGCGATTCCGGGGAGTGTGGTATCGGTGCTTGCAGGTACGTATCTTGCCTGTGGCATGATCGTGAAAAACAGTATCGGTATCGCCGGGATTCTGATTCTGTCCGGTGTCTGCCTGATTCCGATCATCAAGCTGTTTCTGCTGATGTTTACAGTGCGGATCACGACAGCGCTGATCCAGCCGATGGGCGATAAGCGGTATGTGGATGGGACAACAGCACTGGCAAATGGAATTGGGATGCTGATGCAGGCGCTGGCAAGTGCGCTCGTTTTATTTATCATAACCCTCGCGATCATGTCGGGGGCAACGAATGGAACAGGAGGGTAGCTATGCTGTTTGGCTGGATGAAAAGTCTGATCTTTTATCTGTTACTTGCAACGATTGTGACGCATATGGCACCGTCCAATCAATATAAGCAATATATCCGGTATTTCATCGGACTGGTCGTGATCGTGCTGCTTGCAAGTCCGCTCAAATTTCTGTTTGAATTTGGAAGCGGAGATCTGCAGGAGCTGTTGCAGGAGATCGAGCATGTGGAGGGACAGGAGTCCGTCGCAGGTGTTGGTGGAAGCATCACGGATTATTATGGTATGGGAGTCCGGGAAGGCCTCAAAAAAGAACTTGGCAGTTATCCGGTTGAGGATGTTGCAATCATTACAGATATCGATGGAACGCTGTTGCAATGCACGATTTATATAAGCGATGCAAAGGCAACAGCAGAGATGGAAAAAGAAATAAAAAAATACATTTCGGATGTCTATAATCTGGAAGATGCTCGTATATATGTAGTAAGACGGTGAGAATATGGAGTGGAAATTTAAGAAAAATGAAAAATGGAACAAGGTAATTCTGGTTGTGTTGTGCGGGATTTTGCTGCTTGTGATCGTGATGCCACAGAAAACGGTGCAGACCGTGACGGGGCAGACAGGTTCTTCGTCTGATACAACCGCTTTGTATGAGGAGCGTCTGCGGGCGCTGCTTGCGGATACCTACGGTGCGGACATGGTGGATGTTTTAATCTATGCCGGGGATCGCACGCAGACATATTATGGATCTGGCGGCGCGGAGACGATCACGGGTGTGTTGATTACGATAAAAAAGGAAGCGGTCACAGGAACCACGATTGCAGATATTACCTTGGCGGTATGCGCGCTCTTTGATCTGCCGGCACATAAGGTGGCGGTTTTGGTAAAAAATTAGGGAGGTTTTTATGAAGAAAAAAACCATGAAACGAAACCAGATTATTATCGGGGCACTCACAGTGCTGCTTGGCGTGGCAGGCTACATAAATTTCTCCGGCAATAAACTGGATCTGGCACCGGGCGAGCTGGAACCGACCGAATCCGCCTTTGCGGAGGAACAGACGGTGACAGATGCAAAGCCAGCGGAGATCGTATCCGGGGAGCTGACAGTTTCAGATCTTCCGGAGGATGAGTATATTGAACTGAACTCAGATGAAGAAAAGATTGGGGAAGCGGTGTTGACCTCAGCAAATGCGGCAAATAATTTCGTGTCGATCAAATTAAACCGGGAGCAGAGCCGCAGCCAGAACAAGGAGACGCTGTTAGAGATTATCAACGGGGATGGTATGGATGCACAGGCAGTACAGGCAGCTACCGATGCGTATGTGAAGCTGACCGAGGATGCGGAGAAAGAACAGGAAGCAGAGTCAATCCTTGCAGCAAAGGGCTTCGGAGAAGCAATCGTGTCGATCTGTGATTCCGGGGTCGATGTTATTTTAAACTGCACGGATCTGCCAGATGAGAAACGGGCGCAGGTCGAGGATGTCGTGACAAGAAAGACCGGATGTACGGTAGATGCCATTGTTATTACACTGGCACAGTAGTAAAAATGTAGAAATCAGCAGAAAGCCTTGCACAGTTGCAAGGCTTTTTAGTTGCATAATATGCATAAATTGGGTATAATATTTTACATATGCAATGAAATAAAATCAGGAAGGATAAGATAAGGAGGCAATTATGAGCGATATGATAAATGAAGAAGAAAAAATCGGTAAAATCAGTATAGCAGATGGCGTGGTGGCTTCCATTGCAGGGATTGCAGCCATCGAGGTAGAGGGTGTTTCCAAGCTGACTGGAAATATCTCAAAAGAGCTTGTTGCAAAGCTTGGTAAGAAGAATCTTGCCAACGGTGTGAAGGTAGAGATCACAGACGGAAATGTAGTCGTAGACGTTTCACTGGAAGTCGAATATGGTACAAG
The DNA here is from genome assembly GCA_963631525.1 of bacterium. Classification (GTDB taxonomy): domain Bacteria; phylum Bacillota; class Clostridia; order Lachnospirales; family Lachnospiraceae; genus Coprococcus_C. The sequence goes on from CAVGQQ010000013.1 coordinate 9,710, forward strand.
CATCAAGAAGGTATCCGAGGGCGTGCAGGAGAAGGTAAAGCAGGCAATCGAGAATATGACCGGACTGCATGTCCGCGTGGTAAATGTTGTCGTATCCGGCATCAAGATGAATAAAGAGTAAGGCGGTTAATTATGACAAGACGAAGCATACGAGAAAATATTTTTCTGATCGTATTTAAGGCAGAATTCAACAATCAGGAAGAGATGGAAGAACAGATCCGTTATTCGATCAGTAAGATCGAAGAACCGGAGGAAGATCCGGAGGATGTTGCGATAACAGAAACGGGAAAGGTAAAAGAGGAGGATCTTGCCTACATTGCAGACAAGTCCCACAAGGTTCTTTCCATGCTTCCGGCACTCGATGAGAAGATCAGTGAGATCTCCGATGGCTGGCAGATCGGCAGACTGGGCAAGCCGGAGCTTGCAATCCTGCGTCTGGCACTTTACGAGATGCTCTATGATGAGGAAGTTCCATTCCGCGTAGCGATCAACGAGGCGGTAGAGTTGGCAAAGAAATACTGTAACCCGGATGCAAGCGGATTTATCAACGCAGTATTGGCAAAGGTTGAGGAACCATGAGAGTAGAAAATGGAAAGAAAGTATTTTCTGTCCGGGAAGTCAATTCGTATATTGGCAATATAATAAAAAATGATTATCTGTTAAAAAACATCTGTTTTGAGGGTGAGGTGTCAAGCTTCAGCAAAGGTCCGACCGGGCATCTGTATATTACGCTCAAGGATTGTACAGCACCGGGCGATCTGCCGGAAGGTGCGCCGTACAACGGAATCCTGCGTGTAAATGTGTGGAAAAGTGTCGCGGCAAAGCTTAATCTGACGACGGTCAAGCAGGGCGATATCCTGATCGTGAAGGGAAGCTGTTCCACCTATGATGCAAAAAGCGAGTACAGCGTGAATGCTGTGTCTGTACAGCGACGCGAAGAACGAGGCTGGCATGGGGAAGCTTATGCAGAGTTGAAACGCAGACTGGGACAGGAGGGTATCTTCGATACGGCGATCAAAAAGCCGATTCCGAAATATCCAAGGGCAGTCGGCGTCGTGATATCCATAGGCACGAATGCGTATAAGGATATCATGAGTGTTTCACACCGGCGGAATCCCTATGTGCAGATGATCGTTTGTGATGCGCGGGCGCAAGGTGAAAATGCGCGCGAGTTGATTGTGCAGGGCATTCGCAGACTCGACAAAATGGGCGTGGATACGATCATCATTGGACGAGGCGGTGGATCGAGAGAAGATCTGGAGGTCTTTGACGACGAGGCAGTAGTCCGTGCAATCTATGAGGCGAAGACGCCGATCATATCCGGAACCGGACATGAGGGTGATACATCGCTGGCGGATGACGCGGCAGATCTGCGTGTGGAGACACCGACGGCAGCAGCAACTGCGGCGGTGCCCTTGATCGACGATATTTTACGGACAATCGAACTTCAGCTGCGGGCGATGAATCAGCACGTGGCAAATAAAAAACAGAATTATCAGACGCGTCTGGATTCCTGCGAGCGGGAATTGCGGCTTCGGATGCAGGGACGTCTGCAGGAGAAAGAGACAAAGCTGCAGATGTATATGCAGCAGCTGGCGGCGCTGAATCCGAGAGCAAAGCTCGAAAAACAGCAGGAGAAACTGAAGCAAAGCAGAGAACGTCTTGCAAACCGGATGCAGCTTCGGTACAGAGAATATGAACATCAGCTGCATCTGCTTTTAACAAGACTGCATGGCAATGCACCGACAGCCAAGCTGGTCGGTGGATTTGGATATCTCGAATCTGAGGGAAAACCTGTGATGTCAGCGGGACAGATGCAGGCGGGCGATCCGCTTCATGTAACCCTGCATGATGGCAGGATTCATGCGACGGTCGTTTCTGTGGAAGCAGATACAAATGGTGTACAAGGAGAATAAAACAACATGGCAGAGAAAAAGAAGGAATTAAACATAGAGGAAGCATTTGCCAGACTGGAAGAGATCAACAAGCTTCTGGAAAATCCGGATACAAATCTGAAGGATTCCATGACATTATATGCAGAGGGCGTGGAGCTTGCAAATGCCTGCAAGGAAGAGCTCGCAGGCGTGGAAAAGGAGATAAAGATATTAGATGAAGTATGATGCCAAGGCAATTGAAGAGATGATAGAAGCATATCTGCCGGAGGAGACCGGACACCAGAAGACTGTGCTTGCGGCGATGAATTATGCAGTGAGGGCAGGCGGCAAACGTCTGCGTCCGATGATGCTCCGTCTGTGTTATGAAATGTTTGCAAAGGAGCCGCAGGAGGCACTTGTGCGTCCATTTATGGCAGCAATGGAGATGATCCATACATATTCCCTTGTGCATGATGATCTTCCGGCGATGGACAACGATGCGCTACGCCGGGGACTTCCGACCGTGCATGTCAAGTTTGGTGAGGATATGGCGATCTTAGCCGGAGATGCACTGCTCAATTTTGCATTTGAGACGGCGTGTCAGGGATTTGCGGTGAAGCCGGGCGATGCCAATGTGGAGAAGGCATTTGCGGTGCTTGCAAAAAAATCTGGTATCTATGGCATGGTTGGCGGACAGGTGCTCGATGTGGAGCGTGCCGGACTGCCGATGGATGAAGATCAGCTTGCGTTTATCTATGAGAATAAGACAGGCGCACTGATTGCAGCAGCATGTATGTGTGGCGCGTATCTTGCCGGTGCGGAGGATACCGTTGTTGCACAGTTAGAGGAGGCTGCGTATGCAGTCGGGTTTGCTTTTCAGGTACAGGATGATATCTTAGATCTGGTCGGGGACGAGCAGCTGCTTGGCAAACCGTTACATTCGGATGATAAAAACCATAAGGTGACCTATGTGACATTGCACGGAATAGATGCTGCAAAGCAGTACGTGGAAGAAATGTCCGGGAAAGCGATCCGTATATTGGAGAATATAAAAGCGTGGGATGAGGGGGCAAAAGCGGATATGATCGCGCTTGTGAAAAGCTTGATCAACCGGGACCATTAACCTGATCGCATAAGCATATTTATGACAGGTAAAGGCAATGCATATGTTAGAGAAGATAACAAAAGAAAACGATATTAAGCAGATAGATAAACAGGATTATCCGGAATTGGCAGCGGAGATCCGGGATTTTTTGATCGAGAAGGTGAGTGTACATGGCGGGCATCTGGCGTCCAATCTTGGTACGGTGGAGCTTACGATGGCACTGCATGCAGTGATGAATTTCCCGGAAGACAAGCTGATCTTTGATGTCGGACATCAATCCTATACACATAAGATCCTGACCGGCAGGAAGGACGCGTTTGATACACTGCGGCAGTATGATGGGTTAAGTGGGTTCCCAAAACGAAATGAGAGTCCGTGTGACGCATTCGATACGGGACACAGCTCTACCGGTATCTCGGCGGCGATGGGCTATGCGATCGCCAGAGATCTTCGTGGCGGGGATGAGAAGGTTGCCGTTGTGATCGGTGACGGCTCACTGACTGGCGGTATGGCGTATGAGGCGTTAAATGGGCTTGCACAGTTGAAAACCGGATGTGTCGTTGTCATCAACGACAACAACATGTCAATCGGGAAAAACGTTGGCGGTCTGTCCAAGTATCTGAATGAGATCCGGCTTGGAAATGCGTACAATGAGTTAAAAACTGGCGTGGAGAGCAGCCTGATGGGCTCTAAGACCGGAAAGAAGATTGCGAAGGTGCTGAAGCGTTCGAAGGATAATATCAAACAGTTTTTTGTGCCTGGCATGTTTTTTGAGGAGCTTGGAATCACGTATGTCGGACCGATTGACGGACATGATATCAATCAGATGATCACGACGTTCCAGCATGCATTCCGTCTGGATAAACCGATTATCATTCATGTGAAGACGAAAAAGGGAAAAGGCTATGGCTATGCGGAGCGGCATCCGGATTATTTTCATGGGATTGCGCCGTTTGACCGGACATCCGGGAAGGTGCTTGCCGCGAAAAAGACAAGCTGTTATACCGATATTTTTGCAAAGAAGATGGTAAAGCTTGGAGAGGCACATGAGGATGTCGTAGCGATTACGGCGGCGATGGCACAGGGAACCGGACTGGTACGATTTGAAGAGGCGTACCCGAAACGGTTTTTCGATGTGGGAATAGCAGAACAGCATGCGGTGACATTTGCCGCAGGTATGGCGGCTGCGGGTATGGTGCCGGTGGTGGCAGTCTATTCTTCGTTCCTGCAACGGTCGTATGACCAGATTCTGCATGATGTGTGCTTACAGAAGCTGCATGTGATTTTTGCGATTGACCGTGCCGGACTTGTCGGACAGGATGGAGAGACGCATCAGGGCATTTATGATCTGGCGTATCTGTCGCATATGCCGCATATGACCGTACTGGCTCCAAAGAACCGGTATGAGTTGGAGGCAATGCTTGATTATGCCTATGCCTACGATGGACCGATTGCAATCCGGTATCCAAGAGGCAGTGCCTATAAGGGGCATGCGGATATCCAGACACCGATCGTCTATGGAAAGAGTGAAGTGATACAGGAAGCATCTGGCGTGGCAGTATTCTCCTGTGGACATATGATGGAGGAAGCAGACCGCCTTGTGGAACAGTTAGAGGCGGAGCAGATTCCAGTGACACTGGTCAATGTGCGGTTCCAGTCGATGCTCGATACGGAGCTTTTAGACCGGCTGATGAAGACGCATACGGTCTTTGTAACATTGGAGGATACGATCGTGCAGGGCGGATATGGCGAGAAGCTGCATGCGTATCTGGCAGAGAAAAACAGCCCGGAGCAGTATTCATTTATCAGCGGGGCGATTCCGCTTGCGAGTGTGCCACAGGGCACAATCCCGGAGTTAAGACACCATATGCAGATCGACGCAGAGGGACTGGCAGAAAAGATTGTACCGTGTTATAAGAAACATTTGAAATAGAGATATAGAGGAAAAACGATGGAAAAGCAGAAGAAACAGCGGCTGGATGTGTTGCTTGTCGAGAAAGGACTGGCACCTTCGAGAGAGAAAGCAAAAGCAATCATCATGGCGGGAATTGTATATGTAGATGGCAACAAAGAAGATAAGGCTGGAACGACATTTCCAGAGAACGCGACGATCGAGGTAAAGGGGAAAACTCTGCCGTATGTGAGCCGCGGCGGTCTGAAGCTGGAAAAGGCAATGCAGAAATTCCCGATCACGCTGTCTGGCAAGGTCTGTATGGATGTTGGTTCTTCAACGGGTGGATTTACAGACTGTATGCTGCAAAATGGGGCAACGAAGGTTTACGCGATCGATGTCGGACATGGACAGCTTGCGTGGAAGCTTCGCAATGATGAGCGTGTGGTCTGCATGGAAAAGACGAATATCCGTTATGTTGTGCCGGAGGATATTGACGAGCTGGCAGCATTTTCTTCGATTGATGTGTCGTTTATTTCGCTGACGAAAGTTCTGCTTCCGGTGAAGAACCTTCTGACGGAGGATGGACAGGTAGTCTGTTTGATCAAGCCGCAGTTTGAAGCCGGACGGGAAAAGGTAGGAAAAAAGGGCGTTGTGCGTGACCGTGCCGTCCATGAAGAGGTGATCCGCATGGTGATGGACTATGCAGCCTCGATAGATTTTTATCCGCTGGCACTGGATTTTTCTCCGGTGAAAGGACCAGAGGGAAACATTGAGTATTTATTATTTTTATCCAAGAATAAAAAGGATCTGGAAATCGTGGATGCTTCATCCATTGATATAAAAGCAGTTGTTACAGCTTCACATGATACGTTAGATAAGGAAACGGGCAATGAATAAGTTTTTAATCGTCGCAAATACTGACAAAGACATCAATTTAAAACTTTCGCAGGATATCGTTGCGTACATCAGGGAAAAAGGTGCGCAGGCGGTTGTGGTGAGCGATGAGCAGCATTACAATGGCACGACGATCAAGCCCGAATATATGGAAGGCGTAGAGGCTGTGATCGTGCTTGGCGGAGATGGAACGATGCTCCGTGCAGCACACAGTATTGGAACCTATGATGTTCCACTTCTGGGCGTCAATCTCGGAACGCTTGGTTTTTTGACCGAGGTGGAAGAGTCAAACGCCTACAAAGCAATCGACCGTCTGCTGGCGGACGATTACAGCATAGAACGACGGATGATGATTGAAGGACGCAAGGGAGAGACTTCTTTTTCCTGCCTGAACGATGTGGTAATCACACGTGCAGGATTTTCCCGGATCATCGGACTGAATATCTATGTAAATGAGCAGTTGTTAGACACGTATGAGGCAGATGGTGTGATCGTGGCGACGCCGACTGGTTCAACCGGATATAATTTGTCCGCCGGTGGACCGATCATCAGCCCGAAATCCAAGGCAGTCGTTGTGACACCGATTTCTCCGCATTCGCTTACCTCCAAGAGCGTTGTGTTTGACAGTGCAGACCGTATACGGATCGAGGTTGTCAAGAAACGGAGAACACAGGAGACGGAGGCAATCGTTTCCTTTGACGGGGCAGACAATATTGAATTATCTGCCAGAGAGAGCGTGGAAGTGACCTGCTCAAAACGGGAGATCCGATTGATAAAAATGTATGATGTCAGCTTTTACAGTGTACTTCGGGAAAAAATAGGAGGCGCTTAACATGAGTAAGCAGAAACGCCAGCAGGCATTGCTGGAATTGATATCGGAATATGAGATAGATACACAGGAAGAGCTTACCAGACGTTTACAGGCACTTGGATTTGAGACAACACAGGCAACTGTATCGAGAGATATACGGGAGTTGAAACTGGAAAAAGTTTCCTACGGAAGTGGGAAACACCGATATGCTGCAAGTCTGGAACCAGATACTGGAACGCATGCATCGTACCAGCATGTAATGGCATCCTGCATTCTTTCGATTGAAGCGGCACAGAATATTATTGTAGTGAAAACTGTGTCCGGTATGGCGATGGCAGTTGGTGCTGCGATCGACAATCTGTCGGTGGAAGGCATTATGGGATGTATTGCAGGCGATGATACGCTGTTTCTGGCGATCAAAGATGGGCAGCAGGCAGAACATATAATTGGAGAGATAAAAAAATGTTGTTGACAATGCACATAAAAAATATAGCACTGATTGAGGAGATCGACATTGATTTTCACGAGCAGTTGAATATTCTGACCGGAGAGACAGGTGCTGGTAAATCTATCATCATCGGTTCTCTTGGAATCTGTCTGGGAGGTAAATTTCCAAAGGAACTGCTGCGGGATGAGACAAAGGACGGATTGGTCGAGCTTGTATTTTCGGTTGATCAGCCAGCCATTATAGAGGCACTTGAGAAGCTGGAGGTGACACCGGATGAGGATGGTACCTTACTGATATCGCGGCGCTTATCACCGAACGGCAGAACGGTCAACCGGGTAAATGATACGACGGTGACGATCACGCGGCTAAAGGAGATCGCATCGCTTCTGATCGATCTGCACGCACAGCATGAACAGCAGACGCTGTTAAAGCCGGCGAAGCATCTGGAGATACTGGATCGTTTCGGTGGGGAAGATATTCAGAAGCTGAAAAAACAGGTGCAGGAAGATTACCATGTCTACCGCGAATTGGAAGAAGAAAAGAAAAAAGGCAGCATGGACGAGGCAGAGAAAAACAAACGCATGGATTTCCTACAGTATCAGATCAAGGAGATCAAGGATGCAAAGCTGGTTGACGGCGAGGATGTCCAGTTGGAACGGCAGTATAAAAAGGCAGTCAATGCAAAGGAGATCCTGCAATATGCAAACGACATCTATGCACTGACCGGATGTGGAGCCACCTCTGCGGGAGAACAGCTTGGACGTGCGATCAAAGATATGCGCAGGCTCACAGAGCTGGATGAGGAGCTTACCGATGCGGCTGGCATCTTAGAGGATGCAGATGGACTGCTGTCAGACTTCAACCGCGAGATCAGTGAGTATATGAAGGATATGGAGTTTGATGAAGGACAGTTCCGCGAGATGGAAGGACGTCTGGATCAGATCAATTCCTTAAAGGCAAAATACGGAAATTCCATTTCACAGATCTTAGAAAGCCTTGCTGCTTTCGAGAAAGAATATGACGCTCTTTCCGGCTATGAGGAGCATATGCAGGAGATTGAGGCACAATGGAAGAAACAGACGGCGAAGCTGGAAGAGAGCTGCCGGGTATTATCCGAGCACAGACGGGCACTTTCGGAAAAGCTTTGTAAGAAGATCCGGGAGTCGCTGGAGGATATGAACTTTAATATGGTCCGGTTTGAGATGCGGTTTGAGACATCCCCGAATTATTCTGCAAATGGCTACGATGATGCGTGCTTTTATATCTCGACGAATGTCGGTGAAGCGATGCGTCCGTTGCATGAGGTTGCATCCGGTGGTGAACTGTCGCGAATCATGCTGGCGATGAAATCCTGTCTTGCAAATCAGGACGACACACCGACACTTGTCTTTGATGAGATCGATGTCGGTATCAGTGGCAGAACCGCACAGAAGGTGGCAGAGAAGATGTCGATCCTGTCGCGGCAGCATCAGGTTATCTGTATCACGCATCTTTCCCAGATTGCAGCGATGGCAGATGCACATTATCTGATTGAAAAAAATGTGGAAAATGAGAAAACAATTTCCAGCATCCGGTTACTTTCAAAGGAAGAGGAAATTGAAGAACTGGCAAGACTCATCGGTGGTGCAAAGATCACAGAGACGACGATTCACACTGTGACCGAGATGAAAGGATTGGCAGAACAGGCAAAAATAAACTGAATTACATAGAATGAAATATTCGATACTAAGAGTACATGGAGGAATCTATGTACTCTTTTTTATAGCACAAATTATATGAAATAAAGCGATTTGAAATAAAGAAATGAAATCAGGAGAGGAGGAAACGATGTGAGAAAGTATCGAATCTTTTTAGTTGTACTATTGCTGATGGTGCTTGGCATCTTAGGGTATCACAACCGGGATTTCCTGTTCACAAAGGGAGGAGATACAGATGTGGAGACGCAGGCGGCGGATTCCCTGCCGGTTGTATCAAGTGAAGGGGAGACGGAATGCATGGTCTGTCCGTCGGGAGAACCAGTTGGAATCTATGTAAAAACAAAAGGTGTAATGGTGATCGGTGTCAATTCGGTTGTGGACGAACAGGGAAACACATGCAATCCATGTGAGAATCTGTTATCGCCGGGTGATTATGTAATGCGTATCAACGGACAGAGTGTGGACGATAAAAAATCAATGCTGGAGCTGGTACAGCAAAGCGAAGGACACGAGCTTTTGCTCCGTGTCTGCCGGGAAAATGAGTACCGGACTGTGCGTGTGACACCGGTGAAGAAAAAGGATGGTGGCTATGCGCTTGGACTCTGGGTAAAGGATGATATTTCCGGAATCGGAACGATCACCTATACAGATGGGGAACGGTTTGCCGCACTTGGTCACAGCATCAATGACAACGACACAGGGATCATGTTCCGCGTGTCTGATGGCGCGGTGTATGAGACGACGATCGTGCGCATCAAAAAGCCGGAGGCGGATAAGCCGGGACGACTGGAGGGAATCATCAATTACACTGGTCGGTATGTGATCGGGCGTGTGGAGGAAAACAGTGCCTTTGGTATCCACGGGTATCTGACAAAACGACAGCAAAAGACACATACACAGGATATACAGGTGGCAGTTGGACGAAAATCAGAGGTGCATGTCGGAAGTGCGTATCTGCTTTCCTCGGTGTCCGGGGAGTCGAAACAATACGAAATCGAGATTGTGTCGGTCGATTCCGACAACGAGAACGGCAGATGCATGGAATTTAAGGTAACCGATTCGACATTGCTTTCTCTGACCGGTGGAATCGTGCAGGGGATGAGCGGTACACCAATCCTGCAGGATGGCAGGCTGATCGGGGCAGTGACGCATGTATTTGTCAACGATTCGACACGAGGCTACGGCATTTTCATCGAAGAAATGATGCAGTAAAAAATGGGAAAAATTGACCGAAAATGCTGTCAATATTTACTGTCGCAACTTGCGTTTTATTATGTATTGCCCTCGCAAAATAATGAAACTATAATGTCTTTGATATCAAGATTAGAGGGGGATAGTTTTATGAAGACAAAAGTGCTTATCATAAAACATGATACAAAGGCAGCGACGGAATTAAGACAGCAGCTTGCAAAGAATAAGGATATTTGCGTGTGTGATATTATTTCAGACGGCGGAAACGCAGTTTCGGCAATTCGCGCACAAAATCCAAATGTCATTTTGCTGGATTTCCTGTTGCCGAATCTGGATGGACTGGCAGTGATGGAAGAGGTCAACGGATGGGGAACCCGTGGATACCGATTCCTGCTGCAGGGGAATGCCAGCCAGATTCGATTTGCACAAAATACATGCCGGGGAAATGTCGATCATATTTTCGTCCGTTTTATTGATGAAGAATATAACGATTTCGATCTGGAAAAGGAGATCCTGTCCTTAGCGCGGGGCAAACAGACGGGGATGAGTGTCTGCCAGGCGGAGGATGCAGGAGAAGAATTGCAGACGAAGCTCGAAGTAAAGGTTACGGAAATCATTCACGAGGTAGGCGTGCCCGCGCATATTAAAGGATACCAGTATCTGCGCAGCTCCATTCTGATGGCAGTACAGGATATGGATATCCTCGATTCCATCACGAAGCAGCTTTATCCTTCGATTGCAAAGGCATACGCAACGACACCATCCCGTGTGGAGCGTGCCATCCGGCATGCCATTGAGGTGGCATGGAGCAGAGGCAACTCCGACACGATGCATGAGTTATTTGGATATACATTGCAGCAGGGAAAGCTGAAGCCGACAAACTCGGAATTTATAGCACTTATCGCCGACAAAATACGACTCGAATCGAAGATGAAAAGCGCGTAGACAAAATTATCCACAAAAAGAAAATTTCTGTGGAAATGCGCTTGACAATGGTATTTTGAAATTATATCATCTTCCTATGGTTAATTTTGATTGATAGGAGGTTGGTTCCAAGAAGGGGAGGATAATATGAATACGGAGAGAATCAGGGTGATGATTGCGGACGCCGGGTATGAGATGCTTGGCCGGCAGTTAGAAGCCTATAATGGGGAGAGATTCGACATCGTTTGCTGTACGGCGGATGGCAACGAGGTGTATGATCAGGTGCTGCAGGCACAGCCGGATGTGTTGCTGATGGATGTTTTCATTACCAATGTAGACGGTCTGGAGGTATTAGAGCAGCTGAGGGAGAACCAGTCACTGGTGGATTTGAAGATTATTTTCTTGTCGACGGTGGGTTCGAGCCGGATCATCAATATGGCATTCAATCTGGGTGCTGATTATTATATGATGAAACCTTGTAATCCGAAGGTACTGGCAAAACGAATTATACAGATTGCAGACTTTGCAAAGGTTGGGGAGCCGATGGAAGGATGCGAAGATGAGGATACCAAACTGCCAGCCAACAATGTGTATGACTATGGTATGCATACGATGGAGAACGACGTAACGGAGATCATCCGTGAGATCGGTATTCCGGCGCATATCAAAGGATATCAGTACATACGTGAGGGCATCATGATGGCAGTCAATGATATGAATATGCTCAATTATATAACGAAGCTGTTGTATCCAAGTATAGCGAAAAAATACAAGACGACGTCCAGCAGTGTGGAGCGTGCCATTCGTCATGCGATTGAAGTGGCATGGGGAAGAGGCAAGATCGAAGTCATTGAGGATATGTTTGGCTATACGGTGAGTGCAGGAAAAGGAAAGCCGACGAATTCCGAGTTTATTGCCCTGATCGCGGACAAGCTGAGGATTGAGTATAAAATGCATGCAAGCTAAAAAATAAAATCCATGCAAAAGTTACGAAAGGAGATAAAGACGTGGCAACGGAAGGAACAAGAGAAGGTGGTTCCAGCATGAACAGAGGACAAGGAAAATATTTTGATCGGGACAGACGACCAGCAGGTGGAGGAACAAGATTCCAGAAATCAGATCGTTCTGGCGCACCGAGAGGAGACCGGAAGACAGGTGGAGACAGACCACCACGCGGCAACCGATCATATGGGGAGAAATCATACGGTGACAGACCATATGGAGACAGACCACCGAGAAATGAGCGTCCAAACCGAAACTACGGAGGTGCTCCTAAGTTTCCGAAAAAGGATGAGGATGAGGAAGACAGAGGCAGAAGAAGCAAGCCATCCCGTCCGAAGGAGAGTAAGCCGACGATCGCAATTCCGGACAAAAACAAAGTCCAGATGCGCTTAGAGAAGGAACAGAAATCGGTTAAGAAGAAGCAGAATAACAAAAAACGTGAATCCAGTCGTCCGCAACCAAAGCAGAAGCGTTCAAGCAATATCAATTATACGAAGAACTATGCCAATGGCGCGTATGATGATTATGAGGATTTTGATGATTGGGAATAAAAATAGCAGGCACCATACAGCAGATGTATGGTGCCTCTTTGCATGTCTGTATGCAGTGGTTTTACTTGTCTTGGAGAAATGAATGTGATATGATACTTTTATCTGTGGAATTTGTGATACACATGGAGGAACATTTTGGACGAGAACAATCTGGATAGTCTGTTGGATGAATTATCATCGATGGATGGAGAATTGAATGAGAATATTGATATAGATTCCGGCGTAGATGTCGATGCAGATGATATGGATGACATTTCTCTCGATGAACTGGATCATTTAGATGGCATGGAGCTTGGAGATCTGGATTTCGATGATATTGATTTTGATGATGTCGATATCACGAAGCTGGACGCAGGTGCCAATCCGGTCGTAAAGAAGAAGCCGCAGGAAACGGAACCGGACGATATGAGTCTGGACGCCCTGATCGAGAAGGCAAATCAGGAGAATGTGAAGCCAGAACCGCCACAGGAAGAGCCGGCGGTGCAGGCGGACAATACCGATGTGTTTGGAGAAGCAGACTTGCAGATGCAGGAGGACACTGCGTTGCCAGAGGGTGTGTTTGACGATGCTTTGTTTGGCTCGATGGATATGGGAATGTCAGAAGAGCCAGAGCAGTCAGTCAAAGAAAAGAACCCATATACGGCAGATGAGGACAGTCTGGATGCATTGTTACAGTCCTCTATGGCAGAAAGCTTATTAAATGGAGATCTGGATGATATCGAGGATATCGGAGAAAAACCAGAGAAACCAGAAAAAAAGGTGAAGCAGGCACGGAAAAAGGCAGAGAAGAAGAAAAAAGCGGAGACCGAGGAAGAAGAGACGGAGCATAAGAAGAAAACGATTTCCGAGATTCTTTTCGGCGAACCGGATGAGGACGACTTAGAAGAGGAAGCTTTGTTCGAGGAGAAGAAAGCAAAGAAAGAAGCAGAAAAGAAGAAAAAGCAGGCAGAGCGGGAAGCGAAAAAAGAAGAAAAAGACGCAGCCAAGCAGGAGATGCTTACCGCGAAGCAGGCGAAGGATAAAGCAAAGCAGAAGGAAAAAGCCGACAAAAAACGACAAAAGGATGAAGCCTATGCGGCAGAACTCGAAGCGGAAAAAGATCAGAAAAAGGTTTCGACACCGACCGTCATTGTCGTATTTGTGCTGTTTTTTGCGCTTGCAGCCGGAGTCGTGCTCGGTACGAATCAGTTTAACTATTCACAGGTGATTAAGAAAGCGGCGAATTATTTCGAACGGCAGCGATATCGTCTGGCATATGACGAAGTATCTGGCGTGGAGGTAAAGGAAAAAGATCAGGATCTGAAAGACCGTATCTATACTGTCATGTATGTGGAACGGCTCTATGAATCCTACGAGAATAACATGAAGCTTGGCAGATCGGACAAGGCACTCGATGCGTTGCTCCGGGGCATCCAGAAATATGATGAGCATTACGATGAGGCGGTAGAGCTTGATATCGTGAAAGATATTGATTCCTGCCGGGATAAGATCATAAATGCCCTGTGGAATACCTATGGTATCACAGAGGAAACGGCATACCAGATCTTAGCGATGGAAGGACAGCAGTATACCAAGACCTTGTCGGAGCTTGGCGCAAAAGCAGCGGAGACAGAGACCCCGACCGATGCGCAGGGACAGTAATAAATGCAACTATTGACCGTATGAATGTGACAGAGGATGAGACGATGATAGCAATTTTAGATTACGATGCAGGCAACATTAAAAGTGTAGAAAAAGCAGTGCATTATCTGGGCGAAGAAGCTGTAATCACGCGGGATAAGGATCTGATCTTATCGTGTGACAAGGTGATCCTGCCGGGCGTGGGAAGCTTTGGTGATGCGATGGGTAAGCTGCGGGAGTACAAGCTGGATCAGGTCATCTACGATGTGGTAGATGCCGGGACACCATTTCTTGGAATCTGCCTTGGCTTGCAGCTTCTGTATAAGACGAGCGAGGAAAGTCCGGGGGCAACCGGGCTAGGTATCTTAGATGGCGAGATTTTACGGATTCCAGATGCACCGGATCTGAAGGTGCCACAGATTGGATGGAATTCACTTGATATTACACCGGGTGCGAAATTATTTGCCGGTGTGGAGGAACATCCATATGTATATTTCGTGCATTCGTATTACCTGAAATCGAAGGACGAAGCAGACGTTGCAGCGCGGACACATTATTCTGTGGACATTCATGCTTCCGTGGAAAAGGGAAATGTGTTTGCATGTCAGTTCCATCCAGAGAAGAGTTCAACGGTTGGACTTAAAATATTGGATAACTTTATACACTTATAAGAGACGAGGGAGGAAGAGAGTATGCATACAAAGAGAATTATTCCTTGTCTGGATGTCAACAATGGCAGGGTTGTAAAGGGTATCAATTTTGTGAATTTAAAAGATGCAGGCGATCCGGTTGCGGTTGGTGCAGCCTATGATAAGGCGGGTGCGGATGAGCTTGTATTTCTGGATATTACAGCATCTTCGGATTCGAGAAACATTGTGATCGATATGGTGCGGAAGGTTGCGGAGACTGTGTTTATTCCGTTTACCGTTGGCGGTGGTATCCGAACCGTCGATGATTTTAAGGCGATCTTACGTGAGGGTGCGGACAAGATCAGTATCAATTCATCCGCCATCAATACACCACGTCTGATCAGTGATGCCGCAGATAAGTTCGGCAGCCAGTGTGTGGTTGTTGCGATCGATGCGAGAAGAAGAGAAGATGGAAGCGGCTGGAATGTATATAAGAACGGTGGACGTGTCGATACAGGACTCGATGCAATCGAGTGGGCGATGCAGGCAGATAAGCTTGGTGCCGGCGAGATCCTGCTTACCAGCATGGACTGTGATGGAACAAAGGCAGGCTATGATGTGGAACTGACCAGACTGATTGCGGAAAATGTATCCGTTCCGGTAATTGCGTCCGGCGGTGCAGGAACAAAGGAGCATTTCTATGATGCACTGACAGAGGGAAAAGCAGATGCAGCACTTGCAGCATCCCTGTTCCACTACAAGGAGCTGGAGATCATGGATCTCAAAGCATATCTGGCGGAGCGGGGAATCCCAATGCGTATGTAGTTATATACGATGGTGGAAGAAGGACTTAAAACATGATAACACTCATTGAAAATGATATTTCTCTGGAAGAGTATCTGACGCTTCGGGAGAAGGTTGGCTGGAAGAAACTGACAGACAAACAGGCGGCGCATGCCCTTGCGAATTGTCTGTATAAAGTAAAAGCGGTCGATGCAGACGGACAGGTCGTCGGCATGGGACGTGTTGTTGGAGACGGTGCAGTGGTCTGCTATATTCAGGATCTGATCGTGATCCCGCAGGTGCAGGCACAGGGCATCGGCTCACAGATCATACAGAAATTGAAAGCGTATGTGGAATCTTTGCGGGAAGAGGGTAGCACGATGATGTTATGTCTGATGTGTGCCAAGGGCAGAGAGCCATTTTATGAAAAACATGGATTTATGCAGCGACCGACCGATGCACTTGGACCGGGCATGATCCAGTATCTGACAGAAAAATAAAGCGTAAAACAAAAAATCCTCCCTTTTTGGGAGGTTTTTTGTATTCTATCGAACTATGAAATTACTCAGCAAGATATGGCTTTAACGCTGCCATGATATCTTCGGTATCCTTATCTGTATGTACATTTAAGTCGATTGGCTTGGAAATATCCAAACTGAAAATACCCATGATAGACTTTGCATCGATAACATAACGACCAGATACTAAGTCAAACTCAGCATTAAAACCGCTGATGTCATTTACAAAGCTCTTCACCTTATCGATAGAGTTGAGAGAAATTTTAACCTTTAACATATAGAAACCTCCTTGTATATTATGAAAGCGAAAAATAATCTCAAAAATATATCTTTCGCACTTTTTTTATCTATGTTACTATAATAAAAGTTTACACTATAAAAGTCAAGAATCAGCAGGAGAAATTTGCGTAAAATGTATGTGAATATTTTAAATAAAAAAGTAGCAGTTTGCACACTCGGGTGCAAGGTGAATCAATATGAGTCAGACAGTATGATGGATATATTGAAGAAAAATGGATGCGGGATTGTACCATTTTCACAGTTTGCAGATGTATATATCGTCAATACGTGTTCGGTCACAAATATGGCGGAGCGAAAGTCGAGACAGATGCTGCACCGCGCAAAAAAGAAGAACCCGGAGGCAGTCATTGTGGCAGCCGGATGTTATGTGCAGGCAGCCGAGGAGGCATTGGCAAAGGATCTCGGTATTGATATTCTGATTGGAAATAACTGCAAGAAGGACGTTGCCCGTATCTTAAGTGAATATTATGAGGATACGTCCATGCATGAGGTCGTGATCGACATCAACCATACGAACGAATATGAGGAAATGACGCTGGTAAAGCCGAACGAGCGATGCCGTGCCTATGTCAAGGTGCAGGATGGCTGTAATAATTTCTGCACGTATTGTATCATCCCATATACGCGTGGCAGGATCCGCAGCCGGAAGCTTGCGGATGTCGTGCGGGAGGTAGAAGGACTGGCAGCGGAAGGCATACAGGAAGTCGTGATTACAGGAATCAATTTATCTTCCTATGAGGATGAGGATGGCGCATCGCTGCTGATGCTGTTACAGGCGGTTGCCAAAGTGGATGGTATTAAGCGTATCCGGATGGGTTCTCTGGAACCGCGTGTGATCACAGAGGAATTTTTGGATGGTATCACAGCACTTGATAAGGTTTGTCCGCATTTCCATCTGTCACTGCAGAGTGCCTGCAATGAGACGTTAAAGCGGATGAACCGCAAATATACGATTGAAGAATATATGGAAAAATGTGAGATGATCCGCAAGGCGTATGACCGACCGGCTATCGCAACGGATGTGATCGTTGGATTTCCGGGAGAGACAGAGGAAGAATTTGCAACAACCGTCGCAAATCTGGAGAAGCTGAATCTCTATGAGATGCATATCTTTAAATATTCGAAGCGGAGCGGCACGATCGCAGCGACGATGGAGCATCAGGTGAGCGATGCGGTAAAGGAGAAGCGGAGCAATGTGCTGTTGGAGCTGACGGCGAACCAGAAGGCAGCCTTTGAAGCACAGTTTTCCGGAGAACTGCTTCCGGTGCTGATGGAGGAGTATGATTGTATTGATAAAGATGGAAAGCCAGCGTATGTCATGAAGGGACATACGGATCGTTATATCCTTGTGAAGCAGGAGACGACAAGAGAGGTCTGCGAACAGAGTGTTAATACATTTGTGGATATTTTGTACCGGCCGGAGAAGTCGAAATAAGGATGTCTGCTCATGGCATATAGTCGTATATCTTTACGAAAATATGCCATGAATTAAAAAAATTAAAAAAATTAAAAAAAGTTGTTGACAAACACGCATATGTTTGTTATATTAACAAAGGTTTCAAGATGGTTCGTTGGTCAAGCGGCTAAGACGTCGCCCTCTCACGGCGAAAACAGGGGTTCGATTCCCCTACGAACTGCTTTTTTAAAGGATACAGGTTGTATCCTTTTTTTTGCGATTTTTCCCATTCATAAGCAAAGAATCACTTGAAGAAAATGCCTCTGTGAGCTATACTATACTACATATGATACAGAAGAAAGGGGTTAGTAGTATGGCTGTATGTGAATCATGTGGAGCAAGGGTGCAGGATGGAATTACGATCTGTCCGGAATGCGGACGCCCGGTGGTGAAGATGAAGACAAGTCTTGGACTGAAAGGTGAGAACGGAAAGAAGCCGGTACAGCAAAGGGCATATACACCAACCGATGATTATGGTGACATCTATGATGGGAATAGTATCGGGGGAACAGATCCTGTCAAGATCACGAAGGAAGATGTAAAGGAATACAAGGAGCTGAACAAGAAGCAGGGCGGCGGAAGCGGCGTTGGAAAAGTGTTTGGCACGATCTTCAAACTCATCATATTTGCAGCGATCGTATTTGGTATTTATTTATTTGTGACAAAGGTTGTGTTAAAGCCGAACGGACCGGAGACTTACGAGGATGCAGTCAAAGCATTCCAGACAGCGGTCAATGAGGATGACAGTGAGAAATTACAGGCATTAGTACCGGAATACATAACAGCAAACAAAGCCTTGGTTGAGGAAATCTTACCATATGTGCAGGAGACAAACTACACATCAATCAAGATTATTGATACATCCATCTGGGGCACTTCCGAGGTAGATGCATTCAATGATAAGATCCAGTTGGAGCATGGTAAGACTGCAGATGCAAGAGAGGGTGTTACCCTGAAGCTTGGATTGCGCGGAACGATGAAGGATCGCAATGGCGTGAAGAGACAGTATCTGGAAGTGAATATTGATTTCATCAAGATCAAAGGCGTCTGGTATCCGGATATCGAAGAGGTACAGGATCAGTTGTTTAAACAGGATTAAGAAAAAGCCGGGAGCGAAAAACTTCCGGCTTATTTTTTTGACGGAGGCGTACATGGCGTTACAGTTTATTCTTGGCCCAAGCGGGGCAGGAAAATCAGAATATATATATGACGATATTATACGTCGGACGATGCAGGATGAGCGGGAAAATGTGATCGTGCTTGTTCCGGAACAGTATTCTTTGGAAATCCAGCGTAAGCTTGTGCAGAAGCATCCGCGGGGCGGCAGCTTCCAGATCGATGTCATCGGGTTTAACCGGCTGGCATACCGGATATTTGATGAGCTGCATATCAAGCCGAAAAAGGTGCTGGAGGATTTCGGAAAATCCATGTTGCTGCGAAAGGCAGCACAGGAACACAAAGAAGAGCTGTCGCTGTATGCCGGAAGTCTCGATAAGGCAGGATTTATCGACGAGGCAAAATCGTTGATGTCAGAGATCTATCAATATGATATTCCGCGGGAGCGGTTGCGTGAGGCATTGCAGGAGCTGGATGATTCGGAGGAGGCGCGTGTGCTTGCGAGAAAACTGCAGGACATGCTGGTGATCTTCGATGCATTTGAGGAGAAGAAAGGGCAGTCCTTTATTGTAGCAGAACAGATGCTGGAGCTTCTGACCGCGGCAGCGGGACAATCGGAGCTGATCGCAGGCAGTGAGATCGTGTTAGATGGATTTACCGGATTTACACCGATTCAGTTGAATCTGATTTCTGTGTTGCTGCGCCGGGCGAAAAAGGTGACGATCGTTCTGACGATTGATGCTGCAACCTATGAAAAAAAGCATGTGGCGGAGCATGAACTGTTTGCGCTTACAAAGCAGACGATCGAGCATTTGCTGCTTACGGCAGAGCAGGCACAGGTTGTCGTGGAACCGGTG
Organism: bacterium; assembly: GCA_963631525.1. Lineage (GTDB taxonomy): Bacteria > Bacillota > Clostridia > Lachnospirales > Lachnospiraceae > Coprococcus_C. The sequence goes on from CAVGQQ010000013.1 coordinate 29,380, forward strand.
TTGTTCTTCGGAAAGGACGGTTGTAAACGATGGAGCAGCGGACATCCGCTGGCACATCTGGAACAGAATCTGTTCCGTTATCCGTACCGCACCGGGAAAGACGAGGAACAGGCGATTACGATTACTGCATATGATACGCCGGCACAGGAGCTGACCGGAGTGGCAGAACAGATTCGTACCCTTGTGATGGAGCAGGGTTATCGTTACCGGGATATTGCGATCGTGAGTGGAAATCTGGAGGAGACGGCAGAATTCGCAAAGCGGATATTGCCACAATATGAGATTCCATATTTTATTGATATGACGATGCCAGTGAAGAATCATCCGTGTGTGGATGCGCTTACGCATGTTCTGCGGATCGTCGATGAGAATTTCAGCTATGACAGTGTGTTTGCGTTCTTAAAATCCGGGGTTGTAAAGTCGTTGGAGCAATCGGAGATTGAGATGCTGGAAAACTATGTGCTGGCACGGGGACGAAAGGGAATCCGGAGCTGGAGCCAGCCATTTTTAAATGGCGAGGATGACACGGTGGAAGAGCTGCGGCAGGTTGTGATGGAGATATTGCAGCCATTTTATAAGGCAGTTTCCGGTGGAAAAAAGAAGATTTCTGTGTTTGTAGATGCCATCTATGCGCTTATGGAGATACTTTCGATGGAGACACAGTTTGAAGATGCCGGACTGTATGAGAAGGTGCGGCAGATCTTTGATAAGATGGTGGAAATCATGCCAGAGGATACGGTCAATGTACAGGAGTTTGAGGAACTGTTTGCCGTAGGGATGAAGGATGTTACACTTGGTATGGTGCCACCGACGCTGGATATGCTCGTGGTTGGAGATATCACGCGAACCAGACTGGGGGATATCCGGGCATTGTTTATCGTGGGTGTAAATGACGGTGTCATCCCGAAGCGTGCCGGTCGCAGTCAGATCATCAATGACCGCGAGAAGGAACGGCTGGGGGCATTTGGCATCCATATGGCACCGACAGAGCGGGTAAATAGCTACACGGAACAGTTTTATCTGTATCAGAATATGACGAAGCCAAAGGATTGCCTGCATCTGTCCTATGTGTGTATGAGTGCCACGAATGAGACGATGCGGTCATCTTATATATTAGAACGGATTCGAAGAATTTTCCCGGACAAGAAGGAATTACAGGGACAGCGGATGGAGAACCGTATCGTGACAGGCAAATCCGGGCTGGAGGTGCTAATCATAGGAATCCGCGAATTGCTCGAATGCAATCACAGCCACGAGAAAGAGACATTGCAGTTATATAAGCTCTATCTGAAGCATGGAGATGCGCAGACGCTGGAACGGATGAAACAGGCAATGCAGTACCAGAATCTGCCGGAGAAGCTGGCAGAACAGGTTACACAGTTGATCCGGTTACAGGATATGGCGATGTCTGTATCGAAGCTCGAACAGTATGCAAGTTGTGCATATGCCTTTTTCCTCAAATACATTCTCCGGTTGGAGGAACGGCAGATTCATGGCATCGACAACCGGAATGTCGGCATGATCCTGCATGGTGCGATGGAGCAGATGTTCTGTTATGTGCGGGATCAGAAAAACAATGCATGGGAGACACTGTCAGAGCAGGAACGGGATGCCAAGACAGAGGAATTCGTGAATGAGAATTTTGCGAAGGAATATACTGGGCAGGAGCTGGATGCCGGGCAGTATGAGGTACTGCGGAAGAGTCTGATCCGGATTGGTAAGCGGACGGTGCAGAAATTACAGGCACTGATGGACGCAGATTACAAGCCAAGGTATTTTGAGTATGCATTTCGTAAGAAGCTTCAGGTTGGCGATGAACAGTTGTCCTTGGTTGGCGTGGTGGATCGCGGTGATCTGTATGTGAATGAGGCAGAGCAGACGATCTCTCTGCGTGTGATCGATTACAAATCCGGGGCGCATGAGTTTGACCTTGGAGACTTGTACGAGGGCTTAGAGCTGCAGCTCGCCATCTATACGGATGTCATGCGGGAACTGGTTGATCAGGAATGGAATAAAAACCGCACGGAGACGGAATGCTACAAGATCCTGACGGACAGTATGTATTATTATCATATGCAGGACCCGTATGTGCAGGCGGAAAATGAGACAGAGGCGGAGGAAGCGCGGGAGAAGCAGCTTACCTATAAGGGGCTGACGCGGGATGATGCGGAAGAATTTGACACGGTGCTTGCCTATGCCGAATACAAGGCATCTGCACTTGCCACGCAGATGAAGACGGGCGTGATCGACAAAAATCCGATGCGCGAGTCCAACAAGACCGCATGCGATTACTGTGCGTATAAGGATGTGTGCCGGTTTGATGAAAAATATGGAAACAACCGTTATCATTATACGAAGCATAGCGCAAAGGAGAAGGAGCAGTTATTGGAGGAGATGCATAGCGTATGCCGTGGACAGAAAAACAAGAACAAGTAATTAAAGAGAGAGATAAGACGATCCTTGTGTCGGCAGCCGCAGGCTCCGGTAAGACGGCGACGCTCGTGGAACGCATCTATCAGAAGATGGTTGATCCAGAGCATCCGATTGATATCACATCCTTTCTGGTTGTGACATTTACCAAGGCGGCAGCAGCGCAGATGAAGGAGAAGCTTTTGAAGAAGCTGGAGGAAGCGCAGGAGCAGTATCCGGAATCGGAGCATATTGCGAAGCAGAACATGCTGATCCAGAGTGCGGATATCACAACGATCGACAGCTTCTGCCTGAATATTGTAAAGGAGTATTTCAGCTATCTGAATCTGGACCCTGCGGTAGGAATCGGTGATCCGGGTATGCTGGAGATGCTGAAATATGATGTGATGACCGCGCTTTTTGAGGAAAAGTATACGCAGCTACAGGAGCAGGGCGATACGGAATTTGGACGCCTGCTGGAGGTGTTCTGCGATGGAAAACGGGACGACAATCTCAAAGATGTGTTAGATAAGATCTATCGGCAGATCACAAGTTTTCCTGCGCCGGAACGGTTTTTAGAGGAAGCGAGAAAGGGATTGCAGATCGACACGGCGGAGGATTTAAACCATGCACCGTGGATGCAGGCGATGCTTGATATCCTGCACAAAAAGGCAGCGGCAGCCGGGCAGCTTGCCAGTCGTTGTCTCGCCATTTGTGAGGAGCCGGATGGATCGGAGCAGTACCGGGAACAGATCGAATCGGATATTGAGAAGCTGCAGGCAATCGGGCGGGCGGACAGCTATGCCACGATGAAGCAGGCAATCGAGCGCAAATGGGCGACACTTTCGAGAAAGAAATTCACCGGAGACAAGGAGCTGCAGGAAGCATGCAAGACGCTTCGTAAGGAATATAAGGATGAATTTGACAGCAAAAAGCTCGATAGCTTCAAGCAGTCGGAGGCACAGATTTTAGAGGATATGCAGCTGTTGAAAACGTATCTGCTTCCGTTACTTTCCCTGACAGAGGAATTCATGACACGGTTTATGGAGGAGAAGCAGAAACGGAAGATGCTGGAGTTTTCAGATATCTCGCATATGGCATATCAGCTTGTGTGTGCCGGTTATGACGAGGATGGAACGGCAGTGCCGACAGAGATTGGAAAGACGATCGCAAACCGGTATGAGGAAATCTATATTGACGAGTATCAGGACAGTAACTATCTGCAGGAGGATATTCTGACTGCAGTATCAGGCAAATCGCGTGACGTGCATAATATGTTCATGGTGGGTGATGTGAAACAGAGTATCTATCGTTTCCGTATGGCACGCCCGGAGATATTTGTCAAAAAATACAACCGGTATCAGGCGGAAGGAACCGATATTAAGATCGAGCTGAATCATAATTTCCGTTCCCATGCGGTTGTGCTTTATGCAATCAATTATTTCTTCTATCAGTTGATGGGAAGCGATTTGGGCGGTATCACATATGATGAGAAACAGGCGCTTGTACCGGGCAAACAGTTCCCGGAGCCGCCGGAGGGCACCCGCATTGCGGAGGATGTAGAGCTGCTGTTTGCCGATGTAGATGATACCGGAGACTTAAGTGAGGAGCAGCTTCGCCAGTATGGCTCGCCGGAGAAAGATACGGTGGAGGGCTATATGATCGCGAACCGGATACGGTCGCTGATGAACCCGGATAGCGGCATGCAGGTCTATGATGAGGAAGAAGCATGTTATCGTCCGGTTCGGTATAAGGATATTGTGATACTGGCAAGAAGCCTGAAGGACTATGGCGATGTGATCTACAATGCACTGACGGCGCAGGGGATTCCGGTGTATCTTGAAAAGTCCAAGGGATATTTTCAGGCGGTCGAGATACAGGTGATCATGGCGATGCTTTCCGTGGTTGACAACAGCCGGCAGGATATTCCTCTCTCGGCAGTGCTGTTGTCGCCGATCGGCGGCTTGAATGAGTCAGAACTTGCGCAGATATGTGCTGCGGTGCGGGACGCTGTATCGGAAAAACTGTGTCTGTACGATATCTGTGAATATTATGCAGAGGATCAGGCGGAGACAGAGCTTGGCGCAAAAGTCAGACGTCTGCTTGCTCTGATCGAAGATCTGAAAGAGAAAAAACAGCATTTGTCGGTATCGGATCTGATCTGGGAGCTGTTGGAGCAGACGGGATATTATGAATATGTGACAGCGATGCCGGCAGGCGATATCCGCAAATCCAATGTCGATATGCTGCTGCAGAAGGCTGTGCAGTTTGAAAATGGATATTATAAGGGACTGTTTCATTTCCTGCGCTATGTCGATAAACTAAAGCTGATGGAAAAGGACGAGGGCGAAGCGAGTGTGCTGAGTGAGGATGCGGATGTTGTACGGATCATGAGTATCCACAAGAGTAAGGGACTCGAATATCCGGTTGTGTTTGTCGCAGGAATGGGACGGCAGTTTAACCGGATGGAGTTAAAGGATAATGTGCAGGTGCATCCGGACTATTATCTGGCTGCGATGGCGATGCACATAAAAGGACGGTACAAACATAATACCGCGATCCGGAGCATCTATGCGGCATTGGAGGATGCGGAGATGATGGCAGAGAATCTGCGGGTTCTCTACGTGGCGATGACACGTGCGAAGGAAAAGCTGATCCTCACCGGAGCGATACGCGGGGCAGACCGCCTGCTTGCAAAATACGCTTATGTAGAAGATATGGAGCCGTTGCTGCTTCCGTACAATGTCCGTAAAAATGCGGACAGCTATGCGAAGCATCTGCTTGCCTGTATGGTACGGTATGAATGTCTGGCGGATGCCTGTGAGGTGCAGGGGAAGATTCGTATGGAAATCTTAAATCAGGAGGAAATCCTGACAGCGATAACGCCAATGGAGCTTCACAAACGGCTGCAGTTAGAAGATATCCGGCGCATGGCGGAGCAGGCTTTGGAAGATGCGTTCTATGCGAAAAATGAAGCGAGTATTTCGTATGTATATCCACATATGCCAATGACGACGCTGGGGGCGAAGCTTTCAATCTCGGATATCAAGAAGATGAAAGCCTACGATGGCAAGGGGTATGATATCAATACGGAATTTTCTCTTCCGGATACCGCAGAGCAGGAGACGGAAAATGCGCTTCCGAAAAAGACACGGTCTTCCGGGACATCAGGCGCACTTACTGGTGCGGAACGTGGTACGATCATCCACAAATTTATGGAATTACTGCCATTTGAATCGGTAGATACAGACGGAGATCTGGATGCATATATCGCGCAGCAAAAGGACGCACTGCTTGCAAGAGGCATTTTCGAGGAGTGGGAACTTACCGCAATCCGGGAAGCCAAAATCAGGAAGATGTTGCAATCTACGCTTGGATGCCGTATGATAGAAGCTGCGCGTCTGGGTAATCTGTATAAGGAACGGCAGTTTTCAGCGGGCATTCCGGCATCGGAGGTTTACGATGTTGCGGAGCCGGATGTGCTTGTTGTACAGGGAATTATTGATGCGTACTTTTATGAGGATGACGACGTGGTTGTCATGGATTATAAGACGGATGCCGCAGATGAGGAGACACTGGTTGGCAGATACCGGGCACAGCTTGCGTCGTATGCAGAGGTGCTGGAACGATTGACAGGAAAAAAGGTGAAGGAGCAGGTAATCTATTCCTTCCACTTAGATAAAATGATTCGATTATGAGGTGATAAAAATGGCTAGAACAGAGGAAGAACAAAAAGGAATTTCTTTGCTGGGAAATCAGCATGTGGCATATCCGACAGATTATTCTGCGGATATTCTGGAGACATTTATCAACAAGCATCCGGACAATGATTATTTTGTAAAATTTAACTGTCCGGAGTTTACAAGTCTTTGTCCGATTACCGGACAGCCGGATTTTGCGACGATCTATATTTCCTATGTGCCGGATGTGCGCATGGTGGAGAGCAAGTCGTTGAAGTTGTATCTGTTCAGCTTCCGGAATCATGGCGATTTCCATGAGGACTGTGTAAACACGATCATGAAAGATCTGATCAAAGCGATGGACCCGAAGTATATTGAGGTCTGGGGAAAATTCACCCCGCGTGGTGGCATTTCCATCGACCCATATTGTAATTACGGACGTCCGGGCACGAATTGGGAGCAGGTCGCTTACGATCGTCTGGTACATCATGATTTATATCCGGAGAAAGTGGATAACCGCTAGAAAATTGCGGGACAAAAAGGAAGTAATCGATTATGAACAACAGTTTGAAAGAGGCAGAAGATTATATTAACCAGATCCCGCTGTTTGGTCCTCATACAGAGGGCAGAAATAAATCAGGAAATGAGAACTTAGAGGCGGTTATGGCATTGCTCGGCAATCCGCATCTTGCACATAAGGCGATTCATGTGGCAGGTACAAATGGAAAAGGCTCTACGGTACAGTTTTTGCGGGCGATACTCACGGAGGAGGGATACCGCGTGCGGACCTTTACATCCCCGCATCTGATCTCCATCACAGAACGGATCGAGGGCATCTCGGACGAGGATTTTGTGGCATGCTATCAGATCGTCCGTCAGGCGTGTGAGCAGGCAGTGCAGCAGAACCTGCAGCATCTCTCATATTTTGAATTCCTGTTTGCGATGGCCGCCGTTTATTTCTCCAAGCTGGAGCTGGACTTTGTGATTTATGAGACCGGACTTGGCGGAAGACTGGATGCGACGAATGTGCTTGCACCCGTGCTGACGATCATTACAGAGATTGGGCTGGATCATACCAAATACTTAGGAACCACGATCGAGGAGATCGCAGGAGAGAAGGCGGGCATCATCAAGACGGGCGTCCCTGTTGTGTACAACACTGGCAGTATTGAGGCAGATACCGTGATCAAAACACAGGCGGAGGCACTTGCAGCGGAAGCAATAAATGTCGCAAATGTGGAGTATATTATCGAAGAAATTACAGATAAAACCATTGATTTTTCAATGAACAATGGCTATTATAGTTACAATGGTTTGCGGCTTGATAGTGTGGCCACCTATCAGGCAGACAATGCCGTGACCGCTATCATAGCGGGGATGGTGTTGTTAGGCAGGCAAATCGCACAGGAGAAAATACAGCTTGCGCTCGATGCGTTTTTCTGGCCGGGACGTATGGAGAAGCTTAACGAAAACATCGTGATTGATGGGGCACACAACGAGAGTGCCATCGAGCGATTTACTGAGAGTGTGAATGCCGGATATGCAGACCGGGACAAAACACTTCTGTTTGCAGTCGCCGGAGATAAGGACTATGAACCGATGATTGCATATCTGATGCAGAATCTGGATGTGGAAGCCGTCTATGTGACGTCGCTTGATTCTGACCGTGCAATCTCTGCAGAGTATATTGCGGCACTGTTCCGCGATTGCGCAAAGAAGACGGAACGCAATGTACATGTCTATGCAGACAACGACATCCGAAGCTGTTTTGCGGAGGCGTATGCAGCCGTAGAAGCACGCGGCGGTATGCTGTTTTGCGTTGGCTCTCTGTACCTGATAGGAAAGATAAAAGACATATGGGAGGAAACCGTATGATAAATTTTGAAGAAGAATTGAAGCGTTTCTCGCCGATTCCGGAAGTGAATCAGGCAGAGGAAGCCATTTACAGCAATGATTTGAAGGATATCAGTGATATTGTATTGCAGATGACACAGGACTTGAGAAATACAGGCAGCATATTGGATAATGCAGTATCCGTGCGGGCAAGGAGAAGATAAGATGGCAACAACAATGCGACCGGTGCTGTGTCCCCATTGCGGTGCACAGGTTCGGAAAAATGGATATTGTTCGGAATGTTATCTTCCGTTGTCGATGCTTAAAAAAGCACAGAATACATCCAATTATTATTACAATATTGGATATGACCGCGCGTCCGCCAGAGATCTGTCCGGGGCGATCGAGTCGCTGCTGCAGGCACTTCGGTATAACAAGCGAAATGTGCCAGCACGCAATCTGCTTGGACTCATCTATTATGAGATGGGTGAGGCAGTGCAGGCGATGAGCGAATGGGTTATGAGCATCAACTACCAACGGGAAAATAACCTTGCGACAAAATACTTAAAAGAATTGAAAAAAGATCCAGCCCGGTTAGAGAGCGTCGACCAGCTTGCGCGGAAGTTCAATATGGCGATCCAGTATGCGCACAGCGAGGATTATGATCTGGCAATCCTGCAGCTCAAAAGTGCACTCTCAGACAATCCGCATTTCGTGAAAGGCTACCTGTTGCTTGCCCTTTTGTATATCGGGACAGACAACTACGAGAAAGCAAGGGTGACTCTGCGTCGTGTTTTAAAGATCGACAAGGCGAACTCGCTTGCAGTACATTATCTGCGGGAGATGGGAGACACTGAGGAAAACATCATCGAAATGCGTAAACAGAACGTGGATAACGATGGACTCTTAGATGACGATTATCTCGAAGAGATTGTTGTGACAGAGGATGGCAGAGCGCCGAAGAAGATTGAGAAGAAGAATCTGTTTCAGGAGATCAAGGCAAAGAAAGACACGAGTGTTGTGCGGACTGGACAGTTTGGACAGGTCAGTCTCGCAAAATATTCCGGCTTGTATATGTTGCTTGGACTGGTATTTGGTGTCCTGCTATTCAGCTTTTTTATCCTGCCGGGACAGAAAAAGAAGCTACGGGTAGAAAATGAACAGTTGATCAAGACATACAGTGAGGAACTTGCTGGAAAAAACTCCACCATCAACAGTCTGAGTGCGGAGGTGGATAATCTGACAAAGCAGATTGATACACTGCAAAATGGAGCAGCACAGGGAGAAGCAGATCTTCCGGATTATTCCAATGTTGTGTCGGGCATGTCGGATACAGACTTACAAAATATGATAGACAAAGAGTAATCGGTGATTATTCGAAATTACGAAAGAAAGTGAAATCATTTCACTTTCTTTTTCTTTTGCAATTTTTTCTGGATATTTGGATATAGGAGGCAATTTATGGTGTATGAAGTGGCAAATGGCGTGCTGATTTATTATCTGCCGGAGGAGCTTGACCACTATGCGGCAGATATGCTCAAGCGAAAGACGGCACATGTGTTTGATGAGGAGGAGATCCGGTATCTGATCTTTGATTTCTCGAAGACACAGTTCATGGACAGCTCCGGCATCGGGCTGATTACCGGGCGGTTCCGGATGGTACATGACAAAGGTGGATGTGTATATGCGGTGCATGTCAATGAGACGATCGATCGAATCCTGCTGATGTCAGGAATCTACTGGATCTTAAAAAAGATGGATTCGCTCGATGCGATAAAAAAGGAGATGGTAAAGGGAGGATATTATGAATAGTGCAAACGAAATGAGTGTGGAATTTGACAGTGTAGCGAAAAATGAGAGCTTTGCACGTGTGATCGTGGCATCGTTTATCACGTCGACGAACCCGACACTCGAAGAAGTGTCGGATATTAAGACCGCCGTCTCGGAAGCGGTCACGAATGCGATCATTCATGGCTATGAAAAAGGTTCTGGCAAGATACGGATTCGGACGGTTGTGGAAGACCGCGCGGTGTACATAGAGGTGCGAGACAATGGGGTTGGTATCGCAGATGTTAAACAGGCGATGGAACCGCTGTTTACAAGCAAACCGGAGGAGGAACGCTCCGGGATGGGATTTTCCTTTATGGAAGCATTTATGGACCGGCTGGAGGTCGAGTCAACGGTCGGGGAAGGTACCGTGGTAAAAATGTGGAAGGAGATCGGTGCACCGGCACCACATTATGAATAAATGAATGAATGGGAACTATTTCAACAGGCACAGATGGGGAGTAAGGCTGCAAAGGAAAAAATAGTTTCAGATAATATCGGGCTTGTGTGGAGCATCGCGCGACGGTTTGTCAACCGGGGGTATGATCTCGAAGAGCTGTATCAGATCGGCTGTATCGGACTGCTCAAGGCATGCGACCGGTTTGAGAGCCGCTATGGCGTACAGTTTTCCACCTATGCTGTTCCATTGATTGCGGGAGAAATCAAGCGGTTTCTGCGGGACAATGGTGCAATCAAGGTGTCACGTATCTTAAAGCAAAATGGCTATCAGATCAGCAAAGCGAAGGAGGCACTGCTGCATAAATATGGAAGAGAGGCAACCCTTGATGAGCTGGCAAGCTATACAGGGCTTTGTGTTGAGGATATCGTGATGGCGACGGAGGCAAACCGGGAGGTGGAATCTATCCAGCAGACAATCTGTGGCAAGGATGGGACGCAGGTCAGTCTGGTGGAACGGCTGGTGGATGAGGCACAGTCGGAAGTAGCAGCGGAAAATATCATGAACCGGATCTTGGTTGGACAGGCAATGGAAAAGCTGGGCGAGATGGAGCAGGAGTTGATCCGGCTGCGGTTTTTCGAGGATAAGACACAGACAGAGGTTGCGAAGGTGCTTGGTATCAGTCAGGTGCAGGTCAGCCGGCTGGAGAAAAAAATACTGGTTCAGATGCGGCAGAATCTGGATTTTTATAAATCGAACTAGAAGTTCGATTTATATATAAAAAGTGTGATAATAGAAATAAAAGTAGAATAATAAAACTTATAGTTGAAAAAATGTACTTTGCGTTGTATAATGTCAACAATAGTTGTATTTGGCGGGAGAGTATATGGGAGCACGCAAGAAGCTTGCGCTGGAACAGTTTAATCGCGACAACATTTTGACGGCGGCGAGGGAGCTATTTGAGACGAAGGGCGTTCAGGCTACGACGATGGACGATATCGCGCTGCAGGCAGATTACAGCAAGTCGACGATTTATGTATATTTCCGGAGTAAGGAAGACATCTATAATTCCATAGTGGTTGATTATCTCGACATTTTGATCGGTGAGATGACAGTTGATATCGAGGGAGATACCTCGTTTGAGGACAGCTATTATAAGCTGTGTGAACGGCTGGTTTCTTTCTGTGAACGGTATCCGAAGTATTATGCTTCTTTGATGTTCGAGGAGAAAGCAACCAACAGCCGGAAGCAGGGCACGGTGATTCTGCCGGAGATCCTGCAGGACTTATATGGATTGATGGAAGCGCTCGTTCAAAAGGGAAAGAACACAAATGTGTTACAGGAAACACTCGATACAAAGCCGACGGTTTTGTATCTATGGTCATCCTTAAGCGGAATCATCCAGATCTCCGCACAGAAGAAAAAAGAGATTGCGAATCAGACCGGGATGACGATGGAAGAATATCGAAGCTTTGCTTTTCACACGCTGTACGAATCACTTGTACAGAAAAAAGCTTCGGGAGAGTAGTGGGAGGATACAAATGAGGGGTATGGAATGGAAAAATGAGATGGAAGAGACACGGAATTATATTTTTTACGTGTCTGATTATGTCGATGTGTCTGCAGGGCATGCATGGAAGATGGACTGCCGGCAGGCGATGACTGAGCAGATGGTACAGAATCTGCCGAATTGTAAGGTGATGAAATACACGGAATATCATGGAGAGAGACTGGATGCAGACAGTGTGGGGATTTTGTTCCCGTCGAAGATGTGGGGGATTTCCCTCGCGGTGTATGCATTTTTACAGAATCTGCGGGTGTCCACGTCGACCTATGTGTATGCAGTTGCGATGGGAGAGGTTTTATCCGCTGAAGTGAACGGAACCGCAAATGTACGGATGGAGACGCTCGGACAGTTTCAGGATATCTTTGAGCGCCGGAGACTGGGCGATATCTCTGATATTTATATCCGATGTATTGATTACAAGCGGGAATTTACGACGACAGAGGAGAAGCTGATGCGCTCGGTTACAACGGCAGAGCGGATTGCTGATGTGATGGAGGGATTGCTTTTTTACAGCATGAAGGCAGTGAAGGAACAGAAGCTGCAGTTCGTGACGGACAAGCGCACGCCGGTACAGACAAAGCAAGTGGCAGAGCGGAAGGAAGTGGCAGCTCCGGTGGAGACAAAGATTCTGCCGATGCCGAATATCAGAAATGTATTTCTGGATGATGATCTGTTGTCGGAGGTTCGGATATGCCAAGCTATGTAATCCATTTATCCTGTGCCAAACGCGCACTGGAGCTGTTGCCGGAAATGAACGCACAGGAGCAAAATGCATTTTGTCTTGGAAATATGATCGCAGATATGTGCAAAGATAAGCATTACACACATTTTTGGAATGATGCAACCTATGATAAGCTGGTGCGCAGACCGGATCTGGACTGGTTTTTACAGAAATATGGTACTGCATTACAGGAGCCGTATGTGCGGGGGTATTATGCACATCTTTTGCTTGATTATAATTTTCTGGATCTGTACTGGGACAGACATTTCCGGTTTTACAATGCACAAAAGCAACCGGAGGTGTTATATGATGCAGTTGCTTATGTGGAAGTGCTGGAGCAGCAGCGGATGTATGACCGCAAGGAGTTTTTCTCTAAGAAATGGTATTATGGCGATTATGACCGTGTGAATTCATATTTTGCAAATAAATATAATGTAACGTTCCCAAATCTGGAGTTTCCTGCGGAAGAATGGGAACGCATCTGGCAGATCACGGAAATCGACTGGGACTATGCACCGGAAGCGATGGAACGGACAAAGACTCAGTTATTGCAGAGCGTTGCGGTTGCAGAGCCGGGGGTGATTCCACAGTTACAGATATTTGTGCTGGAAGAGCTGGAAGAACTGGTGGAAATAACCGCAAAAAAAGTGGCAGAGATATAAAATCTCTGCCACTTTTTTTTTGCAGGTGTTAAATATTGATATGTGTTTTCTGGACTTCCTCGACGATCGGATCGACCTGATCTAAGAGGTTGATCATGTTTTCGTACAACTGATTCTTGCGTGTGATATCGCCGGATAACTGGTTGACTGTCTCGGATACGCCGATGTAGCCATCCTTGGCACTTAAAATATCTCCCTGAATCTGATCAGCAGTTTCGTTACAGGTATCAACGGCAGCGGCAATCTGCTGCTGAACCTCGATTACACCATTGACAGAATCCTTGATATTGCCGAACAGCTCGGTTGTCTTTTTTACCTGCTCCTGTTCGTGAGAGAGCATCCGGTTTGCTGTTTCCATCGAAGCATTTAAGTTCGAAGCGTCCTCACGGAGCAACGCCATGTTTGCATTTACGGTATCAACGAGCTTCTTGATCTCTGCGGAGAGGGTGCTGACCTCGGTTGCGACAACTGCAAAACCAAGACCGTGTTCTCCGGCACGGGCGGCTTCGATCGAAGCGTTTAAGGAGAGCATGTTTGTCTGGTTGGCGATGCCGATGATACCGGACATTGTCTCCTGAATCTCATCAAAGCTGCTCTGGAATTTATTTAAGACCTCTACGACATGCTGGAAATCCTTCAACACGTTGGAAGAGCTTTCCTGTAGGCTGTCGACATTTTCGTTTGCCTGATCGGTTGCGGTAAGTACGCCGCTGACACTGGTCTCAATCTGGGAAGAAACTTCTACGATATTGGCAAATTCCTGCTTGATGGAATCCATACCGGAAGCAACCTGATCGGACTGGGCAAGGATCGTATCAAAGGAACCTTGAATATCGGAGATCTGACTTGCTGTCTGCATCTCTTCCTCAATCAGGGATTTCCGGTTTTCCTTTAAGCTTTTTGTGATCTGGGTGATCGGCTCTAAGCTTTGCTTTAAGGCAAGTCCGGTTGCTGTTTCTGTTGGAACTGCATGTATTTCTGTTTTCTTTTTAAACATCGTGATTATACCTCCTGCGTGTAATTATTCAAATGCGGCAAGCACAAGTGTCTGGTTCATATGCTGGTTGTTGAACTGTTGTCCATCTCCAACGAAGATCGCAGCAGGGGCAACCGCACGGAAAGAAGCAACATAGTCTGTCAGAACATCATCCTCTGCAAACAGGCGCAGCCGGTTGGCGCTGTCAAAGCCGAGTAGGAACGAAACTGGGGATGCCTGTATCGAAGCAAGCAGATCTTCGTGGATCTGCCGGTAATCATCGACATCCATGATATAGATGCTGTCATTTTCATAGATGGCTTTGCCGTTGAACATGACGCCGTTCCGGTCGACCGACATTGTCTGGATGATACAGGTATCATCGCCAAGGGCGCGTCCAAGTGGATGACGCGGCATGGCAGAGAGGATATCTTCGGGCTGGACGCCGGTTTCCTCCTGGTAGAGCTCTAATGCTGGAACGCCATCTAACTGAAACAGTGTTTTCGTTCCCGGTTCTACCAAGTTGGCGAAATGCGCACGGCGGCTCTGCCGTTTGTAAATATTTTCCTTATATAGATGGATCTTGCCACCTTTGTTTTTGATAAATGCATACGCACAGCTTCGCGTATGAACCTTTCCGTCTAAAATGACGCAGTGCTTCTCGCCGAGCAGAACGCCATATGCGCTGGCACCGATCAACGGAACACCGGCTTCCTGCAGGGAATCGTGGACGGTTGACAGGACGCGTTCCTCGCATCCGGTCATAAACTCCAGACAGATCGTATCGGAATCTCCCGGTTCGATCGCCTGCAGATTCGCAAGAAATGTGTGCATGGATTTGACCGGAGTCGTGCGGACATCCTCAATCACGCCCATACATACTTCCACGCCTGCAAATCCGATGACAATGACTGCCTGATTCAGACGCATCTCTTTTGCAATGCCTTCGCCGCTGGTGCCGATCATCGGCGTACCCGGATATTTCTCACCGAGCAGGGCGGCGGCAGCTTCTATTTTTGAAAAAGGAGCAATCAGGATCAGAAAATCTGCTTTTTTCAATCCGGCGGTTGCTTCCGTTATAGCTGTTTCCACATGGTCTGCGCGACCGATGCCTACAAAACCTTTCATCTTAAGCCTCCGACTGCGACTATACTTGTGGGGCATGTAAATGCGCAGTGAATTTACACGCGGAAAAATCCGCGGCACCTAAACTTATTCTACCAAAAAATGGAGAAAAAGAATAGAGGAAAAGAAAAATGTTTAGAATAGGTAATATCTTGTATTTGTGGTAAAAGTTTGCTATAATGGCGTTTATCTGGATACTTATATGCAAAAATAAAGGGAGGTAGCTCGATGGGCTATTCAAAAGCGGAAACTGAGAAAAAACAGAGAAAACTTGTTTCCAAAACACAACGAAATACGAGAAAAGTGCTGGTTATACTTTTTAAGGTCATATTGGTTGGTATCATTGCAGTGATCATAGCCGGAGCCGGAGCCGGATTCGGTATGATGAAGGGTATTTTGGACAATGCACCGGATACCTCCAGTATCAATATCGTTCCACAGGGATACCGGTCGAATATCCGGTCACAGGACGGCACGGTAGAAAAAGAGATTTCCACGATCGATTCCAACCGTGTTTATGTATATTATGATCAAATCCCGAAGGATATGGTCAATGCATTTGTTGCAATCGAGGATCAGCGATTCTGGACGCATAATGGTATTGATGTGCGCGGTATCTTCCGTGCGTTTGCAAAGGGCGCGGCAAGCGGTCACTTTAATGAGGGTGCATCGACGCTGACGCAGCAGCTCATCAAGAACCAGGTATTTAATGTCGGTCTGGATGAGACGACATTCATGGACAAGCTGGAACGTAAGATTCAGGAGCAGTATCTGGCAATTGAGCTCGAAAAGCAGTACACAAAGGAAGAAATCGTTGAGTACTATCTGAACACAATCTATCTGGGACGTGGTGTCAGTGGTGTTCAGGCAGCTTCCGAGAAATATTTTGGCAAGGATATGACGGAGCTTACGATCTCAGAGATCGCAGTTATCGCGGGTATTCCACAGAACCCAAGCCGTTACGATCCGGTTGCCAATCCAGACGAGAACAAAAAGCGCCGGGCAGAAGTTTTAAAGAAGATGTTAGAACAGGAATACATCACACAGCAGCAGTACGATGAGGCGGTTGCAGATGATGTCTATGCGAGAATCGATGCCGAGCATGAGGTTCAGCTTGCAGAGTCTGATGTAAACAGTTACTATCAGGATGCTATCATAAATGGTGTCGTAGAGTTGTTTATGGATATGTATGGCTGTACAAAGTCGGAGGCGGAGAACAAGCTTTACACGGGTGGTTATGAGATTTACTCTGCACAGGATAAAGCAATCCAGAAGATCTGTGATGATGTCATCAACAATCCGGAATATGTGAGCAACAGTACGAAAGTTGGTTTAAGTTATCGTTTGACTCTGCTGGGAGCAGATAAAGAAACCAATTATAATTATAGTATTGGCGATCTGACGAATTATTTTGCAGAACAGACAGGTAATTCGAAGTATAACAATATTTATCCGAGTGAACAGGATGCCAGAGCCGCAGCCGATACATTCAAGGAAGCGATGCTGGAAGAGACAGGTGGAACGTATGTCGCTGAAGCATTTTCCGTATCACCGCAGCCACAGTTTTCGTTCACAATCATGGATCAGCATACCGGCTATGTAAAGGCATTGGTAGGCGGACGTGGTACGAAGACCGTAAATCGTGCATTTAACCGTGCAACGGAGGCAAAGAGACAGCCGGGTTCTACGTTCAAGATCGTTGCTGCGTATGCACCGCTGATCGACAGTGGTAAGGCAGGTCTTGCAACATCGTTTAACGATGAGCCATATCAGTATGCAAATGGTAATGAAGTTCGGAATGCCGGTGGCGGACATAGCGGATATTGTACGATCCGTAAGAGTATCGCAAGCTCCATCAATGTCTGTGCGGTAAAGGCAATTACCGAAGAGACACCAGAGGCAGCATTTGAGTATTTGCTGAAGTTTGGATATACGACACTGATCGATCAGAAAGTGGACAGCGATGGTACATTGCTTACAGATAAGACGCAGGCGTGTGCACTGGGTGGACTGAGCTATGGTGTTACAAATTACGAGATGACAGCGGCCTATGCATCAATTGCAAATGGCGGTGTTTATAATAAGCCGGTTTTATTTACCAAGATTATCGATCACGATGGAAATGTGGTAGTTGACAATACAACACCAACGTCCCATGAGGTAATCAAGGCGACAACTGCATGGCAGTTGATAGAGGCGATGAAGTCCGTAGTTACAAGCGGAACTGGTACTCCTGCAAAATTACAGTCTGGTATGACTTGTGCAGGTAAGACAGGTACAACCTCTGAAAACTATGACCTTTGGTTCTGTGGTATGACACCGTATTATACAGCATCTATCTGGATGGGTTACGACAGCAACGTTGATATGGGCGGACAGAATACACATAAATATATGTGGCGCGATATCATGGATCAGATCGTAGAGTTAGAGGGACAGGATACATCGGCAGACTTTGAGAGACCAGAGGGTATTACGACGATCAGTGTCTGCGAGATCACCGGATTGCTTCCGGGTGAAGGTTGTCCTACCTCTTCGGATTATTATGCACAGGCAGATATACCATCACAGAGATGTAGTGGACATGAGGCACTTGAGTTCTGTACAGAATCACATAAAATTGCAAATAGTGGATGTCCGGAGACCGTTTCATTTACAGTTGAGATTGATGAAAATGGAAACAAGAAGCTGGTAGGATTTAACGGAGAATCTACCGATGGATACACATATACCGATGAGGTTTGTGATATTCATACACCATTAGAGGAGGGCGAGATTGAACTTGCTTCTTCCGCAGGTGAAGGTGGAACGATTTCACCGACGGTTCGAGTCGCGAAGGGTGCAAATGTAACTTTCTATATCACACCGCACAATGGATACCGGATCAAGGATGTCATTGTAAATGGACAGAGTCAGGGCTCTGTTTCAAGCTATACGTTTAACGATGTACAGGCAAATGGAACGATCAGCGTAACCTTCGAGAAGACTGGAGGTACCGATCCGACACCAACGCCAACTCCGACGACACAGCAGCCGGCACCGACAACGCAGGCACCAACAACACAGGCGCCAACGACGCAGCAACCGACGACGCAGGCACCGGAGCCGACGACACAGGCTCCTGAGCCACAAACATAATAATAAAAGAAGTATCTGAAAACAGTTTCGTGACTGCGATCAGATACTTCTTTTTTGTAGAATTGAAGCTTCAATTCTTTGGCATCTTCGGGGAGAAGATGAGAGAAGCAAAGTAAGAAAAGATCAAAGCGGCGGAGGTTCCGACGGCTGCCATTTTGAAACCGCCACGGAACAGTCCGAGGAATCCATCCTCATTTACCGCATCTTTGATTCCCTTCCACAGGTTGTAGCCAAAACCGGTCAATGGGACAAATGCCCCGGCTCCGGCAAATTTCATGAAAGGCTCGTAGATGCCAACTGCCCCTAAGATCACACCCGTGCAGACTAAGATTACCATCACCCGTCCGGGCATAAGCTTGGTTGTATCCATGAGAATCTGCGATAATACACAGATGATTCCTCCGATGACAAAAGAAAGAATATAGTCCATATACATCCTCCTATCTATAAATTGATGTGTTCCATGACAACGGCGTGCGCAACGCCGGGAATCGTCTGTCCCTCGTTGAAGCTGACCGTAGAAAGCAATGCTCCGGTAGGGACAAACAACACACGTTTCCATTCGTTTGTCTCTAACTGATGCAGAATATAGCCGGCAAGTGTGACAGCCGCACAGCCGCAGCCACTGCCTCCGCTGTGGGTATCCTGTTCTTCGTTGTCGAAGATACAGACACCACAGTCCATATGCTGTTTCTCAATGTCGTAGTCGTTATCCCGCAACAGTTTTATCAGAATTTCGCTGCCGACTTTTCCGAGATCACCGGTGATGATCTTATCAAAATGGGATGGCTTGACGGCGAGATCTTCGAGACACTGGTAGATGACATCTGCGGCGGCAGGTGCCATACAGGCGCCCATGTTCATGTTGTCCCGCACGCCGTAATCGACGATTTTTCCGGTTGTCACGGAGGTAATGCGCGGGTATTCTTTCATCGGCTGATCGGGAGTGGTTGCAGATACAAGGAACGCACCGCTTCCGGTGACTGTCCAAGTGGAAGAAAGTGGACGTTGGTTGCCGTATTCCAATGGAAAACGGAACTGCTTTTCTGCACCGCCGAAGTGACTACTCGTCACAGCGATGACATGGGAGGCATAGCCTGCGTTCACAGTCATAGCCGCGAGTGATAATGCTTCACCACAGGTGGAACAGGCACCATACAGACCGAAGATTGGAATCTGAAAATCTTTCAGACCGAATGTAGAACCGATCAACTGTCCGAGCAGATCGCCACCGAAGATATAGCGGATATTTTCTTTGGCGATGCCGGATTTCGTGATGGCAGTCTGTACCGCGCGGCGCACCATTTCGGATTCGCCTTCTTCCCACGAATCCATGCCAAAAGCTGGATCTGGTTCGATCTGGTCAAAATAGGAGGCGAGAGGTCCCTGTCCCTCCATGTCACCGACGATCGATGCACGGCTTAATATCGCAGGCGGACAGGCAAAGCAGATCGTCTGTTTGCCGACAGCCTGATTTATTTTTTCTTGTTCATTCTGATTCATAGTAGCTCCTTTCTGGATGTTCTTGTTGTTACAGTAGTTTGAAGATCCAATAGATAAAACCAGCGACAAAACTCACCACAACACCGAATAAGATAACCGGTCCGGCAATCGTGAAGACTTTGACACCTTTTCCGAACACTTCGCCCTCTTTTTTATATTCGATCGTTGGGGCGGCAACGGAATTTGCAAATCCGGTAATGGGAACCAAAGCACCGGCGCCACCATATTTGGCGAGCGGTTTGTAGAGGTTTAACCCCGTAAGCAGGACGGAGAGAAATACGAGCAGGATCGAACATACGCTCATGGCATCCGCCTCCTCGTAATGAAACTGCGTCGTGCATACGTTGAAGATCACCTGACCGAGCAGGCAGATACAGCCGCCGACGAGAAAGGCATGCAGGCAGTTCTTGAAACAGCTGTGTTTCGGCGTGATCGCTTCAACGTAACGGTTATATTCCTGGTCATTTTGTTTTACTTTCATAGAGATAGCTCCTTTCACTATAATTTAAGAAGGGAAAAACAGGATCTGCCATGCACAGCCGAGTGCTTTTCCGATAGCAGCCGCGGCAATCACATAAGGAAGCCATGTTCTTACGCCTAAGCGGCGGGATAAGATTGGCATGACCTGCAAGGTTTCTGCTAAAGCACCGGCGAGACAACCGATAAAGATGCCGCCAAACAGATTGAAGATGCTGAAGCCTGCCAGCCCGATTGGAATCCGGAGACCGAACAGATATGCTGCATTTCCAATGGTGACACCGGCGATGATCAAAGCTTCGATCCGGTGGATGCCTTTGCCGGATTTCATCTGTTCTGCCAGTTTATCGAAGATACCAAGCATCGTGATAAATGCGACAAAACCAGCCGATACAGCGCTTCCGGCACAGACACAGAAGAGACAATAGGCAATTGTTTTAATCAACATCGAGACTCGTTCCCTCCCGTGCGCTGTCTACAACGATCGCGTCGTTGACATCCCGCTCATATAACCGCATCTGTACCTGCAGAGGTGTCGGATCATCGGTTTTCTTGTGGTTCAGACCGTGATTGAAGAAGAGCAGCATACCGAAGAACAGCCCGACGCAGTAAAACAGGATGCCGAACCGATATCCGGCAGTTGTTGCGCTTGCCTGCGTTCCGGTAAACATCTGATAGAGATCCTGCAGCAGATCAATCGCACCGACGTCCCCGTTGTAGGACATGATCGAATAGGCGGTTCCGAAAAAGGCGAGCAGCATCAAAAATGCAGCTTTTATTTTTCCGGTTCGCTTGTGTCCGTCACTT
The DNA here is from genome assembly GCA_963631525.1 of bacterium. GTDB lineage: Bacteria > Bacillota > Clostridia > Lachnospirales > Lachnospiraceae > Coprococcus_C. The sequence goes on from CAVGQQ010000013.1 coordinate 50,502, forward strand.
AAGTTCCGGTAGTAGACGACGCATTCCTGACTGCCGATATTCTGGACAGTCACAGATTTATCATATTTCAGGATTTCTCTGATCACAGCGAGGGCATTGACGACTAATTGTCCCTGCTCGTTGTCACGAAATGTAAACAGCCTGATTCTTTTCACGTCATGCATGATATCCGGCTGACTGCAAAAGACGGAAGCAATATCTTCGATGTGCACCTGCTTGGACGCAACCATCGTGCTTGCATCGAGGGAAAGATATACGGTTGTTTCTGCTTGCTCTGTATAATTCATAATGCATTCCCTTCCATTTTTGATTGATTTGATATATATGGATAGTATGAGAATTATTTGCAGGTATATCCTGTTAAATTCTAGCAAGAACATTTCCTTTTTTGTCGACTTATGGTAAAATGAAAAATAATTATGGTTTGAAAAAGGAATCAGGAAGGAATACAAATCAGAATATGAAATTAGAGCAGATACGAAACCGCATCAACATAGTAGATGATGAGATGCATCATTATTTCGCAGATCGTCTGGGCTATTCGGAAGATGTGGCGGAAGCAAAACTGAAAACAGGTGACAGTGTCTATAAACCAGCGCGGGAAAAACAGGTATATGAACGCTTCCCGGGTGAGCGGGACGAAGAAAAACTGTATCGTCTGTATGTGCGGAAGGTCATGCAGCTATCACGGTATCATCAGTACGGAATCTTCCTTGGAAAAGGAATTGTGGATGCAGAATTTGAGACGCAGTATAGATTCGTTCAGGCAGCGATGAAGGAAGCTGGCACGGCAGATACATCTGTGAAAATCGAATTGCTCCCAGATCCACAAGCCGAACAGGGAATGTCCATACAGGATATGCTTTCTGTACTCGGTGATTTCGGAACGGAAGTGACTGCATTGCAGTACGAAGGCAATAAAGTAAGCGTGACCGTGCGTGTTTCTGGCACAGATGTACTCGAAACACAACGAAGATTATTCTACATGTTATACAAGGAAAGTGTGACGTATAAGATGTATGTAGTATAAATACACAGGAGGATTATTATGCTCATAGTTGATGGCCACGTCGTCGATCCTGCAACCGGGTTGCATGAGATCGCAGACGTATTGATTGAACAGGATTGTATAAAGAAAATTTACGTGCGAAGCCGCGGCGAGCAGGCAGATTACAACGAAGCCCAGGAAAATGGACATCTTGTGATTGACGCAAAAGGCAAATACGTGATGCCGGGCTTTATCGATCTGCATGTACATTTCCGTGATCCGGGACTCACATACAAGGAGGACATCATCACCGGTTCGCGTGCAGCGGCAGCGGGCGGTGTGACGACAGTCTGTGCGATGCCGAACACAAAACCAGTTGTCGATAACGTGGAAGTATTGCAGGATATCTTACAGCGTGCGGAGCATGCGTATGTGCATGTAAAGCAGCTTTCCTCTATCACGAAAGGCATGGAGGGAAAAGAGCTTGTCGATATGGAAGCGATGTTAAAGGCGGGTGCGGTTGCATTTTCTGAAGATGGAAAGAGCGTCATGGATATCCGTGTTTACCGTGAGGCAATGAAGAAAGCCTCCGAGCTTGGCGCCGTGATTATGGCACATTGCGAGGAAAAGGATCTCGTTGGAAAAGGTGTGTTAAATGAGGGCGTTGCATCGGAGAAGTTTGGTGTGCCGGGAATCCCGAATTCAGTGGAGGATGTCATCACAGCGCGTGATATTTTCCTTGCGCATGAGACAGGGGCAAAGCTTCATATCTGCCATTGTTCGACGATAGGAACGGTTGAGCTTATGCGTATGGCAAAGCGGCTTGGCGCACATGTCACAGCCGAGGTCTGCCCGCATCATTTCACATTGACGGATGCAGATATCAAGGAAGCCAACAGCAACTACAAGATGAATCCGCCACTCCGGACAGAGAAGGATGTAAAGGCTCTGGTGGAAGGTCTGATCGATGGAACGATGCCGGCAATCTCGACCGATCATGCACCACATTCTGACGAGGAGAAGAGTCAGTTCTTCGACAAGGCACCGTTTGGAATCGTGGGGCTTGAGACATCGGCAGCACTTACTTATACAGCACTGGTAGCACCGGGATTGATGGATATCATGGATATGGCAACGAAGATGAGCTATAACCCGGCAAAGATCATCGGTATCGATGATAAGTACGGCAGACTGACACCGGGAGCGAAAGCAGATATCGTAATCTTTGATCCGGAAGAAACATGGGTGGTTGATCCGGTCAAGTTTGAATCGAAGGGACACAATACCCCATATACCGGACAGACATTAGTTGGAAAGGTTCTGACGACCATCGTAGATGGTGAGCTCCGCTACAATGGGGCAATTATAGAAGATCAATAAGGGCGATACATTATTAGGAGGACAAATAAATGATTAACGAATTAGTAGCACAGATTGAGAAGAAGGACGCACCGATCGTTGTTGGATTGGATCCAATGCTTTCCTATGTACCAGAGTACATCCAGAAGAAAGCATTTTCTGAGTATGGTGAGACCTTGAAGGGCGCAGCGGAAGCAATCTGGGAATACAATAAAGGAATTATCGATGCAACATATGATTTGATTCCTGCAGTAAAGCCACAGATCGCAATGTATGAGCAGTTCGGGATTGAGGGACTTATTGCATTCCACAAGACCTGTGCGTATGCAAAGGAGAAGGGACTTGTGATCATCGGTGATATCAAGCGTGGTGACATCGGTTCTACATCCACTGCGTATGCAGTCGGACACCTTGGAAAGGTGCAGGTAGGAAGCAAGGAATACGCTGGCTTTGACGAGGATTTCGTGACAGTCAATCCATATCTTGGAACGGACGGCGTGAAGCCATTTGTTGATGTATGTAAGCAGTACAACAAGGGTATCTTCGTACTTGTGAAGACCTCCAACCCATCTTCTGGTGAGTTTCAGGATCAGCTTATTAATGGTCGTCCATTGTATGAGCTTGTTGCTGAGAAGGTCGTTGAGTGGGGCGAAGCCTGCATGGGCGACACCTACAGCAATGTTGGCTGTGTCGTTGGTGCTACATACCCTGAAATGGGTAAGGGACTCCGGAAGCTGATGCCGAAGACATATATTCTTGTACCGGGCTACGGTGCACAGGGTGGTAAGGCAGCAGACCTTGTACATTACTTCAATCCAGATGGACTTGGCGCAATCGTCAACTCTTCCCGTGGAATCATCGCTGCTTACAAGCAGGACAAATACGCATCCTTCGGTGAGACAGGCTATGCAGATGCGAGCCGTCAGGCAGTGAAGGATATGATCGCCGACATCAATGGAGCGAGAGCAAACCACTAATAAAAACAAGGTAGCAGATTTATCACGACATTTAGAAGATAAGAGGAGTCGAAAATGGGAAAGATAAAGATGGAGGCGAAGATCGTCCGTCAGGACGAGATCGCCACAGATATATACTCAATGGTAATACAGGCACCGGAGATTGCCAGTCAGGCAGTACCGGGACAGTTTATCGACGTGTATTCTGCAGATGGAAGCAAGCTGCTTCCACGTCCGATCAGTCTGTGTGAGGTTGACCGTGCAGCAGGCATAGTCCGTATCGTATATCGTATTGCAGGAAAAGGTACAAAGGAATTCTCGATGCTCACATCCGACCATACGATCACGATACTCGGACCACTGGGAAATGGATTTACGAAGAAGGATAAGAAGGCAATCCTGATCGGTGGTGGAATCGGTATTCCACCGATGCTGCAGCTTGCGAAGGAGCTTACCTGCGAGAAATCGATCGTGCTTGGATTCCGTGATGAGGAATTCTTATCAGAAGAATTTGAACCATATGGTACCGTTTACAAATCCAGTGACAACGGCGCGATCGGCGTCAAAGGAACCGTTATGGATGCGATTCGTGAGTATGGCATTGAGGGTACAGAGATCTATGCCTGTGGTCCAACGCCGATGCTTCGTGCGATTCAGAGTTATGCATTGGAGCATGGTATCGAAGCACAGTTATCTTTGGAAGAGCGTATGGCATGCGGTGTAGGTGCCTGCCTTGCCTGCGTATGTAAATCGAAGGAAATCGATGATCATTCACAGGTGAAGAATAAGCGTGTATGCAAGGACGGTCCGATATTTTATGCTGAGGAGGTGGAGCTGTAATGAATACAAAGGTAAGTATTGCAGGTGTGGAGCTTAAGAATCCGATTACTGTTGCATCTGGTACATTCGGCTCCGGTATGGAATACGACGAGTTCGTAGATTTAAATCTCCTTGGAGCCGTAACGACAAAAGGTGTAGCGAATGTTCCGTGGCCGGGCAATCCGACACCACGTGTAGCAGAGACCTACGGCGGCATGATGAATGCAATCGGATTGCAGAATCCGGGAATCGATACATTTGTGAAGCGGGATATCCCATTCTTAAAGGAGAAGGATACGAAGATCATCGTCAATGTATGCGGCAAGAGTACCGAGGATTATCTGGATGTCGTAGAACGGTTGGGCGATGAGCCGGTTGACCTTCTGGAGATCAACGTATCGTGCCCAAACGTCAAAGAGGGCGGTATCGCATTTGGACAGGATCCAAAGGCACTTTATGACATCACGAAAGCAATCAAAGCAAAAGCGAAGCAGCCAATTATCATGAAGCTCTCTCCGAATGTCACAGACATCACGGAAATGGCGAAGGCAGCCGAGGCAGCTGGAAGTGATGCACTTTCCCTGATTAACACATTGACCGGTATGAAGATTGATGTCAAACGCCGTACATTTGCAGTGGCAAACAAGACGGCTGGTGTATCTGGACCGGCGATTCATCCGATCGCGGTGCGTATGGTATATCAGGTGGCAAATGCTGTGAAGCTGCCAATCATCGGTATGGGCGGCGTGATGAATACAGAGGATGCGCTGGAAATGATCATGGCTGGTGCGACCGCAGTTGCAGTTGGAACGGCGAATTTCCACAATCCATATGCAACCGTTGAGATTATAAAAGGAATTGAGGAATATATGCAGGCAAACGGGGTAGACGATATCAACACCCTGATTGGCTGTGTAAAATAAATGATTATGAGTTTGTTTAAGAAACGAAGATATTATTTTACAGATTCATCGTTTGCAATTGATACGATCATCGCAGACTGCATGGGTGGAATCGCATTGATCATCGAGGTTGTCAGTGTGATTGTGTCCATTGTGACGGCAGGGCATGTGCCGGAGGTGTTCGGGATGCTTTACATCATCGCTTTGCTGTTGTCCGTCGTTGGCGAAGTCTTTGCCCGTATGGGTTTACAGTCCCAGAAAGGCGGCGTGCGTGGCAAGCGGATTTCTATCTGGTTAAACATCGTATCCTTTGTTGTTCCGATCATAATCATTTTATTAGGCAGATTTTAAGTCTTCGGACGAGGTAGGAGGAAACTATGAACGACGCAGATTTGCAGGAGCGTATGCAGCTTGCGATAGAACGAATCAGTGAAATAAAGGAAGAGGATCAGACGATCTGGGACACACTTGTGAAGATGGATGCAGGTGCGCAGAATCTTAAAATGTATTTTGACAGCGTGGCAGAATTTATTCTGTATGTGTATGACGTGTACGAGATCGTGTCACAGCCGGGGAAGATCGACCTTCCACTTTCGAAATTACAGGAGATCAATCACAATTTATATGTAGACATTTTACCGGAGCATTATGATGTAAGCTTTGCAAACCCGGATTATGCGGTGGAAAAGCTTGGTGCCTATGGTAAATATTTATGCATGTTATACGCGGAGATCCGTGCTATGATTGCGTATGCATATGAAGATGAGATACAGGCGATGATTTCCCTGATGGAGCTTTTCTTAGAGGTGTATGGAATCTTTACCGCATCCGAGGGAGAGAAGCTTCCGGACGAGAAGGAGATCAAGGAAGCCATCTATTATTATATGTATGATTATGCGGATGTGCTTGCATCAAGAAGAATTCTTGAGACGATCACCTGCGTGAATCCATTTGCGTATGATATCATCATGCAGAGCGATCTTACAACATCGGATTATCTGTATGCTTATGGTGAATATATCGGTGAAAATGAGCTCCGGATGGCACAGTATCTGGCGAAGCTTCCAGAGGAGAAGATTGAAAGTCTGGCACGCACGTATGTGCAGGGCTTTATCAAAGGCTTTGAGACGATGCGAATCGATATCAGTCCGAAGAAATCTGTGAATATCCGCTATGCGATCGGACAGGAGCGCATGGTGAAAGCGGCAATCCAGATGTTTGAGCAGGAAGGATTATCTGCGATTTTATTCCGGTATTCGGTCAGCCGTATGAACCGGAAAGGAACGATCCGTACCGGATATGCTGCGACACCGGCGAACAAGCAGTATGAGTATGACCATGCAGGCGATGATGCAGTGTTCTTCGACCGTGCATTTATGGAGCGGAAACTCGAAGTCATGGAGCAGACATACGAGCAGGAGAAAGAAGCGGCGCTTGTCTATGCAGGCCCTGCGGTAATCGAAGTGTTCGGTGAAGATCCATTCAGCCCACAGACGAAGTCGACCGTATGGAAATTATCTGACAAGCAGCAGAAGATGTCTGTGGAATACGCATCGAAGGCAGCGGAGATCACAAACCGCTACATTCCACATGATCAGTATAGCTTCACGATCATTGCATATCCGATTCCTGAGATCGGTGAGAATTTCGAGGAGATTTTCGATGCAGTTGTGGAGGTGAACACCCTCGACAATGAAAAATACAAATCCATCCAGCAGACGATGATCGACTGTCTCGATGATGCAGAATATGTGCAGGTACTCGGTAAGGATGGCAATCAGACAGACATGAAGGTAATGCTGCACAAGATTGACAGAAAGACGCAGACGAACTTTGAGAACTGTCTGGCAGATGTGAATATCCCGCTCGGAGAAGTATTTACTTCCCCGGTACTTACCGGTACGAAGGGAACGCTGCATGTGAGTCAGGTGTATCTGAACGAACTCAAATACACAGACTTGAAGCTTACTTTTGAAGACGGAAAGGTTGCGGATTACACCTGTAAAAACTTCAAGGACGAGGCAGAGAACAAGCGGTTTATCAAGGAGAATCTGCTGTTCCATCATGATACGCTTCCAATCGGGGAATTTGCAATCGGTACGAACACGACGGCATATGCGATGGCAAGAAAATACGATATCTTATACAAGCTCCCGATTCTGATCGTAGAGAAGATGGGACCGCATTTTGCAGTTGGTGATACATGCTACAGCTACAGCGAGGACAGCCGCCTGTACAACCCGGACGGCAGAGAGATCGTTGCAAAGGAAAATGAGTGCTCGGCACTTCGGAATTCCGAGGACAAAGAGGCACGGGCAGGTGCATATTTCAACTGCCATACTGATATCACAATTCCGTATGAGGAGATCGATGGAATCTATGCTGTGAAGCCGGATGGCACAAAGACGGCAATCATCGAAGATGGAAGATTCGTGCTTCCGGGCACAGAAGCACTGAATGAGGCATTGCAATAAGCATGTCGGGAGAAAGATTTCTGCAGAAGTCAGTTGCTGACTTCTGATAGAAAAAAATATAAGGTGAAAGATACAGGAAGGAAGAAAAAATGGGTACGAAAAAGATCGGTGATCTGATTACAGATAACATGGGGGTATACGAAGGTAAAACAAAGATTTCGTTTGGAAAGCTGGTACTGCTTGGTATGCTGGCAGGTGCATTTATTGCGATTGGTGCATCGAGCAGCAGCGCGGCAGTCTACGGAATCAGCAATACAGGACTTGCCAAGACACTGGCAGGTGTGATCTTCCCGGTGGGATTGATGTTTGTTGTATTGATCGGTGCAGAGCTTTTTACAGGTGACTGCCTGATGTCATTCGCCGTGTTTGATAAGCGGATCAAGCTTCTTGATATGCTCCGGGTGCTGGTAGTTGTATATATCTGCAATCTGATCGGTGCATGTATCGTGGTTGCTTTGGTGAACCGTAGCGGACAGCTGGATTATGGAAACGGCGCACTTGCAGCAGCAACGATTAAGACAGCATATAATAAGATGAATTTAAGTTTTGTGAAGGCATTTACATCTGGAATCATGTGTAACATCCTTGTATGTCTGGCAGTTCTTTTTGCAGGTGTCTGTCAGGACGCAATCGGAAAGATCTTTGCATGCTTCTTCCCAATCTGGGCATTTGTAATTGCAGGCTATGAGCACTGTGTCGCAAATATGTATTATATTCCAGCCGGACTTCTTGCAAAGCACGGAGAGGCATATTACAATGCGGCAATCATGGCAGGCATGACACCGGATCAGCTTGATTCGATGACGGTTGGAAAGTTCTTCCTGAACAACCTCCTTCCGGTCACACTTGGAAATATCGTGGGTGGCGTGGTATTTGTAGCGTTGCCACTTTACCTGATTTACAGAAATAAAAACAAGGCAGAAGCATAGAACTTTTGCAGAAAGGACGTGAAATATGGCAAAACGTGTAATATGGATCGTACTTGACAGTGCAGGAATCGGAGAAGAACCGGACGCAGACAAGTTCGGCGATGTTGGCTCCGATACATTTGGAAATATCTTACAGACATATCCGGATGCAAAATTCGACAATCTGACGAAGCTTGGACTTCGTGCGATTGAGAAGACATCGTTTTACGATGCGGCAACAAAGCGTGATGTGATCGGCGTGTATGGAAAGGCGCAGGAGTTATCCAACGGAAAGGATACGACGACAGGACATTGGGAGATGATCGGGATTCATACGAAGCATGCATTTCCGACATATCCAAATGGGTTCCCCGAGGAGATTATCGATGCATTTATCGAGCAGACTGGGTGTGGAGCCATCTATGGAAACAAGGTTGCATCCGGTATTCCAATCATTGCGGAATACGGCGAAGAGCACATGAAGACGGGATATCCGATCGTCTATACGTCGGCGGATTCGGTATTTCAGATCGCGGCGTCCGAGGAGAAGGTCGGGCTTCCAAGATTATATGAAATGTGCGAGATTGCAAGAAAGATTTTAGTTGGTGAGCATGGCGTCGGACGCGTGATCGCGAGACCATTTGTACGAAAAGGCGATGGGTTCGAGCGGACGAGCAACCGCCGTGACTATGCATTAGAACCGTCGGAACACAATGTGCTGGTGCATCTGGCAGATGCGGGCGTGCGGGTATGCGGAGTCGGTAAGATCAGTGATATCTTCCACGGCAGCGGTATCTGCGCTTCCGTGCATACGACTGGAAATACAGATGGCATGCAGAAGACGCTTGACTATATGCAGACAGAACCGGAGGGACTGATTTTCACGAATCTGGTTGATTTTGATATGAAATACGGACATCGGAGAGATACGCTCGGCTATAAGAATGCACTCGAAGAATTCGATGCATGGCTGCCGAAGCTGTATGCGCAGATGACAGACGAGGATATTCTGATCGTGGATTCCGATCATGGCTGTGATCCGACATTTAAGGGAACCGATCATACACGGGAATATATTCCGATTCTGATGTATGGAAAGGGATTGAAGCAGGGAACGGATCTTGGCACAAGACCGACCTTTGCGGATATTGGAAAGACCGTGGAGGAGTATCTGCTTGGAAGCTGTGTGGATGATGCGGAGGCAATTGGAAACAGTTTTCTAAAAGATATCATGTAGTTACGATAGGGGTGACGTAAGATGTATCGAATGTACGATATGATCATGAAGAAACGGAGCGGTGCGGAGCATACCGCAGATGAAATCCGTTTTATCGTGGAAGGGTTTACAAAGGGAGAAATCCCGGATTATCAGATGAGTGCGTGGCTGATGTGTGTCTACTACAAAGGCATGACGCACGACGAGACCTGCGCACTGACGTATGCGATGGCGGAAAGTGGAGACCAGCTCAGTCTTGCGGCGATTCATGGTGTGAAAGTTGATAAGCACAGTACCGGAGGAGTCGGGGATAAGACGACTTTTATCGTGGCACCGATCCTCGCAAGTCTGGGTGTACCAGTTGCGAAGATGAGTGGCAGAGGACTCGGACACACCGGTGGTACGATTGATAAGTTAGAGGCGATTCCGGGCTTCTGTGTGAGTATCCCGGAGACAGAGTTTATTGAACATGTCAATTCGATGAAACTGGCACTCGTCGGACAGACCGGTGATCTGGCACCGGCAGATAAGAAGATCTATGCGCTGCGCGATGTGACGGCGACGGTCGACAGTCTGCCACTGATTGCATCTTCGATTATGAGCAAGAAGCTTGCAGCAGGTGCGGATGCGATCGTGCTGGATGTGAAATGTGGTAGCGGTGCATTTATGAAGAACGAAACAGATGCAAAGGCGCTGGCACAGATCATGGTTGATATCGGTAAATCTGCTGGCAGAACGTGTTACGGTGTGATTACCGATATGAACGAACCGCTCGGCTGTAAGGTCGGCAATGCACTTGAAGTAATCGAGGCGGTGCAGGTGTTGTCGATGAAGGATGTGAAGCCATATCTGGGATCGTATGTGGATGAGAAATCGGATTCGGTATTGGTTGGAGATAATAACACTTCCACCCGCGAGGGCTATGACGGACATGGTATCCACCGACTGCTTACCGTATCGCTGACATTGGCGGCGTATATGTATATGGCGGCAGGAAAATCAGATAATTTTGAAGCTGCGAAGGCACAGTGTGAAAAAGCAATCGAGAGTGGTGCAGCACTAGCTAAGTTCAAAGAATTCGTCGAAGCACAGGGCGGCGATGGCAGTTACATCGACGATGTGAATAAATTCCAGCTTGCGGCAAACTGTGTTCCGATCATCTGTGAAGAAGAGGGATATCTGGCAGCCTGCAACACAAGCGAGGTTGGCATGGTGAATCTGATCTTAGGTGGCGGACGTGCAACAAAGGACAGCACAATCAACTTAGGTGTTGGACTCGATATCAGAAAGCATCTGGGCGACGCGGTGCGAAAAGGCGACGTGCTTGCCTATATGTATATCGATGATATGGGTGTATTGGAAGAAGCAAAGAAACGGTTGCTTGGGGCGTATACGATTTCGAAAGAAATTGTGCAGCCGGAGGCAATCGTCAAAAATATAGTACAATAATGATTCTGGCGGGTGTAACCGCCGACTAAGGAGGCAAAACAAAATGAGAGTAGCAGTGATTATGGGTTCCACAAGTGATCTTCCAAAGGTAGAGCCAGCAATTAAGATTCTGAAGGACTATGGCGTACAGGTTGACGTGCGTTGTCTGTCTGCACATCGTGCACACGCAGGACTTTCCGCATTTATTGAGGAAGCAAATGGAAATGGTACAGAAGTATTTATTACAGCCGCAGGTATGGCAGCCGCACTTCCGGGTGTTGTTGCAAGTCAGACCGTACTTCCGGTCATTGGTGTTCCAATCTCTGGTTCGGTACTTGATGGACAGGATGCACTGTACTCTATCGTGCAGATGCCATCTGGAATCCCAGTTGCAACCGTAGCGATCAATGGCGCAAAGAACGCTGCATATCTCGCACTGCAGATCATCGGTGTACAGCATAAGGAAGTACAGGAAAAGCTCCTTGCAGAGAGAAAGCAGATGGAAGAAAGTGCCATGAAGGCAAACGAAGAAGTGATTGCAAAATACAACTAAGACAAGTTGCATTGACAACACCAAATTTTAACAAAATATCATTTTACTTTGTGTGGAATATCAAGTATAATGAAACCATCGTGAGTATACGAAGTACGAGAATTACAGGAGGGTTTTATTACAATGGGAATTTTACAGAGATTTAAAGACATTATGGCTTCAAATATCAATGCACTTCTGGATAAGGCAGAAGACCCGGAGAAGATGATTGATCAGACACTCCGCAATCTGACAAAGGATCTGGGGGAGGTTAAGAAAGAGACGGCTGCTGTTATGGCGGATGAGCAGAGATGCAAGCGTGAGCTTGATGAGGTAAACGCAGAGATCACAAAGATGCAGGCATATGCAGAGAAGGCACTTCTTGCTGGAAATGAATCAGATGCCATGCAGTTCTTGGAGCAGAAGAACCAGCTCACAGCGAAGCAGGCAAGCTTACAGCAGACTTATGATGTTGCTGCCGCAAATGCAATGAAGATGCGTCAGATGCATGACAAGCTTGTAACAGATATCAATCAGCTCGAGTCCCGCCGCGATGCAATCAAGGCGAAGATGAAGGTCGCAAAGACACAGAACCGTCTGAACAAGATGACAAACAATCTGACAGATTCTGCAAGCAGCATGGCAGCTTTTGATCGTATGGAAGCAAAGGCAAATGCAATGTTAGATCAGGCAAATGCCATGACCGAACTGAATCAGACTACACAGGAGAGTGGCATCGACAGTTTAGCAGCCAAGTATGATGCAGCTCCAAATGCAGCTGTACAGGATGAACTGGCAGCGATGAAGGCAAAGTTAGGTTTACAGTAAACCAATGCCGGGATTAAATGAGAAACAGTCAGAGGCCTGTTGTATAACCGACGGGCCTTTACTTATTTTAGCAGGTGCAGGCTCTGGAAAGACCAGAGTAATCACGCACCGGATCGCATATCTGATCGATGAGATGTCAGTCAATCCATACAATATACTGGCAATCACATTTACAAATAAGGCTGCGGCAGAGATGCGGGAACGAGTAGACAATCTGGTAGGATTTGGTGCGGAGAGTGTATGGGTATCGACCTTCCATTCGATGTGTGTGCGGATTCTGCGGAAACATATTGACAAGATTGGTGGAACAAGTAGTTTCACGATTTATGATGCAAGTGAACAGAAGACCGTTGTAAAAGAAGTGCTGAAATATCTGCAATTAGACCCGAAGCTCTATCCAGAGCGGGCGATGCTTTCGGCCATATCGAAAGCAAAGGAAGGGTATATGACACCGGATGATTATGAGAAAGCACATGCGGCAAGTTTCCGGGATCAGAAGATTGCAGAGGTTTACCGGGAGTATCAGAAGCGTCTGCAGAGCAACAATGCGCTTGATTTTGATGACCTGATCTTCAAGACAATCTTCCTTTTTGAGACGAATCCGGATGTGCTTGCCGAATATCAGACACGGTTTAAATACATTATGGTGGACGAGTATCAGGATACGAACCATACACAGTTTATATTGGTAAAGATGCTGGCGGCGAAATACCGGAATTTGTGCGTCGTGGGTGATGACGACCAGAGTATTTATAAATTCCGTGGAGCCAACATCTACAATATCCTGAATTTTGAGGAAGAATACCCGGATGCCAAGGTAGTAAAGCTGGAGCAGAACTACCGTTCCAAGGCGAATATCCTGAATTCTGCAAATGCGGTGATCGCGAATAACGAGGGCAGAAAGGATAAACGTCTCTGGACAGAGCAGGAGGATGGTGAGAAGGTAACATTTACCCGCTATGGCACGGAGTATGAGGAGGCAAACGGTGTTGCATCCCGGATCAAGACCTTGAAGAATCAAGGGGTATCACTCGATGATATCGCGATTTTGTATCGTACCAATGCGCAGTCCCGTGTGCTGGAGGAAAAACTTCTGTATGAGAATCTTCCATATAAAATCTATGGTGGACAGAACTTCTATGGAAGAAAAGAAATTATGGATCTCGTAAGTTATCTGAAGGTGCTTGCAAACCCGATCGATGATCAGGCAATCAAGCGTATCATCAATGTACCAAAGCGAGGTATTGGTGCGACGACCGTGGATAAGCTTGATATGTATGCGCAGTCCAATGGATATAATCTGTATGATGCACTGTTAGATATCGAAGAAGTATCTGGCATGACACGGAATGTGGAGAAAATCCGAAAATTTACAGATATGATGGAAGGGTTTAAAGCACGACTGGTACATGGAGAATTCATCAGTGAAGTGTTCGATGCAATCATGGATGAAAGTGGATATCGCGAAGCATTGGAGGCGGAAGCTACGGATGAAGCGCGTACCAGGTTGGATAACTTAGAGGAATTAAAGAATAAGATCGTTACCTATGAGGAGAGTGCAGAAGTGCCAACACTGACCGGACTTCTCGAAGATATCGCACTTGTGGCGGATACCGAGGAGGAAGATGAGGATGGTGTGCCAACGGCAAAGGTAACACTGATGACCTTACATAGCGCGAAAGGCTTGGAGTTTCCGTATGTATTTATGACTGGTATGGAAGAACGATTATTCCCAAGTGGCATGTCGCTGGATTCGGATGATCCAGATGCACTTGAAGAGGAGCGGAGACTCTGTTATGTCGGAATTACACGTGCGATGGAGAAACTGTATATGACGGCTGCCGGACAGCGGATGGTGCATGGTTCGACGAATTTCGAGGAAGTATCGCGGTTTGTCAAGGAGATTCCGAAGCATTATCTGGAGTATGAAGAAAAAGCTTTTGGCTATGCACCGGCAAATATGGATCGGATTCCGTCGAAAAAGCCAGCAGAGCAGGTAATCCAGCTAAAGTCATACGGCAAGAACAATCCGTATACGCGCTCTGCCACATCAAATGCAAACCCAAGTGCGAATCCGGGATTTGGAAAGGCATTTCCGATGGGGAATACAGCGTCGGCGCTGGCTAGTTATGAGGTCGGAGACAGGGTACGCCATATCAAATTTGGAAATGGCGAGGTAATCGATGTGATTCCATCGGGTGGAGATCAGGAAATCGTCGTGAATTTCGATCGGGTTGGAGAAAAACATTTATTTGCATCGCTTGTAAAAATGAAAAAGTTGTAAATCATGGTAGAAATATCGGATAAGCTGTGGTAAAATTAGTTTATCAGTAGCGATGAAAGGAAGGTAGAAAACTATGAGAAAGTGTTGTGACGAAGTAAAAGTTGTAAAAGAAGACGAATGCGTAACAGAAGCAAAGAACGCGTTTTTCTCTGTTGCATTGATCGTTGGTATTCTGACAATCATCGTAGGTATCTGCGTAGCAGTTTATAAGTACCTGACACCAGATTACTTAGATGATTTCGACGATTACGATGATGACTTTGATGATAGCTTCTTTGATGATGACGATGCGGAGGCATCCACAGAGGAGAAGAAGGACGAAGAATAAAACATACTTCGGAAGATGGTTACAAAAACCTGCCGCACCAGAATTGGTGTGGCAGGTTTTTTATTGTGAACTATCTGTGATTTTTATATGTAGTCTATTTACAGTCTGTAATATCTATGATACGGTTATTTTGTTGTCGAGAAGCGTTGTTCTGGCGTAGTTCGGTAACAGTCTAAATGTAAAATTCTTAAATTTACTTCCAATATTTTTGTTGAATTAAATAGATGGCTTGCGTGTTAAAAGGAGTTGAAAAATGATAGCAAATAGAAACGTGAATATCATTATGGATGCAGATGGAAAAAGGCTTGTGTTGATAAATGATATAAGATTTAAAGGAAAAAGCAAATTCAGCAACTGCAATACCAGAGTTAATAAAAATTGCTTCAAATCCTAAATGGGAAGAAAATAGAAAAATAAAGCATAATAAAAATGCTAAGTTTGGCTGGTACAGATATGATGTAAGA